>CACMGM010000001.1 GCA_902613275.1 uncultured Alphaproteobacteria bacterium
TGCCAAAATCAGCTATTCTAAGCATGTCAACTTTAGGAATATTTTTAAGTGCTTCTTCAATTAATACTTCCATTTTATCTATAGCATTTTTTGCCCCAACAGTTTTTTGAGAGTAATAACCCTCACCTTTCATTGATAAAACAGATTGTGTATTTAGGTTAGGTTTTTTCATGTAATAATTTTAAACCTATTAAATAATAATAAAAGTATTTATTAATCAAATTTTAGATTTTTATTAAAATATTTAGGTACTTTTTTTCCTGCCTGAGCCCTTTTTCCCATCCAAAAGTCAACATCTTCTAACTTTCTATTCTTAGAACCAGTGCTCCATTCTAATCCATCTTCAATAGTTAACTGAGTGACATCAGATAAAAAATCATCTTTCTTAATTTTAATTAATTGAACTCCTCCACTTTTTTGTAATTTCGGCAAAGCATCAATTTCAAAAATTAGCATTTTTTGCAACTTTGTAACGCAAGCTATGTGTTTTTTTGAAAGATTTAATACTTTAATAACTACATCATTATTTTTTAAATTAAATAATTGCTTACCTTTCTTTTGGTTTGTTACAAGAGTTTCAGTATTACTAATAAATCCTTTACCATTTTTGGACACAATTAAGAGCTCTTCATTGATTGATGAAAGTAATCCAACAATCTTATCTTTAGGCATACTATCAACAAAATAAATAAATGATTTAGGATTACTATTTCCACCTGGTAGAATATTTGGATCTATAGTGTAAACTTTACCAGAAGAAACAAACAAAAGTATTTTTTGGTTTGAATTTAAATTAACTGAAAATAGATTTTCTTTTTTTATTTTTTCAATTTCCTTTTCATCAGTTATCTCTTTAATTCTCTTGAGCTGAAAATCATTATTAATGATAACGGTGAATTTTTCAATTTCTTTAAATTCATCAATACTAATATCAATATCATTATTTTGTTCTGATGAAATCAAAGATTTTCTCTCCTTAATATCAGTATCTAAATCATCCTTTATAAGATCTAATTCACTTACTATAAATTTATCTAATGTTTTTTTATCTTTTATTAATTTATTAAGATATTTTAATTCTTCATTTAATTTTTGGATTTCATCTTTAATATTTTTTTCATCAATCTTTCTTAAAGATCCTAAACGCATACTTAAAATTGACTCACATTGTAAATCAGATAATTTATATTTTTTTATTAATTCTTTTTTGGGATTATCCTTAGTTCTTATTATTTTTATTATAGAATTTAAATTTTTAAAGACAATTTGATAGCCCTTAAGAATTTCTAGTCTCTTAATAATTCTTTCTATATTAAATTTTGATTTTCTTTTAATGGTAACTTTTCGATGTTCTAAAAAATTAGATAGTATTTCAATAATTCCAATTTGTTTAGGCTCTATACCATCAATTAAAACATTAAAATTACAAGAATACTTAATTGATAGATCAGTTAATTTAAAACATAAGCTTATTAATTTTTCAGAATCAATATTTCTGGTCTTTGGTTTTAAGACAATTCTAATATTTTCATCTGACTCATCGACAACATCGTCCAAAGGTAATTTTTTATTATTGATGTTATTAGCAAGTTGTTCGATTATCTTAACTTTATTAACTTGATATGGAATTTCAGTAATAATTATTTGATACAAACCATTTTTTAATTCTTCTATTTGGTATTTAGCATTAATAATAAATGATCCCTTGCCACTCTTATAAATTTGTTTTTTTTTATTACTATCTAAAATTATTTCACCACCTGTGGGAAGATCTGGTCCATTAATAATTTTTAAAATTTCAGTAAGTGAAGCTTTATCTTTTTTTATTATTAATTTTAATGCATCAATTAATTCAACAATATTATGGGGGGGGATGTTTGTGGCCATGCCTACAGCTATTCCCATTGCTCCATTAATTAAAATATTAGGAAGCTGGGATGGTAGAACCACTGGCTCTAAATTTTGACCATCGTAATTATCTTTAAAATCTACAGAATTTTCTTCGATACCATCAAAAAAATAATTTGAATAATCTTGTAATCTTGCCTCGGTGTATCGCATTGCTGCAGGATTATCACCATCAATATTTCCAAAGTTGCCCTGACCATCGACCAATGTAATTCTTGTAGAAAAATCCTGAGCCATCCTTACCAAACTATCATAAATAGCTTGATCTCCATGCGGATGAAATTTACCCATCACATCACCAACAATTCTTGCACATTTTTTATAACTTGAACTTTTGAAAAGTTTTAGTTGATACATTGAATAAATTATTCTGCGATGCACAGGTTTTAATCCATCCCTTACATCAGGTAATGACCTAGAAACAATAGTTGATATTGCATAAGAAAGATACTTTTCACTCAGTATAGTATCTAAGTTAGATTCAATTATTTTGTTCATTCTTTTCTAAAAAACTGATTATGTTTTTCTTAAATAAAATATACTGATTTGGCAATTTATGATTTAAATTTGATAAATGATTTTTAATAAAAATAATTTCAAAAATTTTAAAAAAATTATTTAAAGAGTTATAATCTAATGTAATATTTGAATTACTCACAAAAAGATGATGAGGAAAATCAATAGTATAGTTTGAGTAATTTTCTTTAAATTCTAAAGTATCTGTATCAAAATATTTCAATCTATTATTGTTAACATAATCTAATTCGTATCCAATATATTTAAGTAGATCAAATAAGTAGATACAAAAGAAATTTAACCATTTTTTTTTACTAATCATAATTTCTAAAAAATCTTTAGAAATTTTATATATTTGGTTTATTTTCTGCCCTTCAATTACTGAGGCATTAATTAAAGATACAACTGAAAGTAGGCAACTTAGTTTATATTTATCATTAATAACACTCGATAAATAAGGTTTTGATAATTCAGCTTTTATTGATGGTGGACGATTGCCAATGTATGTAACATCCAAATTTAAAAAAAAAACCAAGTTGCATTATATTTTTCTTATTTTTTGAAAGTCCTCCGTATACAATTCCTGAAAATACTTCATCCGTATCTGATAAAAACTTAATTAATAGATCATTATCTTTGAAAACTTTTGAATGTATAAGTATACCTTTAAATTTTTTTTTCATCTGATGAAATAATATTGATATAAAGATGAGTTTTTACATCTAAAATATTAGAAATTTCTTTTTGACTTTTTATTCTGATATCTTTTATTTTAGATCCTTTTTTACCTAATAATATTTTTTTGTATCTGTCATTATTAATAATAATATCTTGCTTTATTTTTAGCTGTCCATTTTTCAAATATTGAAAAGTTTTATTGGTTACTTCTATATTATATGGAATTTCTTTATGAATTAATGATAGTATTTCATTTCTTGTGCATTCATTGGTGATAAAAATATCATCTTTGTCTGTGATTTCATCATCCTTATATAGCCACCTTCCATATTTTGATTTTTGTAAAAGATAATCAATTAAATTTTCAAAACCTAATTTTTTTTTAGCTGATATGTTAAAAAATTTCTCTATTTTATATTTTTCTGTAATTAATTTTATATGCTTAAGTAAATTTTCAGCTTTTATTAAATCTGTTTTATTAAAGATAATTGAAATATTCTTTTTTAATTCATAAAGTTTAAGAAAGTCATTTTTTAAATCATTTAATTCAACCTTTTTTGAATCAATTAAATACAAAATAATATCTGATTGATTTAAGCCTTCCCATAAATTTTTCTTCAATTTAGTTTTTTGAGATTTATTATCTCTAAGAAAGCTGATACCAGGTGTATCATATAGAACTAGTTGAGTGTTTTTAATATTAACAATACCAATTACAAAGTCTTCAGTGGTATTAATTTTTTTATTTGTTATTGAAATTTTTTCTCCAACAAGATTATTTAATAGAGTTGATTTACCTGCATTAGTCTTACCGACAAGACTAATTTTTAATATTTTTCTTTTCATTAATTTTTTTTAATGCAATTTCTGCGGCATTTCTCTCTGCCTCTCTTATTGAAAATCCTTTTGAATTGATCTTATTTAAATTTACCACTTTAACTGAAACTGTGAATGTGGGGGAATGAGGTGGTCCTTCTTTTTTAATTAATTTATATTCAGGAAGTTTTTTATAGAGTTGTTGTGAAATTTCTTGTAATAATGTTTTTGGGTCTAAAGTTTTAGAAACTTCAATATCTAGATATTTTGACCAAAATTTACATATAAAATTAAATGAAGGATTATATCCTCCATCTATAAATATTGCTCCAATTAATGATTCAACTGAATCTGAAAAAATTGAATTTAACATTTTATTATTTTTTTTCTTAAAATTATATTGAAGCACATCTTCTATTTTCAATTCTTGTGAAATTTTAAACAAAAATTTTTTTTGAACTAAATAAGAATATTTTTTAGATAAGTCACCCTCATTAAACTTTTTATATTTTGAAAATAATAAATTTGCTATTATTAATCCCAGTACTCGATCACCTAAAAATTCAAATCTTTCAAATTCATTGATGTTAATTTTTTTTTCATTTTCTAAATAAAAACTTGGATGTGTCAGGGATTGGATTAACAAATTATTATTTTTAAATTTATAATTTATCTTTTTTTCAAATAATTTGAGTTTTTTACTATCTATCATTGAATTTTTTTAAAAATTCTTTCATATCTAATTGAGTTCGGCCATTTCCATATCTGTAAAAATCTTGCATTTTCTAAGGAAAAGAAAATAAACTGCGCTTTACCAACTAAATTTTCATAGGGAATGAAACCAACTGTGCTTATAAATCTACTATCTTGTGAATTATCTCTATTATCACCCATTACAAAGAAATGATTTTCTGGAACATTAAATAACTGAGTATTATCCACTATACCATTGTCAGTTATATCGAGAATATTGACCTCTTTATTAAAAAAATATTCATTATACATTCTAACTCTTTTATTACTCGTTGTATTATCTGTATCTATAAAATCATTTAATTTTTTTCTTAAGATTTCTGATCCATTAATAAAAATAATACCATTTTTAATTTCTATTTTATCGCCAGGAAGACCAATCACCCTTTTAATATAATCAGTTCTATTATTTTCAGGGGTTTTAAAAACTACCACATCACCTCTTTCAGGTATATTTGAAAAAATTTTTCCCGGTATTAAAGGCAATGAAAATGGAAGGGAATGTTTTGAAAAGCCATATGAATATTTTGAAACAAAAATAAAATCTCCTACAAGAAGATTTGGTTTCATTGATCCTGAAGGTATATTGAATGGCTCAAATATAAATGATCTAATTAGCAAAGCTATAAAGATTGCTATAATTATTGACTTTAAGTTACCAAAAAAACTATTTTTTTTTGCTTTAGTCATAAATTGTAACATTTGCTATTGCATATTTTTTTTCATCAGAAAGTGATATTTCAATTTGCGTATTTGAATTTTTATTCATATTTTTAAATATTTCTTTTGCCTTACCATGAAGTTTTATAAATGGTTTACCATAGTGGTTATTTTTAACTTCAATATCTTTCCAAAGTACACCTCTGGCTAAACCAGTACCTAAAGCTTTAGCACAAGCTTCTTTTGCAGCATATCTTTTTGCATAAGATTCTACTGAATTTAATCTTTTTTCTGATCTTTCTATCTCAGAAAAACTAAAACATCTTTTTTTAAATTTATTACCATATTTATCTATTATTCTTCTTATTCTATTAATATCTATAATATCAATCCCATTTCCATAAATCATTTTTAACCTTTTAATCTCTCTAAAGATGATACTTCTTTTTCCATTCTTAATGCCGCAATAATATTTTGTAAATGATTAGAGTCTCTTACCTCAATGTCTATTATAATTTCAAAAAAATCAGGCTTTCTAACTGAAAAAAGAATGTTTGAAATATTTCCATTATTTTTTGCAATAACAGTTGTAACCTTTCCGAGACTTCCAGGTTTATTAAATAATACAACTACAATTCTTGCATTTGATATTGTATCTAGATTGTTTTGATCATCCCAGGAAATATTTAACCATCTATCTGGCACATCTTGGTAGGAAGATAGAGTATCACAATCAAGAGTATGGACAGCGACACCTATTCCGGCAGTTACTATTCCAACTATACTATCTCCTTTTAAAGGAGAGCAACATCCTGCGAGATGATATGACATCCCTGCTGTTAAACCTTTCAATTTTATAGGATTCTGATGATTTGAATTAAACTTAGAAACTGGAACATAATTATATTCAGGATAAATTTTTTTTATTACAGATAATGCTGTTATTTCTCCAGAACCTATTAAAGCATAAATATCTTCTATTACTTTATAATTAAATTCATAAAGAATTTTTTGTTCAATATTTTTATTAAATTCATAATTCTCTTTTTGAAAGTAGTTAATTAATATCTCTCTACCAAAAATTATATGCTCTTCTTTTTTCTTAAATCTAAAAAATCTTCTTAGCTGAGATTTCACTTTTGTTGTGACTGCAAATCTTTGCCAAAGTGGTGAAGGTTGTGAGGTTTCAGAAGTAATAATTTCTATCTGATCACCATTATTTAAAATTGTTTTTAATGGTTGCAACTTATCATTAATTTTAGCAGCCACACATTTATCACCTATTTGACTATGTATTGCATAAGCAAAATCTACAGGTGTGGCATTTTTAGGTAACTCAATAAGATCTCCCTTTGGTGTAAAAACAAAAATATCATTCTGAAATACTTTTAATTTTGAATTTTGAATTAATTCATCTTGCGTAGATGAAGAATTCATTGAATCTACTAAGTCATAAACCCATTTATATTCCTTAGCATCTTTTTCTTTTATTTTTTTTGGATCTTTGTATTTCCAATGAGAGGCAACTCCAAAATCAGCAATTTGATCCATTATGTTTGATCTAAATTGAATTTCAATTTTTTTATTTTTAGGTCCCATTACTGATGTATGAAGAGCTCTATATCCATTTGATTTAGGGGCAGATATAAAATCTTTAAATCTTCCTTGGATGTACGGGTAATGACGATGAATTATACCTAAACACCTATAACACTCTCTAGTTGAGTTAGTTATAACCCTGAAAGCCATAATATCCGATAGTTGTTCAAAAGAAATATTTTTATTTTTTATTTTGTTCCATATTGAATATGGAGACTTAATTCTACCCTCTATTTTGCAGAATAAATCTTCTTGAAAAAAAATATTTTTTAATTCATATCTTATTTTGTCAACTATATTATCATCTTTAGATTTTAAATATTCCAATCTTTCGGTAATTGTTTTTTTTGCATCAGGATTAATTATTTCAAATGAAATATCCTCTAATTCATCTTGCCATTCCTTCATACCCAATCTTTGGGCTAAAGGAGAAAAAACTTCTAAAGTTTCCAAAGCAATTTTAGTTTTTTTATTTTCATCTTTAATAAATTGGATGGTTCTCATATTATGCAATCTGTCAGCTAATTTGACTAAAATAACTCTAAGATCTTTTGTTGTAGCTAGTATCAATTTTTTATAATTTTCACCATATTTTTGATTTTTAACTTTTAAAGAATATTTATTTATTTTTGTAAGCCCATCAACCAACTCTACTATTTGTGTTCCAAAATATGTATTTATTTCATCAATATGTAAGTTTGTGTCTTCTAAAGTATCATGCAGTAAACCGGCTACTATAGAGTCTGCATCTAACTTTATTGAAGTCAAAATTTTTGCAACTTCTAATGGATGAGTTATAAAGGGATCGCCCGATTTTCTAAGCTGATTAGAATGAGCTTGCTGACTTAATTTAAGAGCATGTCGTACTTTATTCTTTTCTTCTGCATTAAGGTATGAAGTAATTAAGTCTAGTTCTTTATGAATGTCTTTGACCATAAATAATTTGTAAATTATTTACTTTATTTTAAATTTATATTTATTACTATTCCTGATTTTTGTCTTCATCTGATGAATTTTCTAAATTATCTTTTGAAGATTCAATAGGTGTTTCTTCTTCTATAGACTGAAAATTTTCATTAACTTCCTGCCCCTCAATGACATCAGAATCATTGCTACCTGATATGTTTTCGTCACTATTATCCTCTAGCTCATTTATTTCTTCATCTTCACTAAAAGTATTGGTTTGATACTCTTCAATTAAATTATTTTTTAACCGATCAATTGTTATAGTTTCTTCAGCTATCTCTCTAAGTGCAATTACGGTGTTTTTATCATTATCAATTGCTACTGTGGGATCTTCTCCAGAGTGTAGCCTTCTTGCTCTATTCGAAGCTACTAAAACAAGTTCAAATCTACTAGGAAATTTATCAATACAATCTTCTACTGTAATTCTTGCCATAATCTGGCTTATAGAGATCAAAATTTAAAAGTAAATAGTTAATTATTTTTAAGTAATCTTTGCTGTTTAATATTCCATTCCCTTTGTTTGATAGTCTCTCTTTTATCTATTTTTTTCTTACCTTTAGCAATTCCACAACTTAATTTTGCAAATCCTTTATCTGAAAAATACAAAATTATAGGAATTATTGTAAAACCACCTTGCTTAAGTAATCCAGAAATTTTATTAAATTCTTTATTAGAAACTAATAATTTTCTATTTCTGCTTGGGTCGTAATTGTTATCATTTGAATTCTGATATTTTTTGATAAAAGAATTTGATAGCCATAACTCACCATTTCTTTCAATAATATAAGAGCCACGTATTGAACCAGTGTTTAATCTTAACGATTTTACTTCAGATCCAGTTAATACAAGTCCCGCATCAATTTTATTTGATATTATATAATTATAATTCGCTTTATTATTGGTAGCTATTACTTTCATTTATAAAAGTTTTAATTCTATAAGGCAATCTCTTACTAATTTTTTTGATTCATCTGTGATATTGGTCAAAGGTAATCTTGTATTTTCTTTGCAAAGACCTAATAGTGATGCAGCATACTTAACAGGTCCAGGACTAGATTCTATAAATAATGCATTATGTAACGAAGATAATTTTAGATTAATTTCTTGAGCCTTATTAATATTTCCTTCTAGCCATGCTGAATGCATATCTGAACATAACTTTGGTGCTACATTAGCTGTTACTGAAATACAGCCATGGCCACCTTGCGCCAGAAACGCTAATGCAGTTCCATCTTCACCAGAAAGATAACAGAAATCATTTTGCATTTTTTTCCTTGTTAGTAGTGGTCTAAACAAATCGTTTGTAGCATCTTTAACACCGATAATATTTTCAATTTTTGCCAACTCAATCATTGTTTCAATTTTCATATCAACTATCGACCTACCGGGTATGTTATATATAATTATTGGAATATTTGTTTTATCAGCAATTGTTTTAAAATGTTTGTATAGACCAGATTGAGTTGGTTTATTATAATAAGGCGTGACGATTAGTGCAGCATCTGCTCCAGCGTTTTTTGCATGTTCTGTAAATTCAACAGCTTCCAAAGTATTATTTGAACCAGTACCAGCAATTACAGGTATTCTCTTATCAGTAATTCTTATTGTCTCTTCTATTATTTTTTTATGCTCGTTATGTGAAAGAGTTGGAGACTCACCAGTCGTTCCACAAGGCACAAGGCCATTAGAACCATTATCAATTAAATAATTTAAAATATTATAAAAAGAGTTATAATCTATATCTTTTCCATCAAACGGAGTAATAACTGCCGGAATACTTCCTTTAAACATTACTATATGGCGGAGAGAGAGGGATTCGAACCCTCGGAAGGAATTACTTCCTTCGCAGGTTTAGCAAACCTGTGGTTTAAGCCACTCACCCATCTCTCCTGTAATTGTTTCATATTGCTTAGTTCATGTAATAACGAAAATAGACAGGAATCTCAACATTATTTACTTAATATTTAAAATATTGTTAACAATGAAAGAATTATCAAAAAAGCATTTCTTAGCTTGAGTTATAAATTCATTGTGCCCATAGCGTGCCTAAAAATTTTATTAAATTAAATTAATTCTTTCAAAAAACCAATATAACCCAACACTTGATATTAATATAGAAGATGGAACTTGAAAAAAAATTCTATAATTTTTATTTTTTGCAAAGTTTAAAGCAATTAATAGATATAAAGCCAATACTATAGATATTTGAGCAACTTCAATACCAAGATTAAACGAGATGAGATTTACAAATAAATCACTGCTCTTATAACCTATATCACTCAAAACTAATGCAAATCCTAAACCATGAAGTAATCCAAAAAATAAGATTACAACATATCTTAAATATTCCTTTATATGTTTTTTAAAAATATTTTCTAATCCGATATAAACTATAGAAAGTGCAATGATAGGTTCAACAATTTGAGGATTGATTCTCATTAAAGATAAAGAAACAAATATAAGAGTAATTGAATGAGCAATAGTAAAGATAGTTATTTGAGAAATTAATTTTTTTAAAGATGATGAAAATAAAAAAAGTCCAAATATGAACAAAATATGATCTAATCCTTTTGGAATTATATGTTGAATTCCTAATACAAAAAATTTTGCAAAGCTATTAAATGTTTTGCTAAAATTATTTTCCTTAAATGAAAATTGACTTGATTCAATTCCAGATTGCAAATATTCTGTGACTAATTCGTCTTCTACTTTGTTATTGTTATTCTCTCTTAAAATAATTGGGCCGTAGTTTTTGACCCACCTAAATGTAAATTGTTCAGAATTTTTATCTAATAAAACTCTTAAATAAACATGTGTATCTCTACTTATTTCAAAATTTTTAATATCTTCAACTTCAGTTTTAATTAAAGTAATTATCTTTGATTCATTATTAATTTTAATATTAATATTAGAACTTATTTCACTCCAAGAATTTTGAAACATTCCTTCAAGGTCTTTTTTGCTTAAAATTCTAAATTTATCATAAATTTCTCTTAGTGATGAAGAGTCTGTATTAGAAACAGTAGATGCGTCAATATTAGATAATATCAATTCAGCGTTTAATCTTATTTTAAAATTCAAATATTTTTCATCATAAGTAAAATCTGCAATAGATGGCTTGATTTCATGACTAATAGAAGATGTTGAAAATAAATTGAAAAAAAATACTATAATTAAAAATAGATATAACTTTATAATTTTTATATAAGAGAACATGATGAAATTTACTTTTAAAAGATTAATATTTATTATTATCTTAACTTCAATAACAAAAATCTCTTTATGTCATGAATTTTGGATTGATCCAAAAAATTATCACTTATCTAATAATGGAAAAGCTGTGGCGAATATCTTTATAGGAGAAAATTTTGAAGGATCACCAATACCATTTACAAAAGAATATTTTAAAATTGCATTCCTGTATGGTGAAGATAATAAATTAAAAATTAAAGGTAGATTAGGTGATATTCCCGCTCTTAATATTAAAAAAGCGTTCAAAGGATTAAATGTAATACAAGTTGAATCAGTTACTAAATATGTTGAGTATGAAAAATTAGTAAAATTTGAAATTTTCGCAAGAGAGAAAGGATATCCAAATTTAGCTCAAAAACATAGAGAAAATAACTACCCAGAAAATTTTTTTGAAAGTTATAAAAGATATGCAAAGTCATTAATTAGCGTGGAAAATTTTGATGGTAAAGATATCGATACAAATATGGACTTTGAATTAATTTTTTTAGACAATCCTCTTAAAACTTTAAATGAAAGTAAAAGAATTCTATTAGAATATAAAAATAAAATACTAGCTGATCATAAGGTTTCTATTATGAGTTTAAATAATGGTTATTTTAGAAAAGAATATGTCAGAACAAACAAGGGTGGATATTTTGATTACTTATTTAAAGAAAACACAAAATATCTAATTGAAAGTGTTGTTATAATTGAAGGCAGTAATAAGAAAAAAGATAATTATGCTAAATGGCATTCTTTGTGGACTTCTTATACATTAAAAACACCCAATAAATGATTTAAGAGCGTTGAATTGCTATTAAAAATTTTATGAATAATTATAATATTAAAGGTAAATAAAAATGACTAATACAAATATAATAAAAGATTTTTTTGAAGGAAAAATAAAACTCTGGAAATCCTATTGGTTAGTTGGTGAACTACTAAATGGTATTGTTTTGCTTGTTATATTTAATCTTGAAATTTATTTTTTTAATACAGATAGCTCTGTTTCACAAATACCATTTTTAGATTTTACTAATCTTGCGCTAATCTCAAAAATTTTTATTTTTATTTGGACAATATTTATTTCTATTGGAATTTGGAGAGCAGCAGAAAATTACAAAGGAAGTATTATTTGGATAGTTTTAACATTTATAATTGTTGCTTATAGATGCTATTCTTTACGTTTAATTTTTTTTATTTAATTTTTGTTTTAAAATATCATTTAACATTTTTGGATTAGCTTTTCCTTTAGTTAATTTCATAGCTTGACCAACAAAGAAACCTAGTAACTTATCTTTACCTGCTAGAAACTGTTCGACCATTTTTGGATTTTCTGCAATAACCTCATCAATAACTTTTGCTATTTCACCCTCATCTGTAACTTGTTGCAAACCCTTTTCGTCTACGATTTGTCTAGCTGTTTTTCCTGAAGAAAACATGTCTTCCAATACATCTTTTGCAATTTTGCCAGAAATTTCATTTGTAGAAATTAACTTTGTAAGTTGTCCTAAGTTTTCAGGTGATACTGGAGAGTTATTTAAATCTTGATTATTTTTGTTTAATAATGAAAACAATTCAGAGGTAATCCAATTTACAACTATTTTTGCATGATTTTTTAATTCTGGATCTGAATTAATTGTTTCATTAAAATAATCAGATGTTTGTTTCTCTGCAGTTAATACTGAGGCATCATAATTAGACAATTTATAAGTCTCAATAAATTTATTCTTAAGCTCATCTGGAAGCTCTGGTATTGATGATTTAATTTTCCCTATTTCTTCTCTAGAAATTTCTAGTGGTAATAAATCTGGATCAGGAAAGTATCTATAGTCATGAGCTTCTTCTTTATTTCTCATGGGTCTAGTTTTGCCAGTAGATGTATTAAAGAGCATTGTGTTTTGCTCAATAGAACCGCCAGACTCCAATATTTCTATTTGTCTTTTTGCTTCATAATTAATAGCCTGCTTAATAAACTTTATAGAGTTCAAGTTTTTAATTTCACATCGAGTTCCATATTCATCTCCAGGTTTTCTTACTGAAATATTTACATCTGCTCTTAAAGAGCCCTCTTGCATATTTCCATCACATGTATCTAAATACATTAAAATTGATCTGATTTTGGATATATACATTCCAGCTTCATCAGGCGTTCTAATGTCAGGTTCACTAACAATTTCCATTAAAGCAACACCAGATCTATTAAGATCTACATATGTTTTTGAAGGATTTTGATCGTGTAAACTTTTACCAGCATCTTGTTCTAAATGTAATCTTACAATTCTAATATCTTTTGATGTTCCGTCTTTAAAATCAATTGTAACTTTTCCTTCTCCAACAATTGGATATTTATACTGACTAATTTGATATCCTTGTGGGAGATCAGCATAAAAGTAATTTTTTCTATCAAAGACAGAATAATTATTAATTTTAGCATTTAAACCGACTCCAGTTTTAATTGCCTGCTCCACGCAATACTTATTAATGACAGGCAACATTCCTGGCATAGCAGCATCGACTAAAGACACTTGACTATTTGGTGATGAGCCAAATTTTGTTGATGATGAAGAAAATAATTTAGAATTTGATTTTACTTGAGCATGTATTTCAAGACCGATTACCATCTCCCAATCATGCATTTCACCTTTTATTAAATTATTCATATGATCTTTCTAAAGATACAGCAGCATTAAAAACTTGTTGTTCATCAAAGTGTTTTCCTAATATTTGAATACCTAGTGGTAAATTATTTTTATCTTTCCCAAAGGGAATGGAAATACCTGGTAGGCCAGCTAAAGAAGCAGGAACCGTAAACACATCATTTAAATACATTTTGATAGGATCATTTTGTTTTTCATTTAATGGAAATGCAGCACTTGGTGCAGTAGGAGTAACTATAAAATCACACTCTTTAAAAGCTTTATTAAAATCATCAGCAATTAATTTTCTCACTTTTTGTGCCTTAAGATAATATGCATCATAATAGCCTGCAGATAATACGTATGTTCCTATTAAAATTCTTCTTTTTACTTCTCTTCCAAAACCTTGAGCTCTTGTATTTTCATACATTTCATCGAGAGAATCAATTTCATCAGATCTAAAACCATATTTTACTCCATCATATCTAGCTAAGTTTGAGGAAGCTTCAGCAGGTGCAATTATATAATAAGTAGGAAGTGCATATTTAGTATGAGGAAGTGAAATATTTTTAATTTTAACACCTTTTTTCTCTAAAACCTTGATAGCATCTTCCCATATCTGACTTATTTCCATTGGTGTACCATCAATAGAATAATCTTTTGGTATACCAACAATTTTACCATTTAGGTCATCATCTAAATTTTCAAAATAATTTGGAATATCTACTTTAGCACTTGTACTATCTCTTTGATCAAACCCAGCGATCGATTGTAATAATATTGATGCATCTTCAACATTATGAGAAAAAATTCCTGCTTGATCCAAACTAGATGCAAATGCAGCTATACCCCATCGTGAACATAAACCATATGTTGGTTTGATACCAACAACACCGCAAAAGCTAGCTGGCTGTCTTATTGATCCACCAGTATCTGTTCCAGTTGCCCCTAAACATAAATCTGCAGCAACTGCGGCTGCGGAGCCACCAGAAGATCCACCAGGAGCTAAAGGCTCATTCTTTTTTGATAGAGGATTAATTGTATTTCCAAAAAAACTTGTATTAGTAGCTGATCCCATAGCAAACTCATCTAGATTTGTTTTACCAACAAAAATAGACCCTTCATCTAATAATTTTTGAGTGACAAATGATTCATAAGTTGGATTAAAATTTTCTAAAATCTTTGAAGCTGCGGTAGTAGGCATACTTTTAGTACAAAATAGATCCTTGATTGCAATCGGAATACCTTTTAATTTTTTTGCTGAATTATCTTTCTCTAAGTTATCTATCTGCTTTAAAACATTCTCTTCACTAAAATGAATAAAAACATTTAAGTTTTCTTTTTCCTTAATTCTTTTTAAATAATCCTGATTTAATTCCCTAATTGATATTTTTTTTAACTCAAGATCTTGTAATGTTTGTTTCAAAGATAATTTAGGCATTATTCTACCACCTTTGGTACAGCAAAAAATCCTTCAAGTTTATCAGGGGCATTTTCAAGAATTTCCTCACTTGAATTAGTATCTTTGGATACATCTTCTCTTTTTGGTAAAATTGATGATGATATGTTACTTAATGGTTCTACATTTTCAGTATTTACTTCATTTAATTGCTCAACCCAGTCTAAAATAGAATTAAGATCCTTAATATAATCTTCAGATTCATTATCATCTAACTTTATTCTAGATAGACGGGCAATTTTATTTATTGTATTTTTATCAATCTTCAATTTATGAGCTCCATTATATGAATGATCAAAATAATTTAATCGATGGCCTTAATACATCACAAATACTTGTAGGTCTAGACCTAGGAACTAAAACGATTGGTGTTGCAGTAAGCGATAGATCAAAAATAATCGCTACACCGCTTTCAATTATCCAGAGAAAAGGAACTAATAGAGATTTAATTATCATGAAAGATATTTTGAAAGAGTATGAAATTGGTGGATTTATTCTTGGTCTGCCGATTAGCCTTGATAATAGCGAAAACAAACAAAGTCAATTAGTACGAGATTTTAATATTAATCTTCAAACCTTTTTTAAAAAACCTACAGCTCTTTGGGATGAAAGATTTTCATCTGATGTAATTTTTAAAGAAATGAGAAAAGCAGATTTAAGTAAAACAAAGATAAAAAGTAAACTTGATCAGCAGTCAGCTGCTTATATCTTACAGGGATATTTAGATAGATATAGAAATAATTAATAAATTAGTCTACACATATTGACACATTATTAACACATATGAAATCAAAATTTCTTAAATCAGGACACATTAAATTATATAAAAGAGAAAATTCAAAATATTGGCAAATGAAAGTGAAATTGCCAAAATTAAAAGCGATCAGATCATCTACAGGTTCAAAAATTCTTAAAGATGCAGAAAAAATAGCTTTAAAATATTATTCATCAATTTCTTCAAAAACAAATATCAAATTAAAAAGAACAACAAATATTTTTAAAAAAATTCATTTAGTTGAAACAGCAGATTTAACTAAAAAAGAAATTGAGCATATCTTAGATGAATCCAAAAAATACATATCTTTCAATAAAAAGAAAATTAAAAAAATTAATGTTTTAGAAGGTAGAACAATATTTAATCTTTTTTTTGAAGATTCAACAAGAACAAGAACAAGTTTTGAAGTTGCCGCTAAGAGGTTAGGAGCGGATCTCATTAATGTAGTGGTAAAAGATAGTTCTATTAACAAAGGTGAGACATTACTAGATACTATGACTACTATTAATTCAATGAATCCTGATATTTTAATTGTAAGACATCCAGAGGAAGGAATTAGTAAAAAAATTTCAGAAACTGTAGATGCTTCTGTAATCAATGCAGGTGATGGAAGTCATGAACATCCTACACAAGCGTTATTAGATGCGCTTACTATAAAAAATAAATTTGAAAATTTCTCAAAATTAAAAATTGCTATATGTGGGGATATTTTACATAGTCGTGTTGCACGATCAAACATAATTATACTCTCAAAGCTAGGTGCAAAAATAAATGTTATTGGTCCTAAGGAATGGTTACCAAAAAGTTTAAATAAACTACCTGTTAATGTTTATACAGAAATGAAAAAGGGATTACAAAATTGTGATATTGTTATGATGCTACGAATTCAAAAAGAGAGAATAGTTGGAAAAATAATGCCAAATCAAAGGACTTATTTTAAAAAGTATGGATTAGATTATAATAAACTTAAATATGCAAAAAAAAATGCTTTCGTTATGCATCCAGGTCCAATGAATCGTGGTGTAGAAATAGACTCAAAACTTGCGGATGACGTCACAAGGAGCTTAATACAAGAACAGGTCGCTATGGGTGTTGCAGTACGAATGGCATGCTTAGACTTAATTATTAATAACAGAGATGACTTTAGTAAGTAGTTTATCATTAATCATATTGTTCTATGTAATAGGATCATTACCCTTTGCATTGATTTTTACAAAATTATTTGGATTGGGAGATATTAGAAAGGTTGGTTCTGGAAATGTAGGTGCGACAAATGTTTTAAGAACAGGAAATAAATTTGTAGCATTCATTGTTCTTTGTTTTGATATTTTTAAAGGTTTTCTTCCACTCCTCATTTTACAAATATATTTTCAAGAAATTTCTTTATTGAATAAAATACTTCTCTGTCACTTTGCCATATTAGGTCATATTTATCCTGTTTGGTTAAAATTCAAAGGTGGAAAAGGTGTTGCAACGTATATTGGCTTTTTATTTGGTTTTAATCCTTACATTGCAATTTTATTTTTATTAGTATGGCTTGTTACTGCTTTTGTAAGTAAATACTCTTCTCTTGGATCTTTAATTGGAATTTTAGTAGCTCCAACTTATTATATTTTTATTAATTTTGATTTTTATATTCTAATTTTCTTTATTTATTTAACTTTAATTATTTATCTTAAACACACAGAAAACATTAAAAGAATCATAAACAAAACTGAAAGTAAAATTAAATTATCCAAGTAAATTATACTTTTTTTTAAAATTTCTTGACGAATTATCTTTAAACTGAAATTTGGGGCAAAATTTATGAATGTATTAATTGTTGAATCGCCATCGAAGGCAAAGTCTATTAATAAATATTTAGGCTCTGACTTCAAAGTTCTCGCAAGTGTTGGGCATGTCCGTGATTTATCAGCAAAAAATGATGCGATAGATACTGAAAATGATTTCCAAATGAAATGGGAAACTAGTGATCGTGGAAAAAAAGTAATAAAAGAAATAACAGATGCTGCAAAAAAATCTGAAAATTTATATCTAGCAACTGACCCAGACCGTGAAGGTGAAGCCATTGCGTGGCACGTAGAAAAACTACTTAGAGATAATTCATCACTTTCAAAATTAAATATTCACCGTGTTACATTTAATGAAATTACAAAAAATGCAGTTCTTGATAGTCTTAAAGAGCCTAGAGAAATAGATGAAAATTTAGTAAATGCTTATCTTGCAAGAAGAGCGTTAGATTTTCTTGTTGGTTTTACACTTTCTCCAGTGTTATGGAGAAAGTTACCAGGTTCAAAATCAGCGGGTAGAGTTCAATCTGTAGCCTTAAGAATAATTAGTGAGAGAGAAATTGAAATAGAAAAATTTATTCCACAGGAATATTGGTCTTTACAAGGTGAGTTTAGAAATAAAGAAGATAAAATTATTAATTACAGACTTACAGTTTATGATGGGAATAAAGTAGATAAACTTGATATTAAAAATGAGAGTGAGGCGACAAAAATTTTTAATGATATAAAAAATTCTACTTTCACTGTTGGAAATATTACAAAAAAAGAGGCTAGAAGAAATCCTTATCCTGCTTTTACTACATCTACAATGCAAATTGAGTCTAGTCGTAAACTTGGTCTTAGTGCGAGCCAAACAATGCGCACAGCTCAACGTCTTTATGAAGGAACAGATATTAAAGGAGAAACAACTGGCTTAATAACTTATATGCGAACAGATAGTGTCGTCATGTCAAAAGAAGCTATTAACCAAGTTCGAGGTTTTGTTACTGATAATTATGGTGCAAACTATTTACCTGAAGCGCCAAGAGTTTATAAATCAAAGGCCAAAAATGCCCAAGAAGCACATGAATGTATTAGACCAACAAATATTTACCTAACACCAAAAGATATTAAGCAATACATTACCTTAGAAGAATACAAACTATATGAAATTATTTGGCAAAGAGCAGTAAGTTCACAAATGGCAAGTGCTATATTAGATCAAGTAGCTGTTGATATTACAAATGAAGATAAAAAAATTGTTTTACGAGCAAATGGATCAACAATTAAGTTTCCTGGAATGTACAAAGTTTATCAAGAAGCTAAAGATGACGATAAAGATGAAGAAAAAGAAACAATTCTTCCTGCCATGAGTGAAGGAGAAAGTTTAAATTTAAAAGAAGTTGAAAAAACACAACATTTTACCTCCCCTCCTCCTCGTTACACCGAAGCAAGTTTAGTAAAAAAACTTGAAGAACTTGGTATTGGCAGACCATCTACTTATGCTTCTATTATTAAAGTTCTACAAGATAGAGATTATGTAATTTTAGATAAAAAACGTTTTAATCCTCATGATAGAGGTCGAATAGTATCGATATTTTTAGAGAAATATTTCAATCAATATGTAGAATATGATTTTACCGCTGATCTTGAAAATCAACTTGATGAAATTTCTGATGGTAAGCTTGATTGGAAAGAGGTTCTAAGAAAATTTTGGGAAACATTTAAACAACTTTGTGATGAAACTGTAGGTAAATCAAACAGAGAAGTGATTGATGTGTTAGATGAAGCACTAGGTCCACATTTCTTTCCACCAAACGGATCAGATGAAAAAAGAAAATGTCCGACATGTGATAATGGAAGACTAGGAATTAAAGTTGGAAAGTTTGGAGGATTTATTGGTTGTTCTAATTATCCCGATTGCAAATATACAGTTCAGTTTAACCAATTAAACGATAAAGATGGCGCTGCACTTAGTGGCCCAAAAGAAATTGGTATTTATCCGGAAACAGGTGAAATGATTACTCTTCGAAAAGGTCCTTATGGATTTTATATGCAAGTTGGTGAAGGGACGAAAGAAAAGAAACCAAAAAGAGTTTCTATTCCTAAGAATTTTGAGCCAGATGAAATTGGATTAAACACAGCTATTCAATTACTTGGTTTGCCGCGTAAATTAGGATTTCATCCAGAAACAAATAAAACAGTAAGTGCTGGTATTGGAATGTATGGGCCATATATTTTGCATGATAAAAAATATAAAGCTCTCGAAAAAACAGATAATATTCTTGATATAGAACTTGAAAGAGCCATTGAATTAATTGCTAAACCTACACAGAGAGGTAATGCAACATTAAAAACATTTGGAGAGCACCCAACAGAAAAGAAAAATATTACTGCACATGATGGAAAATTTGGGCCATACGTAAAATGTGGAAAAATAAATGCATCAATTCTTGGTGATCAAACAATTGATAGCTTAAAATTAGAAGATGCTATTAGGTTAATTGATGAAAGAAAAGCGAAAATGGGTCTCAAAAAAAAGAAAAAAACAGTTAAGAATTGAATTAAGCTGAAATAGTTTTAAATAGAAAATATGTCAAAAAATATATCTCTATCAACAATAAAGACTTACAAAAATAAATTTTTAAGAAATAATAAAAATACAGCTTCACGAAATGCATTAATAAAAAATGATTTAGCCAATGTTGCACTTAATTGGGAAAACTTTAGTCAAATCAATCATAATTTTTCTAATCTAATAAAAAAAGAACTACCTGCAACAAATCAAATGGCATCAGGTAGATGTTGGGGATTTGCAGGATTAAATCTTATGCGCTTACAAGTTGTTGATAGCCTTGAACTAAATACATTTGAGTTTTCGCAAAATTATTTCATGTTTTGGGATAAGTTAGAGAAAGCAAACTATTTTTTAGAGAATATTATCAAATCAAGAGATGAATCATATGAAAGCAGATTAATTACTCATCTTTTAAAAGCACCTGTACAAGATGGTGGACAGTGGGATATGTTTGTAAACTTAATTAATAAGTATGGTGCAGTACCTAAAGACGTAATGCCTGAAACAAACCATAGTAGTAAATCTGGCGCCATGAATTATATTCTTACTCACAAATTAAGAGAGTTTGCTTCTATACTAAGAAAGAAACCAGCTAAAAATTCTGCTGCTCTTAAAAAAGATATGATGGAAACAATTTATAATCTACTAGCAATGTTTCTTGGTCAACCTCCAGATGTTATCAATTGGTCTACTAGAAATAAAGACAATAGACACATTGTGATTTCAGATATGACACCAACTGATTTCTGCAAAAAATATGCTGATATTAATATTAAAGATAAAGTTTGCTTAATTCACGCTCCAATGAGCAATAAAAAATTTAATACAATGTACACAGTTGAATATCTTGGAAATGTTGTTGAAGGACAAATTATTAAATATTTAAATGTAGATATTAAAGAATTAAAAAAATCGGCGATGGACTCAATAAAAAACAATGAAGCTGTATGGTTTGGTTGTGATGTTGGTAAGCGTTTTAGTCGTGATATGGGTGTACTTGATATGGGTATTTACGATTATGAAAATGTCTTCCAAACTCCTTTTAAGATGAATAAACAAACTCGTCTAGAGTACGGTGATAGTGAAATGACTCATGCAATGCTCTTAACGGGAGTGGATATTAAAAAAAGAAATTCAACAAAATGGAAAATTGAAAATAGTTGGGGAACAAAAAGTGGAAACCAAGGATATATGATGATGACTGATGAGTGGTTTGATGAATATACTTATGAAGTAGTAATTGATAATAAATATCTAAATAAAAGACTCTTAAAATACTTAGACATGGAACCAGTTTCTCTTGCTCCATGGGACCCAATGGGTGCTTTAGCTAGATAAAGTTGAATAAAAAAAACGCCTATAATCTTTGGAAGCATATTCAAGAAACAGGGAATTTTTTAAAAGGCAAATTACCCGATCACCCCAATCACCCTAAGGGTAGAAATCCATATGCACATGTCGCTTTAGAAGTAAAATCACATTTTGGGATGACTTACAAAGATATATCTGATGAAAGATATAATGAAGTTTTAAAGTTTATAGAAAACTTAAAAGTAAACGTATAATAATTCATATAAGAAATGAAAAATAAGAAATTTACCGTTGGAGGACTATTTTCTGGCTGTGGTGGAATAGAATTGGCCTTTGAGAGAGCAGGGTTTGAAATTAGTTGGGCAAATGAATTTGATAAATATGCTTGTAAAACCTATAGACTTAACCATCCAAATCACAATTTGATTGAAGAAGATATCTACAAATTAGATCCCAAAAAAATGAAATCTGTTGATATTCTTGTTGGAGGTTTTCCATGCCAAGCTTTCTCTGTTGCTGGATATAGAAAAGGATTTAAGGATCCAAGAGGCAATTTATTTTATGAAATTGCTAGATTTATCGATGAGCTTAAAGTCAAACCAAAAGCATTAATGCTAGAAAATGTTAAGAACTTAAGTGGTCATGATAAGGGAAATACAAGAAAAGCAATTGAGAAAATACTAATTGATTTTGGATATTCTGTTCACTGGCAAGTTTATAATACTTATAAATATTCTGATGTTCCACAAAATCGAGAGAGAACAATAATATGTTGTTTTAAGAATAAAAAATCATATTCAAATTTCTTAAACAACCCAATAGAAAGAATAACATCTTTGAAATCCATTCAATCTATGCTTGAAAAGAATAAAATAGATGAAAAATACTATTACTTTCAAAACTCTCAGTATTATAAAATGTTAAAAAAAGAGATTAAAAACCCAAATACATTTTATCAGTTAAGAAGAATTTATGTGAGAGAAAATAAAAGTAATTTATGCCCAACATTAACAGCCAATATGGGAACTGGTGGACACAATGTTCCACTTTTAATTGATAAATATGGGATAAGAAAGCTTACACCAAAAGAATGCTTTAATTTTCAAGGTTATAATAATATAAAATTCCCTAAAGATGTTCCTAATACACAACTTTATAAACAAGCAGGTAATTCTGTTACTATTCCTTTGATAGAAAGTATTGCCAAAAAAATAAACTTATCGTTAGATAAAATATGATTACTGAAAAGGAACATAGAATTAGAGGTATAGATGCTGCTAATAAAGGTATAGCAAATGAACATATTGCTTTAGGCATATTAATGCACAAATACAATGCTTCAAAAATTGATCTTCCATCAAGTAAATTTGATATTATTATAGAAAGGAAAATTAACGATTATATTAGAATACAATCTAAAGCCACAAAATCTGGTATTGGTTTTATTGGAAATATGAGAGGCGGAAAATCAATTGGAGGAGGATCACGTAAGGAATACAGTTATAGGTATGATACAAAATCTTGTGACGTAGTTATGGGAGTTAAATCTACAATTGACAACTTAGGTATTTTAAAAGAGGTAGATTTATATTTTTTACCCACAATCATAATAGAAAAATTGAAACAAAAAAGTATCAGTTATAAAAAAATTGAAATTTTCAAAAATAATAACGAAGTTCTAGAGAATTCCAAAAATCAAAAATACTTAAATCAATTCAAGAACTTTATTAATCAACTTAATAATTAATAATCTATACAATTTTTTCTCTTGTTTGAATTGGTAAGAAAACGATAAATAATGAGACCAAAGCCATCATAGTAGCATTGATTAAGAAAAGATAAGTAAACTCTAGTGTAACAGAGTATATTTCAGAAATTAAAAATACAGATATTGGACCTGAGCCAAATGCTAAGATGAATTTAATACCATAAACTACTCCATGATACTTTTGAGGAGTAAATCTCCCAAGTAGGAGGTTTTCTGTTGGAAGAATACTAGCATTAAATACAGCTGCTAAAATGCATAAAACAACAAGAGAGTATCCAGATATATATGCAATACAAAAGTAGCATGGAAATTGAAGAAATATGCCAATTAAATAAATAGCTTTTAAATTGAAACGATCTGCCATAAGCCCACCAATAAAAGTTGTTGCACCAGAAATAAAATATATAACTGCTATCATAAAGCCAATTTGAATTGAGTTTATATTGCCAATTCGTATTTCAAAAACTTTAGGTAATGCTGTTTGTGTATTATGAAAAGATAATCCAAGAGCAAACATTGATAAAAGCATTATTAATGCAATTAAAATCATTTCGTTACGAGAATTATCTTGGTCATCATTTTTAATAAAATAATTTTTATAGGATATTTTATTAATTAAAATTAAGTAGATAAGATAAAATCCTATAACAATAGATATCAAACCAGGTAATATAAAAGCTAGTTGCCAAGTTAGTAATTCCGTTAGAGTACCAGCTACAAATGCACCAGATCCTATCCCTACTCCACCAAAAATACCATTTACTCCAAGAGCTCTTCCCTGTTTGTTAGCTGCATGAATCACCCAAGGAATACCCACCGGATGATAGATTGAGCAAAATAATCCTAGAAGAGATAATGAAAAAAACAAAAATGAAACTGATGTGCTCAAACCACATAAAATGGAAGCTAATCCCATTCCAATAAACATAATTGTCATTGTTCCTGAACGAGACCACCTATCGCTTAACCATCCAAAAGGAATTGCCCCTAAACCAATTAGTAGAGCTCCAAGAGACCATAATCTAATTAATTGATCATAAGAAATATTCCATTCTTTTTCTATCGTCAGAACGATTACAAAATAAGATGCTGCAAACATGTGCATGAGCGCATGACCTATTGAAGAAAATAGGAGTGTATAAAAAGTATTATTCAAACTCTTCGTAATTAATAGAAAGAGAATTTACGCAGTATCTTTTTCTAGTAGGCTCTGGACCGTCATCAAAGACATGGCCTAAGTGTGCATCACATTTGGCACACATAATTTCAATACGTACCATTCCATGAGATCTATCAGTCTCTGTTTTAATTGCTTCAGGTGATATTTGTTCGAAAAAACTTGGCCATCCACAATAAGAATCATATTTTGTTGAACTATTAAATAATTCATTACCACAGCATTTACACTTAAAAATACCACCATTAATAATTTCAAAATTTTTACCCGAAAAAGGAGGTTCTGTTCCTTTTTGTCTTGTTACATAATACTCATCTTCTGTGAGAAGAGATTTCCACTCCTTATCAGTTTTAACTATTTTGTTCATTTTTAATTCTTATATTAGATAATATAATTCCTGTAATTATAAAAAAAACTCCGACAATATGAAATATTGCAAAATTTTCATTTAAAAAAGTTATTGCCCAAATCGCTGCAAAGACAGGTATAAAGTGTAAAAATAAACCAGCTCTGTTTGGTCCAATTAAATATACACCTTTATTCCAAGCAAAATATGCTGCAATGCTTGCAAAAATTGCAACGTAAATAATAATGAAAAAATCAGAGGATGATGAGAGTAAAAAACTACTGTTAAAAGATTCAAAAAGATAAAATGGAATAATAAATAATAAACCAATAATTATCATTACTTCTAAGCTTGCTAGTTGAGGAATTGATGTATCCATCTTTTTTAAAAGCACAGAATATAAGCACCAAGATATTACAGCCGCAAACATCCATATATCTCCAATAGTTAAATTAAGAGTATATAAATTATTTAAATTTCCTTTTAAAATTATAGCTAAAGCACCTAATAAAGATAAAATTATACCAATTAATTGTAGTTTTGAAATTTTAGTTCTAAACATTAACCAAGAAAAACCAATCATAATTACAGGTGCAGTAGAAGCCATTATAGTTGAATTTAAAACTAAAGTTGTCTGCATTGAAATATATGTAAATGAATTAAAAATTGTAACACTTAAAATACTCAATGTAGTCATAAGTAAAAAATTTTTTTTATAATAATTAAAATTTTCAAAAATACTTTTATATGTAAAGGGTAGTAGCAATAGTAAGGCTAAAAACCATCTAAAAAAACTTAATTTAAATGGCGAAAGGTCGGTTATATGGGCGACTTTTCCAAACAAAAAATTTCCTGACCAGAACAAAGAAGAGGCTGTTAACAATATTACTGCTAACATTAAGTTTCTTGACATTTATTTATCTACAAGAGTCATTAGAGATGATGTATCAAACCTATTACCACCTTTTTTTTGAACTTCTTCATAATATTTATCAACTATTTTTGTCACAGGAAGAATTGCTCCATTTTTATCAGCTTCATTAAAACAAATTGATAAATCTTTACGCATCCAATCAACTGCAAAACCATAATCGAATTTCCCATCAAGCATAGTTCTATATCTATTTTCCATTTGCCATGATTGAGCTGCACCTTTTGATATAACACTAAGAACCTTTTCCATATCTACATTCGATTTTTTTCCAAAAGCCATTGCTTCAGATAAACCTTGTACTAGTCCCGCAATACAAATTTGATTTATCATTTTAGCTATTTGACCTGATCCAGATGGACCTATAAGTTCAACTGCTTTGCCATAAGATTTGAGAACTGGTTTTACAATATTATAATCTTTTTCATCCCCACCTATCATAATGGAGAGAACACCATTTTCCGCACCCGCTTGACCGCCAGATACAGGAGCATCAAGAAAACTCAATTTTTTATCTTTAAGTTTTTGATAATAATTTCTTGCTATCTCTGCTGAAGCTGTTGTGTGATCAACAATTATTGATCCTTCAGTTACTTTTGAAAGAATTCCATTCTCACCTTCCATTACTTCAATAATATCTTCATCGCGTCCAACACACATAAAAACAATTTCAGAATTTTGAGAAGCTTCACCAGGAGTTTTAGCCATGTTGCCTTTATACTCTTGTACCCATTTTTCTGCTTTAGCAGTCGTTCTATTATAAACAGTTACATTATAACCATTGTTTTGAAGATGACCTGCCATTGGATAACCCATTACTCCTAAGCCAATAAAAGAAACATTTTTAATACTCATAAATATTCTCCTAATTTTTCTAAAATTTTTACACTCAAATCTTCTGAATTACTTACAATTAAATTCTTATTCTTTTTTGTAAAGTCATATTTATTTTTATCAAAATCAATATCAGCACCACCTGCTTCTCTGACAAAAAGAATGCCTGGAATATGATCCCACGGGGATAATTTTGATAAAATAGCAAAATTTCTAATCCCAATACCTATATCAATATATTCAAAACCTATGCATCTATAAGAATTAACTTCTTTAAACATGTTTTTAAACATTTTTAACTTATCTTTTAATCCTGGCTCCCAATACTTTGTACTTATCGATCCTATAGTTTCTTCAATTATTTTGTTTTCTTTTGTTATAATTTTATTATCATTAATGTAAGCACCCTCATTAACAATAGCGGAGCACATAATTTTTTCTAGAGGCTTATATATCCAAGAACGTAAAATCTTTTCTTTAAATGTTAAAGCGATCATTATTGCAAATTTATCTCTGCCATTAACAAAATTTGTTGTTCCATCGATTGGATCGACAGTCCAACAATATTCATCATCATTATAAAAATTAATTATATTTTCATTTCTAGAATATTCTTCTTCTCCTATAAAATTTGAAGTAGGTAAAATTTTTAACAAATTTTTTTTTAATTCTTTTTCTGCTTCTATATCAGCTGCTGTTACTAAATCAGATCCATTTTTATAATTAATCTCATTTTCCGATAAATTTTTAAATTTTGGCAAGATAATATTTTGACTTACGTTAAAACAGATTTCCTCTATGTCCTCTTGCTTTATATTATCCATTTATACATGCTTCAGTATACATTTCTGCAAGTTTCAATGTGATATTACCAATTTTACCGTTATTAATTTTTTTATTATCAATTTTTAAAATAGGAGTAATAAAGCTTCCAGAACTCGTTAAAAATACTTCATCTGCATTAAATAATTGTTTATGGGTAAATTGTTTTTCTACTAATTTAAGTTTAGTTTTTTTTATAATTTTTAAGAGAGATGTTCTAGTTACTCCTTTTAAAATATTTGAGTTAGCTGGATGAGTTATTAAATTATTTCTTTTTATAATCCAAATATTAGATGATGTGCCCTCAGTTACTTTTCCATTTTGTATTAAAATTGCTTCATAAGCGTTTTTCTTTTTGGCCATATTTGCTGCTATAATATTTGGAAGTAAATTTACTGTTTTAATATCACGTCTTTTCCATCGAAGATCTTGGAAGGTAATTGTATTTACTCCTACAAATTTTTTTCCAGGCAAATTAAAACTTTTATTTCTTGTGTATACAATCAAAGTTGGGATTAAATTTTTTTGATATTTATGTTCTCTAAATTGAATACCTCTTGTAATTTGTAAATATATTATACCATTTTTTGTTTTATTCTTCTTAATTAGATTGAGAAAAATACTATTTAAGTTAGTTTTATTGATGGTAAATTTAATATCTAATTCACGAAGGGAATATTTTAATCTCTTAAGATGAAAATCTAAATCAATTAAATTATTATCCAAAACTGCGATAACTTCATAAACACTATCAGCAAATTGTAATCCCCTATCCTCTATATGAATTTTTGCAGATTTAAAATTTACAAATTTGTTATTTATAAAAGCAAAATTTGGCATTAGATTAAATTTTTGATAGGAGTTTCTCTAGTTTTTTTATGCAGTTTGTTTCTGCAAAAAAAACAACATCATCATTCTCTTTAAAAACCGTTTGACTATTAGGGATTATAATCTTTTTATCTCTTACAATAGAGCCGATACGTATACCTTTTGGCAATTCTAATTCTTTAAGATTTTTATTACATAGGTAGGATTTTGACTGAATATCTGCCTCTATTACTTCTCCAAAACCTTCACCTATTGAATAATCATTTCGTATTTTTACACCTCTTACCTTTTCTAAAATTTTAGAAATTGTTATTATTTTTGGATCTATTGTCATATCTACACCAATATTAGACAACAAAGAGGAATAATTGCTATTATTAATCAAAGTTATTGATGTATGTGCACCTGCTCTTTTAGCTAATAAGGAAGATAATATATTTACTTCATCATCTTCTGTGATTGATATACAGTAACCGGAGTCTGAGATGTTTACCTCTTCTAGAATCTGTGTATCCAAGCCATCCCCGAATGTAACTGTTATATTTTCTAAATTTGAAGCAAGAAATTCTGCGCGCTCTTTATCAGCTTCAATTAATTCAGTCTTAATATATGTATCAGAATTTTCAATTAATTGAGCAAGCGAAAATCCTATATTTCCTCCACCTATAATCACAGCTTTCTTTGCCTGTAATTCTTGATGACCAAATTCAGATAACACGTCTGTCAAATTATCAGTTTCTACAACTAGAAAAATAGTATCTTTTTTTTCAATTTTAGTAGATGAATTTACGGTAAATTTTTGATCACCTCTAAAAATAAACATTATGTTAGCAAGATAGTCAGGAAATTTTTCAGATAATTCTCTTACAGATAAGCCAGAATGCAAAAAATTATCCTCACATTTTAGGCCAATTAGTTTTAATTTTTTATCAGATAATTCTACCATATCTATAGTTCCTGGTGAAATTAGTCTTCTAAATATACCTTTAGCTACCTCTTGCTCAGGAGAAATAATTGCATCTATTGGAAAATTTTCATCATTATATAAATTTTTCCAATCATTTTTTAAATAATCTTGTTGTCTTATTCTTGCAATTTTCTTTTTTATTTTGAATAATGAATGGCCAATTTGACAAGTAACCATATTAGTTTCATCACTCTTTGTAACTGCAATTAGTATTTTACAATCATTTGCTCCGGCGCTCTCCAAAACTGATGGCATGCTAGGAATACCATTTATTGTTTTGACATCCAACGTTTCGGATACTTTATTTAGTCTATTTTCATCTTCATCGATGACTGTAACTTCAAAATTTTCACGTGATAGCTTATCAGCTATACTATATCCAACATCTCCAGCGCCACAAATAATTGTTTTCATAGATTAGTTATTCTACTTTTATATCAAGTGTTTTAAATTTTCTATAAAGAGCAGTTCTTTCCATTCCTGTAAATTCAGAAACTTTAGTTATATTACCATTAAATCTCTTAATTTGCGATATCAAATAATTTTTTTCAAACTCAGATCTGGCTTCTTTAAGGGACAAATCTAGTGAGTTATTTGAAGAATTTGACGCAGTTTCATCTCCCATTTGTAGAGCTAAATCATCAACTTCTAACTCTTTTATATTTTGGTCCTGATTAAGTATTAAACTTTTCTCTACATAGTTAATTAGTTGAGATATATTTCCAGGCCAATCATACATTTGTAACTTTGTTAAGGCTCTAGAAGAAAATTTAAAATTTAAATTTCCTCCACTTTTTTCATTTAAATAAAAATCGAGAATAGGAAGAACGTCATCTCTTCTATCAGAAAGAGATTTAAATTTTATAAAATCTGTTGAAATTCTATCATATAATCTTTTAATAAAATTTCCTTTTTCAATTTCTATTTCTAAATTTTTTTCAGTAATTGTAATAATTTTATGATTTAATTTAATATCAAGATCTTCAAAAAATTTATTATTTTCTAAATAATTTAAAAGTTTTTTTTGATAAATATTTGGTAGTGTTTCAATATTTATTAGTATTAAAGTATTATTGTTTGATCGAAAGAAAATATTTTCATTAATTGCATTTTTATTTTCGGAAAACATCTTATCCAATGCTTCATTTGTTAGTCTTTTGAAATCAATTGATATAGGAAGCTTATCTTTAAATTGTGAGTTTTGATGTATTAAATTTGTAAAATGTTTTTTTCCTGTACCAAATTTTCCTTCAATTAATAATCTAGAATTGCTTGAACTATGTTCATTTAATTGTTTATTAATTTTTTTAATAAATTCTGAATTTCCTATTAAAGGTGTTGTTTTAATCAAAGTATCTTTTAAATTTTTATTTTCAGTCAATAATGATGAACTTTCAATTGCTCTCTTGGTAAGAATAATTAATTTATCACTATTAAATGGTTTTTCTAAAAAATCGTATGCTCCGTTTTTTATAGATTTTACTGCAAGATCAACAGTTCCATGACCACTAATAATAATAATTGGAATACTACTATTTATGGATTTGAATTCTTTTAAAATCTCAATACCATCTAATTTACTATTAGATAACCATACATCTAAAATAACTAAATCTGGTTTAATTTCATTAAATTTACTAATAGCTTCATCTGAATTAAGAGCAATTGAAGTATTATAATTTTCATCTTTTAAAATTTCTGAAATAAGAAAACAAATATCCTTTTCATCATCAATAATTAAAACCTTATGCATTGTATTCAAAATTAATTAACGATGTTGTTCCTGCCATATTTTTATTTTTCTCAATTTTTATTTTACCACCATGATCCTCAATAATTCTTTTTACTATAGATAATCCAAGTCCAGTTCCTTTCGTTTTAGTTGTAAAATAAGGCTCAAATATTTTACTCAACATTTTTTCATCAATTCCCACACCATTATCTTTTATTTCTATTTTTATATTTTTATCATCAGTAATCATTAATACTTCAACTGCTGGATTTGGTATTTTTTCTACGGCTTCAATAGCATTTTTGATTAAGTTATTTAAACATCTTGATATTTGAAGAGTATCAAAGTGAAAATAAATATCATTTTCAGGTTTAATTAAATTAAGCTTTACATCCTTTCTTGTATTGAAATATAGTAAGTAGGCCTCTTCTAAACATTTTGATAGGTTGTCAAGTTTGATTTCTGCTTCAGGCATTCTGGCAAAAGATGAAAATTCATCAACTAACTTTCCAATATCATCTACTTGTCTTGATATTGTTTTAGTTAATAGTGATATATCCTCCCTATCTGTTTTTGGATCTAAAAATTTCTTTTCTATTCTTTCAGCAGAAAGTTTAATGGGTGTGAGAGGATTTTTGACTTCATGGGCTATCTTTCTTGCTATATCAGACCAGGCTGCATGTTTTTCAGCTAAAATAAGAGATGTAGCATCGTCTAAAGCAACAACATATCCCTCGATTTTATTATCATTAATTTCTTTAATAACTCTAATATTAAAGTTTCTCTGATCATCATATAAAGTAAAATCGTATTGAAAATTTAATAATACTTTATTTGAGGTTTTGAAGTTCTCAAAAATTTTTTTCCATTCGGGAAAATAGAAAAGGAAATTTTCATTTATTTTAAAAGTTTTAGTATTTCTAAATAATTTTGTCAGAGTTTTATTGAATAATAAAATATTAAAATCTTTATCTAAAGAAATAACACCGATTGTTAATAAACTTAAGATTGCCTCAATAAATATTCTTTTTTCTTCATCTTCTTGGCTTTTTGATATCAACTCGTTTTGTTTATTCTCTATTTCAGAAATCATTTTATTATAAGATGATAATAATACTTTTATCTCCTGAAATTGATCTTCTTCACTAACTTTAGCATTAAAATTTCCTTCTGATATTTTATTTGCTGATTTGATTAAGTTTGTAATAGGCTTACTAAGATTGGAAGCTAGATTAAATCCAATCAAAATTGCCACTAATATAAAACAAATCGAGAAAAGAACAAATATCATTGAATAAGTTATTTGAATTCCTGAACTTTCCTCTTCTTTCAAAGTATAAATTTCAAATGCCTCTTTTGTAGCACTAATATGATCCCAGATATCAATATTTAAATTTCTATTAACCTGCATGTAGACATCATTTAAAAAATTTATTTTTTTATATGCTGTGATAGAATTTTTATTTAATTGAAAAATAAAAACACGATTTTGATTAACAACTTTAAATATTTCATTTGAAGGTAGAGAAAAATATTCATTATCAGGATCTTTAAGGCTTAAGTAAATATTACCTTTAGTGTTGAATATATAAATACTTGAAATTGTTCTTAAATTAATAAATTCACTTAAAGCTACTCTTATTGATTGAATATTTACTTCATTATTTTGAGAAACTTTTAATATTTCTCTCATAATTAATTGAGTATCAGAAACTATTTCTGCCTGTATCTCATTTTCATAATTTTTTGCTACAATGTTAGAATTTACAACAGCATCTCTTACAGCATCTCCGTACCAAGTTCTTAATTCTAAGTTGAAGAAAAGTGATGTAATAATAACTAGACCAATAGCCGGACCTAAAGCCATTGAAGCAAATAAATTTACAAATTTTATGTATAATCTAGATTCATCATAACTTTTTCTTCTCCTAACTAAAATAAGTACAATTTGCCTAATAATGATAGAAATCAATAAAATAACAAAAACAACATCTGCTAGTAAAAAAAATTGTAATCTTCTCGGATCTTTTACTAAATCATTATTTGGAAGCATTAAATAGAATGTTATTGAGAAACTAAATATGATTAAAAAGATTAATAAATAAAAAGATAATCTTGATAGATGTATAGATTTAAGTAATTTAGATAAGTCAAACACTGTGTACTTTAGTTAAATTTTCAAATAATGATTAATAAATATAATTAATTATAAATTAAAATGATGAAAAATGCACTTGTAATTCTAGCTGGTGGAAAAGGAAAGAGATTTGGTCAAAAAATTCCTAAACAATTCTTTAAAATTGGGAGTACTAATTTTTTAAATTATTTTATTTCAAATTTAGACTTATCAAATTTTGATATTATAAATATTTCAATAGATAAAAAATATCAAAACACTTACTTTAACCTTAAGAATGTTACTGAGAAAACAAAAATCACCTATTCACAACCTGGTCTTACTAGACAAATTTCTTCTTTTAATGCTTTAAAAAATTTGAAAAAATTTAAAATAAAGAATGTTTTAATACACGATGCTGCGCGTCCTTTATGTAGTAATAAATTAATTAAAAAAATTATTTCTAAACTAGATAAAAATTCTAATGTAATTCCATATGTTGAATATAATGATAGACAATTAACAAAGAAAAGTAAATTGGAAACAAAAGCAATTAACATACAAACCCCACAAGGTTTTAATTATGATCTGATCTTAAAAGAACATATCAAATACAAGAATTTTGAATTTAATGATGATTCAGGATTATTACAAAAATCAAAAATGAAAATAAATTTTATCAAGGGTGAGAAAAATAATATAAAAATTACTTATCCAGAAGATATTCAGTTATTTAATTTATATAGAAAGCCAATAACAAAATACGGTATTGGTTACGATATTCATCAAATTGATAAAAAAACTAAAAACGGATTAAAATTAGGAGGCATTAGAATTCCTTTCTCAAAATTAATTGGTCATTCTGATGCGGATGTTGTACTTCATGCAATTTGTGACAGTATTTTTGGAGCACTTTCTATGAGAGATATAGGTTACCACTTTCCCAACACAGATAAAAAATGGAAAAATGCAGATTCATCTAAATTTATTATTTATTGCAGAAATAAACTTAAAGAAAAAGGTTATGTCATTATAAATCTAGATATCAATATAATAGCTGAAAAACCTAAAATTAATAGGTATGTTTCAAAAATGATTAAAAATATATCAAAATTACTTCAAATTAAACATAACTCTGTATCAATTAAAGCAACTACAAATGAGAAGATTGGTTTTATTGGAAATGGTGAAGGAATTGCAGCTGAGTCGATAGTTCATATAAAAAATGATAAAATTAGCTAATTTTTTTGTATCTTTATCATTTACTGGATATATTAAAATAATACCGCCGGGAACCTTTGCATCTTTTTTATCAATAGTTATTTTATTTCCTATTGTTGAATACAATATTATTCCTTTAGAAATATTTGTAGTTTTTTTTATTGCATTTTTTTTATTATCATTATTTTTTATTAATAAATTCTCTACACACACACAATCACATGATTCAAAAGTAATAGTTATCGATGAATTTCTAGGAATATACTTAATTTTAATATTTTATGATCAAATTAAAATAATAAATCCTTATGTAACAATGATCTTAATTTTTATATTATTTCGTTTTTTTGATATATTGAAAATTTTTCCAGCTAACATAGTAGACAAGAAACTTAAATCTTCATTTGGTGTAATTCTTGATGATTTAATAGCAGGAATATATACAATAATTGTTCTTTATATTTTAAATGCCTATTATTAGAAAAATTATAGATAAGTTAATAAAGAAAGATATCTCAATTTCTGTTGCTGAGTCATGTACTGGAGGATTAATCTCAAATACAATTACAAAATACAGTGGAGTTTCAAAAATTTTCTCTTATGGAATTATAAGTTATTCAAATAAAGCTAAATTTAAATATTTATCTGTTTCAAAAACTAATCTCTCTAAATTTGGAGCTGTAAGTAAAGAAGTAGCTGAAGATATGATAAATGGTTTGTATAAAAATGAAAAAACACAAATATGCATTTCCACAACTGGCATAGCAGGCCCTAATGGTGGAACAAAGTTAAAGCCGGTTGGGTTAGTATATATTGGGATCAAAGTTAATAAGAATAATTATATTTTCAAAAAAATATACAAAGGAAAAAGATTGGACATACAAAGAAAAACTAGAGATTTTATATTTAGAAAAATTAATGAATTAATCTAATATTTCATCTGCACGGATTTTAAATGATTCAATCATTTTATTTTCAATCAATGGGAAAAAAGCTTCAGCAATTTTTTGATGAAAAAATCGTTTAAACTCAAATTCAACATTAAAATGGATACGAGTTTGATTTTTTTTTAATGATTCAAAAATCCAACTGGTTTTTAAATCCTTTAGAGGACCTTCTATATAAGTTGTGCTAATTGAGAGTTTTTTTTTATCAAAAGTCACATGTGAACCAAAAGTTTGAGGCATAAAATATTTATACCATACAACCATATCAGCATAGATTTCTTTTTCACTTTTTGAATGTACTTTCATTGCTGAACACCAAGGGATAAAATAAGGATAACTTTCAATATCTAAAACGATATCAAAAAGTCCTTTTGCGTCATGATCGACTATCTCCTCCCTATTTGATGACTTCATTGAATTGGATAAAGTTTATTTTTCCTATTTTCTTGCATGATTTTAAAATCATCAGATGCGTGATAACTAGAGCGAGTAAGTGGCGATGAAGCTACCATTAGAAACCCTTTTGCGTAAGCCATTTTTTTGTATTCCTCAAATTCTTCAGGAGTAATAAATTTTTCCAGCTTAGCGTGCTTTGGTGTTGGTGGTAAGTATTGTCCTATAGTAATAAAATCAACATTAGCTGCTCTTAAATCATCCATTACTTGATAAACTTCTTCTTTAGTTTCACCTAAACCAACCATTAGACCAGACTTTGTAAATATACTTGGATTTTTTTCTTTAATTTGACTAAGTAAATTTAAACTTACAAAGTACCGTGAACCCGGTCGAATTGAAGGATATAATCTTGGTACTGTTTCTAAGTTGTGATTAAAAACATCAGGTAAATTTTTTGATAAAATATCTATTGCTTCAGGTTTATTTTTAAAATCAGGTGTTAAAATTTCAATTGTACAATTTGGATTTAAAGATTTAATTGAGTCTATCACATTAATAAAATGTAATGCTCCACCATCTATTAAGTCATCCCTATCAACACTAGTAATAACAACATGTTCTAAATTCAATTGTTTAACTGACTCAGCAATTCTTATAGCTTCACCGTGATCAATAAAATGAGGTTTACCAGTTTTAATATTACAAAATGCACAAGCTCTAGTGCAAATATCTCCTAGTATCATAAAAGTAGCATGTTTTTTTTGCCAACATTCAGCAATATTTGGACATGCAGCCTCTTCACAAACAGTTACGATTTTCTTATCCTTTAGAAGTTTGTTTGTTTCCTTAAAAAATTTTGAAGTTGGTGCTTTCACTCTAATCCAACTTGGTTTTTTAGGTATGGGGTTTGATTTATTTTTTACTTTTTCAGGATGTCTTGGTCCAGTCATATAGATTAAATAACTTCCATATCCAAGCTATTCAACCAAATTTGAAAAGGATCTTCTAAAATATCGCTGAAATCTTTGAGTAATTTTGACGCAACAGCGCCGTCTAATGATCTATGATCAGCTGAAATGGTAGATTTCATTGTATGCCCAACTTCAATAGTACCTTTGTTAATAACAGGTTTTTGAACTATAGACCCAACTGCAATAATACTGGATTGTGGTGGATTGATAATTGCTTGGAATTCTGTAATCCCAAACATACCTAAATTTGAGATTGTTGTAGATCCTCCACTATATTCCTCAGGTAATAATTTATTTTGATTAGCTTTTTTTACAAGTGATTTAATCTCTGTTGAAATTTCCACCAATCCTTTTCTATCAGCTTCTCTGACAATTGGTGTTATTAATCCTTCTTTTAGAGCTACTGCTATAGCAATATCAATATTTTTATATTGATGAATTTTACCATTCACCCAAGAAATATTTGTTTGTGGATTTTTAGATATTGCCATTGCACATGCTTTAACAATAAGGTCATTAAACGAGATTTTGACATCACTATTTAAATTAATTTTTTTTCTTAAATTTATTAACTTATCCATTCTTGTTTCAATAGTAAGATAAAAATGTGGAACCTCATTTTTAGTTTTTGTTGTTCTCTCAGCAATTATTTTTCTTATGCTGGAAGGCTCAATTTCAGAAATATTTTCATCGTTAATTTGTAGTTCAAAATTTTGAATATCTTTTTTTATTATCCTACCATCAGGCCCAGACCCTTTAATAAGAGTTAGATCAATATTATTATCTTGAGAAAATTTTTTAACAAACGGTGAAGCAAAATTAGTATTTTGTTTAGTGTTTGAATTTTTATTTCTTTCCATTATTTGACTTTTATCTACTTCAGTATTTACTTTAGGTGTTTCTGAAACTTCATTTTTTTCTTCACTGTTTACAGCTTGATCTTTATCATTATAATCTTCTAATCTTTCATCTTTGCTACCATTGATTAGAGCAATGACAGAATTAACAGCAATTTGTTTATTTGGTGCTGTATCAATTAAATGTGTAATTTCACCCTCATCAACTGCCTCAACTTCCATTGTTGCTTTATCTGTTTCAATTTCAGCTAATATATCTCCAGCTGAAACAGTATCACCAACATTAACTAACCACTTATTAATTACACCCTCTGACATTGTTGGAGATAATGCAGGCATTAAAACTTTAATTGGCATTTAGTTTATATAACTTACTTTTTTTGCAGCATTTATAATATCATCAACTTGAGGAAGATATAATTTTTCTAAGCTTAATGCGTATGGCATTGGAACATCAGCACTATTAACTTTTATCACTGGTGAGTCTAAATAATCAAATGCATCTCTTTGAACAATATTTGCAACTTCAGAACCAACACTACCAAATGGCCATGACTCTTCGACAGTGATTAGTCTATTAGTTTTTTTAACTGAATTTAAAATTGTTTCCGTATCCAAAGGTCGTAAAGTTTGTAAATCAATAATTTCTGCATCTAAATTGTATTCCTCTTTTAGTCTTAATGCAGCTTCTTTTGATTTATGCAACATTATTGAATAAGTTACAATCGTTAAATCATACCCTTCTTTTTCTATATTTGCTTTTCCAATTGGTATCGAGAAGTTAATATCATTGTTAACGGGACCTTTTAATCCATAAAGAATTTCATTTTCTAGAAAAATTACAGGATTTGGGTCTGATATTGCAGATCTTAACAAGCCTTTTGCGTTATAAGGAGTAGATGGTGCAATAACTTTTAAACCTGGCACTTGAGAATACCAGGAAGAAAAATCCTGACTATGTTGTGCAGCAACTTGGGCAGCAGCACCATTAGGTCCTCTGAAAACAATTGGACAATTAATTTGTCCTCCAGACATGTAAAGAGTTTTTGCAGCTGAATTTATAATTTGATCAATTGCTTGCATAGAAAAATTAAAAGTCATGAATTCTAAGATTGGTCTCAATCCCTTAAATGCTGCCCCAACTGCTAATCCAGTAAATCCATGTTCGGAAATAGGTGTATCTAATACTCTTTCTTTGCCAAATTCTTGAAGAAGACCTTGTGTTACTTTATACGCGCCTTGATACTCGGCAACTTCCTCTCCAAGTATGAAAACTTTATTATCTTTTCTCATTTCTTCGGCCATTGTATCTCTAAGGGCTTGACGCATAGTAATATCTTCTGAACTTAAATTTCTATCTTCTTCTATTTGAGGTGATGGTGTATCGATTATATCATCTTTTTTATTCTCAATTTTTGTTTCAATATTTTTTTCAATTTTCTTTTCTTCAATTACTTTTTCAATGGGAGCATCTTTTTTTACTTCAACTTTTTCATTCGGATCACCAATAATAGCTATAGCTTTATTTACTGGAATATTGGCTTCTCCTTCTTTAAATAAAAGATCAAGAACAACACCTTCATCTACCGCTTCTACTTCCATTGTTGCTTTGTCAGTTTCAATTTCAGCAATCAAATCACCAGCCTTAACAGTATCTCCTTTTTTAATTAACCATTTAGACAGATTCCCTTCTGTCATTGTTGGAGATAATGCGGGCATTAAAATTTCTGTGCTCATATTTATAAATAAACATCCGTATAAAGTTCACTGTCCTTTGGAAAAGGACTATTGGTTGCAAATTCAGCTGCATTTTTTATTTCTTCTAAAGTATCTTTATCAATTTTTTTAATTTCATCATTAGTTGCAATTTTTTTCTTTAAAATTTCAGCTTTGACTATTTCAATAGGATCGGTTTGCTTATAATTATCTAATTCTTCTTTCGTTCTATATTTTGCAGGATCTGACATTGAATGTCCTCTATATCTATATGTTTGTACTTCAATAATATAAGGCCCATTACCCTCCCTGACATATTTACCAGCCTTGTCTGCTGCTTCTATGACCGAAAATATATTCATTCCATCTACCTTCTCACCAGGAATACCAAATGCCTCACCTCTTTTATATAAGTCCAATCCGGCAGCAGCTCTATCTACAGAAGTACCCATTCCATATTTATTATTTTCAATAATGTATAAAACGGGAAGCTTCCATAAAGCTGCTAAATTAAAAGCCTCAAAAACTTGTCCGTTATTCATTGCTCCATCACCAATATATGTTCTACATATATTTTTTTCTCCATTATATTTATGTGTGAATGCAATACCTGTTCCAATTGGTACTTGGGCTCCAACAATACCATGACCACCATAAAAATTATTTTCTTTAGAGAACATATGCATTGACCCACCTTTACCAGCAGAGTAACCATCTTCTCTGCCAGTCAATTCTGCCATAATACGTTTTGGATCTAATCCCCTAGCAATCATATGGCCATGATCTCTGTAAGTTGTTACAACTGAGTCATTCTTATCAATTGTCATTAATATACCAACAACAACAGCTTCTTGACCAATATATAAATGACAAAAGCCACCAATTTTACCCATCCCGTAAAGTTGAGCTGCTCTTTCCTCAAATCTTCTAATCTTGAGCATAAAAGAGTACATCTTAATATAATCTGCTTTTTGAAGTTTTTTCATATGATAATCTTTAATTATAATTAGGGTGATTTTTTGTCAAATAAATCAATCTACTCTATAATTATAACTGTTTCGTTTTCTGAAGTAAATCCTGTAACTTTCCTAAATGTCTCATCTAAATAGTCCAAATCTATAGTATTTGGTTGTAATCTTTTAATTCTATCTAGGTAAAATTCATTTTCCTTTTTTAAGGACATATATTGTTCATTATATTGAGCATTAAGATTATTAAGACTTAAATATTTTAGCAATCCCCTCTCACCATTTACAAGAAAATAAAGAAGATAAACAAATAGAAAAAAAATAAACAAAAAAGACAAATAAAAATAAAATTTATTTTTTAAAGCTAATGATTTGTTCATTTTCTATTTAAATAGCATATTTAAGTTCGAGACTGTCAATTATTATTTAAGATAGAAGCTCCGGCATACTTTGCTTCGCTTTTTAATGCCTCTTCAATTCTTAATAATTGATTATATTTTGCCGTTCTATCAGTTCTCGATAATGATCCTGTTTTAATTTGACCTGCTGAAACACCGACTGATAAATCAGCAATAGTCGTATCTTCAGTCTCACCAGAGCGATGTGATATTATAGTAGTAAAATTATTTTCTTTAGCCAATTTAATTGATTCTAATGTTTCTTTTAGAGTTCCTATTTGATTTACTTTTACTAAAATGGAATTCCCTGCGCCCTCTGATATACCTTTTTGTAATCTTTTTTTATTTGTAACAAATAAATCGTCGCCAACTAATTGAACTTTTTTCCCTATTGTTGATGTTAAATTAGACCAACCATCCCAATCATCCTCTGACATTCCATCTTCAATAGAATATATTGGGTAAGCATTTACTAATTTCTCTAAATATTTTATCATTTCATCAGAAGACAAAACAATTTTTTCTCCTTGTAAATCATATTTATTATTTTTGTAAAATTCAGTTGATGCAACATCAAGTGAAAGATAAATATCCTTTCCGGGTTTAAAACCTGCATCCTCAATTGATTTTAAAACCGTTTCTATGACTTCACTAGAACTATTTATGTTAGGAGCAAATCCACCTTCATCACCAACATTTGTGTTTAAGCCTTTTGATTTTAAAAGTGACTTTAATGAATGAAATATTTCGCAACCATATTGAAGTGCCTCTGAAAAATTATTTGCACCTATAGGAGCAACCATAAATTCTTGAATATCAACATCGTTATCTGCATGTGACCCACCATTAATAATATTCATCATTGGGACTGGAAGACTCATTGTATGTTCTTGACCAAGAAAAGAATACAATTCATGACCTTCAGAAGAAGCTAAACATTTTGCAAAAGCTAAGCTTGCAGCAAGTGTTGCATTAGCGCCTAAGTTAGATTTATTTTCCGTACCATCAAGTTCTAATAAAAAATCATCAAAAGAAGAAATATTTTCAAATGATTTTCCAACTAGTTCATTAGAAATTGTATCATTGATATTTCCTACTGCTTTCAGAACTCCTTTACCTTTGTATTTGGTTTTATCATTATCTCGCAATTCTAAAGCCTCATGCACTCCAGTAGATGCTCCACTTGGGACCGCAGCTCTTCCAAATGTTGAATTTTCAAATTCTATATCACATTCAACAGTAGGATTTCCTCTGCTATCTATTATTTGTCTTGCTTTTATGTTTGTTATTTTAGGCATTGTTTTTCGCTATATCATCAAATTGTTTAAGTTGAATTAATAAATTTTTTAAATCTTTTATGTTAATCATGTTTGGTCCATCACTAGGTGCATTATCTGGATCATTATGTGTTTCTAAAAATAAACCAGCTACACCAATAGAAATAGCAGCTTTGCATAAAGAAGGGATATGTTCTCTTTGACCACCACTTTTATCACCTAATCCTCCTGGTTGTTGAACAGAATGAGTTGCATCAAAAATTACAGGATACTCATATTTTTTCATAATATCTATACCTTTAAAATCATTTACTAGTGTGTTGTAACCAAAAGATGTTCCTCTTTCAGTAATCATAATGTTTTTATTATTTGTAGTTTCTATCTTGGTAAAAATATTTTTAACGTCAGTTGGTGATAAAAATTGACCTTTTTTAACATTAATAATTTTATTTGTATTACCTGCAGCTAATAATAAATCTGTTTGACGGCATAAAAAAGCAGGTATTTGGAGAATATCAATAATGCTATCTTGATTTAATTGATTACATTGATCTTCATTATGGAGATCGGTAAGTATTGGTAAATTTAAACTAGTTTTAATTTTTTCAAATATTTTTAATGCGTCATCAAGCTTAATACCTCTGTCACTATTAATACTTGATCTATTTGCCTTATCAAAACTAGATTTAAAAATTAAATTAATACCAACATCATCACATATTTTATGTAGCTGTTCTGCAATCATCAGTGAGTGACTTTCATTTTCTATTACGCATGGACCTGCAATTAAAACAAATTGAGAATTATTTGAGATAGAAAAATTTTTTAGATTGATATTAATCATTAATTGCAACCTTTATAAATGATACGAAAAGAGGATGAGGATCTAATGGTCTTGATTTTAACTCTGGATGAAATTGAACTCCTATAAACCATTTATGTTTTTTACTCTCAAGTACTTCAGGTAATAATCCATCTGGTGACATTCCACTGAAATAATAACCTTTGTTTTCAAATTTTGATAGAAATTTCTGGTTTACTTCGTATCTATGTCTGTGTCTCTCGCTAATTACTTTATTTTTATATATGGAAAAGATTTTTGAATTTTTTTTCAAAACAGCTTTGTATGCTCCAAGACGCATCGTTCCACCCTTGTCACTATTTTTATCTCTTTTTTCGATCTTATTTTTATTTACCCATTCTGTCATTAACCCTACAACTGATTTAGTAGTTTTCTTAAATTCTGAAGAATGAGCATTTTTAATTTTTAGTACATTTTGTGCTATTTCAATAACAGCTAACTGCATTCCAAGACAAATTCCAAAAAAAGGAATATTATTTTCTCTCGCATATTTGATGGCATTAATTTTTCCATTAATACCACGAATACCAAAACCACCCGGAATTAGAATTCCATCACAACCTTTTAATTTTTGCATTAAACTAATGTTGTTTTCTTTTTCAGAATTAATCCATTGAATATCTACATCAGCAGAATTTTCTATACCCCCGTGAACCAATGCTTCATTAAGTGATTTATAACTATCTTTAAGATTTGTGTATTTTCCTACTACTGCAATTTTTACTTTATGTTTTCTTTTTTTAATTTTTTTTTGAAGATCGATCCAAGGCTTTAAATTTAGTTTATGATTTTTTGGTTTATAACCCAATTGTTTAAGGAGAGCTTCATCCAAACCATATTTAGAATATAATGAAGGAACTTCATAAATTGATCTTGCATTTAATGCAGGAATTACCGACTCTTTTTTAACATTACAAAATAAAGATATTTTAGAAATTGAGTCATTATCTATTGGTTGTTCAGATCTACACATAATTATATCTGGTTGAATACCAGCATTTAGAAGTTCTTTAACTGAATGTTGAGTAGGTTTCGTTTTTAACTCACCTGCTGAACTTAAATATGGAATATAAGTCATATGAATTAATGCCGATGAAATATTTTTATCATTTCTAATTTGTCTTATTGCTTCTAAAAAAGGTAGAGATTCAATATCTCCAACTGTTCCTCCTATTTCATAAATTGCGATATCTTCATTTTTTAAATCACTATTAATGAATGATTTTATTTCATTGGTAACATGAGGAATTACCTGAATTGTTGAACCAAGGTAATCTCCCTTCCTTTCTTTTAGAAGAACATTGGAATAAATCTTACCTGACGACACGCTATCTGATTGTTTAGCAGACTGATTTGTGAATCTTTCGTAATGACCAAGATCTAAATCTGTTTCTGCCCCATCATCTGTCACATATACTTCTCCATGTTGATATGGACTCATTGTTCCTGGATCAACATTTAGATAAGGATCTAACTTTCTAATCCTTACTTTAAATTTTCTACTTTTAAGAAGAGTTGCTAGAGAGGCTGAGGCTATACCTTTTCCAAGAGAAGAAGCCACACCACCCGTAATAAAAACAAAATGCATTACGGAATACCGTGATACATAATAGATCTATTTATAGCAAGATATAATTAATTATTTTCTGGTATAGATGGTTCTTCAGAAGTTTCTTCAGTATTAATTGAAGGAAGTGACTCTAATACATTACGATCTGATCCAACGGATGCAGTTATTGTTAATACAACACTCATGATCATGAATAAAGTTGCAGTAATAGCTGTTAGTCTTGAAAGAAGATTAGCTGATCCTCTAGCTGACATCATTCCACCAAAAGTTCCACCTCCAAGACCTAAACCCTCATTATCTGATCCTTGTAATAATACTAAAATCACAAGAGCAATTGCTAGTATAAGTTGTATTACAATAAGAGTAGTCATTTGTTGACTTATATTTATTAGATTTAATTTATCAAGATATAATTATATTGAATTCATCAACTTTTAGAGAAGCTCCACCAATTAAACAACCGTCAACATGATTTAACTCATTAATTTCTTTAGAATTTGAAGATTTTACAGAACCTCCATAGAGAACCTTAAAGTTTCTAAATTTAGTATCAAAATTTTTAATTAATTCGTGTACTTGATTTATTTCATCCAAAGTTGGTGTTAATCCTGTTCCTATTGCCCAAACTGGCTCATAAGCAATTAACGCATTTTGATGATTTGCTGAATTTGGAATACTGTCCTTAATTTGCGAAGATAAGATTTGTTCAGTTAAGTTATTTTCTTTCTGCTCTAAAGTTTCACCTATACATATAACTGGGATAATATTTTCTTCAATGAGGTTTGAACTTTTAATATTTACGTTATCATTCGTTTCAGCAAAGTATTGTCGTCTTTCAGAATGTCCAACCAAACAAAAATCAATATTATTATCTTTCAGCATTGAGGCAGATAATTCTCCTGTGTAAGCACCCTCTTTATAAGAGGAGACGTCTTGTGCACCACAAAATAAGTTTTCATTATTTACTTTTAGTGATTTTAAGTAAATTGAAGGTGAGCAGATAATCGTACAATTATTAGAATTAACTTTTAATTTTTCATAATAATCTTTTAAAAACGAGGAATTTCCATTTAATTTCCAATTTGCTATAAAAATAGAAAAATATTCGTCAAGATTTACCATAATTACTTTTATTTATAGAAACTAATATTATAGAAGCAATAGAAATTTTATGAGATCATTTAGAAAATCATGGATTGGTATTGGGTTAGCAATTCTTTTTGCAGCCAGTTTATTCTTTTTTAGAGGATCTCAAAGGTACTCTAATTTATTTAATTCTGATAATTTTGTAGCGAATATCTCAGGCACACCAATCTCAACAACAAAATTTCTTAGATCAATGGATATGAATATTAATCAATTCTCTCAAATGATTGGAAGTAAATTAACTGGTGATCAAATTAGAAGCTTTCAAGTTCATCAAATTGCACTTCAAAATCTAGTAAATAATGCAATTTTTGAAAATGAGTTTGATAAAATAAATTTTATTTTAGATGACACAACGATTGCAAAAGAAACAAAAAGGAATTTTCCAGATCTATATATCAACAATAAATTAGATGATGAAATGTTGAATACCTTTTTAAGAAGACAAGGTTTAAAAATTGAAGATCTTGTGGATTTAATTGATTATGAGACTAGAGCTAATGTATTTAATAATCTTTTCTTTCAAAAAAATTATCCATCACAATTGCAAATAAATTTTAATAAGTACGATAATCAGAGTAGAGAAATTGAGTTACTTAAAATACCTTACAATGGAATTAAACTAGAAAACTATAATAAAGATCAAATCACAAAAGATAATAAGGAATTATTAGATTATTTTAATAATAACTCTGCTGAATACATGACTAGTGAAGAGAGAAATATTTCATATATATTAATAAACAAAAGTGATTTTAGAGATAATTTTTTACCATCAGAAAATAGTATTAAAGAATATTATAATAATAATAAAAACTTATTTATTAATCCCGAAGAGAGAACATTCAAACAATTTAATTTTAAATCTAAAGAAGAAGCAGATGATTTTAGATTAATTGTTTCTGGAAAATCTAATGAAGAAATTATTCAATATGCAGAAGAAAATAATATTATTTTTAATGAATTCAAGAATGTTGATAGAAACAAAGTTTTGGATCAACTTGCAAATGCGATATTTGAATTAACCGAAGGAAGTATATCGGATGTAGTACAAACTACCTTGGCATATCATGTAATTATGTTGGATGAAATTTTTCTAAAAAAAGAATTAAAATTTGATGAAGTAAAGGATGAAATAAATAATACTTTGACTAATTTTGAATTAGATAATTACTTCAATGAATTAAAATCAAGTCTTGACCAACAAATTATTGATGGATTTTCAATTAATGAAATAGCAGATCAAAATAATCTTAAATTAATTAATAAGAAAAAAATAATAAACAATAATAATGAAGATGATCCTAAGTTAAGCAATATAATTTCATTTTCTTTTACTCAAAATAAAGATTTTGTGAGTGATTTAGTAGATATTGATAATGATACATCATTTATTGTAAATATTGATGATATATATCCTTCAAAAATAGAAAGTATTGATAGTATCTTTGATATCCTTCTAGATAATTTTATTATTGCAAAAAAAACTGAACAAGCAGAAAATATTTTTGACAATAATAAAGAGATTTTTACAAACATAAGTAAATATTATTCAATTAGTCCAGAAAATTTAACCTTGTCTTTAAGGAATAATGATGAATTACCAATATCTTTTAAACAAAAAATTTTTGAAACTGATATTGATAAAGTAACTTTTGAAGCAGATGAAAATGGTATCTATTTTGCTAATATTAAAAATATAAAGATGGCTGAAGAAGGTGAAAATATTTCAAACCTTAATTTAATAAGCGATTTAAAAACAGCATTTGGTAGTGAGATTATAAAAACAAAAGAAATATCGTTCAATGATGAGCTTATTAATGGTCTTTTATCTCAATATAAATGAGTGTAGAAAAAAAAAAATTTATAAGCCAATATAACAAAGGCTTACCTCAGATATTAAAAAAAAATCTCATTGCTGATATAGAAACGCCTTTTTCATCATTATTAAAAATTGGTAAATCAGAAAAATATTCCTTTCTATTAGAGTCAGTGGAGGGTGGAAGTAAAAGAGGACGTTACTCACTACTTGGTTGTGATCCAGATTTAATTTGGACAGTTGAAAAAGGTAAGGCAAAAATTAAATATTTGGATCATAATTTTGATTACAAACTAGATCAAAAGCCAATTCATAGTCTTAAAGAACTTGTAAAAATCTCAAAATTTAAAAATAATGAAATTGACGTTCCTTTCCCAACACTAGTTGGATATCTAGGATATCCAATGATTCAATATATTGAAAAAATTAAACTTATTAATAAGGACAATATAAAAATACCTGACGCAATTTTAATTAGACCAAAAATTGTCGCAGTTTTTGATAATATTAAAGATATTATTTCCCTTATGACAGTTACGTATCCAAGTAAAAAAATCTCAGCAGAAAAAGCCTATAGAAAAAATAAATTACTTATTGATAAAACAATTAAAAAGTTAGAAAAAAGTATTTTAAAACCTGCGCAAAAGAAAAATAAAAAATCTAAATTAAAATTTAAATCAAATTTTAAGAAAGAACAATTTTATAAAATTGTAAATAAAGCAAAAGAATATATTAAAAATGGAGATATCTTCCAAGTTGTGCCTTCACAGAGATTTGAAACAAAATATAATTTAAAGGCAGTCAATCTTTACAGATCGTTAAGACGACTTAATCCATCTCCTTATCTTGTAAATCTTAACTTCAATAAAATAGGCCTTGTTGCATCTAGTCCAGAATTAATGGTTCAATTAAGAAATAAAAAAGTTACGATAAGACCAATTGCTGGAACAAGAAAAAGAGGAAAGAATGCCTCTGAAGACCTTTATTTATCTAATGACTTACTTAATGATAAGAAAGAACTCGCAGAACACTTAATGCTTTTAGATTTAGGAAGGAACGATGTTGGTCGCGTTGCAAAAAAAGGAACAGTGAATGTTACTGAAAAGATGATTATAGAATACTACTCTCATGTAATGCATATTGTTTCAAACGTTGAGGGAAAAATAGATAATAATTTAGATGCTCTAGATGCTTTAATGGCTGGATTTCCAGCAGGTACAGTTTCTGGTGCACCAAAAATAAGAGCGATGGAAATCATAGAGAAACTTGAAAATTTAAATAGAAGTTTTTATGCTGGTTGTATGGGTTATTTTGATTCTAATGGAGACATGGATACTTGTATTAGTTTGAGGACTGGGCTTGTAAAAGATAATAAATTATACATTCAGGCAGGTGCTGGAATAGTTTATGACTCGGTCCCAAAAAATGAACATCAAGAAATTTTGAATAAAGCAGGTGCGTTAATGGCAGCTGCTGAGGATTCATACAAATTCGATATATGATATTACTGATAGATAATTATGATAGTTTTACTTACAATGTAAAACACTACTTATTGGATTTAAATCAGAAGGTTGTTGTTTTTAGAAATGACAAAATTTCTATAAATAACATTCGTAAATTAAAACCTAAATCTATAGTTATTTCACCAGGTCCGTGCACACCAAATGAAGCTGGAATAAGTCTTAATATCGTTGCAGAATTATCTAAACAGTTTCCTATACTTGGCATTTGTTTAGGACATCAAACTATAGGTCAAGCTTTTGGAGGTAAAATCATTAAATGCAAAGAAATCATGCACGGAAAAGTTGATACAATTAATCACTTTGGACACTCTATATTTAAAAATGTAGAAAGAAAATTTAAAGCAACTAGATATCACTCTCTTATAATTGATAAAAGAACTATGCCTAGAGATTTTTTAATTACCGCTGAAACAAATAATAAGATTATAATGGGTATTGCACATAAAAAATTACCAATATTTGGACTACAATTTCATCCAGAAAGTATAGGTACTGATATGGGTAAAATTATTTTAAAAAACTTTTTAAACTTAGCAAAATAATGGATCAAACTTTAATTTTAAATAAAATTCTTGCACAACAAAATCTGAATATTGAAGAGAGTATGTATATATTCAATAAAATTATGAGTGGAGAATTAGATGATATTAAAATTACATCAATACTAATTGGTTTAAAGTTAAAAGGTGAAACAAAAGAAGAAATTATCGGTGCGGCCAAAGTAATGAGAGAGAAATCTCTAAAAATAAACTCTCCTGAAAATACAATTGATACTTGTGGTACGGGTGGAGATATGAAAGACACATTAAACATATCAACAAGTGCAGCAATAGTTGCTGCAAGCGCTGGCGTTACTATAGCAAAGCATGGTAACCGTTCGGTTAGTTCAAAATCAGGTTCTGCAGATATGCTAGAAAAAATAGGTTATAAGATTACAAATAATGTAGAAGATTTAGAAAACTCATTATCCAATAAAAATTTTTGCTTTTTATTTGCTCAAAATCATCATTCTGCCATGAAGAATGTAATTAATGTTCGTAAGAATTTAGCTACACGAACAATTTTTAATTTATTAGGCCCTCTTACAAATCCTGCTAAAGCAAGTAAACAGCTTCTAGGAGTCTATTCAAAAAATTTAGTTTCTATGCATTGTAATTGCTTAAAAGAACTAGGTTCTGAAAAAGCGATGGTTGTTCACGGATTAGATGGTTTAGATGAAATAAGCTTATCAGATAATACTCTTATAAACGAATTGAAAGATAATAAAGTTCTGGAATATAGTTTTGATCCAAGAGACTATGGTTATGATTTAATTAAATTAGAAGATATAAAAGGTGGAGATCCAGAATATAATGCAAATTGTTTTAATAAAATGATTAATGGTGATTATAGAGAATTTCAAATGATTGTAGAAATAAATGCAGGAGCGGCAATATATTTATCCAATTTAAGAAATAATCTAAAAGAGAGTTTTGATTTAGCAAAAAAAACAATTGAGGAAGGAGTTACAAAAAATTTTGTAAATTCACTAATTAATGAGTAATATACTTCAAAAAATTTGTGAAGATAAATCTAAAGAATTAGAAGAAACAAAGAAAAGATGTTCTTTTAAAACATTAGAAAAATTAATTTCCTCAAAATTAGAGAAACGTGAATTTAAAGAAAAATTACTTTCAGCTCAAAAAAATAAAAAAAATTTTATAATTGGTGAAGTAAAAAAACAAAGTCCAAGTGCGGGTGAAATAATTTCAGATTATAAACCAGAAGACATTGCTATTTTATATGAAAGATCTGGTATTGAAGCGTTATCGATTTTAACAGAAAGTAAATATTTTTTAGGAAATATTGATCATTTATCTCTGGTAAAAAAGAAAACAAATTTACCTATTTTAAGAAAAGATTTTATTATTGATAAATATCAAATTTTGGAAAGTAAGATTTATCAAGCTGATTGTATATTATTAATTTTATCAATACTATCAGACGCTCAAGCAATAGAATTTATAAATTATGCAAATGAATTAAAATTAGATTGTATTATAGAGGTTCATGATGAAGACGAACTGAAAAGAGCAATCAAATTAGACTACCCTGTGATTGGAATTAATAATAGAAATCTTAAAAGTCTTGAAATCAATTTAAATAACGCAATAAATTTGAATAAAAATTTAACTAATGATTATATTTTAATTGCAGAGAGTGGAATTAAAACTTCTGATGATATAAAAAAATTTAATTCAACAGGGATATATAATTTTTTAATTGGAGAAAGTTTGTTAAAGTCTAAAGATAAAGAAAAGAAAATTGGAAAATTGCTTTTAAATGAGTCATATTAATAAAAAAGGAAATCCTTATATAATTGACATATCAAATAAAGATGTCACAGAAAGAGTAGCAGTTGCCTCTGGTGAAATTAAATTTGATAAAGAAACATATAAAAAAATAAAATCATTTGAGACAAAAAAAGGGAACCTAGAAAAAACTGCAATAATTGGTGGTATTATGGGGGCAAAAGAAACTTCTAGATTGATACCGCTTTGTCATAATATTCCAATCAATCACATAAATATTGAGATAATAAAAAATGATAAAAAATTTACTTTTATTGTCAAAAGTACAGTTAAAACAAATGCAAATACTGGTGTGGAAATGGAGGCATTAACTGCAGTTACAATTAGCTGTCTGACAATTTATGACATGTGTAAGTACTTAAATAAAAAAATTATAATTCAAAATATAAACCTTGTTTCGAAAACAGGTGGTAAATCTAATATTTAAATAACTGAAAAATATAGATATTTATATTTGTTCTTGTTTTGATCTTAAAGAACATATATTGAACAGTTAATGCTTACAAAAAAACAAAAAGAGCTATACGATTATTTAAAAAATTATATTTCAAGTAATGAAATCTCCCCATCTTTTGAGGAAATGAAAAGTGCAGTTAATCTAAAATCAAAGTCAGGTATTCATAGATTAATTACTAGTTTAGAAGAAAGAGGTTTTATTAAAAGATTAAAACACAAAGCAAGAGCAATGGAAATTATTAATAAAGATAACATTACTGATGAAAATTCTTTGTCTAATAGTATTAATATCCCATTAATTGGTGCAATAGCTGCAGGTGAAGCAATAGAAGCAATTGAAAATGCTGATGAATTTGTTTCTGTACCCTCTTCGATGACATCACCAAATGCTAAATATTTTGGATTAAAAGTAAAAGGTCTATCTATGATAGATAAAGGAATATTTGACGGTGATATTGCTGTGATAAAAAAGACAAATAATGTTGAAAATGGAAAGATTGCAGCTGTTATTACACAAGATAACGAAGTTACTCTAAAAACTATTAAATTTGATCGAAACAAGGTCTTGTTAATTCCTGCTAATCAAAGTTTTCAGACAAAGGAATATGAAGCAGGTGAAATCCAAGTCCAAGGGACTTTATCTGGTATTATAAGAAAATATAATTAATAGTTTATCTTAATTTTAAGATGACTATGTTAAAAACACGATTTGCACCCTCTCCTACTGGTAATCTTCATCTTGGAGGTGCCAGAACAGCTCTAATTAATTATATTTTAAGTAAGAAATCAGCATCATCTAAATTCTACTTGAGAATCGAAGATACAGATCATGAAAGATCAAAACAAGAATACACAGACAACATAACTAATTCTTTAAAATGGCTTGGGTTTAATTGGGATGAGAACATTCAAGTTCAGTCTAAAAGATTATCAAGACATCAGAAAATTGCTAAAGAATTACTTCAAAAAAAGCAAGCTTTTAAATGTATATGTTCTGAAGAAAAAATAGCTCGCCAAAGAAAGTTAATTAAAGAAAATAAAAATTATTCTAAAAAAATATGTACTGAATGTAAAAATGATAATGATATTCAAAGTAGAAATGAAGGTTTTGTAGTTAGATTAGATGTACCAGATGAAGGCAATTTGAAAATTAAAGATACAATTCAAGGAGACGTTACAGTAGCAAATTTAGAGTTAGATGATTTCATTTTACTAAGAAAAGATCAATCACCCACTTATATGTTATCCGTAGTAGTTGATGATCATGATTTAGGAATTAATTACATTATTAGAGGTGACGATCATTTTATTAATACTTTTAGACAATACTACATATATAAATTTATGAATTGGGATATACCTCAATATGCTCATATTCCTCTTATTCATGGAGAAGATGGAACAAAATTATCAAAAAGACATGGTGCAGTTAATATTTTAGATTTGAAAAATGATGGATATTTAAAAGAAGCTATTATTAACAATCTTATACTTTTAGGTTGGTCAAATAACAAAGAGAAATCAGAAACTATTGAATTAGATGAAATAATTGAAAATTTTGAAATATCAAATTTATCTAAATCATCTAGTATATTTAGTTTTGATAAATTAGATTTTTTTAATAATTTTTATTTAAGAAAAGAAAACGGAATAGAAGAATTCATAAAATTTTGTGAAAGTGATGTTGAATTAAATAAATATCTACAAAAAGACGAGACAAAAATGAAAAATATTTTTAATGTTTATAAAAAAGATATTAAAAAACTAAGTGATTTGAATGACACAATTAAAGTTTATTTTGATGAAAATTATAAAATAAATAAAACAGAAAAACTGACCTCAGAATTTGGTAGTATTTTTAAAGAATTTTTAAATTTAATTAGAGAAATAAATGATTGGAATAGAGATAATATTCAAAATGTAATTAATGATTTTTTAAAAAATAATAAAATTAAATTCCCCATTTTAGGTAAACCAATTAGATTTTTATTAATAAATTCCTATCAAGGGCCTTCAATTTCTGATATTTTTGTAATATTAGGTAAAAAAGATACTATTGATAGATTAAATCAATATAGAGATAATTAAATATGGCTGATTACGAAGATAATAAAGTTAACGATAAACAGTTTACTCTATTCAACAATGAGAGTGGTAAATCGTATCAAATTCCACTTATTGAAAGTAAAGATGGTCCAAATGTTTTGGATATTCGTAAACTTTATCAAGAAACAGGTTTATTTACTTTTGATCCAGGTTTTACTTCAACTGCTTCATGTGAATCAGGAATAACTTACATAGATGGTGAAAAAGGAATTTTACGTCATAGAGGATATGATATTCATGACTTAGCCTCAAAAAGTGAATTTCTTGAAGTTTGTTATCTTTTACTGCACGGTGAATTACCGTCTCCTGAAGACAAGCAGAAATTTAAAGATGTAATAACCAATCATACAATGTTGCATGAGCAACTAGTAAATTTATACAGGGGTTTTAGAAGAGATGCGCACCCTATGGCAATTATGGTAGGTGTTGTTGGTGCCCTTTCAGCCTTTTATCATGACAGTACTGATTTTTCAGACATTAATCAAAGAATGATTGCCTGTCATAGATTAATAGCAAAAATTCCCACAATAGGTGCAATGGCTTATAAATATTCCATTGGTCAACCATTTGTTTATCCAAGAAATGACCTTTCTTATGCTGAAAATTTTTTATACATGACATTTTCTGTACCATCAGAAGATTACAAGGTGAGTTCAAAAATTGTTAGAGCAATGGATAGATTTTTTACATTACATGCTGATCATGAACAAAATGCATCCACTTCAACAGTAAGATTGGCAGGTTCATCAGGCGCAAATCCTTTTGCATGTATTGCTGCTGGTATTGCATCTTTATGGGGACCAGCTCATGGTGGAGCTAATGAAGCAGTAATTAAAATGTTAGAAGAGATTGGTGATGTATCAAATATACAAAAATTTATAGATAAAGCTAAAGATAAAAATGACTCTTTTAGATTAATGGGTTTTGGGCATAGAGTTTATAAAAACTATGATCCAAGAGCCACTGTGATGAAAGAAAGTGCGCACGATGTTTTAGAAGAGTTAAATATGCAAGATGATCCATTGCTTAAAATTGCAATAGAATTAGAAAAAATAGCTCTTAAAGATGAATATTTTATTAGTAAAAAATTATTCCCAAATGTAGATTTCTATTCAGGTATAATTCTAAAAGCATTAGGTTTCCCTACAAGCATGTTTACAGTGCTATTTGCAATAGGAAGAACTGTAGGATGGATATCACAATGGAAAGAAATGATAGAAGATCCTATTAATAAAATTGGCAGACCTCGTCAATTATACACTGGTTATAAAGCTAGGCCTTATCAAGTTGAATCTTCTAGAGAAAAAAAATCAATTTTTAATTGGCTTTGGAAGAAGGATTAATTAACTTATTTATACGACTCACACTCACATCATAAGGGCTAAAATCATGAACAATTTCTTTAAGATGTATATTAATTGAGTTAATTTGAGTTTCTTGTTTTTTTCTATCATTAAATAAATTTAGAAAAATATTTAATAACTTTTTTTCATTTAAATTTGAGTTCACAACTTCTGGAATAATCATTTTGTTACTTATAATATTTATAAGATTTGCGTATTTCACTCTTACAAAAGGCTTGATTAAAATTTCTGTAAAATAATTAAGTTTATAGATTACTATTTGAGGAATATTCCTTTTGGCAATTTCTAAAGAGGCAGTACCAGAGCAAGTTATACTTATATAGACATCTTCATAATATTCATCAAATTTACTCATATCAGTTGAGATTATAGTCTCAGTTTTCCATTGCTTAGTATTTTCTTTAATTAAAGAGGCAAGATGAGGCAAAGTTGGAATAAATATTTTATAATTAAGATTATTATTAGATATGTATTTTTCAATATAACTGTAATATTTCATAAGTTTTAATACTTCATTTTGTCTACTACCTGGTAAAAAAGAGAGGTACTGATATTTACCTTTATTCTCTCTTTTTTTTATATGAAAAATTGGATGTCCAATAAAAGTTTTATTTATATTATCAAAATTGAAATATTTTTTTTCAAAATTAAATAATAGAAAAATTTCATCAAAAATATTTGCAAATTTCCTTGCCCTATATGATCTCCAAGCCCAAACAGTTGGAGCAACTACATGTATTATTTTATTGTTATAATTTGATTTTCTTAATTGGTTTACAAGGTTATAATTAAAATCTGGTGAGTCTATAGTTAAAACTAAATCATAATCATTTTTAATTATATAATTTTTTAATCTTCTTATCATTTTTAAATATTTTGAAATTGAAAGTATTATTTCAAAAAGCCCAATAGATTTAAATTCTGATAAATCATAAATTTTATTAGAAATATATTTTTCGGATTGTTTGCCGCAAACTCCATCAAATTGATATTTATCTATATTCATTCTTGATAAAATATTTGAGCAAATATTTTCACCAGATTGTTCCGTACAACAAACAAAAATTTTTATTTTTTTCAATTTAGATCTACTGATGAGATAAATAAATTATTTTGAGAAGCAAAATCAATAATTTTTTTCTTATCTAAAATTAAACATTTATTTTTTTGCAAAAATACTCCTTCATAATTATATTTTTTTAAATTTTTTATTGTATCTAAGCCAATTAAAGGAATATCAATTAGATTACTCTGGTTTTGTTTTGAAAATTTAAATAGTACACCATTATCATCTTTTCTTTTATATTCTTTACATCTTTTTAACAATTCATCTGTTCCTTCTATAGCTTCTAATCCTAAAACTAATTGATTTTGAATTATCATAGCCTGACCAACATCTAATTTCTTATAAATTTGATATATTGATTTTGCTTTTTTTAAATTTAGAATTGAATTTTTAGAAGGCTTGATTTTTGTTAAATTTAATTCAGTCGAAAATAATTCCTTGCAATATTTAGTCCAATTAAAAAAAATATATCCTTTAGTTTCAAAGTATTTTTTTAAACTCATTAAAAGATTGTTGTCACCTTTTTTTTCTAATAAAAGACTTTTAGCAAGTAACAATGTCGGCAAATCAAAACCTAAATCTTTAATACCAGGTCTTTTTATACTTCCTGCAAATATTATATGTTTTATTTTATTTGAATCTAAAACTTTAAAGATTTTTTTTACTGATAAAATATCTAAATCTTCTACATGATGATTGTTATAAAATTTATTATTTTTATTATTTAAAGATAAAAATGTAACATCATAATTTTTGCTTAAAAGTGATTTACCAATATATAGAGGCAAATTACCATCCCCAGCAATTATTCCTATTTTAGTCATTTTCAAAAGTGTTAATACCTCTTTTTGAATTTGAGTTCAGAAATTCAATTAATTCATTAATTTCTAAAATTTCAGAGCTTTTAACAAAATTATTTTTAATATTATTTTCAATTGTATCATTTTGATCAAAAATAATTTTTATATGATTTTTAATTTCATTTATAGTTTTAGATGTTAAACCTTTTCTTTTTAATCCAATGAGGTTTAAGCTTTTCAAATTTTCTCTTATTCCTGTATACAAACCATATGGAATGATATCTTTTTCAACACCACTCATACCACCAATCATTGCATATTTTCCTATTCTAACAAATTGATGAATTGCTGAATTACCTCCTAAAATTGCATTATTATCAATTTCTACATGTCCAGCAAGAGTGGCATTATTGGCTAAAATAACATTTGATTTAATAATACAATCATGTGCCACATGCGAACCTGCCATAAATAAACAATTATCAGCTATAATTGTATTTAAGCCTCCACCAGATGTTCCTGGATTTACAGTAACATTTTCTCTAAATTTATTATTGCTTCCTATTTTTAAAAAAGACTTTTCTTTATTATATTTTAAATCTTGTGGTTCTGAACCTATTGAGCAAAATGGGTAAAATGAGTTATTATCTTTAATACTAGTATTGCCAGTAATAGAAACATGAGAAATTAGATTATTGTCTTTTCCAATTTTAACCCCATCACCTATAACACAAAAAGGACCAATATTTGTTGATTCATGTATATCTGTATTTTTTGAAACTACAGCCGATGGATGTATCATATAAAATCGATTATTAAATTAACAATATACAACTTTAAATAAATAATATGTTTCTAATTATTACTTATATGTAATCATTGCTGAAAACTCTGCTTCACTAACTTTATTATTATCTTTGAAGCATGTACCTTCAAATTTATAAACATCTCTAACACTATTTAAAAACTTTACATCAAATGTTACCCTATCATTTGGTAAAATTGGTCTTCTAAATTTTGCTTTATTTACACTCATAAATAAAACTGATTTTTCTTTATATTCTTTTAGTTTATATGAAACAACTATCCCTGCCGTTTGAGCCATTGCTTCGACTATTATCACACCTGGTACAATAGGATTATTTGGGAAATGACCTTTAAAAAAATATTCATCTTTTGAAAATAGCTTTTCAGATTTACCATGCTCACCAGATTTTATAATTTCACAACTATCAACAAATAAAAAGGGGTCTCTATGTGGTATTAGTTCTTTTATTGCTTCTAAATTTAAATTCATTATCTTAAACTATTTTTAATTATTTCTTTTTTCCATAATTTAATATTTTTAGCAGGAAAACCAGCAACAATTTCATTGTTTGAGATGTTTTTAGTTACTCCACTTTTAGCTGCTATAGTAACGTTATCTCCTATAACTAAATGCCCAGCTATACCGGCCTGACCTCCTATTTTTACATACTCTCCAATATTTGTACTGCCAGCTATGCCAACTTGAGCGGCTATAATTGCAAAATTTCCAATGCAGACATTATGAGCTATTTGAACTAAATTATCAATATTTGAATAATCTCCAATTATTGTTTGATCAAACACTGCTCGATCAATAGTAGTATTGGACCCAATAGAACAATTTTTTCCAATTGCTACTATACCACTATGATATATTTTTTGCTTTGTTTTCATTTCAAAACCAAATCCTGTACCCCCAATTCTTGCACCAGATTGAATAACACAACCTTCTTTTATAATTGCATTAGAAATAGATACATTATCATGAATGATTGTATTCTTATCAATTACAACATTTGGTCCAACACAAGAATTGGAACCTATGTATACATTTTCATAAATTTCAGTATTTATATCAATTGTTGTAAATTGATTAATCTGGACATTCTTATGTATTTTACTTTTGGAATTGATTATGGTATTTTTCGATAAAACACCATTTGATTTTAAATCCTCATTACTAAAAATGTTACTTACTAAAGCTAATGCTAAATAGGGGTCATCTACAATAATTGGCTCACAACTCTTAGGAAGATTTTTAACAAATTTAGCTTGTATTAAGCATGCTTTTGCTTTGGTATAAGTTAAATAATTTATATATTTCTGATTTGAAAAAAAAGTTAAATCAGAATTTGTAGAATTTGAAAGTGTTTTAATACTTGAAAAATTTTCATTTTTAGAAATTTTAGAATTAACTTCTATTAAATTACTTTCTAATAAATCTTTAATTTCAATGTATTTAATTTTTTTCAAAATCTTTATATTTCAATTCAATATTTAATTTTTCTAATTCATCACTTATATAATTTGTTATATCTAATGAATTTGATGCAATTAAATAACTAGTCGAATCTAAAATTAAATCAACACTATTTTTAGTTGCATAATTTTCCAGTAATATAATAATTTCTTTTAATAGCAATTCCCTTATATTAATTAATTGTTCTTGATAATGCATATTAAATTCTTCAATTTGCATTGTAAATTCAGATAATTGATTGTTATAGTCTTGTATTTGTAAGTTTATTTCATTTTCATTTAGTATTAATTTAGAATTTTCAATTTCTTTTAATTTTAATTGTAATTCATTTTCTTTTTCCTCAAATTTCTTTAAATATTTTTCTTGATTTGATTCAATATCACTTATTAAATCTCTATATGAGCTATTTTCATCTATTAAAGATTGTATATTTATTACAGCAATGGTGTCTGCAAAAATATTAAAAGATAATAAATTGAAATATAAGAAAAATGTAAAATATATTAATCTCAATCTAAATTTCCTATTGAGAATAAAAACATTCTTTTAATATCATATTCTTCATCAATCACTGGAAATCCCCATGTGAAACCTATGGGGCCTATAGGTGAATAATATTTAATTCCAAAACCAACAGAGGATCTAATATTATTATCAGCTTGAGTTGGTTTAGTTTTATTTTCCCAAACTAAACCATAATCATTAAATAAATTTAAATAAAATGGAAAATCAGATTGTTTTGTTATTTCATAAGAGTAATCAAGCTTGACTACAGCAATATTATTACCTCCAACATATGATGTCCTTGAGTTTCTTGGACCTGCACCGTAACTATCAAATCCCCTCAACCATCTACCACCAAGTGCAAATTTATCATCAGTTAGTATATCTTTATTATTTAAAGATAATATATTTCCAAATTTTCCTTGAACTGAATATATACTATAATTTCTGTTATGAAATTTTTTGATATTTAATAAATTTCTGACAAAACCATTGTTTGAGCTTGTGGGAGTTTCTATTGTATTATTAAAATTTAAATAATTACCTGATTTCGGAATTAATCTTGAATCTAGCGTAGTATATCTAAAGTTATTTTTAATTAAATAACTTATATTTGAACCTGAAGAATCTAAAATTGTATTAGCCACAGTTGAAGAATTAGTAATTTTATAATCTTTAAGAGCATATTCAATGTCTATGTTATGAGTTAAAAGTTTATTAATTTTATATCCAATACCTATTCCTGATGTAAAAGTATCTAATTTATACGAACTTGCTTTTGAAAAATCCTGCTGTTTATAGTTAATACTATAACTTATATCGACATCATTTTCATAAGAAAGTCTATCTGTTGTAATTAATTTGAATTGATTTTTATCCTCGGAAGTATTTAATAATACGTCCAATGATCGACCAGTACCATAAAAATTTCTTTCTCTTAATCCAGTAACTATAGCAAAGCCATCAAGAGTGCCGATTGATACGCCAGCGTTAAATGTTCCAGTTTGTTTTTCTTCAACTTCAATAATTAAATTTACATTATTTTCATCTATTACCTCTTGTTTTAATTCTACCGAATTGAATAAATTCAAAGAAATTAATTTTTCCCTAATGGATTTTAATTGACTTTCATATATTGCATCCCCTTCAATAATTTCCAACTCCCGTCTAATTACATAATCAAAAGTTCTTGAATTACCTAAAATATTAATTTGATTGGCATATTTTGGATTAATTGGAAGAATTTGAAATAAAATATCTACATTATTGTTTTGTTTTTTTTCAAAGGAATTTATTTCAAAAAAATCTGTATCATTTTCAAAAATTATTGAAGTAATTATTTTTTCTAGATTTTTAATCTGTTCTAATGAAAAGATCGTTTGATTATCTAAAAATATATTTATTTCATTATCAATAATATCTAAAGTGTTTTGCTTTAAGATATTTTCACTATCATTTATGCTAATTTTCGATAAAGAATATAATTCACCTTCTGTAACATTAAAGTATATATTTACTTTATTAGATTCTAAAAATTCAATTTTTGATTTAACGTCTACATCAATAAAACCTTTATTTTTAAAGAAATTAGTAATTATATATTCGTCTCTTTCTACAACTTCAGGTTTAAAATTATTGTTAGCAAATATATTTCTAAATGTTTTTGTTTTAGATCTAATAATTTGTCTTATTTCTTGGTTTAAATTCGAAAAATTAGAGTTAATAATTATTTTATTTATTTTAGTGATTTCTCCTTCATCAATTGTAAAAGATAAATCAACAGTGTTATTTTCTTCATAATTCTTTACTGTATAATCAATATTCACATTATTAAATCCAAAAGATTGATATATTTTTTTTAATTCATTTATAAATATGCTAATTGATTTTTCATTAAATTTAGAAAAATTAAGGTCTGAAATAATTAATTCTAAATCATCATCTTTTAATCTTTCATTATTCTCAAAATAAATTTTATCAATATTTGGAAACTCTTTCACAACTATTAAAAATTTATTATTTTCTACTTTTACTTTTACATCTGAAAAAAGATTTAAGCTACTTAATAACTGTATAATATCATTAGTATATTCTTTATTTGGTTTATCAGGAATATCTCTTAAAATAGAAATAATAACATCTGAATCTGTAAATTGATTACCTTGTATTTCAAAAGATATTTCATTAGAGTATAAAATTTTAGATATTAATAAAGTGAATAAAAATATAACTATATTATATTTTAAATTTAAGTAATTTTTTTTCAATTTCCTCATGATATAATATTACATCTTTAATAGTGTTTACTGAATAATTCAAATTTAAAGATGTTACTTTTTTAATTATTTTGTAAATATCTGTATATTTAATGAATTTATTTTTAAATAAATTAACAGCAAATTCATTTCCAATATTAAATTTAATTAAATTTTGTGGAGAGTTTTTGTTTATTTTATTAAAATAATTATAAATAGGAAATGTATCCTGTTTGACTTTTTCGAAATTAAAATTAGTGTAATTTTTAATAAGTAAGTTTTTATCAATTTTATTAGATCTAACTTTTGAGTTTAAGAAAAAATTATAAATAGGAATCTTCATATCATTTTTAAATAAATTAAACTGTGTGGTATAATTGTTATATTCAATTACAGAATGGACAATTGCCTCTGGATGTATCAAAATTTTTAACCTGTCAAAAGGTATATTAAATAAGTAGTGTGCTTCAATAAGTTCTAAACATTTATTTACTAAAGTAGCTGAATCTATACTATTTTTATAACCCATTTTCCATTTTGGGTGATTGATAGCTTGTGAAAATGTAACATTTTTTAAATTATTAAATTTTTTTTTATAGAAAGGACCTCCAGAGGCAGTCAGAATAACATTATCTATGTTTTTATAATCAATTTGATTTTTTTTAAAAAAATTAAACAAAGAAAAATGCTCAGAGTCTAAAGGAAAAATATTAGTTTTATCAAAATATTTTTTTTTTTTAAAAATATGACCTGCAGAAACTATAGCTTCTTTACTAGCAATGCCAAGATTACTGGTATTATAAATAATTTGTTCAAGAAAATATAAGGATTTATAGCCTGAAATAGCAAGTATTGTTAAATCAGATTTACTAGAAAGTAAGTAATTAAGAAGTTCATTCAAATTCAAAATTTTAGTTTTTTTTATTTTTTTTGGTAATTTACCATTTTTTTCTAAATCATAAAGAAAAGCATATTTAGGGTTATATTTATTAATTTGTTTTTTTAATAATTTATAATTTGATTTTGCACAAAGTAAATTTACTTTTAAATGATGGAAATTTTTATCAATTAATTCTAATGATTTTAAACCTATAGTGCCTGTACTTCCAAAAATATTTATATTCATTAAAGAAAGTTAATAGATATAGAATAAAAGATAATTGAAAACAAAAAACTATCAAATCTATCAAATATACCTCCATGACCAGGTATTAATAAGCTTGAATTTTTTAAATTATTTTTTCTTTTGAAATAAGACTCTATAATATCCCCTAAAAAAGCAAAAATAATAACAAATAAAATATATATTATCTCAGTAATATTTATCTCAAACTGTAAAAAATTAAAAAGAATTAAGCTAAAAATTAAAGAAAAGAAAATTCCACCAATTAAACCTTCAATTGTTTTATGTGGACTAATTTTAATTAATTTATTTTTCCCCAGGGTTTTACCAAAAATATAAGAAAAGGTATCAAATACAACTACAATAAAAACAAAAATATTAAATTTAAGAAAATTGTCTTCATTAAAATCAACAAGTAAAAAAAATACTAAAGAAATAATAATATAAATTAACGGATAAAGTTTATATTTCTCAAAGTATAAATAAATCTCAAAAAATATAAGTAAATATAAAAATAAAATTAAATAAAAAACAAAATTAAAATTTAAAAACGTGATTAATATATATGACACAATAAATAAAATAGAAAATAAAGATCTTAAGAAAAAATTTTTATAATCCATATTTTCTTTTTATATTTAAATATTCATTTATTATTAAATTTAATTCTGCTTCTGTAAAATCAGGCCACAAAGTCTTAGTAAAAAAAAGTTCAGTATAAGTTAAATTATACATTATAAAATTACTTAATCTTTGATATCCTCCAGTTCTTATTAATAAATCAGGATCTGGTATATTTCCAATATTAAATAATTTATTGATATCTTCTTGATCGTCTAAATTTATTTTGAAATTTTTATCTTTAACTTTTTCTAATATTTTTCTAATTTCATTTTTAAAACCATAGTTAAAACCTATATTTAAATTTAGAGTTCTATTATTTGAAGAAGTATTTTCAATATTTTCAAATATCTCTAGAATTTTTTTTGGAAGATTTTCTTTAGATCCAAAAATTTTAATTTTTACATCATGATCTTTAATTATTTCATCAAGAATTTTGTTAAAATTTTTATATATTAAATCATAAATTATATTTAATGATGATCTTTTAAAATTTTCCGTCGATAAAGCAAAGATTGTTAGATAAGATATGCTATTAGATAAAGAAGATTTGACTAAGTTTTTTATATTATCAAGACCTTTTGTATAACCTAAAATATTACTTTTATTATTCTTCTTTGCCCATCTTTTATTTCCATCAAGAATTAAAGCGATATGATTTAAGTTATTTTTCAAACTTATACTTTCAAAATATCATTTTTTTTTATATCCAGTATTTTGTCAATTTTTTCTATATTGCTATCTGTAATTTTTTGAATTTCATTCAAGTTTCGTTTTAATTCGTCCTCTGAAACATTAGAATTCTTTTGTTCATTTTTAGATAATTCAATAAAATCTCTTCTAATATTTCTAATAGCAACTTTTGAATTTTCGGCAAATTCTGATGCAATTTTTATAATTTCAATTCTCCTCTCCTCACTGAGTTTAGGAATTGGTAGTCTAATAATTTGACCATCTGTCTGGGGATTAATTCCAAGATTTGACTCAGATATCGCGTTTTCAATAGATTTAATTAAAGAAGAGTCCCAAATTTGTATAATAATTGTGGTTGCATCTTGAATTGAAATATTGCCAAGCTGATTCAAAGGTGTTTTTGAACCATATGCCTCTGCGTAAATATTATCTAACATTGATGGATTCGCTCTTGAGGTTCTTAAGGAATTTAATTCCTTCTCAAAATGTAAAATAGCCGAACTCATTTTACTTTGAAGATCTTTCATAAATTAGCTTATTTTACTATATGAACCTTTGCGATTCAAAACATTAATTAAAGAATTTTTTTTAAAAATATTAGTTATAAAAATTGGTATTTTTGTATCTTTAGCTAAGCTTATTGCAGTTAAATCCATTACTTTTAAATTTTTATTAATTACCTCATTATAAGAAATATTTTTAATTAACTTAGCATCTTTATTTTTAACTGGATCTTTTGTGTATATACCATCTACTTTAGTTGCTTTTATGATTAACTTACAATCTAATTCAGATGCTCTTAATGTAGCTGCTGTATCAGTAGAAAAGAATGGATTGCCAGTTCCCGCAGCAAATATGACTATTCTATTTCTTTCTAGGTGTCTAATAGCTCTTCTCCTTATATAAGGTTCTGCAATTTGAGACATTGTAATAGCTGATTGCACTCTTGTTGGCACATTGATTTTTTCTAAACTACTTTGTAACGACAATGCATTCATTATAGTTGCTAACATTCCCATATAATCAGATGTAGATCTGTCTATACCTTCGGATGCCCCTTTAATTCCTCTAAAAATATTTCCACCCCCAATAATTAAACAAATTTGATATTTTTTTTTATAAACATTTTTTATTTCATTAGAAATTTTATTAATAGTCGATACATCTATACCGTAATTTGATGAGCCCATTAATGATTCACCTGATATTTTAAGGAGAATTCTTTTATCCATCTATAAGCTTATAATATCAAAGGAAATTATTTTAAATTCAGATTTTGAATTTTCATTTATTATTTCTCTTACTGTCTTGTCTTGATCTAATATATAAAATTGATTTAATAATGTCACTTCACTATAAAATTTTTTCATTTTGCCTTCTAAAATTTTATCTACTATATTTGATGGTTTACCTGAGTTTAGGATTAATTCTTTTTGAATTTTTTCTTCATTTGAAACTAATGTTTTATCTAAATCATGAATATCTAATGATTCAGGTTTCATAGCAGCAATATGCATACATAAATTTTTGGATAAAGTTTCTACAATTGCATCTTTTTTGTTTGAAGAATATTGAAGCATAGATACTATTTTACCTATATTACTTCTGTAACTATTATGAATATAATATGCATATTCGAAGTTTTTATTTTCTTTAATAATTAAATTATTAAGTATTAGATTTTCTCCAATCTTTGCTATCATAGAATTAAAATAATCTGCAACTGTTCCATTTTCTAATTGTAAATTTAAGAATTGATCCTTGTCCATATTATTATTATGATTTAAAGCAACTTCGCCCAATGTATCAAGAAAGTTTAAAAAAGTATCACTTTTTGCAGCAAAATCAGTTTCACTGTTTACTTTAATTAAAACTGTAATTTCTTTATTTGAATAAACTCCGACCGCTCCTTCATTTGCTGCGCGATCACTTTTTTTGGAAGCTTTAGCTAAACCTTTTTTTCTCAATGATTCAATTGATTTTTCAATATCATTATCATTTTCTTCTAAAGATTTTTTACAATCAAGAAAACCTGCTCCAGTTTTTTCTCTTAATTCTTTTATTTGATTCATTATATTTGACATTATTTACTTCCCTTTTCTGTATTTTTTTTTACAGTATTTTCAACATCATCTTTAGATTGAGCTTGATAGTTCTTTGCATCTTCAATAGTTTCTGCAAAATAATTTTTGTATAAATTTATTGATCTCAAGGCGTCATCATTACCAGGAATAACATAATCAATATTTTCAGGATCTGCATTTGAGTCAACTATTGCAACTACGGGTATCTTTAATTTTAATGCTTCTTTAACAGCGATTTTATCTTTTATAACATCAAATATAACTAGCAAATCTGGTTTACCATTGAGGGCCCTGATCCCACCTATATTTAAATCAAGTTTTTGCTTCTCTCTAGAAATATCTAATAATTCTTTTTTAGATAAATTCTTTGATAAATCATTATCTTTTAAAAATAATTCAATTTCTTCTAAGCGCTTTATAGAATTAGAAATTGTTTTCCAATTAGTCAGCGTGCCCCCCAACCATCTTTTATTAACATAATAATTATTATTAAGTACTGCTAAATCTTTGACAACTTCGCTACATTGTTTCTTAGTACCAACGAACAGAATTTTACCAGATTTTGATACAGTTTCATGTATTTTGGTAAGAGCTGTGTTTAGTAATTCTAATGTAATTCTCAAATCAAAAATATGAATGTTATTTCTAACACCATAAATATATTCTTGCATTTTTGGATTCCATCTTCTAACGTTGTGACCAAAATGGACTCCAGATTCTAGAAGATCTTCAATTTTAACTTCAGGTAAATTCATAGTTACTCCCGGTTTAACCTCCACAGAAATAAAAACACCGGTTTTTTCTGTGTGCTAGATTTAATAGGTAGCCTTATTATTATATAGTATTATTTTTTCAAGATAATTCTAAAGAATAATCTAAAATTTTTGATTTATTCAAATCATCAAGTTTTTTGTATGATTTAATTGAATATTTATTAAAATCAAAATTCACTAATTTTTGATCCACTGTAATGAAGACATCAATAAAATTATCATGATTGCCACTTTCTTTTTTTACAAAAATATTATCTTTTAATTCATCTATATTTTTAATATCTGTATAAATATTAAATTTATAATTATTTTTAACATAAGTTTTCTCCAAAGATTCTATTGATCTTATTATAAAACGTGTATCAGTATTACTTTTGACAATATCAATATTAAATATTAACAAATTTCCTTCTTTTAATAATGGTCGGTATTTATATAAATTTTCACTAAATATAGTTAGTTCAAATTGAAAACTAGTTTCTGATACTGTTATAAATGCATATTTTTTTCCATCCTTATTTGATCTTTCTTTAATATCTAAAATAGCACCACAAACTTTAATCACACTTGAATCATAGTTTTCTGAATAGTTTTTAAAAGATATAATATTTTCTAATTCAAAAAACTTTTTTGGATAATGATTTAATGGATGATCAGAAAAATAAAATCCAATAACCTCTAATTCGTTAGATAAAATATCTGCATTATTCCATTTTCCATAATTTTGATTGAACAAGTTTTTATCATCAAAAGAAATCTCATTTTCTTCAAAGAGCATGTCTTGATTGATATTTTTTTCTCCTCCAAATAGTTCAACAAATTTTGGTACATTATTGAATAATTTTGATCTGTTAGCTTCAATACTATCAAAAGCTCCAGCCTGAATAAGTTTTTCGAGCTGTCTTTTATTTATTACCTCCTTAGAAACTCTATTCATAAAATCAATGATACTCTTAAATTTGCCATTTTTATTTCTTTCATCAACCATACTAGAAATTGATTTTAAACCGACACCTTTAATTGCTGCCAATCCAAATCTTATTGATTTAAAGTTGTCATTAATTTCAATCGAAAATAAAGGATCAGAAAAATTTATATCTGGTTTTAAAAAATTGATATTTAATCTTTCTATTTCTTGTTTCAGTAAAATAATTTTTTCTGTTCTATCTATAGAATAGTTTAAAGTTGCAGTAAGAAATTCATGAGGAAAGTTTGCTTTTAAATAAGCAGTTTGATAAGATATTAAAGCATACGCTGCTGCATGACTTTTATTAAAACCATACCCTGCAAATTTATCAACTAAATCAAATATTTTTGAAGCTTCTTTTTTATCAATATTATTTTGAATTGCACCTTCTATAAATCTTGATTTTTGCATATCCATTTCTTTTTGAATTTTTTTTCCCATTGCTCTTCTTAGTAAATCTGCTTCACCTAAAGAATAATTTGATAAAACTTGTGCAATCTGCATTACTTGTTCTTGATAAACAATAATTCCATAAGTTTCTTTTAAGACGTCCTCCAACATAGAATGAAGATACTTAATTTCTTCACGTCCGTGTTTTCTATTACAAAAAGAAGGAATATTATCCATTGGTCCAGGTCTAAACAAAGCAACGACAGCAATTATTTCTTCAAATCTATCAGGTTGCAATTGGCGAAGGACGCTACCCATACCATTACTTTCTAGTTGGAATATTCCTACAGTTTCACCCTTACTTAACTGATCATAGGTTTTTGAATCATTAAGCGGTATTTTATTTATTAAAAAATCTTTATTTTCTTTAACTATTAATTTTATGCAATCATCTATAATTGACAAGGTAGTTAAACCAAGAAAATCAAATTTAATTAAACCTGCTTCTTCAACATACTTCATTGAAAATTGTGTAGCATTCGTATTAGTATTTTGATCTTTGTATAAAGGAACTACTTTGGATAACTTTTCATGACCAATTACAACTCCAGCAGCATGGGTTGAAGCGTGCCTGTGAGTTCCTTCAATTTTCAGACTTACATCAATAATATTTGAAATTCTTTCATCGTTGCTGATCCTTTCTTGCAAACTTCTTTCAGATTTAATTGACTCACTTAAAGTAAGTGGATTTGATGGGTTAAAAGGTATTAGTTTAGCAAAAGAATCTACCTCTCCATACGGAACTTCCAAAACTCTACCAATATCTCTTACCGCAGCTCTTGATGCTAGGGTACCAAATGTAATTATATGGGCCACACATTCACTTCCATATTTATTATTTACATATGCAATCACTTCATCTCTTCTAGTTTGACAAAAATCTATGTCAAAATCTGGCATTGACACTCTTTCTGGATTTAGAAATCGTTCAAATAGTAAATCATACTCCAATGGATCTAGATCAGTTATTCCTAAACACCAAGCTACTAAACTGCCAGCGCCTGATCCTCTTCCAGGGCCAACAGGAATAAATTTTTCTTTAGCCCAATTAACAAAATCTGCTACTATTAAAAAGTATCCTGCAAAACCCATTCTAATTATTATTTCATTTTCATATTTCAATCGATCACTATAAATATTTATATTCTCAATATTTTTTTCTTTTATTTTTTTTTCAAGTCCCAGTTTTGAGGATTTTAATAAAAATTCTTCTGCTGATAAATTTAAATCATTTTTAAATTCAGGTAATTGTGGTTTTGTTGATTCAGGAAAATAATTACAAGATAGAGAAACATTTAGATTATTTTGTATTATTTCAGGAATATCTTCAAAATTTGAATACATTTCATCATTTGACTTAAAATAAATATTTTCATTTGAAGTATTTCTTTGAGAATTATTAATTGTAGATTTTTGAGCAATACATAGTAGTGCATCGTGAGCTGAATAATCATCTTTATTAGCATACTTAATATTATTTGAACCAATAAGAGGTATGTCAAATTCTTTTGATAAATTAATAAATTCTTTTTCAAAAAAATCGATATTTTGATCATTTATTCTTTGAATTTCAAAAAGAAAATTTTGCTTAAAAACTTTTTTAAAATTTTCTATTAATTGAATGATTTCTTTTTTTTTATTTTCTTTGTTTAATAAAAGTAAAGGATTAAATTCACCACCTATATAACAGAATAAACCCTCAGAAAATTTCTCTAATTGTGAAAAGTATATACCAACATTATTTCCTTCATTAAGATGAGAAAGTGAGCTTAATTCTAATAAATTTCTATAGCCATTTTCATTTTTGACTAAAAATGTAACTTGGGCAATTTGATTATTTAAAATAATATCTAATAAATTTATTGAAGTTCCAATTATAGGTTGAATATTATTTTTTATACATTCTTTGGAAAATTCAAATACTCCAAACATATTATTATTATCTGTAATGGCGATTGCAGGCATGTCATTTTTTTTAGCAAGATCTACTAAATTATTAATTTTTAGAGTACTTTCAGATAAAGAATATGAAGATAAAGATCGTAAATGAATAAAAGGATTATTCATTTTTTAAATGTATTTTCTTATTTTTAAAATAATAAATTTCATCAGCTAATAAAGAATAAGTTTTGTTATGAGTAACATATACTAAAGTTTTTTTATTTTGTTCGATATAATTTATGAAAAATTTAAAAATGTTGTTAGCAGTATCTTCATCAAGATTTCCTGTCATCTCATCAGCTAAAATTAAATCTGGATTATTTACTAAAGATCTTGCTATAGCGACTCTTTGTTGCTCTCCTCCTGATAATTTTAAAGGTTTATAGTTAATCCTTTCATCTAAACCAAATTCTATAAGTAGTTTTTTAGAAATTTCATAACTTTTCTTTTCATTTTTATTAATTAACAATGGTAGCATAACATTCTCAATCACGGTGAGTTCAGGAATCAGATGAAAAAATTGATGAATAAAACCAATGGACAATCCTCTAATTTTATTTGTTTCATTTTTAGAGCACAAAGAAATATCTTTATTCTTAAAATAAAAGTTTCCATAATATTCTGAGTCAAGTAAACCAATAATATTAAGAAAAGTTGTTTTGCCTGAACCTGAAGGCCCAACAATTGAAACTTTAGTGCTTTGCTTTAATTTAAAATTTAAATTTTTAATTATCTCAATTTTTGAATTATTTTCATTTGTATAATTTTTACAAAGATTGGTTATCTCTAATAAATATTTATTATTCACTTCTTAAACTTTTAACAGGGTCTATTCTAGCTGAACTTAAAGCTGGAAAAATAGTTGATATAATTGATATGATTATTGCTACACAAAGTACGTAAACTACCTCATTTATGCTAATTTTAGAAGGTAAAGATGATAAATAATACACTTCTTCAGAAAACAGTTTTGTTCCAAGTAAATATTCTAAAAAAATTTGAATTGATTTAATATTTATTGTGAAAAGAATTCCAATTATTAATCCTATTAATGATCCTATTAAACCAATTGAGATTCCAATAGTAAAAAATATTTTTATAATACTTTTATTACTCATTCCAATAGTTTTTAAAATTCCAATATCTTTGTTTTTTTCTTTTACAAATATAATTAATCCTGAAATTATATTTAATGATGCAACTAAGATAATTAAAGAAAGAATAATAAACATAACATTCTTTTCCACCTTAAGTGCATTTATTAAAGTTTTGTTTTGATCCTGCCAAGATATTGAATAAAAATTTAATAAAAGATTAGATATTTCTAATTCTACTTTATTTTTAAATAATTCAATTTCATTAGCAGATGATGTAAAGAATTCAATTTTGTTATATATATCTTCATCATATAAGAGTAATTTTCTAACAAGTTCTGAAGATAAAAAAATTAAATTTGAATCATACTCATATAAACCTAGATCAAATACACCTACTACTTCTAATGTTTTAAATCTTGGAATATTTCCTAATATTGTTTTATCAGTCTTTGGAATTGCAATTTTAACCTTGTCTCCCAAACTTAAATTCATTTCATTCGCTAAGGAGTCTCCAATTAATATTTCACTTTTGGGATTTTGAATTAATGAACCCATATTAATTGAATTAAACACATAATGATTTTTATCATACGCATCATAACCTTTGATCATAACGCCTTTTGCGTTATTTGATTTTATAATTAATCCATTTGTTTCAATAGATTTGTAGTGTTGGTAAAAAAAAGAATTATCAATATTCAAAATGAGTTCATCAGCTTGCTTATTTGTTATCTCATTATCAAAACTATAAATATTAAGGTGTGAATTGAGTCCAATTATTCTGTTAGTTAGATCAATTCTAAAACCATTCATAACAGACATTACTATAATAATTGCTGCTACTCCTAAACTAATACCTATTATTGAAAACCAAGCAAAAATAGACACATAGCCATCAGATTTCTTAGAAAATAAAAATCTAAAAATCAGTAATCGTTCTGATTTAGAAATCATCTATTTTTTTAACTTATTATTAATAAAATCAATTACACTACTGGATGAAATTTTTTCACTTACATTATTTTGGCGATTTTTTATTTCTACTAAATTATCTTTTAAATCTCTTTTACCAATAATAATTTGATATGGTGTCCCAATTAATTCATTATCAGATAATTTTTTTCCTATACTGCAGATTCTATCATCTAAAATGACTTCAATATTATTTTTCATAAAATATTCATAATATTCTGATGATTTTGTGGCACAATCTTGATCTTCTGGCATTAAATTAACTATGGAAACCTTAAATGGAGCAACTTCTAAAGGCCACTTAATTCCTTTTTCATCATGATAAGCTTCTATAATTGCGCCCACAAGTCTTGAAACACCAATGCCATATGATCCCATATGCACTGGAACATTTTTCCCACTTTTATCTTGAACAAATGCGTTTAATTTTTCAGAATATTTTGTTCCAAAATAAAATATATGACCAACTTCAATGCCCTTAGAAATTTTTAAATCTTCATTTGAAATTGGGCAATTTTTTTCATTATGTTGATCATCAACTGCAGCATAAAATGACTGCAACTCATTTGGGTCTATAGTTTCAGGGTTTAGTGTTTCTAATTTTTTATCGTAATAAAGTGTACTTTCACCAGTCTTAGCTAGTATTTGAAATTCATGACTTAAGTTACCTCCAATTGGTCCTGTTTCTGCTCTTAAGGAAATTGGTGTTAAACCCATTCTAATAAAAGTTTTTATGTATGCTTTAAACATATTGTCATAAGATTTCTTTGCTTCGCTTTCATCAAGATCAAATGAATAATTATCCTTCATTAAGAATTCTCTTCCTCGCATTACTCCAAACCTAGGCCTAACTTCATCTCGAAATTTCCATTGAATATGATACAGGTTTTTTGGAAGATCTTTGTAAGAATTTATATTTGATTGAAATATATCTGTAATTAATTCTTCATTTGTTGGGCCGTAAAGCATTTCCCTTCCACTTCTATCTGTAATCCTTAACATTTCTTTTCCATAATCATCGTACCTTCCTGATTTAATCCATAAATCTGAAGATTGAATCGTAGGCATAAGCAGTTCTACTGCTCCTGCATTATTTTGTTCCTCTCTAACAATCTTTTCAATTTTTTTTAATACTAGTAGACCTAGAGGTAACCACGAATAAATGCCGGTACTAGATTGTTTAATCATGCCAGCTCTGATCATTAATTTATGTGAAATTATTTCAGCATCTGATGGCACATCTTTAATAGTGGGAAGAAAAAAGTTAGAATATTTCATTTATTAAATATATTTGATAAATCAAATCCAAATAAAATCAAAAAAAATAAAATTAAAGCTGATATTAATGAAGTTGCTATAAATTTTATTAGAAGATATGGCTTACTCGGAGCGCTTTTTGCATGTCCAGATTCTACTTTTTGTGTTACTTTTATCTTAATTGGCAGGAGTATGAAAAATAAAATCCACCAAATAAGGATAAAAATTAGAACGTGAGTAAATAATGCCATTAAGATCTTATTAAATGAACTTCAATTTCTGGTTTTTTTTGAATTGAATTTTTTATAATCTTTCTAAAACTACTTTTAACTAAGTCAGATACTATAAGATCTGATGATTTTTGATCTTTGTTAAGTTTTGTATAGTTTTCTACAAAAAGTATTTTAAAATCATTTTTAATATTTTCTTCATCTATTCCCGGTAATCCTTTTAAAGTAAGTAACATATTTTTATTAATTGAATAGTCATCATCATTGATAATTAAAGAAATTAAAACTAGACCCTCAAATGAATATTTCCTTCTCTCTTTAATAAATGCAGATTCAGAATCGTAAAGATTTTTACCCTCAACAATTAACTTTCCAGTTTCAAATTTTTCTACAATTTTAGGTTCACCTGGTGCAATTTTGAGACATTTTCCGTTTTCTAGAATTTTAGTAAATGGCACCTGAGATGAGTAAGATAATTGTTTATGCGCCTCTAGATGCATGGGTTCACCATGCACGGGAATAGATAAGTAAGGTTTTGTCCAATTATACATTTGTTTTATTTCATCTGCATAACCATGACCTGAAACATGTACTAAATCGTCATCAGCTGTTACTATCTCAACTCTTTGTCTAATAAGTAAGTTCTTTAAATTATTTATTGATTTTTCATTACCAGGAATATCTCTAGAGCTAAAAATTACTACATCTTCGGGCTCTAAATGTAAATGTTGATGAGAATTATAAGCTATCCTAAAAAGGGCAGATCTTTTTTCACCCTGACTACCAGTACAAATTATGACTAAATTTTCTCTTGGTATATAAGAAGCTTCATCTTCACTGATAAAAATTTCATCATCCGAAACATAACCACATTTTCTTGCTACCTCGATATTTTTTTTCATACTCCTACCAACAAGAGCGACCTTTCTTTTATTTTTTTTTGCTGCTTGAATAATATTTTTCATTCTTGCAATATTTGAAGAAAAACAGGTAACAACAATTCTATTAGAAAATCTTGAAAATATACTTGTCAGTTCATCCCTAACGTCATTTTCAGATTCTGATTTACCAGGCACATTTGCGTTAGTAGAATCACCTATTAAGGCAAGCAATCCATCATTTCCTAATTTTTCAAATTTTTCTTTTGAAAATGAGTCTCCTAAAGTAGGTGAATGATCTATTTTCCAATCAGCAGTATGAAGTAATGATCCATATGTTGTTTTAATTACAATTGCTGTTGGTTCAGGAATTGAGTGTGTAGTTGGAATAAAACTTATATCAAAATTATTGAGTATTAATTTCTTTTCTAGATTTATCTCTTCTAAAGTAAATCCTTCTACTTTATTGAATTCTTTTAGCCTATTTTCGATTAGAAATTTTGCAAATTTACTTGCATATACTGGACATTTAATTTTATTTGCTAAGAACGCAACAGCTCCTGCATGATCTTCATGACCATGGCTGATAATAATAGCCTCGAGATTATCTTCTAAACTTTCAATATGATCAATTTTTGGTACTAATAAATCTACACCAGGAAACTTTTCATCTGCAAATGAAAGACCTAAATCTATCATTATCCATTTTCCATCACACCCATAAAGATAACAGTTTGCACCTATTTCTCCAATACCTCCAAGAGATAAAAAGTGTAGTCCTTCATTAAAATCATTTAGTTGTAAATTATTACTCATAAAAATGTTTGTTACCGATTTCTTTTATTCCCTCTAATGTCAAATGTTCCATATATATAGGTTTATAAATAATTTTATCCCTAAATATTTTACCTAGACCACCCGTAATATAGACTTTGGGCTTAAAGTTATTTTCCTTAATAATTTGCTTTAATATGCCATTAACTGCATGTAAATAACCAAAATAGAAACCTGATTGAATAGAAGCTGATGTATTATTATTAACAATTTTATTTGATTTTGAGATTTTTGAAGTTTTTATTAACTCAGCATTTTTTAAAAGTGTCTCCATTGAAAGATTTATACCTGGAAAAATTAATCCACCTAAATATTGATTATTTTTAATGACATCAAAAGTAGTAGCTGTACCAAAGTCGAGAATTATACAGTCTTTGATTTTCTTACTATATACATAGGCATAGTTTGCTATTCGATCACTCCCAATTTGATTTAGATTATAATTGATATTATTTCTGAATGATATTTTTTTGGGACTAATTACATAAAATTTGAATTTATTTTTTTGAAAAATATTTTTAAAAATTAAATTTAAAGAAGGTACAACAGAGGACAAGATACAAAATCTATCTTTAAGATTATTAATCAACTTTTTGTTAGATTTAAAAAATTTATTTATTTCTTTTTTTGTAATATTGATTTTTTTTTCTGTTTTTAATCTAATAATTTTAATTAATTTATTTTTTGTATAAAAACCTATAACTATATTCGTATTACCTGCATCTATAACAATCATTAAATTATTCTAGCATTATATATATTTTCAAAATTAATATTATTTTTTAAAGTGATTGAACCATCTGGGTTAAGATTATGAAATATTCCTTGTTTTACATTTTGTTCATCAATTTTTAAATTAATGTTGCTTCCTAAATATAATAATCTACTTTTATATTCAGTCATAATTTTTTCGTGGTTATTTAGCAGTTGTTTAAAATTTTTAAAATACTCTTCCATAACTTCATATACAAAATAAAAATTGTTAATTTCTTTATTGTATTTATTAATATTAGTTGTTGGATAATTTTCAATTTTTGGAGAAGATACTATATTAACTCCAAAACCAGTATTGATATATTTGTCACTTTTTATACTAAATATTTCAGAAATTATTCCAGAAATTTTTTCTTTATTAACCAAAATATCATTTGGCCATTTAATTTGAGTTTTAACATTACAAACATTTTCAATCACAGAACAGATCATATTAGTAATAAAAGCATTATTTAAAAAATGATTTTCTATTGGCAATATATTTTTAGATAAAATAGAAATATAGACATTATTTTTTGGACTTTCCCAAGTTGTTCCTCGTCTTCCAAATCCTTTTTTTTGTTCATTTGCCATCAAACATATATCTCTATTATGAATAAGTTTTTTAACCTCTGACATTGTAGAGTCTACAGATTCAATAAAATGAAAATCAAAATTGTTTTTATCTAATAGATTTTTAATTTTATCTAATGACATTAATCAAATGGTCAAACTTGCTGATATATTAATCAATAAAGACGGGTAAAATATAAAACAAATAATTACAAACAAACTTAAGGACAGAATAATTTTTGATTGAAAAGAAATTTGAAAATTAATTATTCCTTCACTTTTACTTTCATCAAAATACATTATCTTAATAATTCTTAAATAATAAAAAGCAGAAATAACACTAGCTAAGACTCCAAGAACTGAAAGCACATATAATTCTTGTTCAATTGCAGCAATGAAAACATAAAACTTTCCAAAAAATCCTATAAAGGGTGGGATGCCAGCCATAGATAGCATTATTATTGAAATAGAAAGACTAACGATTGGATTACTTTTACTTAACCCTTTTAAATCACTTATATTTATTAAATATTCATTTTTAACTTTTAAAGAAAGTAAAATAGCAAAAATAGCAACATTCATTATCATGTATGAAAACATATAAATTGATGCTGCTTTAATTCCATCATCGTTTGCGGCAACTAAAGCTATTAAGATATAACCTATATGACCGATAGAACTATAAGCTAATAATCTTTTAATATTTGACTGTGCTATAGCCGCTACAGCTCCAAGAAACATTGAGGCTATTGATAAAAATAAAATTATTTGACTCCATTCTATGTAAAAACTTTCAAAAGGAACTAAGCAAAAACGATAAATTAAAGCTACAGCAGCAATCTTAGGGACAATAGCAAAAAAACCTGTAATTGAGTTTGGAGCTCCTTCATAAACATCAGGAGTCCACATATGGAAAGGTACGGCTGAAACCTTAAACGCCAAGCCTACCATCACAAATACAAGTCCAAATATTAGACCTAAATTTAAATTATCATATTTTGATAAATAGAAAATTATATCATCAAAATTCATTGAACCAGTAAATCCATAAATTAAGGAGAAGCCGTACAAAAGTATACCAGACGATAATGCTCCTAAAATAAAGTATTTTACTCCTGACTCAGCTGATGAGATTGAATCTCTTTTTATTGCTGCAGCAACATATAGAGATAAACTTTGTAGTTCTATTGCTAGATACATGGACATAAGATTATTTGAAGCAATCATTAACATCATCCCAAGTGTAGAAAATAAAAATAAAACAGGAATTTCAAAATTTTTAAGCTTAATGCCTAAGAAATAATCTTTAGAAATGATGATACTAGCTATAGATCCTAGTAGAGCTAAAATTTTAAAAAAATTTATAAAAGAAGAGTGGCTAAATAAACTTTTATAATTTGCAAAATTTGATTCACTGTCATAGTAAACAAGGAAAATGGTTAATAATAAAACGAAAACTGCTAGATTGGAAGTTTGTCTAAATGCATTCTTTTTTAAAAAAAGCCCAAAAAGTAAGCAAACAAAAGAAGAGCATGCTAAAAAAATTTCGGGTATAAAAAAAATATTGTAAATATTATTTAGCATTAGCTATTTCATAGTTTGTTATAATCAGTTCAAGTGATAATCTCATAGGATCTAAAAATAGATTTGGAAATATACCTAGTAATATTACTGAAATTGCTAAAGGAATTAATATGATTTTCTCTCTTGTGTTTATATCTAAAATATCTGCAAGTTTATTATTAGTTATTGTGCCAAAAATAATTCTTTTATAAAGGTATAGCATGTAAACAGCGGATAATATTATTCCAAAAGCCGCGCCAATAACAACATAACTTGAAAATTTAAATGCGCCAACAATAACTAAAAATTCTCCAATAAAACCACTAGTTCCAGGCAATCCAACTGATCCCAGCATAAAAATCATGAATACTGTTGCATAAAGTGGCATTCTTTGAACTAATCCTCCGTAAAATTCAATTTCTCTAGTATGCATTCGATCATAAATAACACCAACACATAAAAATAAAGCTGCTGAAACTAGTCCATGACTAATCATTTGCATCATTGCTCCTTCTAAGCCTTGTTGATTCACTAAGAAAATTCCAATTGTTACAATTCCCATATGAGCAACAGATGAATATGCAATTAGTTTTTTAATATCAGTTTGTGCTAGTGCTACTAAGGAAGTGTATACTATGGCAACTATACTTAATGTCATAATTAAAGGAATAAAAAACTCTGTTGCTTCTGGAAGCATACCTAAAGAGAAACGGATAAAACCATATCCACCCATTTTTAAAAGTACTCCGGCTAAAATAACAGATCCAGCTGTTGGAGCTTCAACATGGGCATCGGGCAACCATGTATGAAACGGCCACATAGGAATTTTAACTGCAAAGGACGCAAAGAAGGCGAGCCATAGAAACAATTGAGTATTATAGGAAAAATAATTACCTTGTAAGAATTCAATACTCATTGAACTTGTATTTCTGTACATCACAATAATAGCAATCAACATGAGTACTGACCCCAAAAGAGTGTAGAGAAAGAATTTAAAGGAAGCATAGATTCTTCTATAACCTCCCCATATACCTATGATTAGATACATTGGTATTAATACTGCTTCAAAAAAAATATAAAATAAAAGTATGTCTATAGAAGCAAACATTCCAATCATTACAGTCTCTAAAAATAAAAAAGAAAGCATGTATTCCTTGACTCTTTTTTTTATATTATTCCAACTAGCTAAAATACAAAGTGGGGTCAAAAATGTACTTAGTAAAATCATAAAAAGTGAGATACCGTCAACTCCAACATGGTAGAAGAAATTAAAATCATCAAACCATCTAAATTTTTCTTCATATTGATAAGACGGATTGGAATAATCAAATTGTAACCATAGTATTAAACTTAAAATAAATGTTCCTATTGTCGCTAGTAAAGCAGCCCATTTAATATTAATTGATGTTAATTCATCTTCTTTAATAAAAAGAATAATTAAAGCACCAATTAAAGGTAAAAAAATTATTACTGATACTAATGGCCAATCAATCATTTAGTAATATAAAAACCATGTTAAAATTATTACTAAGCCTCCAAGCATAGCAAAAGCATAATGAAACAAATACCCTGATTGAAACAAACTTACATAAGATGAGGATTTTGCAATAATCCAGGAGACCCCGTTTGGTCCTAAACCATCAATAGTTTTTTCATCTCCTTTTTTCCAGAAAAAGTTTGCCAATTTGAAAAAAGTTAAAACAAATACTTTATGATATAGCTCATCAACATACCATTTATTTTTAGAAAGAGAATATAAAGGATCTAAGTTATAGGAAAGATTTTTTGCTCTGTTTAAACTATTTGAATATATCAACACACAAACAAGAATTCCAATTGCAACAGCCGATTTTGATATTAATGATTGCGTAAGAGGAAGATATTTATGAGAGCTTTCTGTTAATAATATTGCACTATCCCAAAATTCTTTTTTATAATATCCAATAAAATAATCAGCAAAGAATATTCCAGAAAAAATAGAACCAATTGCAAGAATAAATAGTGGAACTGTCATTACTAAAGGTGATTCATGGGCGTGATCATATGTTTTATTATTTGATCTATTTTCACCATGAAATGTTAGGAATAATAATCTCCATGAATAAAAAGCAGTAAGTAAAGCAGTTAAAATACCTACTAAATATGCAAAATATGCTATTCCATTTGAAGTATAGAAAGTATTTTCTAAAATACTTTCTTTTGAATAGTAACCAGATAGATATGGGAAACCAATAATTGCAAGAGATCCAATCCACATCATTGTAGCAGTAAAAGGTATTTTTTTGAAAAGTCCCCCCATTTTTCTCATATCCTGTTCATGATGCATTGCGTGAATTACAGAACCTGCAGAAAGAAATAGAAGAGCTTTAAAAAAGGCATGGGTTGTTAAGTGAAATATTGATGCATTATAGGCTCCTACACCTGCTGCAAAAAACATATATCCTAATTGACTGCATGTTGAATATGCAATTACTCTTTTAATATCATTTTGCGTTAAGGCTATAGAGGCAGCAAAAATAGCTGTGGCCGCACCAATAAAGGTAATAAATAAATTAGTAAATGTAGCAAATTCATAAAGCGGACTCATTCTTGCAACTAAGAATACACCAGCTGTTACCATTGTTGCAGCATGTATTAGTGCAGATACAGGAGTAGGTCCCTCCATAGCATCTGGCAACCAGGTGTGTAAACCTAATTGGGCAGATTTACCCATTGCGCCTATGAATAAAAGAAAACATAAAAAATCTAAAGTTGGAAAACTGAATGAAAGAAATTGAATTTGATGATCACTAAATTGATCCACTTGTAAAAATATACTGTCGAAACTTACCGTGCCAAAAATATAAAAAATTCCAGCAATTCCTATTGCGTATCCAAAATCTCCAACTCTGTTTACAACAAATGCTTTTATAGCAGCTTTATTTGCTGAATCTTTATGATGCCAAAAACCAATTAATAAATATGAGGCTAGTCCAACACCTTCCCAACCAAAAAACATCTGCAGCAAGTTATTACTTGATACAAGAACAAGCATAAAAAAAGTAAATAAGCTTAGATAACCCATAAATCTTATTTTTGATGGATCATCTTCCATATAGCCTATTGAATATAAATGAACACAGGCAGAAACAGTTGTAACCACAATGAACATCACAGAAGTTAAAGTGTCTAATCTAATTGACCAATCAACAATAAAGTTTCCAGAACTTATCCAGTTAAGGATAAAAATTATTTCAGTTTCCTTATTATTAATAAACTGAATGAATATTATCCAAGAAAATAAAGTACAAAGAAAAAGGATTGAAGTTGTTGATATTTGATAAACCCTATAGTTAAACTGTTTACCTAGTAAAAAACAAAAAAGAAAACCAAGTAGAGGTAAAAATATAATAGAGGTTGCCATCTACTATCCCTTAAGCTGATTAATTTTATTTACTTCTATTGATCCTAAATTTCTAAAAAATACTACAAGTATGGCGAGTCCAATTGCTGCTTCAGCTGCTGCAACGGTAAGTGTAAGCATTGCGAAGATTTGCCCTGAAATATCATTAATATATGCTGAGAAAGCAATAAAATTAATATTTACTGACAACAAGATGAGTTCTATAGACATTAAAATTATAATTAAATTTTTCTTATTTAAAAATATTCCTAAAACACCTAAGGTAAAAATAATTGCGCCGAGAAAAAGATAGTGTTCAAGAGTAATCATTAATTAAATACCTTCGCCTAATTTTACTTTTTTCTTTTCTATAGCTGTTGATGCATCAACTGTATTTTGAGAATCTATATTCTGTCTTTTAACGCCACCTTTATCTCTTAATGTAAGTGTAATAGAGCCAATCATTGCGACTAATAAAATTATCCCACATATTTGAAATAAATAAAAATATTCTGTATAGAGTATTTGTCCAATCATTTTTGTATTCTCTACTTCATTAACTATAGGTTGTAATGGTTTTTGATTCTTGTAAATATTAGTCGATCTATCTGTTAAAAAAAGTATTCCAAGTTCAATTACTAAAACTATCCCTAATAATGCTCCAAAAGGTAAGTATTGCAAAAAACCTTCTCTCAATTTTACAAAATTTATATCAAGCATCATTACAACAAAAAGAAAAAGTACTGCAACAGCGCCTACGTATACAACGACAAGAATCATTGCCAAAAATTCAGCACCTAACAAAACAAAGAGTCCTGATGCGTTAACAAAGCTTAAAATTAAGAACAGAACTGAATGAACAGGATTTTTTGCACTTATAACCATTAGAGCTGAAAGAACTGCAACAGATGAAAAAAGATAAAATGTTAATGAATAAAGAACCATTCTTATCTATATTTTCTATCGAGATGAATATTTTGAGCAATTTCTTGCTCCCATCTATCTCCATTTTCTAAAAGTTTATCTTTATTATAAATTAATTCTTCTCTGGTTTCAGTGGCAAACTCAAAATTTGGTCCTTCGACTATTGCATCAACTGGGCAAGATTCTTGACATAAACCACAATAAATACATTTGGTCATATCTATATCATATCTTGTTGTTCTTCTGCTTCCATCCTCTCTTGGCTCAGCTTCAATTGTAATTGCCTGGGCAGGACATACTGCTTCACAAAGCTTGCATGCGATACATCTCTCTTCTCCACTAGGATACCTTCTTAGCGCATGCTCACCTCTAAAACGTGGACTTAATGGACCTTTTTCATGAGGATAATTTATTGTAACTTTAGACTTAAATATATATTTGAAAGTTAAAAATAGACCTTGAATTAATTCAAATAAAGTAAAAGATTTAATTAATTTATACATATTAATTTGGAAGCCTATCAAAATATACTAAAAAACCTGAAGTTGCTACAACCCAAAACAAAGAAAATGGTAAAAAAACTTTCCATCCAAGTCTCATTAACTGATCATATCTATATCTTGGGAAAGTTCCTCTAACCCAGATAAATAAAAATAATATAAATATTACTTTCAAAGTAAACCAGATTACTCCAGGTACAACATTTAATGGGTATACATCAAATGGAGGAAGCCATCCGCCCAAAAAAAGAATGACGGTCATAGAAGACATTAAAATCATACTCGCGTATTCACCTAAAAAAAATAATACAAATGAAGCAGATGAATATTCAGTAAAAAATCCTGCAACAAGTGTTGATTCATCTTCAGGAAGATCAAAAGGTAATCTATTTGTTTCAGCTAAAGCAGAAATAAAAAAAATAATGAACATAGGTAATAATGGAATTGCAAACCAGACAGTCTGCTGAGCTAAAACTATCTTTGATAAATTTAAAGAACCTACACATAATAATACTGTAATTATTACAAATCCAATAGATACTTCATATGAAACCATTTGAGCAGCTGATCTTAATGCTCCTAGAAAAGGATATTGAGAGTTACTAGCCCAACCGGCCATTATTATTCCATATACTCCAAGAGATGATACTGCAAAGAGATACATGATACCTACGTTAATATCAGAGACTACCCATCCTGGAGCAAAAGGTATTACTGCCCAACCTGCTAAGCTTAGTACCATTGTTATTATGGGTGCTAAAATAAAAACAATTTTATTTGATCCACTAGGTATAATATTTTCTTTAGTAATAAGTTTTAATGCATCAGCAAAGCTTTGTAATATACCAAAAGGCCCTACTATATTTGGACCTCTTCTTAATTGAATTAGGGCTAAAACTTTTCTTTCAGCATAAACTAAAAAAGCTACAGATATTAAAACTGGCACAACAACAGCAAGTATTTGGGCAACGATTATTAGCCCTGTAATTAATATATCATAATTCATATAATTATTATGCTGCCTTATTTAAAATATCTTTAGTACATTTTGCCATTGTTTCAGAAGATCTAGAAATAGAATCATTCATATAAAAATTTTCAATGTTATATTTAATTTTAATATTCTCAATTTTATTATTTTTAGCAAAAGTTATTTCACCAACAGAATTAACTTCATTTAAGAGAGTAAATTGACCATAGGTACTTGTAAGCTCATTTCGAAGCTCCCCAAGATTATTAAAATTTAAATTTTTTTCAAATAAGTCACTTAAAACTCTAAAAATTTTCCACTCCTCTTTTGCTTCACCTATTGGATTATGACACTTAGTTGTTTGAATAACTCTACCTTCTATATTCATATAAGTAGAACTTTTCTCAGTATATGCAGGAGTTGGTAAAATTATATCAGCTATAGATGCTGAAACGTCTCCATGATGACCAAGATAAACAACAAAAGCATTTTCAAATGTTGAAAAATTTATCTCATCTAACCCCATTAAGAAAACTACAGGGTTTGTTTTATCAATATGTTTTTTTAATTGTTTATTGTAATCATTATCGAATTTTTTATTATAAAATTTCAAATCTAATGCTCCTACTCTAGAAATATCTTGGTTAAGAATATTTAATGGATTTATATTTTTATTTTTTTGAATTTTTTTCGCAATTAATCCTGCAGTTTCTAAAATTTTTTTTCCATGATCATTATTTATTGCTGAAGTACCTAAAATTATAAGCGGGTTTTTTGCAGATTTTAAAACTTTATTGAATTCAGATTTATTATTAGATAAATTATTAAGGTAATCTAAAGAATCAGATAAATGATTATAATCGTAAGTAAGATCTAATTTAGGACCTATAAGACCAATTTTGCAGTTATTTTCAATATATGCCTTTCTAATTCTAGCGTTTAGTACCGCCGCTTCCCATCTAGGATTGGATCCGATTAAAAGAATAGCATCAGCATTTTCAATTTCTTGAATTGTTGAATTAAATTTATAACTTGAAGATGAATTATCGATAATTTGTGTATTATCAAATCTGCAATCATAGTTTTTTGATTTTAGTGAATTGCTAAATTTTTGTGCAGAATATAAAGTTTCAATATCGGTAAACTTACCAGATAGGAATACAGTATTTTCTTTACCTCTTTTTGTAATTTCTTTTTTTATTAATTGAAATGCATCATCCCATGAAGATTTTTGGAGTTTTTTATTTGATTTAGAATATACATTATCCAATCTTTGACTTGAGAGTCCATCAATTGCAAATCTAGATTTATCACTTATCCATTCTTCATTGGTTTCTTCATTTATTCTAGGAAGAGCTCTTAAAACTTTTTTTCCTCTTGTATCAATTCTTATACTTGAACCTATTCCATCAAACACATCGAATGTTTCTGTCTTAGTTAGCTCCCATGGTCTAGATTTAAATGCATATGGCTTACTTGTTAAAGCACCTACAGGACACAAATCAATTACATTTCCAGATAATTCTGACTCAATAGTTTTTTCTAAGTATGTAGTGATCTCAGCATTTTCACCTCTGCCAAGCAATCCTATATCGTCAACTCCAGCAACTTCTGTAGAGAACCTTACGCATCTTGTGCAATGTATACATCTTGTCATAATTGTTTTGACAAGTGGTCCCATATTTTTATTTTGAACTGCTCTTTTGTTTTCTTCATATCTAGTTTTATCAAAACCGTAATACATAGCTTGATCTTGAAGATCACACTCTCCTCCTTGATCACAGATAGGGCAATCCAATGGATGATTAATAAGAAGAAACTCCATTACACCTTTACGAGCTTTTTTAACTGTTTCGGTATTAGTTTTTATTACCATTCCATCTGAAGCTGGCATGGCACATGATGCAATAGGTTTTGGAGCTTTTTCCATTTCTACTAAACACATTCTACAGTTTCCTGCTATTGAGAGTTTTTCATGATAACAAAATCTTGGAATTTCAGTTCCTGCTTGTTCACAAGCTTGCATTACTGTCATACCGTTTTCAAATTCGTATTCTTTATTGTCAATTGTTATCTTTGGCACTAGGCTACTCTTCTGTTTCTTTCTTCAATTCTTTTTTCAATTTCAGGCCTAAAATGTCTGAACAAACCTTGAATAGGCCAAGCAGCAGCATCACCTAAGGCGCAAATAGTATGACCTTCAATTTGCTTTGTTACATCTAAAATTTTGTCAATATCTTGATGTTTGACATTTCCGTGAATCATTTTTTCCATCATTCTGTACATCCATCCAGTACCTTCTCTGCAAGGTGTGCATTGACCACAACTTTCATGCTTATAAAAATGTGATAATCTGGCTATTGCCTCAACAATATCTGTTGATTTATTCATTACAATAACAGCCGCAGTGCCTAATCCACTTTGCACTTCTTTTAGGCTATCAAAATCCATTCTAACAGTATCACAAATAGACTTAGGTAATAAAGGCACACTTGCGCCTCCAGGAATTACAGCTAATAGATTTTCCCAACCACCAATTACCCCACCTGCATGTTTTTCAATGAGATCTTTCAGTGGTATGCCCATTTCTTCTTCTACATTACATGGATTATTTACGTGTCCAGATATACTAAAAATTTTTGTACCTGTATTATTTGCACTACCTAAATTAGCAAACCATCCAGAACCACGTCTTAAAATAGTTGGCGAGATAGCGATTGTTTCAACATTTGTAACTGTTGTAGGACATCCATATAAACCTGCACCAGCAGGAAATGGAGGCTTTAATCGGGGCTGACCTTTTTTACCCTCTAAACTTTCAAGTAAAGCAGTTTCTTCACCACAAATATATGCTCCTGCTCCTCTGTGAAGATAAATATCAAAATCCCACCCTGTACCACATGCATTTTTACCAATTAGATTATTTGCGTAGGCTTCATCTATTGCTTTTTGTAAATTAGAAGATTCAGAATAATATTCACCCCTTATATAAATATAACAAGTATGTGCATGCATTGCAAAGGCAGCAACTAAACAACCTTCTAAAAGAAGATGTGGGTCGTTTCTCATAATCTCTCGATCTTTACATGTGCCTGGTTCTGACTCATCTGCATTAACAACTAGGTAATGATCTTTTCCAGAGTCTTTTGGCATAAATGACCACTTAAGTCCCGCAGGGAAACCTGCTCCTCCCCTTCCTCTTAATTGACTATTTTTAATTTCCTCAACTATTTTATCACTACCCATTTTAATAAGCTCTTTAGTATTTGACCAAATACCTCTTTTTTTGGCACCTTCTAATTTCCAGTCTTCAAAACCGTATAAATTTTTAAAAATTTTATCTTTTTCTTTAAGCATCAAATTTTCTTTCAGGTTGTGATGATTTTCTACCAATTTGTGAACCTACTTTTATTGATTTATTATCTTTTAAATCTTGAAGTATTTTTTTAAAACTCTCTTCATCTAAATCTTCATAATAATCATCATTGATCTGGACCATAGGAGCATTGCAACATGCACCTAAGCATTCAACTTCAACAACTGTAAATATTTCATCATTACTTGTCTCGCCAATATTAGTTTCGGAAACTTCTTGAGCAACTTTAGACAGTTTATCACTCCCTCTTAACCAACAAGGTGTGGTTCTACAAATTTGGACAAAATTTTTACCAATAGGTTCTAAATTAAACATCGAATAAAAAGTGGCAACTTCTAACACTCTTATATAAGACATACTTAGAGTTTCAGCTACTTTTTCCATTGAGTTTTTACTTAGCCATCCATTATTTTGCCTTTGTGCTAAATCAAGTAAAGGAATAACTGCACTTTGAATACGGTTTGATGGATATTTTTTTATAATTTCAGAAATTTTTTTAAAATTTTCTGATGACCATTCAAAATTATCATTAATTTTTTTATATACTTTATTATTTGTACCAGGATGATGCATTATCTATCTATCTCTCCAAAAACAATATCTAAGCTACCTAGTATAGCGGCTATATCAGCCATTAAGTGACCTTTAGATAAATGATCCAATGTTTGAAGGTGTGCAAAACCTGGTGCTCTTATTTTACATCTATATGGTTTACTGGATCCATCAGAAACAAGGTAAACGCCAAATTCACCCTTTGGAGCTTCTACTGCACTGTAAACTTGACCAGCGGGAACACGATAACCTTCAGTAAAAAGTTTAAAATGATGAATTAAAGCTTCCATTGATTTTTTCATTTGATTTCTTTTTGGTGGTGTAATTTTATTATCCTCAATTGATATTGGACCTGGTTTGATATTATTTAAACATTGGTTAATAATACTAATGCTTTGTCTCATTTCCTCTATGCGAACCAAATATCGATCAAAACAATCACCCTTTTTTCCAACAGGAACTTCAAAATCAACTTGATCATAGGCGTCATAGGGTTGAGATCTTCTTAAATCCCATGCCACACCTGCACTTCTTAATACAGGACCCGAACACCCCCATTCAATTGCTTCTGACTTTGAAATTATTCCTATATCAACTGATCTTTGTCTTAAAATTCTGTTATTAGTCAGCAAGCTTTCGAGATCATCAATAAATTTTGGAAGAGTTTTAAAATGGTCAAATAACTTTTCTTCCATTCCTTCTGGCATATCCTGATGAACGCCGCCAGGTCTAAAATAGGCCGCATGAAATCTTGCCCCAGATACTGCTTCATGAAACTCCAAAAGCTTTTCCCTTTCTTCAAAACACCATAAAAAAGGTGTCACTGCACCAATGTCAGCAGCATAGGCAGGTATATTCAATAAATGATTTAGTATTCTAGTAATTTCGGCAAAAATAACTCGAATATATTTAGCTCTTTCAGGAACATTGATACCTAGGAGATTTTCAGTTGCCAATGCAAAAGCATGTTCTTGACACATTGGTGAAACATAATCAAGCCTATCAAAATAAGGAACTGCCTGAAGATAAGTTTTATATTCAATTAATTTTTCTGTCCCCCTATGTAACAATCCGATGTGTGGTTCTGCTCTTTGAACTACTTCACCTTCAAGCTCTACTACTAAACGTAAAACACCATGTGCGGCTGGATGTTGAGGACCAAAGTTAATTGTAGTTGTATTAAGCTCTACTTCTTTCATTTAATTTTCACCAGTAGATTTCTCATCACCAAAAAGTTTGTTTTCCATTCCTTCCCAAGGAGATTCACTATCGAAATTTCTAAATTCTTGAGTTAACTTAACAGGCTCATATATTACTTTTTTTTCAAGGTCATCGTAGCGAACTTCTGTATGTCCTGTTAAAGGAAAATCTTTGCGCAACGGATAACCTTCAAAATTGTAATCCGTCATTATCCTTCTTAAATCAGGATGATTAATAAATTCAATTCCAAATAAATCATAACATTCTCTTTCATACCAATCAGCAGATTTGTGAATATTGGTTATAGATTCTATGTTTTCATTTTCTTTAATATAAGTTTTAAGAATAATTTTTTTATTTTTTGTTAAACTTTGCAAAATATAAATCAAATCAAATCTAAATTCTCTTGAAGGATAGTCTACAGCTGTAATATCTAATAATTGATTGAAATAAAGCTCAGTGTTATCTCTCAATTCGTTAAAAATTTTTATAATATTATTTTTTTCAAATTCTATTTCTAACAAATTATTATTCTCTAAAACATTATTTATGCCATCTATTTTATTAAGAATTTTAATCATATATAATTATCTTTTAAATTTATTTTCTCTTCTAATTTTTTTCTGTAATTGCAATATGCCGTAAACTAATGCTTCTGCTGTTGGGGGGCACCCTGGCACGTAAACATCAACGGGAACTATCCTATCACACCCTCTAACTACTGAATACGAGTAGTGATAATATCCACCTCCATTTGCGCATGAACCCATTGATATGACCCACCGAGGTTCTGGCATTTGATCATAAACTTTTCTTAAAGCCGGTGCCATTTTATTTGTTAGTGTGCCAGCAACAATCATTACATCAGATTGTCTAGGACTTCCTCTTGGTATGACTCCATAACGATCTAGATCATATCTTGCCATGTAAGAATGTATCATTTCTACTCCACAACATGCCAATCCGAAAGTCATTGGCCATAGGGAGCCAGTTCTAGCCCATGTAAGAATTTTATCATAGCTAGCAACTAAGAAACCCTTTGAGGATAATTCTGTGTTTAGAGTATCATCAACAATTTTTTTAGCTTCATCTACTCCCATTCTAAAGCTCCTTTTTTCCATTCATAAATAAAACCAATAGTCAAAACAGTTAGAAAAATCATCATTGACCAAAAACCAAACAATCCAATTTTACCAAGTGTTATTGCCCATGGAAACAAGAAGGCAACTTCTAAATCGAAGATAATAAATAAGATTGCTACTAAATAAAATCTTACATCAAATCTTCCACGGGCATCATCAAAAGCCTCAAATCCACACTCATAAGCAGATAATTTTTCTTGATCTGGCTGAGAGTCTCCAACTACAAAAGATAATAGAGTCATTCCAACAGCCAATCCTAAAGCTATGAAAATAAAAATTAATATGGGTAAATATTCAAATAGAAACTCTGACACTATAATCTCACAATTAAATTAGTAATGTATTTAACGATTTATTCAACAATAACAATGTGTCTGATTGCGACTATAATACACAAAAAAACACTGAAAAAAGTGGCGCGAGAGACGGGATTCGAACCCGCGGCCTCTGCCGTGACAGGGCAGCGTTCTAACCAGCTGAACTACTCCCGCGCATGGTGGGTGTTGAGAGACTTGAACTCCCGACCCTCTCGGTGTAAACGAGATGCTCTACCAACTGAGCTAAACACCCAAATAAATGCGGCTGTTAAATTTATTTAACAGCCGACGCAAGAAAAAAAATTAATTAATTGTTTACTGAATCTTTTAAAGCTTTTCCTACAGTAAATTTAGGTCTTTTAGATGCAGGTATTTGAATTGACTCTCCAGTTCTAGGATTTCTGCCAGTAGTTGCTTTTCTATGGCTTACACTAAAATTACCAAATCCCACTATACTAACCTTTTCATCTCTCTTTAAGGCATTAGTTATTGAATCTAGAAAGCTCTCAATTGCTCTAGTTGCGTCAGATTTAGACAATCCTGCTGAAGATGCTACAGATGCGATAAGATCATTTTTGTTCACGTTTAATCTCCTTTAATAAATTTATTTGATAATTGTCTGTTTTCCCAACAAGTCAACATTATTATGAAAATTTTCCCAGAAATAAGGGAAATTAGCAATAAAATGGCTTATTTATTAGATTTTATTTAGTATAATATTAGTGAGTGCTTGTTGTATTTTGGTTATTTTTAAGCTGAGATTCGGTTAAATTTAATGGAATTATTGGCTTAGTCAACGTATGCTCTAGAATTGAGAAAGCTTCAGAAACTGGAATTATCTTAGTACCTTTAATTACCTCTTTGTCAAACTCAGAAACTTCTCTGAAATTTTCATAAGGTATAAGTACTTTTTTAATACCAGCTCTAGTGGCTGCATAAATCTTTTCTTTTAAACCACCTATTGGAAGAACTCGACCTCTAAGGGTAATTTCTCCTGTCATTGCAACATCTCTTTTTATTTTATTATTTGTTAATGAGGAAACAAGAGAATTAAATATAGCAATACCTGCGCTAGGACCATCCTTAGGCGTAGCTCCTTCAGGCACGTGAATGTGAATATCATAAATTTCAAAATCTTTTGGATTTATTCCCAAGCTTACTGATTTTGATTTTACATATGAAGTCGCGGCCTGAATTGACTCTCTCATAACTTCCCCTAGTTTACCTGTTATAGTTAATTTTCCCTTGCCTATTGATAAAATCACTTCCACTGATAAAATTTCTCCTCCAAATTCCGTCCAAGCTAAACCATTTGTTACTCCGACTAAATTCTTTTTTTCAATCTCACTAGATCTAAATTTTACAATGCCAAGTAAATCCTGCAAAGAATTGTCGTTTAATTTAATTTTTTTCAATCTAGTTGTTTCCAATTTTTTTACAGCTTTTCTGCAAATCTTAGAAATTTCCTTTTCTAAATTTCTTACTCCAGCCTCTTTTGTATAATTTCTAATTATAGAATTTAAAACTTTTGAACTAAATGAAATCTCATTTTTTCTAATCCCATGATTCTTCATCTGCTTTGGAACTAGGTATCTTTTTGCGATTTGGTTTTTTTCTTTTTCTGTATAACCAGGTATTCTAATTACTTCCATTCTATCAAGAAGAGCCGGTGGTATATTTAAAGTATTAGCAGTACAAACAAACATTACATCGGAAAGATCATAATCAAGCTCTAAGTAATGATCATTAAATTTACTATTTTGTTCAGGGTCTAAAACTTCCAGAAGTGCTGATGATGGATCCCCTCTCCAATCAGAACCTAGTTTATCAATTTCGTCTAATAAAATAAGTGGATTTGATGACTTTGATTTTTTCATTGATTGTATAAATCTACCCGGCATCGATCCAATATATGTTTTTCTATGACCTCTAATTTCAGCTTCATCTCTGACACCACCTAGAGACATTCTTACAAAACTTCTACCTGTGGAATTAGCAATGGACTTTCCAAGAGATGTTTTGCCTACACCTGGAGGTCCAACTAGACATAATATGGGACCCTTAAGTTTATTTGTCCTTTTTTGTACTGCTAAGTATTCTAAAATTCTCTCTTTAACTTTTTCCAAGCCATAGTGATCATTTTCTAAAATAATCGAGGCTTTATTAATGTTTTGGGAAATTTCATTAGGATTATTCCAAGGTATCGAAGTTAGCCAATCTAAATAATTCCTTATTACAGTTGCTTCAGCTGACATAGGGCTCATATTTTTTAATTTCTTAATTTCAGAAACGCATTTATCTTTGGCTTCTTTGGATAAATTATATTGATTTATTTTTTTCTCTAATTCAGCAATTTCATCTAAGTCTTCGTTTTCTCCTAATTCCTTCTGAATTGCTTTCATCTGCTCATTCAAATAATATTCCTTTTGAGTTTTCTCCATTTGTCTTTTTACACGACCCTTTATTTTTTTTTCTACCTGAAAGGAATCAATTTCAGATACTAAATAGCCATAGACTTTATTAAGCCTATCTTCAGTATTTACTATTTCTAAAATTTCTTGTTTTTGAGCTATGGAAATCGAGATATTAGATACAATGATGTCGACTATTTTGTCAGGATCATTTATTGACTTTACATTATTAATTACATCAAGTGAAACTTTTTTATTTATTTTTTGAAACTCAGTAAATTGTTCAATAATAAGTTTTTGTAATGCTCTAACATTTGAATTTTTTTTTGGTTTTTGATTAATTTCTGAAACAAAAGCAGTTATAAAATCCTTATTGAAATTTATTTTCGTGGCTTTCGCTCTTTGAACACCTTCCACTAAAACCTTTAGGGTACCATCAGGTAGTTTTAGTAATTGTATTATTTTAGCAATAGTACCAAAAGTATATAAGTTTTCTTTATTAGGGTTATCTACTTTCGAATTCTTTTGAGAAAGTAAGAAAATTTTTTTATCACCAGCCATTACGAAATTAAGAGCATTTACTGATTGCTCCCTTCCGACAAATAAGGGTGCTACCATGTTTGGAAATACAACTAAATCTCTTAGTGGAAGAACAGGTAAAGATTTTTTGAGCATATTATATAAATGTCTATATATTAATTAAATTCAAGAGTTATTAGACATTAATTTCTGATTATTTTCTTTGTTAGAATATATTAAAATTGGATCAGATTTTTTAGCAATTACATCTTTATTAATCACTACTTTATATAAATCTTTTTGATCTGGAATCTTATACATTAGGTCCATTAATGAGTCTTCTATTATTGATCTTAAACCTCTTGCTCCTGTATTTTGAGAAACAGCTAACCTTGCTATTTCCTTCAAAGCATCTTCTTTAATTTCTAGTTTAACCCCATCCATTTTCAAAAGAGATTCAAATTGCTTTACAATAGCATTTTTTGGTTGAGTCATTATACGGATCAACATTTCTTCATCTAGTTCAGTCAAAGTGGTAATAACTGGAAGTCTTCCAATAAATTCTGGTATCATTCCAAATTTAAGTAAGTCTTGATTTTCTAATTTTTTTAGTGAAGCTCCTAAAGTTTTCTTTGGTTCTAAATCTAATTTAGAATTAAATCCTATAGCTGTACCTTTTAATCTATAATTAATTATTTCTTCTAAGCCAGAAAATGCTCCTCCACATATAAATAAAATATTTGATGTGTCTACTTGTAAGAATTCTTGCTGGGGATGTTTTCTTCCTCCTTGAGGTGGGACACTAGCGACAGTTCCTTCCATAATTTTAAGAAGTGCTTGTTGCACACCTTCTCCAGAAACATCTCTTGTTATAGAAGGGTTATCACTTTTTCTACCAATCTTATCAATTTCATCAATATAGACTATTCCCTTTTGCGCTCTTTCTACGTTATAGTCAGATGCTTGAAGCAATTTAAGAATTATATTTTCTACATCTTCACCAACATAACCTGCTTCTGTTAAACTTGTTGCGTCAGCAACTGTGAAAGGAACATCTAATATTTTTGCTAAAGTTTGAGCGAGTAATGTTTTACCGGTACCTGTAGGTCCTACTAAAAGAATATTGGACTTTGAAATTTCTATGTTATCATTTTCTAATTTAGATGAAAGTCTTTTATAGTGATTATAAACAGCAACAGAAAGAATTTTTTTAGAATCTTTTTGCCCAATTACGTAATCATTTAAAAATTTGTTAATCTCCGAAGGTTTAGGAATATCTTTCTTAATCTTAAATTTATTATTTTTATTATCCTCTTTAATAATATCCATACATAGTTCAACACATTCATCACATACAAAAACAGTTGGTCCTGCTATTAATTTTTTTACTTCTTTCTGATTTTTTCCACAAAAAGAACAAAACAATGAATCTTTATCATTTTTTTTATTCATTATTGCCTGCCTTTTACAACTTTATCTATTAAGCCAAATTTAATTGCTTCATCTGCGGAGAAATACTTATCTCTTTCCATGATACTTGAAATTTCTGATAATTTCTTTCCTGTATGTTTTGAATAAATTTCATTTAATTTTAATTTTGTTTTTTTAATTTCATTAGTTTGGATTTCAATATCTGTAACCTGCCCTTGCATACCACCACTAGGTTGATGAACCATAATTCTTGAATTTGGAAGAGAAAATCTCATTCCTTTTTCACCTGCAGTTAAAAGAAGAGAGCCTGCTGATGCTGCTTGACCTATACATATAGTCATAATTTTAGAAGAAACATATTGCATAGTATCGTAAATTGCCAATCCTGACCAAACTATACCCCCTGGTGAGTTAATATAAAAAGAAATTTCTTTTTTTGGATTTTCAGACTCTAAAAATAGTATTTGAGCACAAATTAGACTTGCAACATTATCGTCAATAGGGCCGGTGAGAAAAATTATCCTTTCTTTTAATAATCTTGAATAGATGTCATAAGACCTTTCACCTCTTGATGATTGTTCAACAACCATTGGAATTAGATTATTTGTAATATTGTCTATGGGATCTATCATTTTTTTGAATCTTTAATATCAAATGTTTTAGTTTCAAGTTTTTTATATTCATCTTCACTTATTTTTATAACATTTGTTATAGATTTGGAAATAATTGAATCAATTACTTTTTGTTCAATAAGAGGTGCTCTAATTGTATCCAATGATGATGGGTTTTTTTCAAAATATTCCATAATCTGCTTTTCTTGACCAGGATATTGCCTAGTATATTCTAATATGCTTTTGTTAATTTCTTTATCAGATACAACAACTTTTTCTTCTGAGGCGATATGTTGCATTAATAAACCAAGCTTTACTCTTCTTTCTGAAATTTTTTTATATCTTTTTTTAAGTTCATCATCTTTTAATAGCTTGTCATCCTCATCTAACTTACCTTCTTTTTTAGCTTGTTCTAAACGATTCCAAATTTCATTAAAATCGTCTTCTAATACTCCATCAGGTAATTCAAATTTGTAATTATTATCTAAGAGATCCATTAATTCTTTTTTCTCAATTTGTTTAATACCATTCTCATATTGAGTTTTGATATTGCTAACTAAGAAATTTTTGAGGTCTTTTTCTGTTTTAAAACCATTTTTATCCAGAAAATCTTTTGTAAGTTCAAATTTAATTTTTTCTTCAATTGATATTATTTCAAAATGAAAAGTCGTTTTTTTAAATTTGTCATCTTTAAGAATTTTAGATAAATTGATTTTTAATTCGATTTTATCTCCAGCCTTTACCTTTCTTTCAATTAATTCTTTATTTAATCCTGGAAGTATTCCATCATCAAAACCTAAGTCAATGGGAAAATTTTTTTGAGATTTTAAATATTCTGGAAGGTCCTCTAAAGAAGATTCAAAATTCACAATTACCTTATCTGTATTTTTAACTTGTCGAGAACTTTCGATTTTTTTAAAATTTTTTTGTGAGTCAATAAAACTCTTAAATTGATTTTCTTCAGCTTTTTTATCTAATTCAATTTCATACTTATTAATTTTAAGATCTTTAAAATCTTTAATTTTAATTTCAGGTTTTAAATCAAATTTTAAATTTATAGTTATGGGTTTATTTTTTTCATAGTTACTAAGCTCAACTTTTGGAGCTCTAAAAAGAGAAAATTTTTTTTCATCAATTAATTTTTTTGTATTTGTATCTATTACTTTTTGAATTACTTCATTTAAGACATTATCTTCATATTTTTTTTTGACAATATTCAAAGGAGCTTTACCTTTTCTAAAACCAGGAATATTAACAGTAGGCAGTATTTGATTTATTTTATTATCAACTTCATTGTCAATTTCCTCATAAGGAATTTCTAATGAGTATTCTTTGAAGAGCTTTGTAGATTTTAATTCTTTTACATTCATAATTCGTCAAACCTAATGGTAGGCCGGAAAGGACTTGAACCTTCACACCTCTCGGCACTAGAACCTAAATCTAGCGTGTCTACCAATTCCACCACCGGCCCTATTATTATTAGCCTTTTATGTACAATAAATTAAAAAACAATAGAGAAAATTAACTAAATACAAATTGGGGCGAACGATGGGATTCGAACCCACGGCATCAGGCACCACAAGCCTGCGCTCTAACCAACTGAGCTACGTTCGCCATATTACTTAATTAAAAGTTTAATTTTTATATTAAATCGCTATATCAAAAATATGGAAGTTTCAAAAAGAATATTTAATTTAGAAACAGAAACAGCATTCTCTATTCTTGCTAAAGCCAATGATCTAGCAGCCAAAGGTAAAGATATTATCAATTTGGGAATTGGACAACCTGATTTTCCAACACCAATGAATATTCAAGAAGCTGCTATTAAAGCAATTAAAGATGGTTATCATGGATATACTCCATCCAATGGTATACCTGAATTACGAGAAGCAATCTCAGAGTTAGTACTTAACAAATACAAAACAATTATTAAACCGGAAAACGTTTTAATAACTCCTGGAGGTAAGCCAGTAATTTTCATTTCAGCATTATTATTAGGTAGTGAAGACAGAGAAATAATTTTTCCCGATCCTGGTTTTCCAATTTATAGATCAATGATTAAATACAGTGGTGCGAAAGCTATTCCATTGAAACTTTCAGAAAAAGATAATTTCGAAATTAATATTGAACAATTAAAAGAGTTAATTTCTTATAAAACAAGTTTGATTATAATAAATAATCCCAATAACCCAACAGGGTCATATATGAACAAGAAAAAGATTATTGATCTTGTAAATTTGTTAGAACAGTACCCAAACATTTATATTTTAAGCGATGAAATTTATAGTAATATTATTTTTAATAATGAGCAAATGCCATCATTATTAGAATACGAAAGTATAAGAGAGAGATTAATAGTTCTTGAGGGATGGAGCAAAACTTATTGTATGACAGGTTGGAGATTAGGGTGGAGTATATGGCCAGAAAATTTAATTGAACATGCAAACAAAATATGTGTAAATTATAATTCCTGCGCTACCTCAATTTCGCAATATGCAGGATTGGAGGCAATAAAAGGTTCTCAAAAAGAAATAACTAAAATTGTTAGTGAATTTCAAAAAAGAAAAGAGTACGTTTTTAATGAACTTAATAAATTAGAAAAAATTTCTTGTTTTGAACCAGGTGGTGCTTTTTATGCGTTCCCAAATATTTCAAAGACTGGATTAAGCGGAAATAAATTTTCAGAAGTAGCACTGCAAGAAAAAGGTGTGGCTTTAGTGCCTGGTTCAAGTTTTGGTGATAATGCTAGTGAATTTGTTAGAATAAGTTTTGCTAATTCTCTAGAAAACATTAAAGAAGCAATTAAAAGATTATCTACGATATGAAAAAAATAGAAGCAATCATCAAGCCTTTTAAGCTTTCTCAAGTAAAAGAGGCTCTCCACGAAATTGGAATATCTGGAATGACTTTAATTGATGTCAAGGGTTTTGGAAGACAACGTGGATCGACTGGAGGTATGGATACTAATGATGCTTATGATGATGAATTTTTAGCCAAAATGAAATTAGAGGTAATTGTTGAAGATAATCAAGTCGATGAAGTTATAGAATCAATAAAATCTAGCGCATACTCTGGAAAAATTGGAGATGGTAAGATTTTTGTATCTAATATAGAGCAAGTGATAAGAATAAGGACTGGTGAAAAAGACAGTGATGCTGTCTAATTTTTCTTTACTTTTGTTTAAAAGCAAGTAATTAATCTATAATCGTTCAACTCTTTTAGAGTCGGAAGTAGGCATTGTGCCGAAGGAACGCATGCAAAAGTTATAAATCGTTCAACCTATTTTTTTATAGGTCGGAAGTAAGTCTAAAGCTGAAGGAACGCGCATCAAAAGCAGATTTCATAACTAGAGCATGATTTAACCGGGTAACGCTGGATAGCATACCCTTTTGTTGAAGTAAGGAGATAGATATGAAATTAAAAAGCTCGACTCCAAAAGATTTAATGTCTGAAATTAAAGATATGGACATTAAGATGGTTGATATGCGCTTTACTGATATACCAGGAACAACTCAACATTTTACAATACCAATTAAATTTTTAGACGAAGATATATTTTCTGATGGACTTGGTTTTGATGGATCTTCAGTAAGAGGTTTCCAAGAAATTCAAGACAGTGATATGATTGTTTTGCCAGATGCAACAACAGCTTATATTGATCCATTTTTTTCAGAAAAAACTTTAGCATTACATTGTAATATTAAAGATCCTGTAACTTTGGTTGATTATAGTCGTGACCCAAGAAATATTGCTAAAAAAGCTGAAGCATATTTGAAATCATCTGGTATTGGCGATACAGCATTTTTTGGACCAGAAGCAGAATTTTTTGTGTTTAATAACGTTCAGTTTGACTCAGGATCAAACTTTGCATTTCATGAAGTTGATTCTGTTGAAGGTACTTGGAATAGTGGTGCTGATGAAAACCCAAACTTAGGTCATAAACCTAGACATAAAGAAGGTTATTTTCCTTTACCGCCAGTTGATACACTTCAAGATGTAAGAACTGAAATGGTAATGACAATGCAAGACATTGGTCTTACAGTTGAAGCACATCACCATGAAGTTGCAACAGGTGGACAATGTGAAATAGATTTAGAATTTTCGCCTTTACTAAAAATGGCTGATGATATGATGAAATATAAGTACGTTGTTAAAAATGTTGCTAGACAACATGGAATGACGGCTACATTTATGCCTAAACCTTTATTCGAAGATAATGGTTCAGGTATGCACGTTCATCAAAGTGTTTGGAAAGACGGTGACACATTAATGTATAAAGAAGGTAACTATGCTAACCTAAGTGATTTAGCTCTAAATTATATTGGTGGTATTCTTAAACATGCACCTGCTCTTTTAGCTTTTTGTGCTCCTACTACTAATTCTTATAAAAGATTGGTCCCAGGCTTCGAGGCTCCGGTGAACATTGTTTACTCCCAAAGAAATAGAACTGCATCTGTTAGAATTCCTGCTTATTCTCAAAGCCCTAAAGCAAAAAGAATGGAATTTAGATGTCCAGATCCAAGTGCAAATCCATACCTAGCATTCTCAGCAATGTTAATGGCAGGATTAGATGGAATTAAAAATAAAATTAATCCTGGTGATCCAACAGATATAAATCTCTATGCTGCTAGCGATGAAGTTTTGTCTAAAATTCAATCTACGCCTGGATCTTTGGCTGAATCTCTTGAAGCCCTTGAAAAAGATCATGCATTTTTATTAGAGGGTGATGTATTCACCAAAGATGTAATTGAAACTTACATTAGCTATAAAAAAGAGAGTGAGGTTGACCCTATTAATATCAGACCTCATCCGCACGAGTTTAAATTATATTACGACGTGTAGATTTTACTTGTCTCTATAAAGAAAACCGCCTTAGGGCGGTTTTTTTTATGTTTTTAGAACAACACTTTTGATAAGAAATATTTGTGGCTAAAAAATCTACTTATAATGCTAAAGATATTGAAGTACTTGAGGGTCTTGAGCCAGTTCGTATAAGACCGGGTATGTATATTGGAAGCACAAATCAAGATGGTCTTCATCATTTAGTTAACGAAGTACTAGATAATAGTATAGATGAAGTTTTAGCTGGTCACGCTACCGATATAATTTTTCAATATAAAAAAGATGGTTCGATAAAAATAAAAGATAATGGAAGAGGTATTCCTATTGATTTTCATCCAAAATATAAAAATAAAAGAGCACTTGAAGTAGTTTTAACTACACTTCACGCAGGTGGTAAATTTAACAGTAATGCTTACAAAACTTCTGGTGGATTACACGGGGTTGGGATTTCTGTTGTGAATGCATTAAGTTCTTTATTACAAGTTCAGGTATTCAAAGATGGAAAAGTGTATAGACAAGATTACTCAAAAGGAAAGGTTAAGACAAAAATAAAAATTGAAAAATGTAGCAAAAAATTAAAAGGTACAGAAATTTCTTTTATCCCAGATGAAAGCATATTTGAAGAAACACAATTTGTACCAAAAAAATTATATAATTTTATAAATATGAAATCAGTATTAGTTGGAGGCACAACAATCAACTTTGAAATTGATAAAGAATTAATAAAAGATAAAACCCCTAACAAAAAAAGTTTTTTTTATAAAAAAGGAATTGAAGATTATTTTCAATTAGAATACGCAAACAACTCTAAATTATTTGAAAAAAATTTTTTATTAAAATCAAAAATTAAAGATAATGAAAATTTTGAAACTTTAATTTCATTTAATACAAATGAAAATTCGAGTTTAATGTCATATTGTAACACTATTGAAACACCAGATGGCGGCTCTCATGAAAATGGCATTCGTAATGGAATTCTAAAAGCTATAAAACTTTATGGCCAAAAAAATCAATTCTCAAAAATCAGTAATATCAATCACAGTGATATTTTTGATTACTCTAACGTTATTATTTCAATCTTTATAAATAATCCAAGTTTTGAAGGTCAAACTAAAAAGAGAATAATAATGCCAAATTTACAAAAAGAAATTGAAACAAAAACACAACAAGAATTTTTATTATGGTTAAATGCTAATAAGAAAAATTCAAAAATACTTTTAGATAATTTAATTGAAAGAGCTCTTCAAAGAACTGATTTATCAAAAATTAAAGAGTTAGATAGAAAAAGTATTAAAGAAAGAAATCGTCTTCCAGGTAAGTTAGTAGATTGTTCGAGTAAATCAATAAAAGATTCTGAAATATTTATTGTTGAAGGCGACAGTGCTGGAGGTTCTGCCAAGCAAGCAAGAAATAGAGAATTTCAAGCAATACTTCCTTTAAGGGGGAAAATATTAAATGTTTATAATGTTGGGCTATCTAAAATTGCTGATAACAATGAAATACAAAATCTTATTCAATCTTTAGGTTGTGGTATTGGAAAAAACTTTGAAATTTCAAAACTTCGATATGAGAAAATAATTTTAATGACTGATGCGGACGTAGATGGTTCACATATTGCAACTCTACTTATTACTTTTTTTTATAAATATATGAAAAGTTTAATTGATGAAAATAAACTATATCTAGCAATGCCTCCTTTATTTAAAATTTATAACAAAAATAAATCTTTTTACGCATATGATGAAAAAGAGAAAGATAAATTAATTGAAAAAGAATTTAAGTCTGACAATTATAACATTACAAGATTTAAAGGTTTGGGTGAAATGCCAGCTAATCAATTGAAAGAGACTACAATGGATCAAAACAAAAGAAATCTAATATTGATTAACTCTGAAAAAGTTAAGAAAGATATGAAGAATACCGAAAGTTTATTCGAAACCTTAATGGGAAAACAAGCAGAGTTACGTTTTAAATTTATTCAAAATAATGCTAACTTCATTAAAAATTTAGACGTCTAATTTATGAAAAAATATTTTTTGGTAATAGATCAAGGAACAACAAGTTCAAGAATTGTACTGTATAATAAAAAATTTGAAATATTCGATATTGTCCAAAAAGAATTTAAACAATATTTTCCCAATGAAGGATGGGTAGAACATAATGCAACAGAAATTTGGGATGATGTTAGAAATTTAATTTCAAAAATATTAAGAAAAAATAAGTTAAATTCAAAAAATATAATTTCAATTGGAATTACCAATCAAAGAGAAACAACAGTTTTGTGGAATAAGAAAAATGGGAAACCAGTTTATAGAGCAATAGTCTGGCAAGATAGAAGAACAGCTAATCTTTGTGAAAATTTAAAAAGAAAAGGGATTGATAAAAAAATTCAAAGAATAACTGGTCTAGAGCTTGATCCATATTTTTCAGCTACTAAAATTAAATGGATTATTGATAATGTTAAGGAAGTAAATAAGAATTTAAAAAATAATAATTTACTTTTCGGAACAATAGACACCTGGCTATTATGGAAATTAACCAAGGGAAAATCTCACCTAACAGATATATCAAATGCCTCAAGAACCATGATTTTTGATTCTGAAAAAGAGCAGTGGTCTGACAAAATTTTAAAAATATTTAATATTCCAAAAAATATCTTACCAACTGTAGTTGAAAATGCATATGATTTTGGCTGTACTAAATTATTTGGTGATTCAATACCAATTGGAGGCATGGCTGGAGACCAACAGTCAGCATCAATTGGTCAAGCTTGTTTTAAAAAAGGGCAATCAAAAAGTACATATGGTACAGGCTGTTTTCTTCTTATGAATATTGGAGAAAAATTTAAATTATCTAAAAATAGATTACTAACAACTGTTGCTTTTAAAATAAATGGTAAAAAAATGTTTTGCTATGAAGGAAGTATTTTCGTAGCAGGCTCTGCTATACAATGGCTTCGCGATAATTTAACATTTATAAAAGACTCTAGTGAAACTGATAAATTGTATAAAAAAGCTAATAAAGATGAAAGTTTATTTTTTGTCCCAGCCTTAACTGGACTTGGGGCACCATATTGGAACCCTAATGCAAGAGGAACATTTTTTGGCATCACTAGAAATACGTCTAAAGAAGATATCATCAAAGCAACTTTGGACAGCCTATCTTTTCAAACTTATGAATTAATTGAGTGTATGGAAAAAGATTCTAAGACAAAGATTAGTGAAATTAGAGTTGATGGAGGTATGGTTAAAAATAATAGCTTTCTACAAAGTTTAGCAAATATTTCTCAAATTAAAATTATTAGACCAAGTAATGTTGAGACTACTTCACTTGGCGCAGCATATCTTGCAGCAATTCAATCTGGATATTTAAAAAATACAAGCCAAATAAGTAAACTTTGGAAAAAAGATAAAACAGTAAAAGCAAATATTAACAAATCCATTTCAACTTCTAGTATTAGTAAGTGGAAATCAATTATAAATGTAGTCAATAATTTTTATTAAGATTTAACCAATTTGAAAGTTCTAAAGAATGGATTTCTTCATCAACTACATCGTCATATATATGTAATTTTTTTTTCTCAAGATTATCAGGGTTTTGTAAAATCATTTTTTCGTTTTCAAATTCTGATAAATTTTCATATACTTTTTGTTCCAACAAAATATCTTTTCTCATTTCCATAAGTCCGGCCATCCATTTTGAATTAAATTCTGGATGGTATTGCACTGCCCAAACACTTGATTGATTTACTTCAAAGCTTATAGATTGGAATTGACTGATCTTATTTGAGGCTAGTACCTTAGTTTCTTTTGGAAGCTTTTCTGCTTCATCATAATGCCAACAGAGTGCATTAAATGATTTTTTTTTGTTTTTATACATAGGATGAATTTCACCATCTTGATTTAATGTAATATTTTTAGCTAAAACTGCTTCAAGGCCATTTGGATTTTTTCTTACTTTACCTCCTGCGGCAGTTATTAAAACCTGAAGCCCCCAACAACTACCAAATATTTTATTCTTTTTTTTAAATAATTCTTTAGCTAAATCTATTTGATTAGTTATGGACTTTGTTATGTTATATATATTAAGTAAGCTTCCTGTCCAAGCAACCGCTTCGAAATCGTCAAGACTTATGCCTAAAGGAAGATAATTATTATGAACAGCAGGATGAATTGTTGTAATATTGATAGTTGAACTAGAATATTTTTTTAAAATTTTTTCATATACTTGAAATTGAGTATCCATACCCAATTTTGTATATCGATCAGAAGCTTCTTTTTCATTTCCATCGACTAATAATATGTTCATATTTATCTTTATTTTTCATCTATCATGAAATATGTAAAACTTCATGAAAATTAAACTTGGTATCGCGCCTATTGCCTGGAGCAATGATGATATGCCAGAACTAGGAGGTGACACTCCTATTGAAAAATGTTTAGAGGATGCAACCACATCTGGATTTTCAGGTATTGAATTAGGTGGAAAATTTCCGAGAAATCCTGGAATAACAAAATATCTTTTAGAAAAATTTAATTTAAAAATGCCAGGTGGTTGGTATGGCGCAATGCTTAGAGAAAGAAGTGTAAAAGAAGAATGGATAGCACTTCAAGATCATTTAAATTTATTAAAGTTAATTAATGCGGATGTTTTTGTTTTTGCTGATGTATCTGGTTCAATCCAAGGCGATCAATCAAAAGCTCTTAGTAAAAGACCAATACTTGAAAAAGATGAATGGGATAGTTATTGCAAAAAAATCAGTGAATTATCTGATATGCTGATGGATGAAGGAATGCCAATGTCGTATCATGAGCATATGGGAACTATTATACAGTCCGAGGAAGATGTAGATCGATTTATGGATATGACAAATCAAAATACATTTTTGCTTTACGATACTGGACACTTAATGTTTGCAGAAGCAAATTACGAAAGAGTATTAAAAAATTATATTTCTCGAATTAACCATGTTCATTGTAAAGATATTAGAAAAGATGTTTTTTTAAAATCTATTAAAGATGACTTAAGTTTTAGAGAGTCTTTTTTAGATGGTGTTTTCACTGTTCCAGGAGATGGTTTCATTGATTACGATCCATTAATTAAGATATTATATGAGGCAAAATATCAGGAATGGTTAATTATTGAAGCTGAGCAGGATCCTAAAAAAGCAAACCCTCTTGAATATGCAAAATTAGGACATAACTACCTGCATAATATAATAACAAAAAATGGGTATATTCTTTAAAATAACAATAAGTACTTTAATTTCATTCATTCCTTTATATGTTCTAGCTCACAAAGTAAATTTAGAGTTCAAATCGTTAGAAAAGATTGTTAACGAAAGAATGGCATTAATGCAAAAAATTAAAAGCACATCATCGAAACTTTACAGATTAATAAATTCAGATCAATATGAGGAAATGTTAGAGCTTAATGAAACTCTTCTTCACTCAGCATCTGAATTTAAATATTTTTATCCTGAAAATAGTCAAGCAGAAGGAGCTAGTGATAATATTTGGAGTGATCGTGAGACATTTAATGAATATAACCAAAACTTTGTAGATGATATCGAAATGATATCTTTAAGTATAGAATTAGAAGATAAAGAGATGATAAGTGATGCTATTAAAGTAATGGCTGCAAATTGCAGCACTTGTCATAAAAAATTTAGAAATTAATTATTTAATCTTAAGTGTGGATTATATTTCCATTCTAAATATTTAACAAACTGAACCATTAGAAAATTTAAAAAAAGATAAAGAATTCCTGCAGCAATAAATGCTTCAACAGGTGCAAATGTTTTAGCCATTATCTTTCTAGCAATACCTGTCATTTCCATGTAGGTTGTCAAACTAACTAAAGAGGTTGCTTTAACCATTAGTATTAATTCATTACCGTAAGACGGTAGAACTTTTCGTATAGCTATAGGTAGAATAATTTTTCTTAAAAGTAAAAATTTTCCAAACCCAAGAGATAGGCCTGATTCAACCTGACTTTTCTCAATTGATTGAATACCACCTCGAAAAATTTCTGCTCCATATGCAACAGTATTAATTGTAAGTGCTATTACTCCGCACCAAAAAGGTTCTTTCAATGCGTACCATAAAAAACTTTCTCGAATAAATTTTACTGAACCTAAACCAAAATAAATTAAATATATTTGAACAAGTAAAGGGGTTCCTCTAATGACAAAAATATAACTAGCAATTGTTCTTGATAATAATGCAATTTTAGAAACTCTTCCTAGAGCAAATAATAATGCTAAAACAAAACCAACTGGTAATGAAATTAATAATAATAAAATTGTATTATCTAAACCAGATAGGACCAAAAAGAAATTTTTATAAATTAGAGAATTTTGAATACTATTTAAAAATTCAATCATGTCGAAAATCCTTTTGAATAATTTAATTCTAACGTTTTAAAAACCCTGCCAGAGATTGTTGTTAAACATAAATATAATATTGCGGCTGTTATTAAGAAAGTTAAAGGTGAATGCTCAACGTTAGAAGATATTCTAGATTGACGCATAATTTCAACAAGACCAGTTACGGAAATGAGCGAAGTATCTTTAAGAGTTATTTGCCATACATTCCCTATTCCCGGTAAGGCATGTCTAATAACTTGAGGTGAAATAACTTTAAAAAAAATACTAAATTTATTCATACCCAGTGCTCTTGCAGCTTCTATTTGACCCTTAGATATAGCCAAATAAGAAGCTCTTAAAACTTCACTCGAATATGTAGCTGATATTACTGCAATGGCAATTGTCGCAATTGTAAGTGCGTTTAGTTCTATATATTTATTATATCCAAATACTTTAGCTATACTCATAACAACAGCATTACCGCCAAAGAAAATTAGATAAATAACTAATAATTCAGGAACACCTCTTATTACTGTCGTATAAAAATTTGCAATAAATCTTGTTATTCTGTTTTGTATTATCTTTGCCCAAACTGTAATAATTGCTAAAAAAAGACCCAACCCCATTGATAAAACGCTTACTAGTAGAGTCATGAGTGTTGCAATAAGAAATTCATCGCCCCAACCTGCATCTCCAAATACAAGCTTATCAAATTTAAACATATAAAACTAAACAAGTAATGATGAAAAATATACTTGTCTACCTTCTAATGTATGAAATTTTAAATCAGAACTTTTTCTATTTCTTCAATCACTCTAGAGACAGGTATTTTATTGATATTTTTTGAGTTAAAATCACTTGAAGATATAGAAAATAGATTTGGATTTTCAGGAGTAAATTTTGTAGAATCTTTTGGACCAAAGAGTTTAATTAATGGGCAATATCCAGTGGACAACATATGACTAACACCACTATCGTTCGATATGGCTAATTGTAAATATTTTGTGGTAGCCATAATAATTTCTATATTTTGAAATCCAGTAATATGATCCTCGATAAATATTGAGTGAGGAAAGATATTTTTTAATTTTTCTTTTAAATAAAGTTCATCAGGTCCAATAAAAAAAACTATAGTCTTATTATTTACTTGAAGATAGTTACATAACTCGATGTATTTTTCTAAAGACCAAATCTTATTTTTTTCACCTGCACCAGGTGCAATTCCTACATAGCTTTTATGTTTTAATAAAATATTACTTATTATTCCTTCGAGATTTTCACTTATTGGAATTTTAAAATCACTTCTATTTTTTTTAGAAACTAATAAATCTAATAAATCTAAAATGTAGTTTAAGTAATACTTTCTTTTCTTGTTGCTTTTAATTTTTTTAGAAGAAAAAAAACCATTAGCTGATCCAGAGATAAAATTTTTATGCTTGATTCGTTTTAATGCTATAGTTCTTATTACTGATTTTTGTGTATCTAAAATATAATCAAAAAAATCATTCTCTAAATTATATTTTTTTGATATTTTATTCCAAAAAAATGGACTAAGATCTGCTTGATCAAGAATCTCATCAATATAATTACTTGCAATGAATTTAAGAGTACTTGAATAAACAGTTTTACCCTTATTAGTAAGCCAATATAATTTATAGTCTGGAAGTCTTGATTTAATTTCGTGAAGAAGTTGTAATTTAATTATTCCATCTCCAATTTTTTCACCATTTGAAAAAACTAAAATTTTTTTAGTCATATTAGAACACTTTAACACAAATTTTTTAAGAGTCTAATTTTGAAGAATTGTAGGATTAAATAGCGTAAATAAAACAAAACATTTCGAGTGTGATAAAAGGTAACATTTACGACCTAATTAATTAACCAAAAATTATCAAAACTTAGACTTTTCTCTAATAAAAGCTGTGTAGTTTATCTTTGCAAAAGAAAAAAAAGTTACTTTCAAAAAAAGTAAAAAAAGTGGTGCCCAAGGGCGGAATCGAACCACCGACACGAGGATTTTCAGTCCTCTGCTCTACCAACTGAGCTACCTGGGCACAAGGCATCAGATAAAGTATTTATAATTAAATTCAATTAAAAATAGAATAATTAATCAGATTTTATTTGCAGCCCATGTTCATCAGTGAGCCATTTCATCAAATCAAGGCTAGCACATTTTTTTGAACAAAAAGGTATAAATGGCTCCCTAGAAACCTTTTTACATGTTGGGCATTTAGATTTTTTTTTTAAAGAAATGATATTATTTTTTTTAGATTTTTTTATTTCCATCTAAAAGTAATTCTGCCTTTTGTTAAATCATAAGGTGTCATTTCTACTGTAACTTTATCACCAGCTAATACTCTTATTCTATTTTTTCTCATTTTACCTGATGAATGAGCTAGAATTTCATGATCATTTTCTAATTTTACTTTAAACATTGCATTTGGAAGAAGTTCTAATACAACTCCCTGAAATTCAATCGATCCTTCTTTTGGCATATTTTTATAAGCTTATAGTAAATATTATTTCTTTTGTCTAATTTTAACTGATAATTTATGTGCATCTAGACCTTCAAGTCCTGACATTTTTTGCGTATCTTCTGAAAGAGTATTAAAAGATTTTTTGTTCATCTCAACTACAGAACTTCTTTTCATAAAATCTAAAACACCTAGACCTGATGAAAATTTTGCTGCTCCTGATGTCGGCAATACATGGTTAGTTCCTACAATATAATCACCAAAAGCTTCGACAGAGTATTCACCTAAAAATATACCGCCAGCATTATTTATGTTTGATAATAATTTTTTATTATTAGAAATGTGAATATGTAAATGTTCTGGTGCAACAAAATTTATGATTTCTGAAGCAAGTTCTATATTATCGACCAAAGCAATAATTCCATTATTATTTAAACTTTTTTCAATTATTTCCTTTTTTGATAAATCTTTTTTAATTTTTTTAATTGAACTTAAGACTTTAGTTGCAAAATCTTTACTATCCGTAATTAAAATTGATTGTGCATTTTCATCATGTTCTGCTTGAGCTATTAGATCTGAAGCTACCCAATCTGGATTATTTTTATTATTAGCAACAACAATTATTTCTGATGGACCTGCAAGTAAATCTATTCCTACTTTTCCATATAATTGCTTTTTAGCTTCTGCAACATAAGCATTACCAGGTCCAAATATTTTATTGACTGGCTTAATAGTTTGAGTGCCAAACGTTAGTGCACTGATAGCTTGAGCTCCTCCTACAAAATATGTTTCTTTAATACCTAATTCCCTTATTAATTTTATAAAATATGGATTAATTGATTTAGTTGGTGGTGTGATACAAACAATTCTTTTTACTCCAGCTATGATTGCAGGTACTGCATTCATAATTAAAGATGAAGGATAAAAAGCCCTTCCTCCAGGTACGTACAAGCCAACTGAGTCAATAGGTTTCCATACAGATTTCAATGTTGTACCATTATTAGTATAGATGATATTTTTAGGTAATTGTTTTTTGTGAAATGATGAAATATTTTTTATAGCTTTTTTAAAACTATTAAATATTTGTGGCTCAACTTTAGATTGTATTTTTATTTTAGATAAATCTAAATTAAGATCTTGTTTTCTAATTTTAACTTTATCAAATTTTCCTGCATACTTAATTAGAGATTTATCACCATTTTTTTTAACATCATAAATAATTTTTTTTACATCTTCTTGAATTGATTTACTTGATAATGAATTTCTTTTTTCAATCTTTGTCTTAAATTGATTGTAAAAATTTTTATTAAATTTTATTATTTTCATTTAACAAAAGTACCTATTTCAGAAATAATTTTTGAAACCTCATTCATATTTGTCTTATAAGCTGATCTATTGACAATTAATTTAGATTGAATTTTCATTATTTCTTCAATTTCAGTCAAACCATTTTCTTTTAATGTTTTTCCTGTAGAAACTAAATCTACAATTCTCCTACACATATTTAAAGAAGGGGCTAATTCCATTGATCCACTTAGTTTTATAATTTCTACTTGTATTCCCTTATTATAAAAAAATTTTTTAGTAATATTTGGGTATTTAGTAGCAATTCTAATATTACTCCAGGTTTCTGGATCCTCTTTTTTTAATAAAGATTTCAGAGCAGCTACAGAAATTCGACAATGACCAATATTTAAATCAAGTGGAGCATATATTTCTGAGTAATCAAATTCATTAATTACATCCTCACCAGCTATTCCTATTTGTGCAGCTCCAAATGCAACAAATGTACATGCATCAAAGGCTCTTACTTTAATATACTCAATGTTTCTTTTTTTAGATTTGAACGTTAACTTTCTTGTATCTCTATCAAATAGTAGAGGGTCAGGGGCAAAACTTGTTTTAAGTAACAAGTTTTTACATTCTTTTGTTATTCTGCCTCTTGGTACTGCAATAACTATTTTGCTCATAAATTGCAGGCTTTTATATTGTGATCAAAGAAAAAACTAGAAAAAGTTAGTTTTTCTGTCTTTTTATTTTTGCTCCCAAACTACCTAATGTTTTTTCAATATTTTCATAGCCTCTATCAAGATGATAGACACGATTTAGTGTCGTTTGACCATTCGCATTCATAGCAGCTAACACTAAACTTATACTAGCTCGTAAATCACTAGCCATTACCTGCGCTCCTTTAAATGTTTGATTACCTATTATTGTAGCGGTATCTTTTTCTACTGTAATATTCGCACCTAATCGATTCAGTTCAGGAACATGCATGAATCTATTTTCAAAAATTGTTTCTTTAATTTTTGACTTCCCATCAGAGATACACATAAGAGACATTAACTGAGCTTGTAAATCGGTTGGAAAACCTGGATATGGACTAGTTGAAAGACTAGTAGATTTTAGTTTTGATCCTTTAGAGACTTTTATCGATTTTTTACTTACTTTTAATTTAGCACCCATTTTTTTCAAAATATCAATTAAAGATTTTAAATAAATAGTATTAAAGTTATTAATTTCTAAAACTGAATTTAACATCAAAGCTGCAATTATATATGTGCCGGCTACAATTCTATCTGCAATTATCTCATGCTCTGCTTTTTTTAAATTTGTTACACCTTGTACAAGAATAGTTTTTGTTCCATGACCTTCAATTTTTGCACCCATTTTTATAAGACAGTTAGACAAATCTTCTATTTCTGGTTCTCTTGCAGCATTAGAAATTTTAGTTTCACCTTTTGCCAATACTGAGGCCATTAGTATATTTTCAGTTGCTCCTACACTTGGAAAAGGTAATTTAATTTTATTACCAATCAATTGTGATTTAACACTGCCAACAACAAAACCGTTTTGAATTTCAAAATTAGCTCCCAATTTTGATAAACCAGCAAGATGTATATCTATTGGCCTAGTTCCAATGGCACATCCTCCTGGCAAAGATATTCTAGCTTCACCAAATCGAGAAAGTAATGGACCTAGAATCAATATAGAGGCTCTCATTTTTCGCACAACATCGTAATCTGCTGATAGATTTTTAATTTTTGATGGATTTATTTTTAATTTATTTTTTTTGTGTTCAATTTTTACACCATAAATTTTTAGTAATTTTATTAAATTTTGAACATCGACCACATTAGGTATGTTTGAGAGTTTTAAAGTTTTTTTAGATAAAAGAGAAGATACTATAATCGGTAGTGCAGAATTTTTTGAACCGTGAACATTAACTGAGCCAGAAATTTTAGAACCTCCTTTTATTATTAATTTATCCATTTTTACTAATAGCTTTTTTTCTTTTTAAAATATTGGATTTAAGTTTTTTTTCTAATCTTTTTAATCTCGTTAAGCGTATTTCTTTTTTTGAATCATCTTTTGAATGATGTGTATATTTTTCTTTACTTAATTTATCTGTCACAAATAAGATTTAATTATTATTATTATTTTTTTTTAATCCATTCTTAGAGCATTTCTTAGAACAATATAAAACATTTTTCCAATCTCTTTCCCATTTTTTTCTCCAAGAGAATGGCTTATTACAAACAATACAAACTTTAGATGGTAAATTTTTCTTCAAGATTTTACTCAAATAGATAAAAATATCCGTAGGCAACAACTAATGCAGGAATTGCACTATATAATGTAGCTAAAATCGCAGCTTTTGGGGCAAGAGCAATTGCTGGGAATAAGGCATCACCATCATTTGAAATAGCATTACCAAGCTCTGCAGAAAGAGGAATATAACCATTTAGATAAAACGTTGCCACAACAACTTGCGGTCCACAACCAGGTAAGAAACCAAATAAAATTGCTACTAATGGAACAAAAGGTAACCATAAATCAAAAAATATTTTTAAATCTAAACTTGTAAAGTACATAAATATTTCAAAGACAAGGAAACCACTAATGACCCAAGTAGTTACAAAATTAGTTGTATCTACTACTCTTGATAATAATCCTCTACTTTTGTCAGTTGAGCATTGAAAATCACTTAATGGATTTAATGACCACATAAATATTGAAAGTATAGCTCCAGCAGAAGCTACGAAAACTAAAAGTGAGCTATAAGCTGGTGAAACAAATTCTATCTGAAATGCAACTAGAATGCCTAAAATAAAACCAGGAATAAATAAAAAAAGCCAAAAGAAATTAAAATTCGATACAAAAGTTTTATTTATTTTTTCAAATTCAACTTTTATTTTTGTCTCTGATTGCATAAAATTTATGCCATGAATAAAATCAATTATATAACCTGAAATTGATCCAACAATTATTCCAATACCAAATATTAAAAGTCCTGTTGTGGGCTCAATAGCAAGTATTAAAAAAGCTGCATCACCCATTGTTGCTGTTAACACAGCAACTAAGGATCCAAAAGAAATACGACCCTGAATATATTGGGTAACCACAATTATAGCTCCGCCACATCCAGGTATTGCACCTAAGAATGCTGCTAGACCAACGTGGAGCTTTTGGGTTTTAGATAGAAAAGTCTTTACATCAAATTTAGTTAGACTATCGAGCCCAATGAAGACAAAAAGAGTAAATCCTACAAAAACAGATACCTGGATATAAGCGTCAATCATTGATGATCGTATAACTTCTCCAAACTCTCCTCCTTGAAAAACAAGAGAAAGTAATAATAGACCAAAGAAAGATTTCTTTAATAACCTTCCATCATTCTCTAGAATGATCTTTGTTTTTTCATTAATAGCATTGATTAAAGCATTCATAAAAATGTATATATAGCTAAAAAATATAGCTATGGCTACATTTTGTATTAATTTTTTTCAATTTTTATGTTAAAAATACCAATGTCTTTCAACAAAGTCCGAAATGCTCATAAAACGGAAAATACTGAAGATTATTTAGAGTTAATTGCAGAACTGTTAAATTCCAAAGGGGAAGCTCGTATCGTCGATATTGCTGAAAGTTTGGGAATTGCGCAAGCCACAGCAAATAAAACAATTCAAAGATTACAAACACAGGGCTATATTAAAAGAGAACCTTATCGATCAATATTTTTAACTTTTAAAGGTCAAAAAATAGCAAGTGTATCAAAAAAGAGGCATAATATAGTTTATAATTTTTTACTAAATCTTGGATTAGATAAGAGTACGGCCTCTGAGGATGCAGAGGGAATAGAACATCATGTGAGTGAAAAGACACTCAGAAGAATGGATAATTTTAACTCTAAGAAAAAATTTAATTGATTGCCAAATCAATTTTAACTAGTATATAAAAAAGAAGGGACACGGCGAATATCCCTTCTTTTCGATCTTGGTTTATGGATAGAAAATAAACCTTACTAATAAATACCCGATTCTCTGTTTTGGCTCAAATTTTTAATTAGTAAGCTCTAATTTTTAATATTTTTGTAACAAAACAATTTTAATTTTTATTTTGCTTTCAAAATCTTTATTCAAAGGTAAATAATTTAGAGGTCGAGAAATTTTAATAATTTTTAATGTTTTTTGATATTTTTTCAAAATACTTAAAAAATCCTGTTTCTCCCATAAATCAATTCTATGAGTAAATAATACAAAACCTTTTTCTTTGATATTTTTATTAACATTATCAAAAAGTTTATCAAAGTTTTTACAATATGTCATAGAACCAATCAAAGAAATTAGATCAAATTTTATTTTATAATGATGTAATTGTTCAAAGTTTTTTATTTGTAATTTTTTGTAAATTTTTTTTCCTAATGTAATTTTTAAGCTTTTTTTTGAAATGTCAGAACCATAGATTTCGGTATTTGGATAAATTTTTTTTAACTCATTACCAAATAAACCAGTCCCACACGCTAAATCTAAGATATTTTTTGGTTTTATATTAGTTGTTTCTTGAAGAAATTTAATACTTTTTTGAGGAGCTTTATAATTCCATGACTTGAGTGTTGCATCATAATTTTCTGACCAATCGTCATAGTATTTTCTCGTTTTATTTATATTTCCAACACCTGAAACTAGAGATTTAAAATTATTCATATTGAAGTGAAGGAATTTTTTTTCTAATTTTTTTTACCTCTGTAATATTTATAGTTGAGTTAAGAATGGAAGGTTTATTTTTAGTGCTATTTACGATCTTCCCCCATGGATTAACTAAAAGAGAGTAACCATATGTCTTTCTTTTCATATGATGGTTTCCACACATACCAGTTGCCACAATAAAAATACTATTTTCTATTGCTCTTGATCGATTCAAAATTTCCCAGTGATCTTTTCCAGTTGGTCTAGTGAAAGCAGCTGGAACTAAAATAATTAAACAATTTTTTTTAGCAAGTTGCCTGTATAAATTAGGAAATCGTAGATCATAACAAATTGTCATTCCTAATTTAATATTATTAATTTTAGTATAGATTATTTTATTACCTGCTTTAAACAAGGATGATTCTTGATATTTTTCTTTGTTATTAATTTGAACATCAAACATATGAATTTTATCATATGTTTTTTTGATTATTCCGTGATCATCAATAAAAAAAGATCTATTGACTAGTTTAGATTGATTTTTTACTTTTAAAAGCAAAGATCCAAGATTTATATTAACCTTATTTTTCTTTGCAAAGTTTTTAGCCATTTTTAAAACTGGGCATGTATTTTGATATGGTGCATTTTTTTTTAAATAATTTTTATCATTGGTAATGATGTTTGAACATTCTGGTGTGCAAATTAAATGAGGTTTAGATTTTAATGCTTTATTAAAATATTTCTCTAGAAATTTAGAATTCAAATTAGGTATTTGACTTGCAGTAAATTGAACCTGAGAAATTTTTAAATTATTCATTAATTTATTTATATTTAAATAAAAAAATTACCCCACAAGTAAATACTATAAAAGATAATAAATACATATTTAGTGTAAGTGAAAATGTTTCTGCTATAAAACCAATTCCTGCGGGCATTATCATTGTAGAAGATAATCCAATAGTAATAAGATTTGTTACAGTCATTGGTATACTTTCATTAGATTGTTTTACTGCTTGCCTGATGATTATTGGTACAAAATTTGCTGAAGAAAAACCATAAATACCAAACATTACTAAAATAATATAAAAATTGTTGGTAAGTAAAACTATAAACATAATTATAGCGCCAATCATAATAAAATAACAACCAACAACCTTTTCAGTAAAAATATCTATTAAGGTATTGGAAAGTAAATTAGCAAAAATTGATCCAATACTCAAAAATATCAATCCTGTACTTGCTAAATGTAATGGTGCGCCCAAGTCATTGTTTAACCATAATGTTGACCAATCCATTATTATACCGCCTGAGCCAAAGACAAAAAATAAAAGCAGCCCAAATAAAAGAATATTACCTTTAGGTATTTTGAATTTTTCAGCCTCACCTTTAAAATCCATATTTCTTGGTAAGCCCAAATAATATACGGTAAATGATGCTAATATGGAAAAGAAAGCTAAAAAAATAAAAGAAATATATGGCTCATATTCATTTTTCATTATTAAACCTGCTAATCCTCCACCTATAAGAATACCTAAGCTAAAACCCATTGCGTAATAAGGAGTAATAATTTTTTTGAATCTTTGTTCAATTAATTGTGAATGTATACCCCCTATTGGCCCTGATGCACCCCATCCAATTCCTGTTGGAATAGCAGATAATAAGAAATAGAAATATGTTGGAGAAACAATTGATAAAAAAGTAGAAAAAGCAACAATAGGAAAAGCTAAACTCATAACTAACTTTGTCCCAAATTTTGGAACTAATATTCTTCCAGCTATTTGATTAGAAATAATAAAAAATATTCCAAAAAGTAAAATAGCATAACTTAAATCAGTTTCATCAATTGAAAGTCTATTCATATTCCATGGGGTTATTCCAAAATAACAACCCACAACTATCATAGGATAAGCAGATGTTATTACCGATGCAAACGTAGCTCTTTTAAATATTATTTTATCTTCTTCTAACACAAAGTACTTTACCAACGGTGATGAACATCATCAAAAAAATATTTTGTATAAATATTTTTAATTTCACTCATTAAAAATGAAATTTCATTGGCATCTGAGGAAGAGGTATTTAAATTTACATGATCTTTATTTTTTGCGCCTGGAATTACTACACTGACTGCATCATGCATTAAAATCCATCTAAGTGATAATTGAGATAAAGTTATTCCTGTTGGTATAATCTTTTTCAAATCATCTACGGCTTCTAAAGCTTTATTATAATTAACACCTGAGAAGGTTTCACCAACATCAAAAGCATCTCCGTTGATATTGTAATTACGATGATCATCTGGTGCAAATGAAGATACGTTAGTAAATTTACCTGTTAATAATCCACTAGCAAGTGGAACTCGTACAATTATGGCAATATTTTTTTCTTTTGCAATTTGAAATAATTTTTCAGCAGGTTTTTGCCTAAATATATTAAAAATAACTTGAATAGATTTTGTATGGGGAAATTTAATACATTCTAAAGCTTCATCTACAGTCTGAACACTGAAACCATAGTTTTGTATTTTTCCCTTACTTACCAAATAATCTAACATTTCAAATGTGGCTTCAGATGAATAAACTTCAGTGGGTGGACAGTGCATTTGTAAAAGATCAATTGTTTCAACATTAAGATTTGATAAAGATTGATCAACATAAGACTCCATTAGTGCTTTATCATAATATCCCTCGGCAACATGTGGATTGATTTGTCTTCCAGCTTTTGTTGCCACATAAATTCTTTCAGAAACAGATTTAATGAATTCACCCACAAATTTTTCACTTCTACCCATGCCATAGACATCAGCAGTATCAAAAAAATTAACACCATTTTCAAATGATGATTTTAATACTTCTTTAGCTTTATCTTCACTAACTTCTCCCCAGTCAGCGCCTATTTGCCAACAACCTAATCCAATTTCTGATACATTCCAATCTAATGATCCAAATTTTCTATATTTCATTTTTATTTTACTATTATTTCATCAGTAACTAATGTTCCATCTTCTATAACTAATCCCATGGCTCCTGTATCAAGAACGTTTGTTTTATCTTCATATTCCAAAACTAAATCATTTTCTAAATATGCTGATAAATTATTATTATCAATTTTGAGAGATAAATTATAGTTTTTAAAATACTCTAAATCAAAATCTATTTCTTTTAAAATTTCAACATCATTTATTACTTTTATTAATTGAAGTTTATTTGATGAAGTAATCACTAATCCATAATACCTATTCAAACCCTGAACTCTTACAGCAAGACCGCCTGTAGTTAATCTTTGAACTGCTATCTCAGCACTAACAGTATAATTTTTCCATGCTTCATTACCGGTAATAATTATACCTCTACCTCTATCTTTTGTGATTCTAAAAGTTCGAGCACCAACTTCCCACTTATCTACTGCATTTACCCAGCTAGATTTCCACATTGTTGCTTTCGATTTAACCACGCCTCTTTTATGTTCCCCAATATGCTTGGGCTTATAAAATGAACAATTTGGTTCTCCAGTAAAATCTAATTGGTTTATTATCAAACTTCCTGAATTTGTTTCTTCTGATTCAATAGAAAAGCCTACTTGAGTTATAGGATTACCTTCTGTTGATGGAATTTTCCATTTTAAGTTATGTGATTTACCAGGATAAATGATGATTTCCTCTGAATTCATTCTTTCATATTCATCATCTTTTCCAAAAATATTTATAAAACATTTTACATTGATTGGTTTGTCAGAGTTAGAAATAAAACTTATTTCAGATTGAATTGTTTGACCAGAATATAATAATGGACATGAAATAAAGTTATAACTTTGAAAAAATTTTTCTCTAGCACGTCCTGCTAATTCAAGTAGTTCTTGAGGAAAAAAAATATCAACTAGTGCTTCTGATATAACACCAGGAGCAACTCTATCAAATTTAATCTCTAGGCCTCTACTTCCCAATTTGCTGTCATGTTTGATATTTTTGACATGAGTAGAAATATTTTTATTTTCCTTATAATTAGCTCTCCAACCTTGGACTGAACCAGGCATTTCAAAATGAAATCTAGAACCATTTTTTGGCTGAACAATATTTTCATTATTCATTCTTTTAGCAGTATTAATAATTTTATAAGCTTCAGTTAAAGCATCTGTTTGAGTTTCACCACCATTGGCAGTTGGACAATACATTCTATCTTGAATTGGGGATAGATAGTCAGGTCCTTTATTTAAACCCTCTAATCCATTTTTAATACCCATCAAGCAACCAACATTTCCAGAATTACAATCTGTATCTCGACCTGCAGTGTTAACAATCATCAATGTTTTTTGAAGATCATCATCACCAAATAATAATGATAGAATTATAATAGCATGGTTAGGTATCATGTGACACTCTCCTAAATATTTATCATAATCATAGTTTTCTGCTAAGAATTGTCGAGCTTGCATCCAGTCACTATTTCCAGATCGTATATTTTGAAGTTCTCCAATTACTTTATAAATTTCAGATGTATTGGGAATATATTTTTTACTCTCATTAATTATTTTATTAATATCTTTTTCGATAAAAGCTAATGACTCCATAGCGGCAACCATTTGCGCTCCATAAATTGCTTCTCCATCATGACTTACGCTTGCTGCTTTTTTTGCTAGTTCAACTGCTTTTTCTGGATCACCCGGAGCTACTAAAGCCCAACCATCAATAAATATTTGAGCGCCTATTTGTTGTGCAATAACTTCACCATTTGTTTCAATAGATCCACTCATTGGTGCATGAATACCATCTTTAAGATTTTGAAATGCTGTATCTTCAGCTGAGTGACCTCTACCTCCCCACCACAAAACAGTTTTATTTTCTATGAGATTGTTTAGCCAACTTTGACCTATTTGTTTTGCAGTTATATTAGGATCAAAATTATTTTCTCTTAAAGCTCTTAAAAAAGTAAAGGTGCCAGTTATATCGTCATCAGTTACAACCAAAGGGACATTTAATTTTTCATTTACATAATAATTAATCTGACCTAACTCTTCTAATATTCTTTCGTGAGTCCATTGCTCAAAAGGACGTCCTAGATAAACACCTATTAATTTACCAAGCACACCTGCATATACTTTTTCCTCATAAACTTTATCTAGTTTCATCATTCCTCCTCTTTGTCTTTTTACTCAATTGATATTGAATCACTCTGAATGGCACCATTTTCAGTTAAAAAACCAATCATTCCCTCTTCATATGGGTTCGATTTATCTTCAACTTCAATTAATAGTTTATTATCAACAAAACCTTGTAATTTATTACCATCAACCTTAAATTTCAATTCATAGTCTTTAAAGAATTCGAGATCAAAATCAATTTCTTTAAGAGTTTTCAGGTCGTACTCCATTTTATTAATTTTAAGTTTATTTTCTTTTGTAAGCTCAAGAGAATAATACCTTTTGAGACCTTGAGATCTAAGTATCAAACCTCCAGCAGATGCAAGAGGAATAGAAATCTTTGCTGAAATTGAATAATCTTTCCATGTTTCACTTCCAGTCATTATATGACCACGGCCAATACCTCTTACAACTTTAAACGACTCGTTATGACGGTATTGCCATTTATCAACATCATTTACCCAAGCTCTTTTCCATAATTGCCCGTAAACTTCCTCTTTGTAAAAAATACCTCTTTTAAATTCATCTATATGATCTGGTCTTTTGAATATCATTTTTGGGGAACCAGATATATTTAAATAATTAATTAATAATTTTCCTGAAATATTATCATCAGAGTTTATGCTTATCCCAATTTGACCAATTGGGTTAGAAAATGTATCAGGAACAATCCACTCTATAACACAATTTTCATTAGCTTTGAGATTATAATCTTCTGATGAAATTTTAATTAATTTATCACCGTCACCCCAATATTTTATAAATAAATTAATTCTTAGATCTTTTTCAGATTTTGAAACAATTTCTGTTTTTATCTTTTGTCCTGTGTAAACTGTAGGGCAAGCAACATAGTCATAATGAAAATATCTTTGTACTTGATAGCCTTCTAATTTAGTAAACCATTCTGGAAAAAAACTATCGACAAAAACTTCACTTGAAAGTCCAAAAGATAAATCTGTAAAGCTAACTTGTAATGCCCTTGTTCCATTAGCAGATTTAAATTCAACATTAGATAAACTTGTATTTAGATTGTTATCATTCGTTTTATCAACCATCCACCCTTGAGTTGCGGTTTCCATTTCAAAGTTATATCTTGCATTATTTTTAATAACTTTACTTTCAAGTCCATTCATTCTTCTTGTTATATTAATAATATTTTGACTTTCTAATAATGCATCAGTCATAGTTTCAGAGCCATAAGCAGTTGGTAAATAAATTATATCATTAACTGGTGTTATATAATCTGGACCCTTCTGGATACCTTCTAATTCATTTTTAATACCTAAAATACAACCGACGTTTCCTGAATTGCAATCAGTATCCCAACCAGCAGTATTAACTATCATTAATGATTTTTGAAAATCATCATCTCCAAATAGTAAAGCTAAGATAATGAGTGCATGGTTAGGTACGATATGACAATTTCCTGGAAATTTACTGTATCCATATTTATCTTCAATTTTAGATCTTGCTTGTTCCCAATCTAAATTACCAGAACTCCAATCCTGAATGTCTGATATGAGTTTGTAAATTGTTGAGTCAGTTGGTACAAATTTTTTACTTTCTTCGATAATTTTTTTAATATCATTTTCAATAAATGCCATAGCTTCCATTGCAGCAACAACTTGAGCGCCGTAAACAGACTCACCATCATGACTGACACTTCCTGCTCTTTTTGCTAAATCAACGGCTTGTTCTGGATCTCCAGGAGAAACCATTCCCCAACCATCAATAAAAATTTGCGCTCCAATTTGTTCAGCAATTACTTTACCATTTTGTGCAATTGAACCACTTTCAGGCGCATGAATGCCTTGCTTAAGATTCATGTAGGCACTTTCTTCAGTTAAAACACCCTTTCCAGCCCAAGCAAGTACTGTCTGGTTTTCTAAGCAATAATTTAACCAGGTTTGACCAATTTGTTTGGGAGAAATATTTTTGTCAAAGTTAAAATGTTTTAAAGCGTTTATAAATCTAAACGTACCAGTTAAATCATCATCTGTTACGTGTATTGGAAAATCAAGTTTATCATTTACATAATAATTTATAGGACCTAGTTCTTCCATGATCCTATCATAATACCAACCTTCAAATGGTCTGCCCAAATAAACTCCAATGATCTTTCCTAGGACACCAGCATAAACTTTATTTTCAAATACTTTATCTAAATTCATTTTATTCTCCCAAATGATTATTCTATCAATTTATAGAAATTTCATCACTGATAATAGTTCCATTTTCAACAATACAACCTATCATTCCTTTCTCAAATTGATTTGTTTTATCTTCAACTTCAATTAACAACTTATTGTTAATAAACCCTTTTAAAATATTATTATTTGCCTCAAAACGCATTTCGTATTCCTCAAATGGTTCAAATTTAAAATCTATTTCTTTTAGGGTTTTTAGACCATACGCCATTTTATTAATTTGTAGTTTATTTACAGATTTAATTTCTAGAGAATAATATCTTTGGAGTCCTTGTGATCTTATCACTAATCCTCCAGAAGACGCTAATCGAAACATTATTTTTGAATTAACTGAATAATTTTTCCATTCAGAAGAACCAGTAAAAACATGGCCTCTTGATGCATTTTTTATTAAACCGAAAGAATTTTTTCCGTAACCATACCATTTGTCTACATCATTTACCCACGCTAATTTCCATAATTGACCATAATATTTATCTTCATCAGGAATATAAACACCATTTGTTAAAGATTTAATATCATGGCTTACAAGATGTGCTCGGTTTTCTTTAATATGTTCAGGTTTTCTAAATGTCATTTTAGGTATTCCAGTAATATCAAGATAATTAATTAAAACTTCACCTGATACTTGTTCATCGGAGGAAATAGAATATCCAATCTGAGTAATGGGATTTGAAAATGTATCAGGAACTTTCCAGTCTATTGTTTTACTTTCATCATCTGAAAAAAAATATTCTTCTGAACTTATTTTATATAACTTATCTCCTTCTCCATAATATTTAATAAATAATTTAATTTTTATATTTTTTTTTGTTTTTGAAATTATTTCAGTTTTAATATTTTGACCAGAATAAATTATAGGACAGCCAACAAAACTGTACACCATAAGCATCATTTCCTGTTGCTCATTTAAAGTTGTAAACTCTTCTGGAAAAAAAGTATTTACATATAACTCGCTATTAATACCTTTTGTTAGATTATTAAAATTTATCTCAAGTGCTCTATTTCCAATATTAGATTTATATTCGATATTTTTTAAGAGAGTATTCTGATTATTATCATTTGATTTATCAACCATCCATCCTTGAGTGGATGTTTCCATTTCAAAATTATATCTAGCATTATTTTTTATAACCTTACTTTCAAGGCCATCTAACTTTCTTCTAATGTTAATTATATTTTGACTTTCTCGAAGAGCATCAGTCATTGTTTCTGAGCCACGAGCTGACGTTATATATAATGTATCATTTACTGGTGAAATAAAGTCTGGACCCTTCTGGATTCCTTCTATGCCATTCTTAATACCCATAAAACAGCCTACATTCCCTGAGTTGCAATCAGTATCCCAGCCAGCAGTATTAACAATCATTAACGTTTTTTGAAAATCATCATCTCCAAACAAAAGAGCTAAAATTATCAAAGCATGATTTGGAACAATATGGCAGAAACCTTGGTACTTATCATATCCATAATTTTCTTCTATTTTAGATCTTGCTTGTTCCCAATCTAAATTACCAGAACTCCAGTCCTGGATATCTGATATTAATTTATAAATAATAGAATCATTAGGAATGTATTTTTTACAATGCTCAATTATTTTCTTTGAATCATTTTCAATAAATGCCATTGCTTCCATTGATGCAACAACTTGAGCACCATAGACAGATTCCCCATCATGACTGACACTTCCTGCTCTTTTTGCCAAATCTGCTGCAAAATCAGGATCACCAGCAGCGATCATGCCCCATCCATCTATAAAAATTTGAGCACCTATTTGTTCAGCTATAATTTTACCATTTCTTTTAATTGATCCACTTTCAGGTGCTTCTATACCTTCTTTTAAATTTAAATAAGCGCTTTCTTCCGTCAGTAATCCTTTCCCAGCCCATGCTAAAACAGCTTGATTTTCTAAACAATAATTTAACCATGTTTGACCGATTTGTTTAGACGAAATATTTTTATCAAAATTAAAATCTTCAAAAGCTCTAATAAATGCAAACGTACCATTAAGATCATCATCTGTTACGTGCATTGGTACATTTAATTTATCATTCACATAATAATAAATAGGACCTAGTTCTTTCATTATTTTATCGTATGGCCAACCCTCAAAAGGTCTTCCTAAATATACTCCAATAATTTTTCCTAAGACGCCTGCGTAAACTTTATTTTCAAAAATATGATCTAATTTCATTTATTATCAATCTTATTCTATACTAATTGAGTTAGATGATAATGTTCCATCTTGAGCAATAAAACCAATCATCCCTGATTCAAATGAATTATCTTTATCTTGTGTCTCAATTAAAAGTTTTCCATCTACATAACCTGATAATTTATTTTCATTAACTGTAAATTGTAATTCATAATCTTTATAAAATTCAAAATTAAAATCTACTTCTTTTAACGTTTCGAGTTCATAAAACATTTTATTTATCTGTAATTTATTTTTTGAAGTTAATTCTAAAGAATAATACCTTTTTACACCTTGAGATCTTATCACTAATCCTCCAGCTGATGCTAAAGGAAAATTCACTTTAGAAGAAACAGAATAATCCTTCCAAGAAGATGAACCTTGTAAAATATGCCCTCTTCCCACACCATTGATTATTTTAAAAGACTCCATCCATCTATATTGCCACTTATCAATATCGTTAACCCATGCCCTTTTCCATAATTGGCCATAAAATTCTTGATTGAAAAAATATCCATTTTTTGATGCATTTTCTATATGATCAGGTCTTTTGAAAATTGTTTTTGGTGTACCCTCAATATCAAGATAATTTATTAAAAGTTTACCTGAAGTATTTGTATCTGAAGAAATTACAAACCCAATTTGTCCAATTGGATTAGAAAATGTATCTGGAACAGTCCACTCAATAGATTTTACCTCATTATTTAAAAGTTCATATTCCTTTGTATCTATTTGTATTAATTTATCCTCTTCTCCCCAATATTTTATAAATAAAGTAACTTTTATATTATTTTTACTTTTAGAAATTATTTCCGTTTTAATTTTTTGACCGGTATAAACTATTGGACATCCAACAAAATCATAGTGAAAAAATTTCTGCCTCTGAGCACCTTTTAATTCAGTAAACCAATCTGGGAAAAAAGTATCTACATACACAACACTTGAATGACCAATTGATAAATTAGAAAAGTCAATTTCTAGAGCTCTTTGACCAATTTTAGATTCATAAGCAACATTTGCAATTCTAGTATTAAGATTATTATCATTTAACTTATTAACCTTCCAAGCCTGAGTTGAGTCAGGCATTTCAAAATTGTATCTTGCATTATCTTTTATTAAATTATTTTCCAAACCATTAATTCGTCTTGCAATATTTACAATATTTTGACTTTCTCTTAGAGCATCAGTTATTGTTTCGGCTCCGTTACTAGTTGGAAGATAAATTGTATCATTAACTGGAGAAATATAATCAGGACCATCTTTTATACTTTCAAGTCCATTTTTAATTCCAAGAAAACATCCAACATTTCCAGAATTACAATCTGTATCCCATCCTGAAGTATTAACAATCATTAAAGATTTTTGAAAATTATCATCGCCAAATAATAATGCTAAAATAATTAATGCATGATTTGGAACAATATGAACACCACCTATGAATTTTTCATATCCATAAATATCATCTATTTTTTCTCTTGCTTGCTCCCAATCTAAATTTCCTGAGCTCCAATCTTGAATATCTGATATAAGTTTAAAAATTGTTGAATCTTTTGGAATATATCTTTTGCAATGCTCAATAATTTTTTTTGTATCTTTTTCTATAAAAGCCATGGCCTCCATTGCTGCAACAACTTGAGCTGCATATACTGACTCACCATCGTGACTAACACTCCCTGCTTTTTTAGCAAAATTTGCTGCTTGATCTGGATCTCCTGGTGAAACTAGACCCCAACCATCAATAAAGATCTGAGCACCTATTTGTTCGGCAACAATTTTACCATTTGTTTTAATAGATCCACTATCAGGAGCATGAATACCTTGTTTTAAATTTTGATAAGCGGTATCTTCTGATGATGTACCTTTACCACCCCACCATAATACAGCTTGATTTTCTAAACAATAGTTTAGCCACGTTTGCCCAATTTGTTTAGACGAAATATTTTTATCAAAATTAAAATCTTTTAAAGCGTTAATAAATCGAAATGTTCCAGTTAGATCATCATCTGTGATTTGAATAGGCATATTCAATTTATCATTTACATAATAATTAATATGACCTAATTCTTTAATTATTCTATCATACCACCAACCTTCAAAAGGTCTGCCAAGATAGACACCTATGATTTTACCTAAGACTCCTGAATATACTTTCTCCTGGTATTCTTTGTTAAGTTCCATCTTCCTCCCATTAAACTAACCTTTTGTAGCGCCACTGGTTAGACCAGCAATGAAACGCCTTTGAAAAAACATAAATAATATAGCGATTGGGGCAGCCATTAATATTGAGGCTGCACTAACAAGACCATAATCATTTGCAAATCTACTTTGGAATGCAAATAATATAGATGATATTGGTTTAAAATCATCAGTAATAATAAAAGTAATAGCAAATAAAAATTCATTCCAAACATTTAAAGAGACAATTAATGCTGTTGTTAGAAAAACTGGCCAAGAAAGTGGTAGAGCTACCTTTGTAAATAATTGCATTGTTGAAGCACCATCTAATTTAGCTGCTTCAAAAAGTTCAGTCGGTAGTTGTAACATATATGATCTAATTAAAAATGTAGCAAAAGGGGCATTTAAAGCACTATAAATAATTATCAGGCCAATTCTTGTATCGAGTAAAGATAAACTCTTCCACATTAAAAATAGTGGTAAAATATATAATTGTGCTGGAATACTTATACCAACGAGCAAATAAAGACCAACAATAGCAGTTTGAATTCCTTTTGGGTTTAAAACTGCCAGACTAAAAGCTGCCATTCCCGAAACGGTTAAATTTAAAATAAGTGTGCCAACAACTAATATAAAAGAGTTCATGAAAATTTGATTATAATTTCCATTTACCCAGGCATCATAATAATTCATGAATCTTATTTCATTTGGGAAACCTAATGGGTTTGCGCCAAACTCAGATGATGGTTTCACAGAGTTAAAAATTAGAACTAAGCATGGCAAAATAATAACTAATGCAAACGAAAATAAAATTACATGATTGACATAACTTGATCGTTGTCTAAATCTTGCAGTTGCCATTTTTTATTAGACCTCCCAACCCATTCGTCTTAAGATTGCAAAGAAACCTACAATGATTGCTACATAGAAAAACATCATGACACCAATTGTAGAAGCATATCCAACATTCATACGTTGGAAAGCCTGCGAATAAAGATGATTTGCTACAACTTCTGAACTGTAAGCTGGGCCTCCCATAGTTAGAATATATACATAGTCAAATGTTGGCACTGACCATATTATTATTATTATTAAAGATAAAATAAAAATAGGTCTTATCATTGGTAAAGTAATGTACCTAAATTTTTGAAACTTAGTAGCTCCCTCGATATCTGCAGCTTCATAAAGAGAGTCATCCACTTGGTACATTCCTGTTAAATAAATGATAACAAGAAAACCAAAGAAATGCCAAATATCTACCCATGCAACTGCATAAAGCGCTGTCTCTTTCATGGCAAAAGGTGATTTTGCAAGAAACTCAATTCCTTGATTTTCAAACCATCCACCTAAACCGTGTCTTGGATGAAATAAATATCTCCAAATCAAACAATTAACTATACTCGCAAGTATATATGGGAAAAAAAATACAAGCCTATAAAACATTTGACCTCTTTTAATTCCTGTTAGTAAATATGCTAAGCCAAGAGATATAATAACTGGAATTGTTAAAAATAATACAGTCCATATAAGATTATGATAAACAGCTTTTTTGAAAACGCGGTCCCTAAATAATTCTTGAAAGTTTTCTAAACCAACGTAGTTAATTCTACCAAAACCGTTCCAATCAGTTAAGCATAATAATAAACTTAGTATTGATGGAAATGCTATAACAAAGAAATGAATAGATATTACTGGAATCAAAAAATACCAGGAAATCGCATTTATATTTGTTAAATATTTTGGCATAATTATTTTTTTAATAAGGGGAAGCGAGTTCCCCTTATTTTAAATTATAATTAAATTATCTCTCCCCAACTGGAACTAGTGCATCGTCTTCACGTGCTTGGTCCCAAAGTCTTTGAGATTCTTCCATAAATTCAAGTGGAGTAATATCTCCAGCCCAAACCACTTCCATGTCCTTCCAAATATGGACACCTGGATCATTCGGATAGAACGTCCAGGTTGTATATCCATAGTTTCCAGAATCAGAAGCTTCTGCGAATTCAGTTAAGAATCTTTTTTGTCTTGGATCGATATTAGAATCAAAGTCAGACTCAGTATATTTTAGTGGTAACAACCATGCACCGTAACCTAAACTACCAGTAACTTTAAGAGCTCTTGCTTTATCAGAAAGAATCCAATCAATTACTTTTGCAGCTGCATCAGCATTTTTAGATGCTGCATTAATGGACATTGTTCCACCTGTTGCAAGTTGGTAATTAGGAGCACTTCCTGCTTGTGAATTCAGAATTGGTAAAGGATTCCAATCCCAGTCATCAGAAGATTCTCCAAAATTTGTTGCCGTTACATTGAAACCCCAAGTTCCAATCATGAGCATTGCAGAACCTCTAGTAGCAAACTCGTTATTAAAATCATCCCAATCTAGAGAATAATATGTCTCTAGATCACCAGACCAATAACCTTCATCTACCATGTGTTTTCTTAAAAGCTCAATTGCTTCTACAAACTCTGGATCAGTCCACTTTTTTTCACCAATTAATGCTTTATAGACATTTTCTGGTCCAGCATAAGTGTTGAAATAGTTGCCTACTAAATGTTCGTGAGTTGGCTGCCATCCAGCAGAACCATATGCGTAAACATTCATTCCCTTAGCTTTGATTTTAGCAGCTAAAGATTCAACTTCTTCTAAAGTATTTGGAGTGCTCCATCCATTTTCTTCAAACAAAGTTTTATTATAAAAATAAATCATTGTTTCGTAGTTTTTTGGAATTGAATATAATTCACCATCAAATACTCCTGAGTTGTAAGCCCAACCTAGAAGTTTATCTTGCCAGCCATATTGGTCAGCATACTCTTGCATAGATTTAACAAGACCTGCATCTTGGTAAATTTTTATGTAAGAAGCACCAGGTGTATCGAACATGTCCGGTCCACTTCCGGATAAAAGAGCTGGTCTAATTGTATCATTAATGTCTTCTTTGAATACACATTCTAATTCTATTTCATCTTGTTCAGCATTAAAAGCATCACACATCATTTCTTGAACTGTAGGGTCAGTATCTGCACTACTCTCCATCCACCAAACTACTTTGGTGGCAGCAAATGTTGAAGTTGCGAAAAAAGCTGTAAGAATAAAAGTTAAAAAAATATTTAAAATTTTATTCATCATTTCCTCCATTTAATAAGAAATTTATACTACAAATAGGAATCCTGTAAATCTATTTATGCTAGATTTTGATCGAAAAAATACAGGAAAATGCTAAATTGCGACAATTATTTTGTCTAGAGCATAAATATCATCTGATCCCTTATTAAACTTAAAAAATAGTTAAAAGAAAAATAAAAAATAACTATTAAAAAAATTGCTATTAGGGACCAAATTATGAATTTTATCATTTTATAGTTTTTATAAATTAAATAATGTTTAAGGATAATAATAATATAATATAAAATATTATTAAATTCTAATCATAATTATGAAAAATAAGTTATTTGATATTTGGAAACAAGAAAAAGCATCTATCAATGCTTGGTTATCGATACCAAATTCTTTTACTGCTGAAGCCTTTGGTAAAATGGGTTGGGATTCAGTAACTATAGATATGCAGCATGGTCAAAATGATTATTCAACTGCTATTTCTATGGTTCAAGGATTAACAAATAGTGATACTGTCCCTATGACAAGAGTTCCATGGAACGAGCCAGGTATTATTATGAAAATGTTAGATTTAGGTGTTCAAGGAATTATTGCGCCAATGATTAATACAAAAGAGGACTGTGAAAAGTTTGTTTCATATTGCTATTATCCTCCAATAGGCCAAAGAAGTTTTGGCCCTATGAGGGCTCAGGTAGTTTATGGTACAGATTACTATCAACATGCAAATGATAATATTGTAAGTTTGGCAATGATAGAAACGAAACAAGCAGTAGAAAATTTAGATGCCATTCTTTCAGTTCCAAACTTAACTGGTATCTATATTGGGCCTGCTGATATGAGTTCTTCTTATGATTTACCACCTAAATTTGATGTTCGTGAAGATCCGGTATTTTCAAATATTAAAATGATTGCAAAAAAAGCAAAAGAAAAAGGAAAGATTGCAGGTATTCATAATGGATCAGTTAAGTATATGAAAGAAATGATGGAATATGGTTTTCAATTTACCACTTTACTTTCCGATTTTAGAATGATGACATCTCATGCTGAAAGTTTATTAAAAGAATTAAAAGATGTGGATACTAAATCCGATAATACTAGCGCATATTAGTAATCACTCAATTACTAACTAAACCTTCTTCCATTTTAATTAATTCATACCATCGATTTTCTTTTGTATTAAGATCACTATTAAGAACTTCCATTTTAGAAGTTATTTCTTGATAGCGTTCAAAATTTTCCAAATACAAGTTTGTATCCTTCAATTCATGTTTAATATCTTCTAATTCTTGTTGAATATTTTTTATTTGAGTTGGAAGTTGTTCTAATTCATATTGAAACTTATATGATAATTTAGGTTTTGAATTCTTTATTTTATTGTTTTCTGAATTTGGTTTTTTAGTTTCTTTATTTTTAACTAATTGTTGATTTTCAGATTTCAAAAAATCACTGTATCCACCAAAAAACAAAGATACATTTCCATCCTCTTTAAAATGTAAAATCTTATTTACAGTTTGATCTAAAAAATCTCGGTCATGCGATACTATTAGTAATGTTCCGTTATAATTGGATAGCATTTCAGTTAACAGATCTAGTGTTTCTAAATCTAGATCATTTGTTGGCTCATCTAATATAAGTCCAGTTTTAGGATTAGCTAATACTTTTGCCAATAGCAATCTATTTTGCTCTCCTCCTGATAATGTTTGTATCGTATGGTTAACGTTTTTAGGATCAAACTGAAAATCTTTCACATAGCTACAGACATGCCTATCTCTTCCCTGAACTTTTAAATAGTCTCCTCCAGAGGGCACTAAAATATCTTTAATAGATTTTCTTCCATTAAGATCATTACGCATCTGATCAAAATAAGAAAATTCTAAATTTTTTTTCAACTTAATTTTACCTTTAGTAATTTTTATTTCATTAAGAATGGTCCGAAGAAAAGTTGATTTACCACTCCCATTATTACCTAAAAGACCAATACGATCATTTTTTGAAATTTTTATAGATAAATTTTTAAAAACAAATTCACTTTGATTTGGATATTTCACAAACACTTCTTGAAGTTCAGCAATAAATTTCGATTGATCGCTAGATTTTTTAGAAACTTGTGGTCTTAAAGATTTAATTGCACTTCTGTAAGAAGCTTCATCCTTTTCTAATTGCGCTTTTAATTCTTTCGCTCTTTTTAATCTTTTTTCATTTCGCTTAACTCTCGCCTTTACACCTTTATTTGCCCACTCGAGTTCAATATTAACAAATTGCTTTCTATTTCTTAATTCTCTATGTTCTTGATCGAGTAACTCCTCTGACCATTTGTCAAAATCCTTAAATCCCCTAGGGCTTACCCGTAATTTTCCTCTATCTATCCAAAATACCTTGTTAGTAAAATTACTTAGAAAAGTTCTATCATGGCTCACACATATAATTGTCTTATTTAAATTGCGTAAATAACTTTCTAGCCATTCAATGCATTGTAAATCTAGATGATTGGTTGGCTCATCTAATAACAAAACATCGGAGTCTTTTAATAAAGTTCTAATTAAATAAACTTTCCTTTTTTGACCTCCTGAAAGATCTTCAACATTAGCAAGTTTATCTAAATTGAGTTTATTGCAAAATATATCAACAAAATGTTTATTCTGTTCATTAAGTAGGTCTGAAAAATTCTCTTCAATAGTTTTGTTATCTAGTTTTTCAAATTTTTGATTAAAATATCCGACTTTAAGACCAGGGTAATTCCATAACTCACCTGCATCTAAATCTTGATCACCATAAATAGTTTTCATTAAGGTCGTTTTTCCAACACCATTCTTACCAACGAGCGCAATCATATCACCCTTGTGTAAATTTAGGTTTAAATCTTGAAAAATTACTTTTTTCCCAAATTTAATTTCTACTTCTCTAAGAGAAAATAATAAATCACTTGCCACGAATTAAAGTCTTATATAATTTTGTAATAGACAACAATAAAATCAAGAATCATAAATATAACAAATAGTATTGCCACTCTCGTTAAAGACCATTGACCTTTAGGAAAAATAAAATTTAAAAATTTCATAATAATTTACTCACTTTGTAACTTAATCCATTTAATACAATCTTCAAGTCTATCATCTCCCCAGAATACTTCCTTACCATCGTATATAAATGTAGGACTTCCAAAAACTCCTTTTTTATAAGCATATTCAGTATTGCTTAAGTATTTATCTTTAATTTCCTGATCGTTTGCTTTTTTTAAGGTCTCATCAGCATCTAAATTAAGCTCCTGAAAAATTTCATTTAAATTTGGCTGAGTAGCTGGTTCTTTACCTTGCTGAAACCATCTTTGATATGTTTTATAAACGTAATCTACCCCCCAACCCTCATTCATTCCAAGAATTGCTATTTGATTTGCTAAATCAAATTCTTTTAAGGGATAAGGAGCAGGAACTTTAGCTTCAAAACCGTAAAATTTTGCTCTTCTTTCTATGTCTCTCCACATGTAATCTGATTTTATTTTTTTAGCTGGGGGCGTGAATGGAATATTATCCATGTCCATCATAATTTTGCGAACACTGAAAGGGTGCCAATTGAATTTAATATTTTCTTTTTTTGCAACATCATGCAATCTATTAACTGTTAAATAAGTATAAGTACTGCCAATAGAAAACCAAAAATTTATTTCTTTCATAAAGAATCCTTTTAAACTATTTTCTTTTATTCGATAATTATTTCTTCAGGTGTTGAGTCTATTTCTTTATTGTGATCCCATGTAATTCCATTTTTTCCAGATCCAAATTTAGCTGATTTATTTGTATAAGGAAATTTATATAATATTGAATTAAAATATTTTTGCATTTTAGGAAGTGTTTTAAAATTTAAAAAAAATTTAGAAACTAATGGAAATCCTAATTGTTCAAAAAAATTATCAGAGTTTATATTTTTTACAAATTTATAGTATTTTAAAAATTCGACATAAAGTTCTAACGTATCAAACAAATTAAAATCTGGTGAAGAAATATGATTACCTATTAAAAATAGTTTAATTTCTGAATTATTTTTTTTACTGAGCCAATGTTCAAATTTTTGTAACTTACCAGCATTTGAATGTTCAAAGACTTGATTAAAGACAGTTGAAGCTTCATTTAATTCATCATTTTCATTTTCAAAATGTGTATAAGCAAATCTTGTAACTATATTCCTTAAATCAACAGTTTCTTGAAGGAATTGATTGCAATCTAATTCTTCTTTAGAATTTTCTCCAAACATATTAAATTTCTTGCCGAGATAAGTTAAACAAGTAATAGATTGAGCGATTATTTTTTCTTTACCTCCCTCATTAAATTGTAAATAAGGTAAATTAATTAAACTATTTTTTTTCTTTAAAATAATTTTATCTTTTTCGTGCCATTCACTACCATCATAAGTTAGGGAATTACTCTCTAATTTTGGAATTAGTCTATAAATTTTTGAAATAAGAGGAACGCCAGCATAAATGATCATTTGCCTTGAAGCTGATCCTAGACCTTTAGTGCTCCAATATCCTAGTGTAATTTTTTCAATACTCATATTTTAAAAACAATCTCTTTTTAAAGTTATTCTAATTTTAATAAAAATTTAATGTATAAAATTTTTGTAAAATTAATGGTTATTTCAGATAAATTAGAATACCATTATTTACTATTAAAAATTAATATTTTTTTAATCATTTTTTTATTTTGTTATTATTCCTTTATTTTAGTTGTTTTAACAAAGGAGGTAAATATGATAGCGACTTGGAAAATAAGAACAGACTATGCAAATGCAATAGATATCTTTGATAAAATTTCACCTTGGTTTAAAGAAAGTGGAGCTCAAATGACTGCAGTTATGCATAACATTGGTGGTCAAGATAATACTTTTACTATGGCAGCAGGATTTGAGAGTTATGAAGCATTTGGAAAAAATGATGATGCTTGGTCTTCTTCACCAGAATGGTGGCAAAAAATGCAACCAAATTTTATGAACAATGAATTAGTAGAAGCTGTTTATTTAAATGAAATGGTTGGTAACATTAAATCACCAAGTGAAAAAATGCCAGTTTTTGCAAATTTTGTTTGTAGTCATCCAGATAATGATGCCGTTAGAAAAAGTTATGAAATAGATGAAAAACATTACATGTCTAATGGCGCAACTGGAGTTGCAATTTATTCAATGTTAGGAGATAGAAATAATCAATTTATCTTTAGTGCTCGTTTCAATAATATGCAAGAGTTAGGTAAATGTATGGATGTTAACCAAAACTCTTCAGATTATTGGGCAAGTCACAAAGATTATTATGCAAATCTAAATATCCATCTTCATTTTAATTCTAGAGTAATCAAAAGAGATATTTATTAAAAGGAGGAAATATGATGATTGTAGCATGGAAATATAGAACTAACTTTGAAAATGCTTATGATTCTTTTGGAAAAATTTCTAAATTTCATAAAGATGCAGGAGCAGATTGGATTAATATGTTCATTACAACAGGTGCAGATAATGGATCTTTTATAACTGCAGTAGGCTTTGAAAACATGAAAGCATATGGAAAAATGGATGATATGTGGAATGCCCCAGATAGTGAAATGGATAAAATTATGGCAAATAATTTAAGTGATACCCATTTAATTGAAACATATAATCTAAATTTGATGGCTGGTAATATAGAAGGTGATCAATCACCTGAGGTTTTTTCAAATTTCATTTTTGAATGCGATGATGTTCAAGCTGTAAGAGATAGTCATGAAGCAGATTGGAAATATTATCAAGATGGAGGTTGTACAGGAATAGATATTCATCGAATAAGTGGAGGTGATTATGCATCTAATAATACATTCATGTTTTGCGCCAGATTTAAATCAATGGAAGACCTAGGAGCTAATTGGGATAAAATGGGAGAAAGTTCTTATGGTAAAGATCTTTCGGATTATCATTCAAAAATTAAAATTATAAAAAATTTTAATGGAAGAAGTTTAAAATTTGAGAGATTTAAATCATGAAAATATTGATAATCAATTTTAATCTTAAAAATTTAAGCGTTGATGACTTCAAAGCTCAAGCGCACATAGATGCAATGGATTTTAGAGAGGTCGAAGGACTAATATCAAAATATTTCATAGGTGATGAAAGTGATAATATTTTTGGAGGAGTATATATTTTTAAAGATGAAGAAAGTCTTGAGAAGTATAAAAAAGGGCCAATATTTGAGTTTTTATCTACAAATGAATATTTTGATAACTTTACTACTAAAGAACATGGTGTGATTGATGGTCCTTCAATAATTGCAGGAGCAGCAACAAAAGCAATATCTTAATTTATAAAGCAGGAATATGATTCCTGCTTCAAACTAAATTTAAATAATAAAAATTTAATTTTTTAATTTTTAATAATTATTCAATCTTTTGAATTGTCCACATAAGATTTAATTTTAATATTTTTTTAAAGGTAAAAATTAATAATTTTGTAAAAAAAGGAGATTTTAATAATCTTCTAAAAAAAGGAGATTTTTATGATAGTAGGTAGTTGGACTTATAGAATATCTAATGCAAATGCTATTAAGGCATTTAATACTGCTTCGGTATATTTTAAAAAATATGGAGCATTAGGATCATCAATTTTAAGTCATCTTGGAAAAAATAATGGATCATACACTGTTAATATTGGTTATGAAAATTATGCTCATTTCGGAGAAGTAGATGATAAAATATCAAATGATGAAAATTTTGCTTCTGAAATGGAGCCATATTTTGCTGATACTAAATGGGAAACAAACAATTTTTATGAACCCATGACTCACAATATGCCCCCTGATCCAGGAGTAAAACCAGTATTTGCTAATTGGATGTTCTTCCATAAAGATGCTGAATTAATTCAATCTAAAGGGGAAATTTTTATTAAAGCTTGGATGGAAAGTGGAGCAACAGGTGGTACAGTTGGAAGATTGAATGGAAATGATAATGACTCTTATGGTTTTGGAGTTCGTTTTAACAACATGAAAGATTATGGTCTTGCACAAGATAAACTAAATGGTGAAAACTTTTGGTCAAATCATATAGAATTTTTAGATGAAACAGAACCTAGAGGAATGACTCTTGCAAGAGTTTTAGAAACTACTTGGAATTAAAAAATTAAAAATCAGTAGGATAATTTCCTACTGATTTTTTTAATTATATAATTATTTTTTTTGCAACTTAATTATATTTAGTTTTTATTAATAATATAACTTAAAAGCACAATGAAGGAAAAATTTCAGAAAGAAGTAATTACGTGTTTCGGTGGTGCTTTTTTAATAATGTTTATGATTGGAATATATTTTGTTTATGTTCCTTGGAACATTGATCGTTTAGATATAACCGAATCTGAACTAGGTATATCAATTTGTGCTTTTGGGTTTGCTAACCTATTTGCCAATCAACTAGGAGCTAGAGTAATTGTTCCAAAAATAGGAACAACAAATACAATAATATTGGGAATATTTATTTTCTCGTATTTGCCTCTTGCTATAGCTAGTGCTCCTAATTATTTTTTTTTTACTCTTTTTTTTATACCAATTGGTATTGGTGCGGGTTTTATTTTTCCTATAATTAATTCTCAGATAGCTATTATTGAACAGAAAACAGGTAGAGTTTTACTTCCAATGACTCAGGCTTTTTTTTCTGCTGGATCATTATTTGGTGCACTTGCAGCAGGTATTTTTATGAATTTAATACCTGATCCTAGAATTACATTCATAATTGTAGGAAGCTTATTTCTTTTATACTCTACTATGTTTTATTTTTTTGGTTTTAAAAAGAAATTAGAAGGGAATGAAAAAATAGAAAAATTTAAATTGCCACAGAATAATATTCTAATTTATGGTTTTTTATTAATGATGAACTTTGCAACTATAGGAATTATTATAGATTGGTCACCAGTATGGCTTACAAAAGATTTAGGAGCACCATTATTTCTTGGAGGGTTAGTAATAATGTTTTTTAATGGTGGTGAAATAATCGCAAGAGTTTCAGGAAGTAATTTAATCAATAAATATGGTGAAATAGTTATTGGATGTTATTTTAGTGTAATCGCTTGTATAATTTTATTTATCTCAATATTCACCATGAACTTATATATAATTTTAAGTGGTATAATAATCTTTGGGTTTGGAACGGCAAATTTTATTGCTATTGTATTAAGACAAGCAATTAGTGAAACAAATGAATCAATTAGTCTTACAATATCTAATTTATTAACTTTAGGTTTTGGTGGTTTTATATTTGGACCAGTTATAGTTGGTTATTTGGCAGAATTTATGGGCTTAACATTTAACATGTACTTACTTTCTTTTATTTGGGCTTTTAATGGACTAGCGTTGTATTATCTAATTAATAAAAACAGTTTAAAAAATAATTAAATCTTATATTTTATGTTTCTAGAGTATCAATTGAGCCGCAGTAACTCAGGGGTAGAGTAACTCATTGGTAATGAGTAAGCCGGCAGTTCGAATCTGCCCTGTGGCACCATTTAAATGAAATATATATTTTTATTTTTATTAATTTTTACAAATTTTGAAATAATGGCAAAAAAAATCTCAGAACTTAATTGGCAAAAAAGACTACTGATCGTATCTTATGAAAATAAAGAGGATGAATTACTCATACAAACTAAAAAATTCATAATAAGTAATAATTGTAAAATTAATGATAGAAAGTTAGATATTATTTATTTTGAAAAATTTTTAAACGAGAAATTTGAGACTCCAAAATTTATTGAAAGTAAAAAAGGTATTTGGTTAATAGGTTATGATGGGGGAATTAAAGATTTTAGCTCTGATGATAAAATATTGTTAAGACTTTTTGAAGTTATTGATTCTATGCCAATGAGAAAACAAGAAATGATTAGTGATAAATGTTAATTATTTTTTTGTGTCAATATTTTGATAAATAGCTGTTTCTATTTCATTATAGGTTTTGAGGGACATCTCATTTAAGTAAGGGAGCATTTGCATGAATATTGCACATCCAATTTTATTTTCAAAATCAATCCAAAAAAAACTATTAAAAATTCCTGTCCAAAATATACTACCTTTTGGACGACCTTCATTTGTTTTTTGATTATTAATCATAAAACCATAACCAAATTTCTTTTCAATATTATCATCATAGTCTAAGGAAGCGGATAACTCAGCATCAACTGAAGGCATTCTTTTAACTTCTAATGATCCTATTTGATTTCTTTTCATCAAGTTTATTGATTCTTGAGAAATAATTTCATTGTGTTCTTTTAGAAATAATCTCATAAATTTAGCATAGTCTCGAGTTGTTGACAGTAATCCTCCACCCCCGGCATGAAAAGTTTTATTGATTTTATTTTCTTGCTCATCAGCTCTTTCTTGATCAATTTTAATTTGATCTTGAGAATAATTATATACATATGCAAGATCTTTAAATTTTGTATCATCCAAATGAAAAGTGGTATTATTCATACCTAGTTTATTGAATAAATTTTCTTTCATATATTCATTTAATTTTTTGTTCGAAATTTTTTCAATTATATAACCTAATATATCTATTCCAATGCCGTAATTCCATCTTTCTCCAGGTTCAAATAAAATAGGAGCATCTAGAAAATCCGCACCATCATCTTTTAAATCTTGTAATAATTTATTATCAACTAAGTATTTAATTTCAGGATTTAAGAACTGATATCCATAACCTGAGGTATGATTTAATAAGTGCTTAATTTTTATATTTGATTTAGGGTTTATGTAATTAATTTTGTTATCTGTTTTTTTGATGATTTTTACATCAGAGAATCGCTTATCAATGTCTTGTAAATTTGTTTCTAAACTAATTAAATTCTGCTCAATTAATTGGAAAATACATAGTGATGTAATAGGCTTCGTCATAGATGCAATTCTAACAATTGATAATTCATCAAAAGGAGTTTTATTTTTAGAGTTTTTAAAACCTAAATAGTTTTCATATAAATTCTGATCTTTATTTGTAATAATTACAGATAATGATGGAATTTTATATTTTTCAAAAATATTTTGAATTTTTTCACTTAGTATTTTTGAATTCATCTAATTTATTACCTACACAATCTAATAATTATATTTAAAAAATTTAATAATTTAATTATAATTTTCTTATATTATTAATTATCATTATTAAACTAAGAAAACTAACTAGAGAAAAAATTATTGCATTTATTGTAATTACTTGAATACTTGTTTCTCCAGGGCTGTCTGTAAGGACATATCTCCAAAAATTTAATGAAGCAAGAAATTGTAAGATAAAAATTGAAAAAATAAATGGTAACTGCTTTTCTATTCCTTTAAAAAAAATAATGATAAAACCAATAACAAAAGTTAAAAAAATTATTCCTAATACTTCTGATAATCCAGCCACAGCGTGATTAAAAAAACCTAAATTATTTAAAGCAAATTCATCGGTAAAAATTAATAATTGAATAGAATAATAACTAAAAAATAATAAGTTTACTAGAATAATGGAAATATCTATTATTTTCATCATAAGTGTGTATCATATAATTGTAAGAATTTATCAATATGGAAATAACCCTATACTATTTTAAAATACCTTTTTGGAGAGCAGAGGTTGCACGTTTAGCCCTATTTATTGGTGATATTCCTTTCAAAGATTATCGCTTTGAAAGTCAAGATACGGAAGCGCTAAAAAAAGATGGGAAACTTCCCAACGGGCTAATAGCACCATTTAAGCAGTTACCAGTTTTAGATGTTGATGGTAAAATTTTTGCGCAAACTGGAGCAATTGGAAGATTTTGTGGCAAGTTATCTGGCTTATATCCAAAAGATAATGATTTTGAAGCAGCACAAATTGATCAAATTATTGATGCGGCGCAAGACATTAACTATCTAGTAACTCTGTCTGGTAGAGATAAAGAAAAGGAACGATTAGAATTAGCGAGAAAAATATTAGCAACAAAACATTTACCAAAATGGTTTCAATTTCTTGAAAATTTACTTGCAGAAAATAAAGACTCTAATTTTTTTGTTGGTAATAAAATTTCTATTGCTGATTTAGCAATTTGGAGATTACTTGGATGGTTAAGTTCAGGACTTTTGGATGGTGTGCCAACTAATATATTAGAGCCATACGAAAAAATTAATAGATTGAGAGAAGAAGTATATAAGCATCCAAAAGTTAATGAATGGATGCTTAAAACATATGGAAAAATAATTTAAAGTAATTCTTAAGTTTTTTTATAAGTTCCAGAGGCTTCTACTGCTTTTTTTACAGTACTAACCATATCAAATTTTGTATCTAAAATGATTAATTCATTTAACATTCCTGATTGTAAAGCTGTAACCTTCATGGCAAGCATTGATTCATAATCACCATCTGCTGTAGCAATCATGTCAAAGTCACCTCGTACAAATTCTAAACTATGCAATTTACCTCCAGCTTTTTCAGTAGCACTTCCAACAATCGCAGCTCTATCTTGATCTGGATTACTCATATAACCTTTAACGTATTCTGGACTTAATTTTCCGATTAAATAAAATTTATTCATATTACTCCTTTCAATTTGATGTTATTGATTACTTAAAAAAATAATTTAAGTTAAAATAAAAAAATTAATAAATTATGACAGCTTTAAGCGTAAATGTGAATAAATTTGCTTTAGTGAGAAATGCAAGAGGTGCTGACTTGCCAAACTTGATTGATATTAGTAATAAATGTTTAAACTTTGGTGCTGATGGAATTACGGTGCACCCTCGCCCTGATGAAAGACATGCAAAATTTTCTGACCTAGTGCCATTAAAAAATTTATTGGCAAAATTTGAAAATAAAGAGTTCAATATAGAAGGATATCCATCAGATTTTTTTGTTAAAAAAGTAATTGAGGTTAAACCAGATCAAGTCACGTTAGTGCCAGATCCACCTGGTGCATTAACCTCTTCATTTGGTTGGGATTGTCATGAAAATAAACAATTTCTTCGAGACATTGTTAGTGAATTTAAAAAAAATAAAATTCGTGTTTCAATTTTTATAAATCCATCGATTAAAACACTGGAAAATTTAGAAGTTATACAAACTGATAGAGTTGAACTTTATACATACGATTATGCTCATAATTTTATAGAGAATAAAGATACTGCCATAAAGTCCTATATAGATGTATCAACATATTTAAAAAAAGAATTTCCTAAAATTAAATTAAATGCAGGTCATGATTTAAATTTGGAAAATTTAAAATTTTTCTTAGAAAATATTAATGATATCGAAGAAGTTTCAATAGGTCATGCTCTGATCTGTGATACCTTTGAATTTGGTTTAGAAAAAACAATTAAAAAATATTTATCTCTAACAAAAAATTAAATGACTTTTATCTTTTGGCTTCAATTTGCCTTAGTATGTATTGCTGGAGCTATATCTCCTGGGCCTAGTTTGGCATTAATTATCAATAACAGTGTTACAATTAATAGATATGCTGGCATTCTGACTTCTATTGGTCACGGGATTGGTATGGGGGTGTACGCAATTTTTGCAGTAACTGGACTAATAATTGTTTTAACAACAAATGAAATACTATTTCAATTTATACAAATTATTGGAATTCTATTTTTATTATTTATAGGCTTCCAATTTCTTTTTAAAAAAAATCAAGAAATTGAGCATATAAATAATCAAAAAAATTTTAATTCATTCTTACAGGGTTTTTCTATAGCAATTTTAAATCCTAAAATTCTAATTTGGTTTTCAGCAGTATTTTCACAATTTGTAAAAATAGATGCATCCTTTTTTTCACACTCAATTCTTGTCATTACTGCATCTGTAATAGATGGCATTTGGTATATTATAGTTACAATTATAGTAACAAGTTATGGAATGGGCAATTTTTTTCAGAGAAGAAAATATTTTATTCAAAAAATATCAGGAATAATTTTAGTTTTAATTGGTATACTTCTAATTATAGATTTCTTCCAAAACTCTTAAGATATTTTTACCCATAATTTTTTCAATTTCAGTATTTTTATATCCTCTTTTTTCTAAACTTTCTTGAATTATCATGTGATCTAGACAATCACTCCATTTATTTGGCAAACAATCAAGACCATCATAATCACTGCCTATTCCAACATAATCAATACCTATTTGATTTATTACATACTCAATATGATCAACAAATATTTCAATACTCGGACATATATTTGCTAATTTTTTTTGAAGAAAATGTTGTTTTGCGATCCACTGAGAGATTTTGTTTGAATGCTTTCTTTCAATAGAATTTAATTCATCTATATATTTTTTTCTTTCTTTAGTTTCTCTTTCTTTAAAAGATTTATCAATAAAGAAAGGATAAGGGTTAAGGCCTATCAAACCTTTTGCTTTTTTAATAGCTTTGATTTGGTCATCTTTTAAATTACGAAAATGAGGACACAAATTATACACACTAGAATGCGAAGCTATAAAAGGTTTAGTACTTATCGTTGCAATGTCCCAAAAACTTTTTTCTCCGATGTGCGAGACATCAACTAGCACATTATTTTCTTGGCAAATAGAAATAACTTCTTTTCCAAATTTGTTCAAACCATGACTTTTGAGTTTAGAAGAATTGTATGTCTCATCATAATTTGATGACACCCAATCCAAAGAATGATTCCAAGTTGGGCCGAAATAGAAAAGACCTCTTTCAATAAAATGATATAAATTATTAATATCATTTTCTAAACCCTCTCCACCTTCCATTGAAATTGGAAGTATCAAGTTATTTTTTTCTATTGCTTCATTAATGTCCGAGGGTTTTTTTGGAACGACAATTTCTTCATGTAATGAAATTCTTTCAATCTCATCATACATTTTATCAGCTCTTTTAAAAAAATTTGGTTCTGTAGAATTACTTGAGACCCAAATAATTAAAATTTCTAAATCAATGTCAGATTTTAATAATCTTGGTATGTCCGTATGCCCATGCAATGTAAGTTTAGTAACATCTTCACCTTCGATAACTCTTTGCACAAGATCATTATGCAAGTCAGCTACAAACATTTAATTATTTAATAATCTCCATTTTAATTATTTTATCTGGATCGGCAGGTGGTTCACCTCTTGTGATATTATCTACATATTCCATACCTTCGGTAACTTGAGCCCAAACAGTATATTGACCATCTAGAAAAGAGCAGTCATTAAAACAAATAAAAAATTGACTGTTAGCACTATTTGGGTTTTGTGCTCTTGCCATTGACACGGCACCTCTTCCGTGGTTTTCTGACGAAAATTCAGCCTCTATATCGGGAAGTTTTGATCCACCTGTACCAGCCCTTGATAAGTTAAAACTATCATTACTTGAATTCCCAAATTCTACATCTCCTGTCTGAGCCATAAACCCATCTATAACTCTATGAAAAACAACTCCATCATACTGTCCTTCTTCTATAAGTTGCTTAATTTGTTTGACATGTTTTGGCGCTACATCTGATTTTGTCTCTATTACAACAACACCATCTTTAAGTGTCATGTGTATAATATCTTTTTTTTCATCAGCCATTAAAATCTCTCCTTTAAAAAATATTGAGAAAATGAAGATGAAAATAAATAGTTTTTTAAATTTAATCATATTTGTTTTCTTTACCTTCACCCAAATTGTTTTATATATATGTAATGCACATCTTTGAAGAAAATATCAAGAAATTAGATTTAAATATTCCTGATATGCCAACACCACTAGCAAATTACGTTCCTTATAAAATTTCAAATAGTACTGTTTATGTGTCAGGTCAAGGACCGGTAATGGATGGAAAAATTCTCTATAGTGGAAAAGTTGGGGTAGATATTTCTGAAGAAGATGGAATTAAAGCGGCTGAAATTTGCTGCATTAATATTATTGCAGCTCTAAAAACATCTATAAATGGCGATTGGGATAGATTAGACAGCTTTTTAAAACTTGGAGGTTTTGTTAATTGTAATGACAACTTTACTGATCAACCTAAAATTATAAATGGAGCATCAGATCTATTAGTTAATATTTTTGGTGACAAAGGAAGACATGCGCGTTTCGCAGTTGGTTCAAATGCTCTTCCACTCAATATTTCTGTTGAAATAGACTCAATAATTAAAATTAAATAAATACTCCAAATGAGTGAACATTTTTTTTGCTCTTCGCTCAGTAACATCAAAAGTTCTAATTGGAACGAATGTGTTGGTAATGATCATCCATTTTTACAATATGAATTTCTTTATGCTTTAGAAAAAAGTAATAGCGCAAATTCCAAAACAGGTTGGCAACCATATCATTATATTGAACAAGAAAATGATAAAATTATTGCATTATGTCCTCTTTACATAAAGAATCATTCTTTTGGAGAATATATTTTTGATCATTCTTGGGCTGATGCCTATCATCGATATGGAATAAACTATTATCCAAAACTTCAATCTGCAATACCATTTACACCAGTAACTGGTGATAGAATTGTTTTAAACAAATCAGTTAAAGATAAAAAAGGAAAGCAAGTTCAGATAATTAATAATATGATAGAAGAGGCAAAAAAAATAAATGTTTCTTCTCTTCATTTTAATTTTGTTAATGATGCATCAAATTGGAATAAAATTAATAATATTATGGTTAGATCAGGAATACAATTTCATTGGAACAATAATGAATATAAAAATTTTAATGACTTCTTAAATGACTTATCCTCAAGAAAAAGAAAAATTATTAGACGAGAAAGACAATGTATTGAAAATAATAATTTAACTGTAAAATTACTTAATGGAGATGATATTAAAGAAGAGCATATAAATTTTTTTTACGATTGTTATTTAGATACTACAGGAAGAAAATGGGGTTCTACTTATTTAACTAAAGAATTTTTCTTTGAAATATTACATAATTTTAGAAACAAAATATTACTTATAATGGCTTATCAAGAAGATAAAATGGTTGCCTCTGCAATCAATTTTCTAAGTAAAACTCATTTGTATGGACGATTATGGGGATCAAAATATGAAGTCCCATTTTTACATTTTGAACTCTGTTATTATCAAGCAATTGAATATGCAATTCAAAATAAGATTCAAATTGTAGAAGCAGGCGCTCAAGGTGAACATAAATTGCAAAGAGGTTATGCGCCTACAAAAACATGGAGTGCTCATTGGATAAAGGATCAAGAGTTTAGCAAAGCTATTCAAAATTTTCTTGATAATGAAAGTCAGCTAATTGATAATCAAAAAGAAAAATTAGAAGATTATCTTCCTTTCAAAAATTAGGCTAATTCTTTTTTTACTTCTTGTTTATTAGAAAATTCAAAGTTAATTTTTTTATCTTTGCATGTAATTTCAACATGACCACCTTTAGCAAGTTTACCAAAGATAAGTTCTTCAGCCATCGGTTTTTTAACTTTTTCTTGTATTACTCTACCTAACTCTCTAGCACCGTAGACTTCATCGTAACCTTCTTCAGCTAAAAACTCTTTTGCTTCTTTATTGATCGATAATGAAACTCCTTTATCTTCGAGTTGAGCTTCAATTTCTATAATAAATTTATCTACTATCGAAAGTACAATATTTTTAGATAAATGATTAAAATGAATAATTGAGTCTATACGATTTCTAAATTCTGGTGAAAAAATTCTATTTATTGCATCGCTACTATCATCGTTAGATCTTTTTGCATTAAAGCCAATTTTGTTTTTAGATACATCAATTGCACCAGCGTTAGTTGTCATAATTAATATAACGTTTCTGAAATCTATCGTCTTACCATTGTGATCGGTTAGTTTTCCATAATCCATAACTTGTAAAAGAATATTAAATAAATCATAGTGAGCTTTTTCAATTTCATCCAATAACAATACACAATGAGGATTTTGATCAACGCCATCGGTTAATAACCCACCTTGGTCAAAACCTACATAACCAGGAGGAGCTCCAATAAGTCTACTCACAGTATGACGCTCCATATATTCTGACATATCAAATCTAAGCAGTTTAATACCAAGTGTATTACTTAGCTGTTTAGCTACCTCAGTCTTTCCCACCCCTGTAGGCCCAGAAAATAGATATGAGCCAATTGGCTTTCCATCTTCTCTTAGTCCAGCTCTTGCCAACTTAATGGAAGATGATAATTCTTCGATGGCTTTGTCTTGACCAAAGACAAAATTTTTCAAATCTCTCTCTAAATTTTTTAAACTGTTTTTATCGCTTTGATTAACAGATTTTGTTGGAATTCTTGCCATTAAAGCAACTACTGCTTCAATATCTTTAGAAAGAATAATTTTTTTTCTCTTTTCTTCTGGTAATAAATATTGAGATGCTCCTGCTTCATCGATAACATCAATAGCTTTATCTGGAAGCTTTCTATCACCTATATATTTATTAGATAACTCAACCGCGCTAATAATTGCCTCTGGTGAATATTTAATATTATGGTGTTCTTCATAGTAAGTTTTTAAACCCTCAAGAATTTTAACAGTCTCATCTTTTGATGGTTCCTTAACATCAATTTTTTGGAATCTTCTTACTAAAGCCCTATCTTTTTCAAAATAATTTTTAAATTCCTTGTATGTTGTTGATCCAATACATTTAAGAGTGCCATTTCCTAGAGATGGTTTTAATAAATTACTTGCATCCATTGAACCTCCACTCGTTGCCCCAGCTCCGATAACTGTGTGGATTTCATCAATAAATAAGACGGCTTTGTCTTTTTTTTGTAATTCTTTAAGAACGGCCTTCAATCTTTCTTCAAAATCACCTCTGTATCTTGTGCCTGCTAGTAATGCGCCCATATCTAAAGAATAAATTACTGCATCCTCCATAATTTTAGGAACTTTTTTTTCTGTAATTCTTTTTGCTAAACCTTCAGCAATAGCTGTTTTTCCAACACCAGGATCTCCAACGAATAAAGGATTATTTTTTTGTCTTCTGCATAAAATTTGAATTGTTCTATCTAATTCTTTGCTTCTACCAATAAGCTTGTCAATTTTACCATCTTTAGATTTTTCATTTAGGTTTATACAAAATTGACCTAAAGCACTTTTGGGTTTTTGTTGT
>CACMGM010000002.1 GCA_902613275.1 uncultured Alphaproteobacteria bacterium
CCTTTTACAAATTGAAGAAGCAGAAAAAAGAGATCACCGAAAACTAGGGAGAGAAATGGATTTATTTCATTTTCAGGAAGAGGCTCCTGGAGCTGTTTTTTGGCATCCTAAGGGTTGGACATTATTCCAATCGTTAATAAATTATATGCGAAACAGACAAGACAAGGCAGGGTATGTAGAAACTAATACGCCTGACATGATGGATAAGTCTCTATGGGAAATGTCTGGTCACTGGGATAAATTTAGTGACATGATGTTTAGAACTGAAGCAAAAGACGATAAAATTTATGCTATCAAACCAATGAATTGCCCTGGTGCTGTAGAAATTTTTAAACAAGGATTAAAAAGCTATAGAGACTTACCATTTCTATTATCTGAATTCGGAAAAGTACATCGTTATGAACCATCGGGTGCTCTTCATGGATTAATGAGGGTAAGAGCGTTTACACAAGATGATGCACATATATTTTGTACAGAAGATCAAATTACACAAGAAAGTAAAACAGTATGTGATTTGATACTTAGTATTTATAAGGATTTTGGTTTTGATAATGTTAGAATTAAATTTTCTGACCGTCCTGAAAAACGCGTAGGGGATGATGCTATTTGGGATAAAGCTGAGGCTGCATTAATGCAAGCCATGGAGGCAACAGGCCTAGAATACACACTGAACCCAGGAGAAGGTGCATTTTACGGTCCAAAATTAGAGTTTGTTTTACGTGATGCAATTGGCAGAGACTGGCAATGTGGAACACTGCAAGTAGATTTAAATTTACCTGGAAGATTGGGAGCTACTTATATTGGAGAAGATGGAAATAAAAAAATTCCAGTCATGTTGCATCGAGCTCTATTTGGTTCCTTAGAGAGATTCACCGGTATTCTAATTGAACATTATGCGGGCCATCTTCCGTTTTGGCTTTCACCATTGCAAGCTGTAGTTGCAACAATTACATCAGATACTGATACGTATGCTTATGAAGTACAAAAGGTATTAGTATCAAAAGGAATTAGGGCTGAAATAGATACACGTAATGAAAAAATTGGTTATAAAATACGTGAACACAGTAATAGTAAAGTGCCAGCAATTATCGCTGTTGGAAAGAAAGAAGCTCAAGACAAAACAGTATCCGTAAGAAGAATTGGCTCGTCTGAAACAAAGACCTTTAAATTAGAAGATATTGCTACTAGCTTATCTAAAGAAGCAAAATCACCAATAGAATAAAAAATGAATAACATGCAAGGTAAGTTTCCAAGTACAAGACTTAGACGTAATAGAATGAAAGAATTTTCTCGTCGTTTAGTTGCTGAAAATACTCTTAGTGTTAATGATTTGATCTTGCCTCTATTTGTATGCGAGGGAAATAAAGTTGATGATCCTATTAATTCGATGCCTGGTGTTAGCAGATACTCTATTGATAAACTTTTAAATCAAGTAGAGAAAGCTGTTAAATTTAATATTCCTGCTATTGCAATTTTTCCACAAATTGAAAGTGGTCTTAAAAATTCTGAGGGAAGCTTAGCTGTAGATGAAAACAACTTGGTGTGCAGATCAATTAAAAGTATCAAAAAAGATTTTCCAAATATTGGTATTGTATGTGATGTTGCGTTAGATCCTTTTACGGACCATGGGCATGATGGTTTAGTTATAAATGATAAAATAGATAATGATAAAACTTTGGAGGTTTTGGAACAACAAGCTCTTATCCAAGCGAATGCTGGTTGTGATGTAATCGCCCCATCAGATATGATGGATGGAAGAGTTGGAAGAATAAGATCTGCATTAGATTCAAATAATTTAACAGATACACTTATACTTTCTTACGCTGCAAAATATGCTTCAGGTTTTTATGGACCTTTTAGAGATGCTATAGGTTCTGGTTCTAATTTAGGTAAAGATGGTAAATTAACATATCAAATGGATCCATCGAACAGTGATGAAGCGGTTAGAGAAGTTGGTTTAGATATTAGTGAAGGAGCGGATATGGTAATGGTTAAGCCTGGTATGCCCTATCTTGATATTATTTCTAGGATAAAATCAGAATTTAAAATTCCAACTTTTGCCTACCAAGTGTCTGGTGAATATTCGATGATAAAAGAATCGATTAATAAAAGTTGGCTTAATGAAAAAGTTATAATGGAATCTCTTTTATCTTTTAAAAGAGCTGGGGCAAATGGTATACTAACTTACTTTGCATTAGAAGTTGCAGAAAAATTAAAAAATGAATAACATTCAATTTGAAAAAAGAAAATCTATAGAACAAGTTGAGGAGTCAAATGAGCTTGCTCCAAAATTTGATTCAAATGGTCTAATACCAGTTGTAACAACAGATTTTTCATCTGGTGAACTACTTATGCAAGGTTATATGAATGAAGAAGCCTTTAAAAAAACTATAAGTTTGGGCGAAGCAGTTTATTTTTCTAGAAGTAGAAATACTCTCTGGCACAAAGGTAAAACGAGTGGATTAACTCAAAAGATAAAAGAAATAAGAATTGATGATGATCAAGATTGTGTTTGGTTAAGAGTTGATGTCAAAGGTGGCGCTAGCTGTCATGTAGGATATAGATCATGTTTTTATAGAAGTATTCCTTTGAATAATTCTAGCTCTAAGGTAGTTCTTAAATTTGAAGAGAAAGAGAAAGTTTTTGATCCTGAAGAAGTATATAAGGACGCCCCAAACCCTACTAAACTATAATGTCAGACAAATTAAAGTTTATTGAAACTAGCAAACTTCCAACAGACATGGGAGAGTTTACCGTACATGCATTTACAGATGAAAATGAATCTAAAGATCATTTAGTGATATGTATGGGTGACTTGCTCACGGATGAGCCAGTTTTATCAAGAATTCATTCGCAGTGTATTACAGGTGAGTCATTTTTTAGTATGAGATGTGATTGTAGATTCCAACTAACTGAATCATTAAAACAAATTGCGCAAAATGGAAGAGGGGTGATTTTTTATCTTCAACAAGAAGGAAGAGGCATTGGTCTTTCAAATAAAATTAAAGCATATAGTTTACAAGACAAGGGACTAGATACCGTTGAAGCTAATCATCAATTAGGTTTCAAAGATGATGAAAGAACATATGAAAATATTGCTGGAATGGTAAAGTATTTAGCAATCAAAAAATTAGATTTAATGACTAATAATCCAAAAAAAATAAAAGCGCTTGAAGATATGGGTATCAAAGTAAATCAAAGAGTTCCTATTTTTTCAGATACCAATAAGTATAATGAAAAATATATCTCAACTAAGAAAAGTAAACTTGGTCATTTAATCTAAGTGGAAGCAGATAATTTAATAAAAAAACTGAATATGATTAGTCATCCTGAAGGAGGGCATTATGTTGAAAATTTTAAGAACGAAAATGTTAGTCAAATTTATTACTTATTAAAAAAGGATGAAAAATCACATTGGCATCGATTAACTAAAAATGAAATATTACATTTTTATTCTGGAGATCCTCTAGAAGTTTTCACATCAAGTGACGGAGTTAATTATGAAGTTTTTTCTCTAGGGTCAGATCATAATTATATTTATACCGTAACAGCAAACACATGGTTTTCGATGAGATCTTCTGGTTCATTTAGTTTAATTGGATGCACTGTCGCACCTGCTTTCGAATTTAATGATTTTGAGCTTGCCCCTGCGACGTGGCGACCTGAAAAATTCAGAATAGACTTATAATTTTCACTTTTCTTTAATTTAAATTCTTTATATATTAGTAATATAAAACGGAGGTTCTAAATGGATTCAGAGAGTAAATGCCCAGTAATGCATGGAGCAATTACAAAAAATATGGGAGAAGGTACATCAAACCGCGAATGGTGGCCTAATCAACTTAACTTAAATATACTTCATCAACATGATCGTAAGTCTGATCCAATGGAAGTAGGATTTAACTACCGTGAAGAATTTAAAAAAATAGACTATGCTGCATTAAAAAAAGACCTTAATGATTTAATGACTGATTCACAAGATTGGTGGCCCGCTGATTATGGACACTATGGTGGTTTTTTTATTCGTATGACATGGCATGCTGCAGGAACATATAGAACTGGGGATGGTCGTGGTGGTGGCGGAACAGGTGCTCAGCGTTTTGCTCCTTTAAATAGTTGGCCTGATAATGGGAACTTAGATAAGGCAAGAAGATTACTTTGGCCTATAAAGAAAAAGTATGGAAATAAAATTAGTTGGGCTGATCTATTTATACTAACAGGTAATGTTGCAATTGAATCTATGGGCGGAAAAACCTTTGGATTTAGTGGTGGAAGACCAGATATCTGGGCTCCAGAAGAAGATATTTATTGGGGAGTAGAAGAAGAATGGCTTCAAAACAAAAGATACACAGGTGATAGAATTTTAGACAACCCACTTGCAGCAGTACAAATGGGATTAATTTATGTTAACCCTGAAGGACCAGATGGAAAAGCAGATCCGATTGCAAGTGCAAAAGACATTAGAGAAACTTTTGCAAGAATGGCAATGAACGATACTGAAACTGTGGCCTTAACTGCAGGAGGACATACTTTTGGAAAAGCACATGGTGCAGGTGATCCAGCTTTAGTTGGAGCTGAACCAGAAGATGCTCCGTTAGAACAAATGGGGTTAGGTTGGAATAACTTACACGGTTCTGGTGTTGGAAGAGATGCAACAACAAGTGGTATTGAAGGTCCTTGGACAGCAAATCCTACACAGTGGGATAATGGATATTTTGATTTACTTCTTGGTTATGAATGGAAGTTAGTAAAAAGTCCTGCAGGAGCTCAAATCTGGCATGCAATTGATCAAAAAGAAGAGCATATGGCTCCACAAGTTGATGATCCATCAATAAAAGTTCCAACAATGATGACGACTGCTGATATGGCAATGCGTGAAGATCCAGAATATAGAAAGGTTTCTGAAAAGTTTCACAAAGACCCAGAATATTTTGCTGATCAATTTGCAAGAGCTTGGTTTAAACTTCTTCATAGAGATATGGGGCCAAAGACAAGATACATAGGACCAGAAGTTCCAGAAGAAGAATTAATTTGGCAAGACCCTGTTCCAAAAGGTCATTCAAATTATGATATTGATGCTGTTAAAGCTAAAATTATAAACAGTGGATTAACAACTCAGGAGATGGTTGAAACTGCTTGGGCAAGTGCTTCTACATTTAGAGGATCAGACATGAGAGGTGGAGCAAATGGTGCAAGAATTAGACTTGCTCCTCAAAAAGATTGGGAAGTTAATAAACCTGAACAATTAAAAAAAGTTCTTGGTATTCTTGAACCAATTGCAAAAGACACAGAAGCTTCTATAGCTGATGTGATTGTGCTTGCAGGTAATGTGGGTGTCGAACAAGCTTCAGGAATGGAAGTTCCTTTCACGCCTGGTAGAGGTGATACCACTCAGGACAAAACTGATATTGATTCTTTTGGTGTTCTTGAACCTGAAGCAGATGCATTTCGTAATTATTTAAAAATGAACTACGATGTAACAGCTGAAGAACTAATGTTAGATAAAGCTCAACTGCTTGGGCTGACGGCACCTGAAATGACTGTGCTTATTGGCGGAATGAGATCAATGGGTATTAGTGCAGATCAGCGAGGATTATTCGCAGAAACTGGTGGAAAACTTACTAACGATTTCTTTGATAAGCTTTTAGATATGGGTGTAAGCTGGAAACCTACAGGGAGTAATTCCTATGAAGCAACTGATAAAATTACAGGTGAAAAAGTAAGAACTGCATCCAGGGTAGATCTTGTTTTTGGATCGAATTCTCAACTAAGAGCAATAGCAGAACTTTATGCAAGTGATGATAGTGAAGAAAAAATGAAAAAAGACTTCATTAAAGCTTGGAACAAAGTAATGAATGCCGATCGTTTCGATCTAGAACAATAAGTTAGTTTTAATTAGTTTAAAAGTGGAACTTTAAGTTCCACTTTTTTTATTTTGGCATATTTGTTGCACCTGTTTCTAAAGAAACAATTTTACCATTTTCAATTTTAAAAACAGACATTACTGCCTGAGTGTTGCCATCATTAAACGTAACAAAAGCATGAAGAACAGCTATTTCGTCATTCTCATATACAATTCTATCTTTATCAGAATTAATATCATCTGACATAGCCCAACTAACTACATCAGATTTTGATAAAACATTTCCAGATGCATGCATTGTGAATTTAAAATCATCATGCAAGATATCGTTCATTTCATCTTCATTTTTATCATTCATGGCTTTTTGATATCTTTCCATTAAACTCATATCTTTTTCCTTTCTTAACTAACCTGAAAAATTCGTGACTGCTTCAGAAGTCATCGGCGTCATTACTGTAGTTTCCACCATAGCACCAGCTTCAATTCTTCTTTGTGTTAATTCTTCATCATTTTTAAAACCCATCATACCCTCGGGTGTAGCGAAATCTAAAATAACAGTTAACTTGTTGTCATTATCTTTTTCTGTTGCTGCAAATATACAAGTCATTCCATGTTCTTTAAGTTTATGACCATTTGCAAGAAGCATTTCTTTCCAAGGCCCGAAACCATTTTTTAAATCTTGAGTTAATTTAACTAGCATATTAGCTCCTTTTATTTCATTATCTATATAGGGTTAAAAAGTTTAAAAATTGTTAAAATGAAATAATAATTATCTTTCTTTAATATACGGTTGTCCAATTGCGTTAGGCGCAATTGCTTTTCCAACAAAACCAGCAAGTAATACTACAGTCAGTATATATGGAAGTGCTTGTATTAATTGAACAGGTATCTCACCAATTGCTGGTAGCTCTACTCCTTGAAGTCTTATTTGTAGAGCGTCAGTAAAACCAAAAAGTAAACAAGCAATTAAGGCAGTTTTGGGATGCCATTTTCCAAAAATCATTGCAGCTAAGGCCAAGTAACCTCTACCAGCAGACATTTCTCTGAAGAAATTTGCGTTTACTGCAGTTGATAAATGGGCTCCAGCGAAAGCTATTAAAACTCCGTTTACTGCAAGGGCTTTATATCTCATAGTGAATACATTAATACCCGCGGTGTCAACTGCGCTTGGGTTTTCACCTACGGCTCTTAATCGAAGTCCAAAACTAGTTTTAAATACTATCCAAAAAACTATTGGAACGGAAAGATATGCTAGATAAACAAAAACATAATGTCCACTTAGTATGTCACTATATACAATCCCAATAATTGGAACTTCTCTTAATGCATCAGCGAAGGGCAGATTAATTTCTAGAAAACGTTGATCTTCTGTTAATGTTGGCGTTAAACCAGCTTGTCCAAACCATGCTGCTGCCAAAGCAGTGGTTAAACCAATTATTAAAATATTAATTGCAACACAAGATACTACTTGATCACCTTTATGAGTAACAGAAGCAAATCCATGCAACATAGATAGACAAACACATGCAATTATGGCCAACAATAGACCTAGCCAAGGATTACCCAAATAATAAGATCCAACAGCTGCTACAAAAGCTGCCATAAGCATTTTACCTTCTAGGCTAAAATCAATTACACCTGAACGCTCAGCAAAAATACCGGCCATTGCTGCAAATATTAAAGGTGTGGATATTCTAAGAGTGGAGTTAATTAAAGAAGCAATGTCAGAAAGAAATTCCATTATACGCTTACCTCTTTGTTAAGTCTTCTTACAAAAAAACTTTCTATCTGTGGTCTGAATAAATTTTCTAATGCTCCACTAAATAAAATTATCAAACCCTGAACAGCAACAAACATGTATCTGGTAATATTGGGCATCTCAAATGTTACTTCTGAACCACCTTGATACAAAATTCCAAATAAAAAAGCTGCAGGCAAAATCCCAATTGGATGGTTTCTACCCATTAAAGCAACAGCAATACCTGTAAAACCATATCCTGCTGGAAATCCAGCCTGTATTTTATGACTTACTCCAAGAATTTCATTAACACCGAGCAAGCCGGCTAAACCTCCAGAAATACACATTGCTATAATTATATTTTTGTGGGGAGATATTCCGGCATAAATCGCTGCCTGAGTATTATGTCCAACAGCGCGCATCTCATAACCCCATTTCGTTTTCCATACTAAAAACCAAACAAAAAATAGTGATGCAATGGCTAATAAAAAAGTAAGATTAAGAGGTGAATATCTTATCTTAATACCAAGGATCCCGGAAAAAGCTTCAAAGCTTGGCAACCAAATTTCTTTTGGAAGTTTGACAGTGTGAGGAGCCATTTGATTGGTATCCCTAATTACATCTACCAATAAAAAAATCATTAATGATGAAGCAATAAAATTGAACATTATTGTTGTTATAACAACATGGCTGCCTCTTTTTGATTGAAGATAAGCTGGAATATAAGCCCAAGCTGCTCCAAATAAGAATGCACCAAAAATTGCTAAAAGCCAAACGATAGGAACAGGAAGAAAGTTTAAATTTATAGCTACTAAAAAAACACCAAGACCGCCTAAGTATGCTTGGCCTTCTCCTCCAATATTAAAAAGTCTACAATGAAAAGCAACTGCAAACGCAAGTCCAGTAAAAATAAAATTTGTTGTATAGTAAAGTGTATATGCAAAACCTTGGATATAACCAAATGAACCATAAAGAATTAATTTAACTGCTTCAATTGGATTTTCACCTGCTATAAAAATAAATAGTCCTGATACTAATAATGCTAATGTTAAGTTTACTAAAGGGACAATAACATTAGATACCCACCATGGTACTTTTGATTTATCAACGACAATATTACTCATTACGCAACACCAGCCATCAATAATCCAAGTTCACGGTCAGTAACGTTTTTATTTATTTTTTCTCCAACAATTTTACCATCAAACATAACTATAATTCTATCAGATAGGGATAGTATTTCATCTAACTCAACCGATGCTAATAATATTGCTGCTCCTTTATCTCGCATATCAATTAGTCTTTGATGAATAAATTCTATTGCCCCAATATCTACACCTCTTGTTGGTTGACCTACCAAAAGAACCTTTGGATTTTCATTAAGTTCTCTACTTAAAATAATTTTCTGTTGATTACCTCCAGAAAAATTAGATGTTATTAAGTTTGGAGTATTTGGCCTAACATCATATTCCTGCATAACTTTATTAGAGTATTTTGTAATTTCTTTATTATTTAAAATAGAGGATTTAGAAAACGGTTCTTGATCATGATATCCAAAAATTAAATTTTCATGTGCTTTAAAATCACTAATTAATCCCATTCTTTGTCTATCCTCTGGAACATGTGCTAAACCTTTTCCTTTGAGCATTCTTGGGTTTAAAAAATTGTCTTGATCAGATATTTTTTCGCCAAATAACTCTATATTTCCTGACTCTACTTTTCTAATTCCAGAAAGTGCTTCCAATAACTCAGTTTGTCCATTTCCAGTTACGCCTGCAATACCTAGTATTTCTCCAGAGCATATTTCAAGATTTACATCTTTTACACGAGTAACATCTAAATCATCTTTGACTGAAAGATTGTTAACTTTAAAAATAACTTCTCCTTTTTTTATTTCTTCTTTGTTAACTCTTAGTAAGACACTTCTTCCAACCATCATCTCGGCTAATTGTTCTTTATTTGTATCTAAAGTTTTAGTATGCCCAACAATTTCTCCTTGTCTCATAACTGATACTTCACTGGTTAGATCCATAATCTCAATTAATTTGTGTGTAATTAAAACAATTGTTTTACCCTCATCCTTTAATGATCTAAGAATTTTAAATAGCTCATCGACTTCTTGAGGGGTTAATACTCCTGTTGGCTCATCTAAGATTAGTATTTCGGCTCCTCTGTACAAAGATTTTAAAATTTCAACTCTTTGACGAAAACCAATTGATAAATCTGAAATAGTTGCGTTAAGATCTAAATTAAAATTATAAGTTTCACATAATTTTTTTAGATCTTTTTTAGCTTTTTCAAGTTTTTCTCCAAAAACAGTTTCACCCTCAAAACCAAGTATAATATTTTCTAGAACAGTAAAATTTTCAACTAACATAAAATGTTGATGAACCATTCCAATGCCATTTATTATGGAGTCTCTAGGTGATTTAAGATTTATATCTTGACCATTAATTTTGATTGAACCAGAATTAGCCTGGTAAAGACCAAAGACGATGCTCATTAAGGTAGATTTACCTGCACCATTTTCTCCAATTATACCGTGAATAGTTCCTTTATTAATTTTGAGATTAATATTCTTATTGGCTTGTACGTGACCAAAAGATTTGTTTATATTTGTTAACTCTAAGATAGGCGAGACCATAAATTATTTATTGATCTCTGGTCTCGCCAATTATTTATTTTCTATTTATTCTTGTGACCAGTCAGCAACGACTAATGCACCACTTGCAATATCTGCAGCAGCTGCATCTGCAGCAGCAGCCATTTCAGCTGTTACCATTCCGTCTTCTGTTGCATAACCAAGCATTCCTTCTGAAAGTCCAAGGATATTAATTCCTGACTCAAAAGAGCCTTTGCCTACATTTTGTGCTTGTTCAAAGATAGTTAAATCTAGTCTTTTAAGCATTGAAGTAAGCATTGTACCTGGATGCATCCAATTTTGATTTGAATCAACGCCAATTCCCATTATGCCTGCATCAGCAGCAGCCTGTAAAACACCAATTCCTGTTCCACCTGCAGCTTGATAGACAACATCTGCTCCCCCATCAATTTGAGCTTTAGTTAATTCAGCTCCTTTAGTTGGGTTGTTCCATGCTTCAGGAGTTGATCCTGTCATGTTTGCAATAACTTCGATGTCAGGATTGACATATTGAGCACCTTGCTCATAACCACCTTGAAATTTTCTAATTAGAGGAATATCCATTCCACCAACGAAACCAATAGTCCCACTTTCAGATGCCATAGCAGCCATCATTCCAACTAGAAAAGATCCTTCATGTTCTTTATAGCAAGCTTGATAGATATTGTTATTTGGATCATCTAACCAACAAACATCAACAGCAACAAATTTTATGTCAGGATAGTCTGCTGCAACTGCTCCAATTGCGTCAGCTTGTGCAAATCCCATTCCTACGATCATTGATGCTCCTCTATCAGCAATCTTACGCATACCTTGTTCAATCTGATTGTCATTTGCAGATTCAAACTCAATCATACCCCAACCAAGTTCGTCAACAACTCTTTGAGCTGTGTTGAATGCTAACTCGTTAAATGATTTATCAAATTTACCACCAGAGTCGTAAACAACTCCTATGGTGTTTGCGAACGCACTTGATGAGAAGATAAGTGCGAAAGAAACTGAAAAAATACTTAAAATTTTCTTCATACTAAATTTCCCCCTTAAATATGAATTGTATATCTCATTGATAACATTTTATTGTAAAAAAAAATGCATAAAAAAATGAGATTATGTTTAATTAATAGGTTTTTTTATGGATAACTTCAAGTACCCATGTATCTATCGCCTGCGTCACCTAAGCCCGGTACGATGAACTTATTTTTATTCAATTTAGCATCAATATTACATGTAAATATATGAATGCCTTTTTGCTTTTTTTGAATATTTTTAATACCCTCAGGAGCAGCTAGCAAAGACACCAAAAATATATCTTTAATATTAACGCCTTTGTTTTTAATAAGGTTGATAGCTGCAATTGATGAATTACCTGTTGCTAACATTGGGTCTAGGATTAACACTTTTTTATTTTTTACTCTTGGAAGCTTAAAGAGGTATTCTACAGGTGCATAAGTTTGTTCGTCGCGATATAAACCTATGTGGCCTTTTTCAGCTTCCGGTAAAAATTTTGCAAACCCCTCAAGTAATCCTAAACCGGCACGTAAAATTGGGACCAAAATTATGGGTTGACCCAAGGAAGTACCACTCATTTTTTTTAGAGGTGTTTCAATTGTTTGTTTTTTAAATGGAACGTATTGAAGAACATCAGAAGCAATGAGATAGCTTATTTCATTCATAGTTTGTCTAAAAACAGTATTTGATGTTTTTTTATTCCGTAAAATTGTTAATTTGTATTGAACGAATGGTGATTTAATTACTGTAATCATATGCGATTACATATATAGAAATCTCACTAAGAGCAATGCGGTTATCAATTTACTTTTTAACATTAGTGTTTTTATCTAGCTGTACGACTATTGAAGTTGGAAGAGAAGTCGTTAAAGTTGGGACGGTAGTAAAAGATAAAGTTGAAGAAACTATTACAAAAAAAGAGCCAGAAATTATTGAAGATAAAACTATTGTTGAAGAGCAACAAATTATCACTGAAGAAAAAGAAGAGGAAAAAACTATAGTCAAAGAACAACAAAAAAATACAGAAATAAATTTTATGGGAAAACAGCTTGCTGAAATAAAACAAAAACTAGGACAGCCTAATTTGGCACGATCTGATGGCTCGGTGCATATGATGCGATATGATAGTAGTTCATGCAGATTATTTATTTTCTCTAATATAAATTCAAATATTAAGAGAGTAGAATATTTTGAATTTCGAGACTCTGTGGGAGAGCTTATAAATACAAAGAACTCAATTGAAGAATGTTATAAAGAATATGGATTTGCTAGCTGATCTCGACAAGCAAGTCTTTTGTTTCTACATTATCACCAGATGCAACATTAATTGATTTGATTGTTCCACTTTTATCAGCGTTTATTGTAGTTTCCATTTTCATAGCCTCGATCACTAGTAACTTATCACCTTTTATTACTTTACTACCTGATTGAATAAATATTTTAGCAACTTGGCCTGGCAAAGGAGATCCGACATGATCTACATTATTATCATCCGCTTTTGCTCTTTGCGTAATATTTTTTGAAAATTCTTTATTTTCTATATCTATTGTTCTTGGTTGTCCGTTAATTTCAAAAAACACGGAGCACTTTCCATTACTATTAACTTCACTTTTCGCTAAGTATCTTAAGATAAGGTTTTTTCCTTTATCAATTTCTATTGTGTATTCTTTATCTTGTTGAGGACCATAAAAAAATAATTCTGTTGAAAGAATTGATGTATCACTAAACTCCTTAAAGTGATCAACATAATCTTTAAAAACTTTTGGATACATTAAGTAAGACGCTAGATGTGTTTGATTAATTTTCATTCCTATTTCATCTTCTAAATTTTTGGCTGTTTTATCTAAATCAACTGGTTCTAAAATTTCCCCAGGTCTTTTTGTTAAAGGTTTAGTATCTCCAAGAACTTTTTTTTGTAGTTCTTTTGGAAAGCCTCCTTGAGGTATACCAATCTCCCCTTTAAAAAATTCGATGACTGAAGCAGGAAAAGAGATTTCTTTTTTTGGGTCTAACACATTTTCTTTGGATAAATCATTAGCGATCATATAGAGCGCCATATCACCTACGATTTTAGAAGAAGGTGTAACTTTAACAATATCACCAAAAAGTTGGTTTACCTCTGCATATTTATTAGCAACCAATCCCCACTTGTCAGTGGTAATTCCTAATGATCTTGCTTGTTCTTTTAAATTAGTGAACTGCCCACCAGGCATTTGGTGAAGATACACATCAGAACTACCACCTTTGAAATCGGTTTCAAATGCATGATAATTTTGACGAACTTGTTCCCAATATAAAGATAGTGTTCTTATTGATTCTTCATCAAGTTTTGGGTCTTGATGATTTTGTTTCATTATAGATACGATTGAACCAAGTGCAGGTTGTGATGTTAATCCACTCATCGAGTCAATTGCAAGATCAACGATATCGACCTTTTCCTCAATAGCAGCAAGAACTGAAGCTGATGAAGTGCCAGATGTATCGTGAGTATGGAAATGAATTGGAAGATCAGTTGTTTGTTTAATTTCGTTAACTAATTTTTTTATAGCATTAGGTTTTGCTAATCCCGCCATATCTTTAATGGCGATAATATGTGCTCCTGCTTTTTCTAAATCTTTAACAAGATCAATATAATATTTTAATGTATATTTTTTCTCATTTGGATCAGTTACATCATTTGTATAACAGATAGTTCCTTCACAAATTTTATTTTGATTGCGGACTTCATCAATTGCAACACGCATATTATCAATTAGATTTAATGAGTCAAAAACTCGGAATACATCAATTCCAGCTTCTGCTGATTGTTGAATGAAATGTTTAACAACGTTATCCGGATAATTTTTGTATCCAACAGCATTAGATCCTCTAAAGAGCATTTGTTTAAGAAGGTTAGGCGCCCTTTTATTTAATCTTGCTAATCTATCCCAAGGATCCTCTTTTAAAAAACGCATCGACGTATCGAAGGTTGCGCCTCCCCAACATTCTAAAGAGAATAAATTACTGAGATTTTCATTATAATATTCAGCGATGTTAACAAGATCGTCTGTTCTCATTCTTGTAGCAAGAAGTGATTGGTGTGCGTCACGCATCGTTGTGTCAGTAATTAGGGTATGGGGTGTTTCTTTTATTTTTTTTGAAAATTTTTCTGGACCTAAAGTTTGTAAATCCTTTACAAAATTATTTTTTTCACTTTTAATATTTGAAATAGGAACTTGAACTTCTACAGTCGAATTATTACTGACTCTTCCAGATATATCATTGTGTCCATTTACAATTATATTTCCAAGATAAGATACGATTTTTGATGCTCGATCTTTTTGAGGATTATAAGCATAGAGTTCTTTTTTAGTATCAACAAAATTTGTATTGTAGTTTCCTTCAAGGAAGTCTTTATTGTTAATAAGAGACTCAAGAAATACTAAATTTGTTTTAACACCTCTGATTCTAAATTCTCGCAAAGCCCTATCCATTCTTTTAATGCAGTCTTCTTGATGCTTTGCCCAAGTTGTTACTTTTACAAGTAAAGAATCATAATACGGTGTGATGATAGAACCGGCAGAAGCATTTGCTGCATCTAGTCTTACTCCTAAACCAGCTGCCGAGCGGTAAGTCATTATCTTTCCATAATCGGGCATAAAATTATTAAGCGGATCTTCGGTAGTAACTCTACATTGAATAGCAAATCCATTTAAATGAATATCTTCTTGTTTAGGAAGTGCTGGGTGATTGCCAATTTTTTCACCTTCTGCAATTTTAATTTGGGCTTTTACAATATCAATACCAGTTACTTCTTCAGTTACTGTGTGTTCAACTTGAATTCTCGGGTTAACTTCAATGAAATAAAATTCACCAGACTTTTTATCAAACAAAAATTCAACAGTTCCTGCACCAAAGTATTTAACTTGTTTTGCAATTTTAATAGCAGCGTTACAAATTTCTTCTCGAGTTTTATTTTCAAGAAAATGTGCAGGTGCTCTTTCAATAATCTTTTGATGCCTTCTTTGAAGAGAACAATCTCTTTCAAAAAGATGTATAATATTTCCGTGTCTGTCACCTAAAATTTGAACTTCAATGTGCGCAGCATCTTCTAAAAATTTTTCTATAAATACTTCATCTTTTCCAAAAGCTTTAAGTGACTCACTTTGAGCAGTTGTAATTTGATCGATTAATTCGTTACTTGATCTAACAACACGCATTCCTCGACCTCCGCCGCCCCAACTTGCCTTGACAATTACTGGGTAACCAATTTTCTCAACTTCTTTTTCAACACTTTTTAAATTTTCTTTTGTTACAAGAACAGACGGAACGGTGCCTACCTTTGCTTCTTCCGCAACTTTTTTAGCTTCAGTTTTATTTCCAAATCTTTTTAGTATTTCTTTACTAGGTCCAATAAATGTTATGTCATTTTTTTCACACTGCTCAGCCAGTTCAGGGCTCTCAGATAAAAATCCATAGCCTGGATGGATAGCATCAACCTTTGCATCTTTAGCAATTTTGATAATCGAGTCTATGTCCAAGTATGCTTGAATTGGACCTTTGCCTTCACCTACTAAATAACTTTCATCCGTTTTAAATCGGTGAATAGCAAAACGATCTTCTTTAGAATAAATAGCAGCTGTTTTAATACCAGACTCTTCTGCAGCTCTGAAAATTCGAATAGCAATTTCACTTCTGTTTGCTGCTAAAATTTTACTAATCTTTTCCATCAAACCACCATTAAATTAGGATTATTACTTAATATTTTTTCGGGGATGCATCTATATGTTCCTTACTGAATTAGCAAGAGATCAAAGGAATTTAGCCATTTTTTAGGATTTGGAAGCAATTATAAATTGATAATAAACTGCAAATTATCAATCTAATATCTGTGCACATATGTCCCTTTATCACGAAGGTTTTTTTATATTAATGTAAAAAAATGAATTCTATGAACGAAAATATAAGACCCTATCAAAGCTGCTCTAAATCAGTCTTTTTAATTTTAGGAATTATTTTTATAAGTTGGATTTCATTATTCTCTATTTTTCTTATTGTACAAGGTGCCTGGCCTGTATCTATATTTCTTGGACTTGAATATCTGATAATTTTTTATTTAATCCGTTTATATTTCAAAGAAAAAAATATTAAGGATGAAATTAACATTAATCAAAAAGAAATATCTATAAGAAAATATAAAGGTGATAAACTTTTACATTCATCTAAATTCAGCACTTATTGGTCCAAAGTTTTTTTTACAAAATTTAAAAATACGTCCAAGTTATCAATAAGAGAATCAGATAAAGAAACTGAGTTAGCAACTTTCTTACATGCAGATTTAAAAGAAGGCTTGTACTTAAGAATTAAAAAACAATTAAACTTCTATTAATTTTTTTTGAAACTTTTGAAAATATTGTTTACGAAATTTTGTTCGTTCCATTCTGATGGCCCAGACCCTATTCTTGTTATTATTAAATCATAAGATGGTATGATATAACATCTATTAGAGTTATATCCTTCTAAAGCATAAGCGTCCTTTGGTAAAGATGGCCATCGAACACCATCTGAATTTATCCAGAACTGATATCCGTAGGAAGTATTTAAATTTTGTGATTTTGTAGTTGCAAGATCTATGTAATCTGAACGTAATATTTGAACATTATTCCATTGTCCTTTTTTGAGCATAAAATATCCAAAGCGTGATAGATCTCTAGCTGAAATATGAAGACCAACATGTGACGATGTAAATGGACCAAAATAATTTCCACCTCCGTGAACGTCCCAACTAGCATTCTCTATACCAATTATTTTAAAAAGTTTTTCATATAAATATTCGTGGATGTTTTTTTTAGTTATTTCGAAAAATATAAATGAAAGCAGGGCAACTGCTGGATCAGAGTAATCCCATTGTTTTCCAGGTTCAGAAGATAAGACGTCAACTGATTTTCCATATCTATTATCACATTTTCCAATAGCAAATTCAAATGGACCGTTTTTAGGTCCAGTCACTAAGCCATAAACATCATTATTTTCTCCTTTTAAACCTGAAGTCATAGACAATAAATGGTGTAAATTTATATTTTTTTTTCTTGAGTCATTTTTTATAAAATCTTTTGGAAGAAAATTATAGATAGGTGTTTCTAATTTTATATCTAAATTTTTGCTAGATTTATTGTTTTCTATTTCTTCTAAAAGAAACATCCATGCAATTCCAGTGAATGATTTTGTACAAGACCAAATATCAAAACGACTTTGTTGCAATGTCATGAAACTATGATTTTCATAAACTAAATAACCATCTTTAATAATGACTATACTTTGAGGATGGTTTCCAAAAAACAATTGTTGGCGTTTTATTTCTAGTTCAATGAAATTAAAATCAATGTTTGCCATTTTTGATGAGTGATCAGTTGGTATTAGCCTCCAACCACCCTCAATTTCCCTATCTGGAAAGTAAGAAATATCTTTACTCATACATTAAAATTTCAAGATAATTATTTTTAGGAAATCAAATCATTCATAGAAAAGAATCCGGTTTTTTTCTTTGATACAAATACTGCAGCATCAATAGCTCCGGTAACAAAAATTGATCTGTTGTTTGCTTTGTGAACTAAATCAACTCTATCATTTTCACCAATAAAGCTTACAGTATGTTCACCTGCAATTTCACCACCTCTTGTAACAGAAAACCCAATGTCACCTTTTTTTCTGGGTGTTAGTTTTTTTGTACGATCTAAAACTTTTGATTTATTTAATTTAGTTTTTCTACCTTCAGCAGCATACTCGCCAAGAGATAATGCGGTTCCTGAAGGAGCATCTTTTTTATGTTTATGATGAGTCTCAGCAATTTCAATATCATAATCAGTATCCTTTAGGGCTGATGCTGTTTGTTTTACTAAGTTAAATAGTAAGTTAACGCCCAAACTCATGTTAGAAGACATGAGTATAGGTATTTTTTTTGAATAACTTTTTACTTTCTTTTTTTGTGCGTCTGTCATTCCAGTTGTACCAATAACAACTGCTGTTTTATTTGCAGAGGCGATCTTAAGATTATCTAAAGTAGACTCAGGTGTTGTAAAATCAATGATGACATTTGCTTCTTTGATTAACTGAGTTGCATTAGCTGTAACTAATTTTGCAGAGTGTATACTTGAAACTTTGTTTAAGGGTTTGTTTATATCTTTATGTTCTTTGTGTTCAAAACCACCGACAAATTCTAAATTTTTATTTTGTAAAATTTGTTTCGATATCTCCTGACCCATTCGGCCAAGACAACCTGCAACTGTTATTTTAATTTTTGCCATAAAAACTTCTTATACTTTGGTGATTGTAAGTTGAAAAGAAATTAAGTTAAATCTTCCCAGACTTCTTTTAATTTTGAGAAAAAACCTTGTGATTTTGGACTGTGTTTTTTCGAGGTTCCTCCTTCATTTTCAAACTCTCGCAAAATATCTTTTTGTTTACTATTTAGGTTGACTGGTATTTCAACATTAGCTTGCACATACATATCTCCGCGTCTGCTTTGTCGAAGTATACTCATTCCTTTGCCACGTAATCTAAATTGCGTTTCAGATTGAGTTCCCGCTGGAATATTAAGTCTGGCTTTTTTACCTTCAATAGTTGGAACCTCTATTTCACCGCCTAGAATAGCCGTTGTTATGGTGATTGGTATTTCGCAAAAAAGATTTTCTTCTTCTCTTTCAAAAAGTTTGTCATTTTGAACTTCAACAAAAATATACAGATCCCCATTTCCTGCACCTCTTTCACCAGGCTCTCCTTCACCGGCTATACGAATTCTTGTGCCTGTATCAACACCAGCAGGAATAGTAACAGAGATTGTTTTTTGCTTTTTTATATTTCCAGTTCCAGAACATTTAAGACACGGATTTTTTATACTTGAACCTTCTCCGCCACATGTAGGGCATGGTCTTTCAATAGAAAAGAAGCCTTGTTGTGATCGAACTTTGCCTGCACCACCACAAGTAGAACAGGTACTTGGTCCAGATTTATCTGCACTTCCGGTTGCTGCACATGTATCACAACCAACATAAGTTGGAATTCTTATTTGTGGTTTCTTTCCAGTGAAAGCTTCGAATAATGAAACGGACATATTATAGCGAAGATCACTTCCTCTTTGAGGTCCTCGTCTTCTTGATGATTGTCCTCCAAAACCCCCGCCAAAAAACTCTTCAAAAATATCAGAAAAGCCACCTGCAAAATCTCCAAAGCCTTGAGCTCCGCCCATGCCGCCTTGTTTGAAGGCATCGTGTCCATATTGATCATAAGCCGATCTTTTTTCTGAATCTTTTAGAACTTCGTAAGCAGCTGCTGCTTCTTTGAATTTTCTTTCAGCAGTTTTGTCATCCTTGTTGCGATCAGGATGATATTTCATTGCTTGTTTTCTATAAGCTTTTTTTATTTCATCTTCACTGGCATTTCGTTGAACACCTAATATCTCATAGAAATCTTTATCAGCCAAATCTCCTCCTTACAAAAATTATGGAGTGTTAATCTTTTTTATCTTCGTCTACTTCTTCAAATTCAGCATCTACAACTTTTTCATCTTTTGTATTATCAGCTGATGGCTCAGCACCAGATGGATCTGGTTGTGGTCCAGCACCTTGAGGGTTTTGTTTATATATTGCTTCACCCATTTTTAAAGATGATTGAACAAGTGCTTCAGTTTTAGATTTAATAGCTTCTAAATCCTCACCGTCTTTTACTTTCTTAAGCTCTTCAATATCCTCTGTGATTTTATTTCTATCAGCTTCAGGAATTTTATCTCCGTGCTCTTTTAAATTCTTTTCAGTTTCATTAATTAAACTATCAGCATGGTTTCTAGTATCAACAGCTTCTCTTTTCTTTTTGTCAGCTTCAGCATTTTCTTCTGCCTCTTTGACCATTTTTTCAATTTCTTCATCTGATAATCCGCCAGAAGCCTGGATCTTGATTTGTTGTTCTTTACCAGTTGATTTGTCTTTAGCCGAAACGTTTACAATACCATTTGCATCGATATCAAAAGTTACTTCAATTTGAGGCATTCCTCTTGCAGCAGGTGGAATACCCACTAGATCAAACTGACCTAGTAATTTGTTATCAGCAGCCATCTCTCTTTCACCTTGAAAAACTCTAATAGTTACTGCACTCTGATTATCTTCAGCTGTAGAAAATACCTGGCTCTTCTTTGTTGGGATGGTTGTGTTTTTATCAATAAGTTTTGTAAATACACCGCCAAGAGTTTCAATACCAAGTGATAAAGGTGTAACGTCAAGTAGTAGTACATCTTTGACATCACCTTGTAATACTCCTGCTTGAATTGCAGCACCAGATGCAACAACTTCATCTGGGTTAACACCTTTATTAGGTTCTTTACCAAAGAAGTTTTTTACTATCTCCGTTACTTTAGGCATTCTTGTCATACCGCCAACCAAAATAACATCATCAATTTCAGCAGCTTGTAATCCAGCATCTTTGAGTGCCATTTCGCAAGGTTTTAAACTTTGGTTTAAAAGTTCGCCTACAATAGCTTCAAGTTTTGCTCTCGATAATTTAATCGTTAAATGTTTAGGACCAGATTGATCAGCTGTTATGAATGGTAAGTTAACTTCTGTTTCAGTTGAACTTGATAATTCAATTTTTGCTTTCTCAGCAGCCTCTTTCAAACGTTGAAGGGCAAGTTTATCTGATCGTAAATCAATACCATTATCTTTTTTGAATTCGTCAGCAAGGTAGTCAATAATTTTAAGATCAAAATCTTCACCGCCGAGGTGCGTATCACCATTGGTTGATTTTACTTCAAAAACACCGTCACCAATTTCTAAGATAGAAATATCAAATGTACCTCCACCAAGATCGTAAACAGCAACTGTACCTGTTTTCTTTTTATCTAAACCATATGCTAACGCTGCTGCAGTAGGCTCGTTAATAATTCTTAAGACTTCTAGTCCAGCTATTTTTCCAGCATCTTTTGTTGCTTGTCTTTGAGCATCATTAAAATATGCAGGAACTGTTATAACTGCTTGTGTAACAGTGTCTCCTAAATAAGACTCTGCGGTCTCTTTCATTTTTTGTAAAATAAACGCACTTATTTGACTTGGACTATATTTATCTCCACGTGCTTCTACCCAAGCATCACCGTTATCACCTTTTACAATTTTATAAGGTACTAATCCGCTGTCAGACTTAACAGCTTCATCCTCGAATGTTCTTCCGATTAATCTTTTTATGGCAAATAAAGTATTTTCAGAATTAGTTACTGCTTGTCTTTTAGCTGATTGTCCAACAAGTTTTTCTTTTGTGTCAGTGAATGCTACCATTGACGGTGTTGTTCTTCCACCTTCAGAGTTTTCAATTACTTTTGCTTCCTTACCGTCCATTACTGCAACGCAGGAGTTTGTTGTACCTAAATCAATACCAATTACTTTTGCCATATTTTTTATCCTCTTTACTTAATTATTTACCAATTAACATTGGTTACATTAGATATGGGGAAAAAGATTTAAAATACAAGGATGTTCCTGATTAATATTAAAAAAACAAGTAATTTGGGGATTTTTATGACTTTTCTTTACTCTCATTTTCAGTATTGTCTTCTTCTTGTTCTCCTGTGGGTTCTTCTGTTTTAGCAACTGGTTTTTTGGAAACTCCAACCATTGCTGCTCTGAGTAATCGGTCATGCATTGTATAACCAGATTGGACTTCCTGTACTACTGTTCCTTCCTCCACATCATTATTTTCAACTTCCATCATTGCCTGATGAAAGTTATGATCAAATTTTTGATTTAAAGTTTCAATTTTTTTGACCCCGTGTTTTTCAAGAGTACTTTTGTATTCTTTAAGAACCATTTTTAAACCATCAATAAGATTTTTTATACTTTCTGGATGATTTTCATCTTCTGGTAATGCGTCTAGTGCTCTTTCTAGATTATCTCCTGGCGATAAAATATCTCTTGCTAAATTTATGCTACCAAATTTTATCGTTTCAATTTTTTCTCGTTCAAATCTTTTTCTAAGGTTTTCCATTTCAGCAAGTAACCGAATTTTTTCTTCTTTAAGTGTTTCTATTTCCTTTTCTAAACTATCTTCTTCTATATTATAATCTTCAGTTGTCTCTTCTGAGTCTGTGTTTTCTTGACTATCATTATTATCTTCTTCGTTTTCAACATTCTCAGAATCAGGTTCTTTAACTTCTTCTTGTTGGTTATCTTCTTCTTTTTTCTCAACCATTAATCAATCACCTTTCCTATAATTTTGGATGTATAATCAACAAGAGGAACTATTTTGGAGTAGTTTAATCTTGTAGGGCCAACTACACCTATAGCTCCTATAATTTCTTGATCATTATTTTTATATGGGGCCATTACCATAGAAAGACCAGAGTGTTTAAACAAAAAATTTTTAGATCCAATAAAAATCTGAACCCCTTTTGCTTTTCCTGCCGTTTCTAATATATCTACAAAACTAGATTTTTTCTCAATTTCATCAAAAAGATTTCGTATTTGATCTAAATCTTTTGAAACTATTTCATCTTTGAGTAAATTTGATTGTCCATGTAAAAAAATATAAGGATTTTTACTATTAGGTTGGGTTTCTATAATGCCTTGTTGAATTAATTTTGAAGAAATTGACTCTAACTCATTTTGTGAATTTTTTATTTCTGTTTGTATTAATCTTTTAATTTGCGAAATATTTTTATTGGTAAACTTGGATGTAAGGTAGTTTGAAGCTTGTATTAATAATGAACTATTATATTTTCCATTATCTTCAATAATGCGATTTTCTACTTCTCCATTCTCATAAGCGAGAATAAGCATTAATTGACTACTATTTAATCTTATAAACTCAACGTGCTTTAAGTTTTTTTGAAATTTTGGCGCAATAACTATTCCAGCATAACTTGATAAACCTGAAATAGCCTTAGATGCAACATCGAGAACCTCCTCGTAAGATTTGCCCTTAGTTAAGCACTGCTGTTTAATATTTTCTTTATCAACTTTCGATATTCTTCCAAATTCTAATAGCCCATCAACAAAAAATCTCATTCCTTTTTCAGTAGGCATTCGCCCAGCTGATCTGTGTGGGGCATATAAAAGTCCTTCTTTTTGCAAATTCGACAGAATAGATCTGATTGATGCTGAGGAAAGATTTAATCCTCCCATCTTCATAATTGTTTCTGATCCTGCTGGAGACCCAGTTTTAAGATATGACTCAACTAATTTTTTGAAAATTAATTTCGATCTATCATTAATTTGTGCATATACATTATCAGACATAAAAATTTTATTTAAAAATAATATTTATCTATTATTATTAAATTTATATGAGAAAAGATAGATCCTTCAATCAAATGCGTGAGATTTCATTTGAGAAAAATGTAAATATTCATGCTGATGGTTCATGCTTAGTAAAGTTTGGTAACACACATGTTCTTTGTCTAGCAACTATTGATGAGAAAGTTCCTCACTGGTTAAAAAATACTGGTAAAGGTTGGGTTACAGCAGAATATGGCATGCTACCAAGATCAACAAATACTAGAATGGACAGAGAGGCTGCAAAAGGAAAGCAGTCAGGTAGAACGCAAGAAATACAGAGGTTAATTGGACGTAGCTTAAGATCAATTGTGGATCTTTCAAATCTTGGAGAGCGTCAAATAAAAATAGACTGTGATGTAATTCAAGCAGATGGTGGGACAAGAACTGCTTCTATCAGTGGCGGTTTTATTTCTTTATATCTGGCAATAGAAAAATTAAAGAAAAATTATAATCTCCAAAAAACAATTATTAAAAACTTTATAGGGGCAGTGTCAACTGGCATAGTTGAAAATAAAGCATTATTGGATCTAGATTATAGGGAAGACTCCAAAGCTCAAGTAGATGCAAATTTTGTAATTTGTGATTCAGATGAAATATCTGAAATTCAAGTTACTGGCGAAGAATTTTTTTTTAATGACAATCAATTTACAGAAATATTTTCACTAGCAAAAATTGGTGTTAAAGAAATAATTTCTAAACAAAAAGAGGCATTGAAATAAATTGGGCCAATTATTATTTTTTTCAAATAATAAAAATAAAATAATTGAAATAAAAAAAATTTTTAAAAAAATTAATCTTAAAATTTTATCATTAAGTGATGTTAACTTAAGTGACGAACCAGCAGAAAATGGTCAAACTTTTGAAGAAAACGCTAAAATAAAATCAGAGTATGGATTTAACAAAACAGGCATTCCTTGTTTCGCAGATGATTCAGGAATATGCGTTGAGGCTTTGAATTGGAAACCTGGTGTTCTTTCAAAAAGATTTTTAAATAGTTTTAAAAGCACTGAAGATTGTTTTAGAAGTATTATTAAAAGTACTAAAAAGAGCCTTAAACAAAATGCTCACTTTAAAACATCAATAAGCTTAACAATGCAAAAAGGTCATAACATAGTATTTAGTGGAAAAATTGAAGGAAAAATTTCTGATGAAATTAAAGGTGATTATGGGTTTGGTTATGATCCAATATTTATTCCTAAAGATTATAAAAAAACATTAGCTGAATTAAGTACAAAAGAAAAAAATGAAATTAGTCATAGGTCAATAGCCATCATAAAATTAGTTAATTTTTTATCTAATTAATTACAAAAGATTTACCGTTATTTATTTTTAATATATCGAGATCTCTTTCGATCATATTATTTTTAAAATAAAAATTTCCATCTATTCCATCAAACCTTTTGTTTGAATTATTTAATAAATTTATTAAATCATCAAGTTTATAATCTTTTGTATAAATAAAATTTAATAATCCAATTAAATCATATGGTAGTGTTGAAATTCTTAAAAAATCTTCCTCATATATTTCTGTATAATTATATATTAAATTTTTTCTTCTTGTTTCAGGAACCCCTGGAAATATTGCACCTTGCAATGAAGGCTCGTAGAAAAAAGTTTTATCATCAATTACTCCAGTTCCCATAAACTGAACTATGTTAGGGTCTATATCGTAGAAAGGGAGAAGCGGAGCGACCTGCAGCAGATTCAGGCCATAATCAGCAATAAGAATGTGGGTAAAATCATAGTCGCTTGTTGTTTTGAATTTTTCTAATTTTTTTAATCTTTTTTTCGATTTTTCATCTTTTTTAGATGATAAAATTTGTTTTTGCCTGTTTAATTCATATTTTCTCAATTCATATTTTCCTAATTCCTTTATTGATTCTCTTACATTGGACAAATCGTTTTTATATGACGACCTATTAACTAAGATCGCTGAGCTTTCAAAAATTATTTCATCAATAAAACTATTTATTAAATATCCGTATTCATTTTCAGGATAAAGCAGAGCTACTTTTGCATCTTCATTTAAAAATAAAAGTAGCTGTGAAAGTTCATTCTTGGGAAAGAAGTTAAATAAATAAATACAATCTTTTGCTAGTTTTGCTTGAGATGAAAATGAGAAAAAAAATACATTATGATTACAATAATTATTAATAATTTTTGTATACTTCGATTGAATAGGCCCAATGAATAATCGGCCAGGGGAAAGATTCTGTTCTATAATATTTTTTAGATCTTTATCGTTCTCGAAAAACTCTATTTGTAAATTAATGTTCTTAACCTCTAAATTATAAATTCCTAACTCAAAAGTATTTAAAAATTGTTTCGTTGTTTGCGCATCATCATCTTTTGCAAACAAAGCAATAATTGTACTGTCCAAAATAGCATTATCTAAGGTTTTATTATCTCTATTTTCTTTATGCTCTTTTTTTTCAATCTCCTTGATTTTATTTTCATTTATAACTTGTTTTTCAGAAATAGTGTTCTCTGGATTATTTTTTGGAACTTGTTTAGATAAATTTACTGGAGTACATGATATTATAAATATAAATATATATGAAATGAATAATATTATTAATGGCCTTTCAATTGTGGCAACACCAATAGGTAATTTAGATGACATAACTTATCGGGCTGTGAATATTCTCGAAGACTGTGATATTATTATTTGTGAAAATCCTAAACATTCGCTTAAATTACTAAATAAATTGGGCATTAAAAAGAAATTAATTGCGATACATGATTATAATGAACACAAAATTATAGCACAGATTAAAAATTTATTAAAAAGTAAAAATTGTGTTCTAATTTCTGATGCTGGATCTCCACTTATTTCTGATCCTGGTTATAATTTAGTACAATATTGCATTGAAAATAATGTTGGGATTACATCTGTTCCTGGTCCTTCATCAATTATATCGAGCTTACAATTATCTGGGTTACCAATATCAGAATTTACTTTTTTTGGTTTTGTACCAAAATCTAAAAAAAAAATAGAGGATCTTGTTAAAAATATTTCTCAAGAAAAAAGAACGTCTGTATTTTTTGTCTCAAGTCATAAAATAATTGTTTTTTTAGAATTTTTAGAGAGAATTGTGCCTGATAGATCAATTTCAGTTTGTAAAGAGCTTACAAAAATAAATGAATTTGTTTTTAGAGGAATTTCAAGAAAAATAAAAAACAACATACTAAAAAATAAAGAAAATATAAAAGGTGAGTTTGTTGTGGTTATTGATGGGAAGACAATAAAAAAACAAGATTTTGACGAAATTGATTTGTATAAAGATGAGATAAAAAAAATGACCAAAAAATTTTCTTTGACCGACATCGTCGAAATAGTACATAAATTTACAAAAATTAATAAAAATAAAATTTATAAATGGTTACTAAAATCAAAAAAATAATAAAAATATCATCATTTCCAATTCTTTTGATCTTTGCTTTTTTTAATTATGGATGTTCACCAGCTGGTGTTCTTGCAACAGGAGGAAGCAGTGCGATGGTTGTTGCTGAAGGGGAGAGATCGCTTGGAACCGTTATTGATGATGCTACAATTAAAGTAAATATTGCTGCAAAATTCTTGAACGCAGAAAACAATCTTTTTATAAATATTAATACAAGTATTTTGGAGGGTAGAGTTTTGTTGACAGGACTTGTTGATAATCAAGAAATAAGAGTTGATGCAGTAAGATTGGTTTGGGAAGTTGAGGGGGTCCAAGAAATAATAAATGAGATTGAAATTGGGAATAGATCCACTTTAAAAGATTATGCAAGTGACCTATGGATCAACACTCAAGCGAGAGCCATGGCAGCTAAAACAATAGGCATTAAATCAATTACTTTCAACTTTGAAACTATCCAAGGAAAGATTTATATTGCAGGCATCTCTTCGCGACCAGATCTTTTAGAAGAGATGATTATTGCTTTAAAAAATATAAAAGGAGTCAATGAGATAATTAATTACGTAATTATCAAACAATAAAAGTATTATCGTAGTCTTCCTATTTTTTCTCCTGCTAAAATATGTAAGTGAAAATGTGGCACTTCTTGACCGCCATCTTCACCAGAATTTGTTATTAATCTATAACCGGTATTTTCAATATTAAGTTTATTTATTACGAATTCAACACTTTTAAAAAAAGATATGATATTTTCTTTATTTGCATTTTTTAAAAAATCAGAAAAAGTAGTACATGGGAATTTTGGTATTCCTAAAACATGTATTTTAGCCTGGGGATTAATATCATTAAAAAACAAACTAAACTCATCTTCATAAATTTTATCACAAGGAATTTCTTTTCTTAATATTTTAGCAAATATATTATTTTCATCATACGTCATATTTTATTTTCTTTTGTCTAATTCTTTGTGAATTTCACTTATAGTAATTTTTTTTGACTTTAATAAAATGAGAAGATGATAGATTACATCTACAGCTTCTTCTATTGTTCTTTTTTTTGATCCTTTTAAGAAATCTATAATTAACTCAGAAGATTCTTCTCCAAACTTTTGAGCTATCTTTTTTGGTCCTAGTTTTAATAATTTATTGGTGTAAGAATTTTTTTTTCTTGTTTGTATTCTTCTATTTAAAATTTCGTTTAATTCTTCAATTTTCATAAAGTTTAATCTCTGATGTTTATATTTTTATCTTTTAAGTATTTTTTTACTTCTTTAATGCTAATTTCATTGAAATGAAAGACTGAGGCTGCTAATAATGCATCGGCTTTACCTTTAACTACACCGTCATAAAAATGATCTAAAGCCCCAACTCCTCCACTTGCTATTACAGGTATCTTTAAAAATTCTGAAACCTTGCTTAATAGCTCATTGTCAAAACCAGATTTTGTGCCATCCTTGTCCATTGATGTTAAGAGAATTTCACCTGCTCCTAATTTTTGAGCTTTTTCTATCCAAGTTAAAGCATGTAAATCAGTTTTCTTAGTCCCACCATGGGAATAAACAAACCAATCATTGTTGTGTTTTTTTGCATCAACAGCCACAACTATACATTGGTTTCCGAAATATTCAGAAGCTTCTTTAATGATATTGGGATTTTTAATTGCAGCAGAATTTATAGAAACTTTGTCAGCACCAGCTTTAAGTAAAGCTTGTATATTTTCTATTGATGAAATTCCACCGCCGACAGTAAGTGGAATAAAAACCTCATTCGCAGTCTTTTTAACTACATTTACCATAGTATCTCTATTTTCTAATGATGCGCTAATATCTAAAAAACATATTTCATCAGCTCCATTATCAGAATAATGTTTTGCTTGTTCAACAGGATCTCCTGCATCTATCAAATTCAAAAAGTTGATTCCTTTTACTACTCTTCCATCTTTTACATCTAAGCACGGGATGATTCTTACTTTTACCATTTTAATTTAAAATTTTTTGCGCCTCTGCTAAATCAATCTTGCCTTCATAAAAAGATTTACCCGAGATTATACCTTCAATGTTTTTAAGGTTAAGTTTTTTTAGACTTTTTAGATCAGAGTAGTTTGTTAAACCACCTGCAATAATAATTTTTTTATTAAATGATTTAGTTTGGTTTATTTTTTTTATAAAATTGCTAACAAAATCTAAATTTAAACCTTTTAGCATTCCATCATTTTGAATATCTGTAATTACATATCCTTTAATTTTTGAGTTAGTATAAATATCAAGAATATCTTGTATTTTTTTTCCTGAATTTTTATCCCAACCTTTTATCATTATGTTATCTTCAAGAATATCTAATGATATATATAATTTATCCTCATAAATATTTGATAAAATTATAACTTCATTTGGTTTTTCAACAGACATTGATCCAATAATCAAATTATTTATTCCAACTTCAAAATATTTTTTGGCTAAATCTAAACTTCGAACTCCACCCCCTAATTGTATTGGTATTGAGACTGATTTTCTAATTTTCTTTATTGTTTCAAAATTAACATTTGATCTGCCAAAAGCAGCATCTAGGTCAATCAAGTGAAGTTTTTTACAACCAATTTGTTCAAAGTAGATAGCTTGTCTTTCTGGGTCTTCATTATAAACAACGCTGGTGTTATCTTTACCTTTAGAAAGTCTAACACACTTATTATCTTTTAAATCTATGGCTGGTATAATTTGCACTACAGATTTTTATAGTAATAGTAACCTTTAATAAAACTTCCGTTAATGTAAGCATAGTATGGGTTTTCACCCCACTTTATATAATTTTTACCAGTAAAAAGTTTTATTGCTGCATCTTGTGTTTCTCTTACAGCTAACTGCAATGATTTAATATTGTCTTCTTTGGCAATTTGTTCAGTGTGATCAATCATTGTTTTAGCCAAACCATAACCTCTTGCCCATGGAGCAACAAACTGTCTTCTTATACGTGCAATATTTTTCCTAGACTCAATATTGGGTGCCTCATATGCAAGTTGGAGGGTTCCTGCTATAACGCCATTGAGTCTACCAACAATAAGTTTAATATATTTATCATTAGTTCTTTTAGTCCAGTAATCTGTTAAAATATCTCTTGTAGGAACTCTTAACCAACCAAAACCTCCTCCAGCTTTAATTGCTTGTTCAGTGATATTACAAAGATCTGCCAAATCTACGTCTGTAAGTTTCTCAATGCTATCAATTGAAATGTTAATCTTTTCTTTTAGTTGTGTAGACATGTTCATACTCTAATAAATTCTTTTAGTAAGTTTAATCCTTGGGAGGAACTTTTTTCAGGATGAAACTGCACGCCATATATATTTTCTTTTCCAACAATTGAAGCAAAATTTGTTCCATACTTAGTTTCTGCCAAAATATTATCTTTTTGAGCACAATCAAAATAATAAGAATGAACGAAGTAATAATCATTTTTATTAGAGATTAAGTTGTTATATTTACAGTTTGTTGGTATTGCCAAGTTCCACCCCATGTGAGGAAGTTTTAAATTATCTCCAGGCAATAGTTTAATGTGACCATCTATCCAGCCTAGGCCTTCATGAATTCCATTTTCTTCACTTATGTTAGCTAACATTTGCATACCTACACATATACCCAAAAATGGCTTCTTTTTAATTAATGCAAATTCACAAAGCTCGTCAATTAAGCCATCAGTTTTTTTTAAACCATTCATGCACGTAGAAAATGCTCCTTGACCAGGTAACACAACATGAGTTGAATCTTTTACATCATTCAGTTTTTTTGAAATTAAAACATCAGCCTCAATATTGTTGTCTTTTGCTATCTTAACAAATGATTTTTGTGCAGACAAAACATTGCCTGAGCCGTAATCGACAATAGTGATCTTCTTCATTAATAATTAAAGAGTGCCTTTTGATGATGGTATAGTGTCTTTTCTTCTGTTATCTATTTCGACAGCAAATCTTAAACTTTTAGCAAATGCTTTAAAACACGACTCAATGATATGATGATTGTTTTTTCCATAAAGGTTTTCAATATGTAAATTACATTTTGATTCATTTGAAAATGCTTTAAAAAATTCATGGAACAGCTCTGTGTCCATTTCACCAATTTTTTTTAAACCAAGATTAACATTCCACACAAGCTCTGGTCTTCCACTTAAATCAATAACACATCTTGATAAGCATTCATCCATTGGAACATATGAAAAACCATATCTGTTTATTCCTTTCTTATCATCCAATGCTTTGTTTATAGCTAAAGCAATTGCGTAAGCCGTATCTTCAACTGAATGGTGAAGGTCAACATTAGTATCTCCTTCACATTTTAAATCTATATCTATCAAGCTGTGATGAGATAATAATTCCAGCATATGATCAAAAAAACCAATTTGTGTTGAAATTTTAGATTGTCCAGTTCCATCTAAGTTAATTTCGCATCTTATCTTGGTTTCTTTAGTATTTCTGTCAACTGTCTCTTTTCGCATTTTTGCCTAATATCAGTGAAATATGATTTATTCTAGGTAAATTACTTGATAAAAATAATTAAATAGCCATCTTATGATTTAATGGAAAAAAACATTATCAAATCAACAACTATTGTAGGAATTAGAAAAGATAATCTCGTTGTTATCGCGGGTGATGGTCAAGCTAGTCTTGGTAATACAGTAATGAAATCAAATGTTAAAAAAATTAGAAGGCTTGGTGTTGATGAAACTGTTATATCTGGTTTTGCAGGATCTACTGCAGACGCATTTGCTTTATTTGAAAGATTAGAAGGAAAGTTAGATCAATATAAAAATCAACTTAAAAGAGCGTGTGTAGAATTAGCTAAAGATTGGAGAACGGATAGATATCTAAGAAGATTAGAGGCAATGATGATCGTAGCTGATAAGGATGTAAGTTTGTTATTGTCTGGTACTGGCGATGTAATTGAATCTGATGATGGAATACTTGCAATAGGCTCCGGAGGTCCATACGCAAATAGTGCTGCTAAAGCATTGATGAAAAACACAAAAATGGATGCAAAAGAAATTGCTTTAGAATCACTTAATATAGCTGCAGATATTTGTATTTATACAAACCATAATATTATTTCAGAAACTATTGAGCTTTAAATATGGAATCTAGTTTTAGTCCAAGAGAAATTGTTTCTGAATTAGATAAATTTATTATAGGTCAGAACAAAGCAAAAAAAGCTGTTGCAGTTGCTTTAAGAAATAGATGGAGAAGAAAACAACTTGATGATTCTTTAAAAGAAGAAATTGTACCAAAAAATATTTTAATGGTTGGTCCAACAGGTTGTGGCAAAACAGAAATATCTAGAAGACTTGCTAAGTTAGCAAATGCACCTTTTGTAAAAGTTGAGGCGACTAAGTTTACAGAGGTTGGATATGTTGGAAGAGATGTTGAGCAAATAATAAGAGATCTAGTTGAAATAAGTATAACAAAAACAAAAATACAAATGGGTCAAGAAGTGAAGGCAAAAGCAGAAAAAAATGCAGAAGAAAGAATTTTAGATGTTTTGGTTTCTAAAAGCTCAACGCCAGCTACTCGAGATAATTTTAGGAAAAAACTAAGATCAGGTGAATTAAATGATAATGAGGTTGAAATTCCAGTTTCAGCTAATGCAAATTTAAGTTTACCAACTATGGACATACCTGGAATGCCTGGTTCTCAAATGGGTATGATTAATTTAGGTGATGTATTTGGAAAAGGTTTTGGTAATCAAAAGAAAATGAAAAAAATGAGTGTAAAAGATTCTCATGCCTACTTGTTAAATGAGGAAACTGATAAACTTCTAGATAAAGATAAAATAAACTCAAGAGCATTAGATGATGTAGAGCAAAACGGTATTGTTTTTATAGATGAAATAGATAAAATTACTTCTAGAGCTGATAGAAGTGGTGCAGATGTTTCAAGAGAGGGTGTTCAAAGAGATTTATTACCACTTATTGAGGGAACTGCAGTTACTACAAAATATGGTGTTGTTAAAACAGATTATATTTTGTTCATTGCCTCTGGGGCATTTCACCTATCAAAACCTTCAGACATGCTACCTGAGCTTCAGGGTAGATTGCCAATTAGAGTCGAGCTTGATAGTCTTAGTAAAAAAGATTTTAAACTTATTCTTACTGAAACACAAAACAGTTTGATTAAGCAGTATCAAGGACTTCTTGGAACAGAGAGGGTTGATTTGAAATTTGAAGAAGATGGAATTGATACCATCGCCTCTTTATCTACAGAGATAAATCAGAATGTAGAAAATATAGGCGCCAGAAGGCTCCATACTGTAATGGAAAAACTACTTGAAGAGGTTAGTTATACAGCCTCAGATATAGGCCCTACAGAAATAATAATTAATAAAGAATACGTTGAAAATAGCTTAGGAGAACTTATTAAAAGTCAGGACTTATCGAAGTTTATATTGTAAAGCTTATTTAATTTTTTAAAAATTATAAAATGAGTCTTTTTAAAAATATAAGGATTGAGCTACTTTTTCTTTTAGTAATATCTTTAAATGTTTTCATATCATTCAATTTAGATCTAGGGCTGTATAATTATTTTAAAGATTTTAATAAAAGTCTTAATAGTGTTTATTTAAAAGAATTTTTTGTAGACATAACAAGGCTCGGGAGCTCGTCTTGGTATTTTGCTATTTCTGTTATTGGATTTGGTGTTGTTTATTTAAACAACAGATTAGAATTTATAAAAATTGAAAAACAAAAAAATATAAGTAATTTTTTTGTATCGTCTTTTTTTTATATTTTGGTTGTTGGGGTTGTAACACAGGTTCTGAAGCACATTGTTGGTAGACCAAGGCCCAATCACACAAATTTTGAGGACACTTTTGGTTTTAATTTTTTTACTTTCGACTCAAGTTTTCACTCCTTTCCTTCAGGCCATTCATCAACTATATTTATAATTTGTTTTATTCTTGTAGCCACTTTTCCAAAACTAAAATATTTTTTTTATTTTTTAGCGTCTGTTGTTGCTTTGAGTAGAGTTGTTGTTGGTGCTCACTTTTTTACTGACATTGTTGCCGGTGCTATATTAGCACTTATATCTTTCAAATTTATAAACACAATCTTAGAAAAGAAATATGCCCAATATAAATTTTCAAATTTGTTGCCTGAAGACAATTCAGAGATTTATAATTATGTATTATTTTTGGTAATTAGTTGTGTGTTTATTACTTCAGGTCCATCAATAGATTTGTATATTTCAGGTTTGTTTTATTATGGATCGCAACAGTTTGCTTTACAAAGTTTTGATTTAACCTCTATATTTTTTAGAGATATTTTATTACCATTAATACTTATTTATATTTTAATTTTACCAATAGTTGGGCGTTTCGCTAAAATTGATAAAATTTTTTTTAATTATAAATTTTCTATTAAGGAAATAGTTTTGTTATGGGGTTCTCAAATTATTGGATTGTTAATTTTTGTAAACCTGATACTTAAAAATTTATGGGGCAGAGCTAGACCAAATGATATTTTGCAATTAGGTGGAAAAGAAACTTTTTCGCCGTGGTTTGAAATAACCAACGCTTGCGAAACAAACTGCTCTTTTGTTTCAGGCGATGCTTCTGTTGGGTTTTCAATTATAATTCTATATTTAATTACAAAAAAAATAATTTTTCTGTATGCTAGCGCTTTTGCTGGTTTAGTACTAGGCTTAATCAGAATAATGGCTGGTGGTCATTTCTTAAGTGACATTTTTTTTGCTGGTTTTATAATTGTAATTTTAAATATAGTTTTATTTGAATTGTATAAAAAATATTATGCTAAATAAAATTCTATTACCATCATACATTGTTTTATTTTTATTAAAAATAGGCGCCTTAAATTTTACTACTTTTAATTTGTTTGGTGATGAAGCACAGTATTGGTTATGGTCAAAAGATGTTGACTTTGGTTATTTTTCAAAGCCTCCTTTTTTGTCCTGGATAATAAGAGTTTATACGGAAATATTAGGTAATAGTTTTGTTTCATTAAAACTTCTCCCATCTTTTGTTTATTTATTGATAGCTTGGAGTATTTATAATCTTTTACTCAACTCTGGACTAAATAAAAAAGATTCATTTGTGGGTAGCTTAATTTTTTTATTTATACCCGCTGTTTCTTTTTCATCTTTTATAATTAGTACTGATCTTTTTTTATTATTATTTTGGACACTTTCACTCAATCAATTAATTAAAATAAATAGCGAACAAGATTTAAAAAATTTTATACTATTAGGTATTTTCCTTGGGTTGGGGTTTTTATCAAAATATGCGACTATATATTTTGTAATTTGTTTATTTGTCTTAATTTTACTTGATCAAAAATTTAGAAATGTTTTTTTAGACAATTTATCAGGCTTTAGTTTAGCTTTTTTATCTATGTTTTTAATTATCGTACCAAATATCATTTGGAATTTTAATAATGATTGGATAACACTTCAACATACTTCAGATAATGCAAATTTTTCAAATATTGAAATAGATTTCATTAGGGGTTTAGAATTTTTGTTAATTCAGGTTTTAATGTTAGGTCCATTTATAGTTTTAGGTGGGTTATTTGGATTTTATAAATGGAACTATATTCAAAAAGTTTATCTGATATTTTCTATACCTATAATTTTAATTGTTTTGGTAGAAGCTATTATTGTCAGAGCTAATGCAAATTGGGCTGCTCCAGCTTTAATTTCTTTATTTGCTCTTCTATATATTAGAATTAATAATTCTTTTTTAAAGATAGCTAATTACATGTTTAATTATATTGTCTGCTTAATTCTTTTTGTAATGATTGGAATCAGCTATCCGTCTAAAATTTTTGACAGAATAAATGGTATAAATAATTATGCTCTAAAAATTTACAGCGGTTCTTCAGATGGTGTCGTAAAAAATATAGTGGTTTCAGATCGGCTTTTATTTTCAAGCCTTAATTTTGAATTAAGAGATAAGGATATTAATTTCTATATGCCGCATAAAGAAGGTGGTGAAATAACAAACCACTTTAAAATAGTATCTCCTCTTAATAAAAATATAAATGAAAACTTTACTTTAATTGGGAGCCCCTCAGATATTAATTATTTAGAGAAAGAATATAAGGTGTTAAAGATAAATTCACCTGATCAGAAATTTACAAAAAGAAAACTTGATGTTTACGAGGTTGTGTTTGAATAAATTTCTAGTATTTTTTATTATATTTGTATTTAACACATCCTATGCAAATAATTTTAGTGCAGAATATAAAGTCAGCACAACAGGAATAAAAATTGGTAATTTTAGTTGGTCATTAAATATTAATGATAATATTTATCAAACAGAAATTAATTTGAAAAATTCTGGCATTTTTTCACCTTTATATAAATTTGAAGGAAGCTATCTTTCAACTGGGGTTATTGAAAATAACATATTTAAGACCCGGAATTATAAACAGTTTTGGAAAACTAATAAGAGAACAAAAATAGTTAAAATTTCTTTTGATGATTATTTAATTGAATTAAAACAAGAGCCTATAGAAGAAGAAATGGCTAGAGTAGACCTAGAAGAGTTAAATTTATATTTTGACCCAATTACCTCTTTTATAAATATTTTAAATGGAGAAAATGAGGCAAAAACAATTGATGGAAGAAGAATTTACACACTTAAACAAAACAAGGGTGAGGATGGAAATATAATTTTAGAAATTGAAGACTATGTAAATATTTGGGCTGATCATAAAAGAAATGATTTAAAAAAAATTGAATTTTTAGTTAAAGACGATTTACTTCCATATGAAATTCTTATTCATTTCAAAAAAAGGGTATTTAAGTTAGAAAGAATTTAAAACTTTTTTTTTCTTAAATAGACAAAAAGAGCTCCGTCACCCCCATGTTCAAAACCCGCATCTTGATATGTTAGGATATATTTCTTAAGATTGTCTTCGTTTATCCAGTTTATTATTGAGTTTTTAATCTTTCCATAGAAAAGTTTAGGGTTTGTGTCTTGCTCATTTTTAATTTTTTTATGAACACCCTTTCCAGTAATTATAAGCAAACATCTTTTATTCTTGTTATAATTTTTTTTCACCTCACTTATAAATTTTTCATGCGCTTCGACTAAACCGTACCCATGAAGATCAATTCTTCTGTCTATATTAATTTTTCCCCGCTTAAGCTCCTTATTAACTTCACCAAATGATAATTTAAACTCTGAGCTACTAACTTTGTGTTCAGTTATTGTTTTTTTGCTGGTATTTTTAGTATTAGTTTTTTTATCTAATTTTACATTTTTTTTAGTAGTTGTTTTCGTTTTAACTATAGAGGTATCTTTTTTAAAAGGTTTTACACCTTTCATGTTTTTTAGAAAAAAATCTTCTTCCATTATTTTTTTGTATAGTTTTTAATTAAATTCTTTACTCTTTCAGGTGTTTGCAAATACCACAAACTGTCTAACATCTCTAGTGATGCCATGAATTTTTGTTTTTTGTTTAGAAAATAAAGCATTTTCTTAAATTTAGAGACACCTTTTGCTCCAAGTTGAAAAATCATTTCTATTAATAATTCCTTCTCTGAAGTTGTGTGATTTTTTTTTAAAAATTTTTTTTTATATTGTTCGTGTGCTTTTTTAAAGTCTATCTCAAACAATTCTTCAAAATATTTTTTTTTAAACTTTTTAATGTAATATTTATTTTCCTTTTCTGTAATAAGATGACCATAACCAATAGTATAAAGCCCTAATTGATCTTGATAAGGTTTGTCTGAATAACCCTCGTTTTTTTTAATTCTGTCTTTGAGTTCTTTAAAGTACAAATATTAAGTTTGAGTTAATATCCATATAGGACTAGAAGAGTTTACTGGTTTTTCAAAAGTCCATGTGTCTTTATTTTTAACAATAGAACCCTCATCATTATTTAACATCTGCTCACTAATAAAATTGACCGATATTGATATTGTATCATTTTCTACTTTCGCATCTGCGATATCCTCCACAATAAGTGAATAAAATTGTGATTCTGGATTGTTTGTTTTTTCATTAATCGCTTTTTCAAAAGCAGAATAAACATCTCTAGACACAAGGTTTTTCAGTGTTTTTTTATCACCATTGTTGAAAGATGAAATTATAATTTCAAAAGCTTTCTTGGCACCATCAAGAAACTCTCTGTGATTAAAATTATTTACTTTTTTATATACGGCCTCAAGCTTTGTCTCATTATCCATTAGTGATGGTATTTTTTGAACATCTTCTTGTTTTTTTTTGTTTTCTTGAGGTTTTGGCTCTGAAATATTTTTTTGAAATCCTGTTCTTTTCCCTAGAACACCCCTCAGTCTATAAATAATAAATCCAGCAATAGCTGCAAAAATTAGAATATCAAAAAATTGAAGGTCGCCGTAAATCATTTAATTTTAATATAATAACTTTTTTAAATATTAATAGTTAAATTTTTTCCAAAGGGGGTTTTTTAGCTTTTTTAACATTTCTCTATGGGCAAGATAATCTTCTTTATTAACTTCTATTAATTTGGTTTTTGTTTCGTTTTTGTTGTTAATTTGTGTGTTTTTTTCGTTAATGTTTGAATTCAGCTCCATAGAAAATTGCTTACCTCCTCTTAACTCTAAATAAACTGCGGCTAGAAGTTGGGAGTCAAGTAAGGCTCCGTGAAATGATCTATCTGATAAATCAATGTTAAATCTTCTACACAAATAGTCGAGGTTAGCTATTCTTGTATTTAGAACTTCTCTTGCAAGAGAAACTGTATCAACTACAGGATTATCTAAATAAGGTAATCCTAAGATTGACAACTCATTATTTATAAAACCTAAATCAAATGACGCATTGTGAATTATCAATGTGTCGTTTTTCAAAAAATTTAAGAGCTCCTTATGGTTTTCTTCAAATGGTTTTTGTTGATTAAGAAAGTTGTCTGAAAGACCCACAATGTTTTTTGCCCCTTCGCTTATACTTCTGTCTGGTTTGCAATAAAACTGGAGTGTGTTTCCTGTAGGAACATAGTTTTTGAGTTCCACACAACCAACTTCTATTATTCTGTCACCGGCCTTATAATCAAGGCCTGTGGTTTCTGTATCAATTACTATTTCTCTCATTGTGTTAACTAAAGTTTACTTATTAGCTTATTAATCTTAATTTTATAATCCTTTAATGTCGAGTTGTTATAAATAACATAATCAGACTTCTTTTTTCTTATAACGTCTGATGTTTGAGATCGAGTTATATTCTTAAATTGGTTTTCAGTCATTTTTCTCGTTTTTTTTAATCTTTTTAATCTCACTCGTTTGGAGGCTATTATCGATATTACTTTGTTGAACTGTTTCTCTAAATTGTTTTCAAACAATAATGGTATATCAACAAATATTAATCTTGTTTTTTTCTGTTTTTCTTGTTTTATAAAATCAGACCTCTTTTTTCTTACTATTTTGAATATGTATAACTCAAGCTTTTTTCTTATCTGTTTATTTTCAAAAATAATCTTTGATATAATTCTTTTATCTATGTTTTTTTTTGAAATGGACTTAGACAAACCTATGGTACGTAAATAAGTAACAAATTTTTTATCAGGGTTTTTATATATTTTGGCCACCTGCTCATCTGAACTGTGAATTTTAAAGCCTTTTTCTTTTAATTTACTACAAAAGGTAGATTTACCAGACCCTATACCGCCTGTTATTGCTATGGTTTTTGTCATTAAATTTTTTTATAAATAGAGTTTAGTATTTTTTTATCTACAGATGGGTTTTTACCAAACCACATTTTAAAACACGGCTTAGCCTGTTCGATCAACATTGATATTCCATAAATCTTTTTATTCTTTGGAAACTGTTTAAGAAATGAAGTGTTTTTGGGACTGTAAACAATGTCGCTTACTATTGTAGATTTGGTAATAATTTTTAGGTGTTTTTTCAATATGGGGTTTATTGGTGTGGTATTAATTATTAAAAAAACTCCTTCAAGGTGTGTTTCAAGATCGTTATATGTTTTTGTGTACTCAGCCTTGTTTGAGTACTTAATTTTTTTCTTAGATCTGTTGAAAATTAAAATATCCTTAAACCCCTTCTTCTTTAAAACATAGTGAATGGCGTGTGAGGCACCTCCATAACCCAGAATAACAACTTTTTTGTTTTTGGTTTTTTTAATATTTGGCAGACTTTTGTAATATCCTGTCCAATCAGTATTGGTCCCATTTATAGTTTTTTTATTTGTTACACAATTTACCGCACCAATTTTTTTTGCATGGGTGTCTATTTTACCAAGGTGTTTGATAATTTTGCTTTTAAATGGAATAGTCACATTTAAGCCAAGCGTATCTTTTTTTTCCAAAACCTCCTTTATTTTTTTATGAAAGTTTTTTTTTGTAAGCTCTAAATATCCATAACTTGCTTTAATGTTATATTTTTTAAACCAATAGTTAAATATTATTGGTGAAAGACTTTTAGATGCCCTGTTCCCAACTACGTAAATTTTTTTCATTTTTTTGAATATAAATAATCTAGCAAATTAAATAAAGGCAATCCCATAACATTAAAATAATCTCCTTTTATGCTCTCAATAATATTGGGTCCCAAGCTTTCTATTTGATAACATCCTACGGAGCTTAGTATTTGTTTACCTGTTCTTTTTAAGTATATTTTTATTTCACTATTATTAAGCCTTCTTATTTTAACATGAGTTTTTTCGTAATTTTCCCAAATCTTAGAGCCATTTAAACAAATAGTTAGTCCCGATACTATTAGGTGTGTCTTTCCTGATAGAGATATGATTTTTTTTCGGGCTTTCTCAATAGAGTTTACTTTATCTAAAATTTTTCCATTGTGATATATAACGGTATCACAGCCTAAAACAATTTTGTTTGCATACGGTTTTTGTTTACTTACACTTCTTGCTTTTTCATAAGAAAGTTTTTTTGCAAAAATCTCGGGCCTTGTTTTTCTGTTAATAGTTTTTTTAATATCTTCTTCGTTGCAGTTTGGTTTTTTTTGTATGAAATTTAATCCTGCATTTTTCAAAATTTTATATCTAGATTTACTTGAGCTAGCTAATATAAATTGTTGGTGCATAAGTGTGTTAATAAAAATTATAGTTATAAACACTATTAAATATAATTTTAATTTAAGAAATAGTTCTTTTTTTTTAAAAATGTGTTTTTAACAACTTAATAACTTGTCTGAATATTATAGGGAGGGTGTTAATATATTTATTATACAAAATTAATAACAAGTTATTATAAATTTATTGAATTGCAAATCATTTAAAAATAATAATTTTTTTCAATATTCTTTAAATTAACATATTTATTAGGATTGATATTCAGATGTTGGTAAATAAAGAATGATATAATAATAAAGGTATAATTAAGCTTTTTAACCTTACAACTAATACTACAATTAAATATATAAATTATATATTTATTATTATTTTGACATTAACTTCAATTTTGATTATTAAAAAAAATCATTTCTAAATCACCCCAACAACATTATGAACTTACAGGAATTAAAAGGAAAAGAACCCCAAGATCTTTTAAAACAGGCAGACAAGCTTGGTATTGAAAATCCTTCGTCTCTTCGAAAGCAGGATTTGATGTTTGCAATTCTAAAAACAATTGCTGAAGAGGGTGAGATTATTACTGGTATAGGGGTTATTGAAATTATGCAAGATGGCTTCGGTTTTTTAAGGTCTTCAGAGTCAAATTATCTTCCGGGACCAGATGATATTTATATTTCTCCATCTCAAATTAAAAAATTTAGCCTAAGAACGGGTGATAGTGTTGAAGGTGAAATTAGATCTCCAAAGCAAGGAGAAAGATATTTTGCCATAACTAAAATTAATAAAATAAACGGTCAAGAAACTGATTTAGTTAAGAACAGGGTTAACTTTGAAGATTTAACACCATTATATCCTGAAGCAAGGTTCAAACTTGAACAAGAAAAACCTATGCAGGATAATACAGAAAGAATAATTGATATTATTGCTCCTCTTGGAAAAGGACAGAGACAATTAATTGTTGCGCAACCTTTCACAGGTAAAACAATAATTATGCAAAAAATTGCTAATGCTATAACTGCTAATAGTCCAGACGCTAAACTGATTGTTCTGCTAATTGATGAAAGACCAGAAGAAGTCACAGACATGCAAAGATCAGTTAAGGGCGAGGTAATTAGTTCAACCTTTGATGAACCTGCTTCACGCCACGTTCAGGTAGCTGAAATGGTAATTGAAAAAGCTAAAAGACTTGTTGAATATAAACATGATGTTGTAATCCTTCTTGATTCAATCACTAGACTTGGAAGAGCTTATAATACTGTTGTTCCATCTAGTGGAAAGGTCCTAACAGGTGGTGTTGATGCCAATGCCTTACAAAGACCAAAAAGATTTTTTGGTGCTGCAAGGAACGTAGAAAAGGGCGGATCACTTACAATTATTGCTACTGCTTTAATAGATACAGGAAGCAGAATGGACGAGGTTATATTTGAAGAATTTAAAGGTACTGGTAACAGTGAAATGGTCCTAGATAGAAAACTTAGCCAAAAAAGAACGTATCCTGCTTTTGATATTGGTAAATCAGGAACAAGAAAAGAAGAATTATTACTTGATAAAGACGAGCTTGGTAAAATCTTTATTTTAAGAAAAATATTAGCCCCAATGGGAAGTACGGAAGCTATGGAGTTCTTGTTAGATAAAATGAAAAATACAAAAACTAACAGCGAATTCTTCCAAAGCATGGGAACTAAATAAATATAATCTTTTTTATAATCTTTCTTATTTACTTATTTACTTAATATCATCTTGGGTTTAATTCCCAAAAAATGAAAGCTTCCAAAGAGACAATTTTTGCTCTTGCTACGCAAAGAGGTAAATCGGGTATAGCTGTTTTTAGGGTTTCGGGAAAAGGTTCTCATACAATAATTAAATCAATATCTTCTAAAAAAAAATTTAAAACGAACTTTGCTACATTAAACGATTTATTAGACGGAAAAGACGTTGTAGATCAAACGATCACAACTTTTTTTAAATCACCAAAAAGCTATACAGGTGAGGATATGGTGGAAATATCTTGTCATGGAAGTATTTCTGTAATTAACAAAATAACTAAAACCCTATTAAAAAAACAAATCAGACTTGCTGAGCCTGGAGAGTTTACCAAAAGAGCTCTAATGAATGATAAGCTTAGTGTTTTAGAAGCTGAAACAATTAATGATTTAGTTAATGCAGAAACTGAAAATCAAAGAAAGACTGCCATTGGTAATTTAAGTGGAAATTTAGATAAATTAGTTAATGAAATATCAAATAAACAAAAAAAACTTCTAGCAGATATAGAGGCTATAATTGATTTTGCTGATGAAGACCTTCCTAAAGAAATATATAAAAACATAATAGAACAAAATAAGAACATATATAAAAAAATTGAAAATATTATCAAAAGATCAGCTTTATCTAGGCAAATTCATGACGGCTTTACAATAACTATTATAGGAAAACCAAATACGGGAAAATCTTCATTTATAAATTATATAAATAACAAGGAGGTTTCTATAGTTACCAATATACCAGGAACTACAACAGATTTAGTAAGCTCCACTTTAGATATACAAGGAGATAAATATACATTTATTGATACAGCTGGAATAAGAAAATATAAGAATTTAATAGAAAAAATAGGTATTGAAAGATCCTTAGAGAGTGCTGAAAAGTCTGATTTAAACATTGTTTTTCTTAAAAACAATGAAAAGAAAAACTACAGTAAAATCAAATCAAAAATATTTGTTAAATCAAAATATGATACTAATAAAAAGAAAATTAGTGGGGTACATAGCATTTCATCAGTAACTGGTTATGGAATTGTGCCTCTTATTAAAACCATATCTTCTAAATTAAAGAAAAAACCAATTTCTGGACCAGTCTTTTCACGTGAAAGACATATGGATAGCCTAAAGAAATCCCTTGTACTACTTAAAAGTTTAGATTTAAAAGAAATAGATATTACTGCTGAAAATGTTAGAAGATCAATTATGTATATCGATGGAATTAATCAAAAATTTGATATTGAGAAAATTTTAGATATAATATTTAGTGATTTTTGTATAGGAAAGTAATTTCACGTGAAAAGAGACATGGACAATAAATTTGATGTAATTGTAATTGGTGGGGGGCATGCAGGCGTAGAAGCAGCATGTGCATCTGCAAGAATTGGATCAAAAACAGCCTTAATTACGCATAAAATTGAAAAAATTGGAGAAATGTCTTGTAATCCTGCAATTGGAGGTCTTGGAAAAGGGCATCTTGTAAAAGAAATAGATGCTTTAGATGGAATAATGGCTAAAGCTACAGATAGATCCTGCATACAATTTAGAATGTTAAACTCAAGTAGAGGCGCTGCTGTAAGGGGTCCAAGAGCTCAAACAGACCGAATTTTATATAAAAATGCTATAAATGAGCTCATATCTGACCAAAAAAATCTTCAAATTATTGAAGGATCAGTTGAAGACTTAATTATTTCAAATAATAAGGCAATGGGTGTTGTTTTAGGTGATAACAAAAAGATATCCTCCAAATCTGTGGTTTTAACTACAGGCACTTTCTTACAAGGGCTAATAAGAATTGGTTCGGAAAAACAAGAAGCAGGAAGAGTTGGTGATAAACCCTCAATAAAGCTTGCAAAAAGGCTCAAAGAGTTAAAGTTTTCAATAGGCAGATTAAAGACAGGAACGCCCCCAAGATTACTTAAAAAAACTATAAATTTCAATTACTTAAATGAACAACACCCAGATAAAAAGCTTATTCCATTTTCTTTTATCAACAGAGATATCCACATTCCTCAAATATCTTGCTTTATTACTCATACTAACAAAAAAACCCACAAAATAATTGCTAAGAACCTCAGCCTATCACCAATGTATTCTGGAGAAATACAATCAATGGGGGCTAGATATTGTCCATCTATTGAAGATAAGATTCATAAATTTAAAAACAAATCTTCACACCAAATATTTTTGGAGCCAGAAGGATTGGATAGCGATCTAATATATCCAAACGGAATATCTTCTTCTCTTCCAACTGAAATTCAAGATCAATTTGTTAAAACAATTAAAGGTTTAGAGAGTGTTACAATTACACAGCCGGCTTATGCTATTGAATATGATTTTGTTGATCCACAAGAATTAACACACACACTTGAAACAAAAAAAATTAAAAATTTATTTTTTGCTGGACAGATAAATGGAACAACCGGATACGAAGAAGCGGCTGCACAGGGTATAATGGCAGGCATAAATGCATCACTTAAAACAACATCTAATAAAGAATTTATAATACCAAGGTCTTCTGGATACACAGGTGTTTTGATAGATGATTTAGTCACAAAAGGAACTAAAGAGCCATACAGAATGTTTACTTCAAGATCCGAATATAGACTTTTACTTCGGGCTGATAATGCAGATTTAAGACTTACACCCCTTGGAATTGACATTGGTTGTGTTGATATAGATAGGCAAAGAGAATTCGACAAAAAATCCAAAAGAATAAAAGATGGTTTTAAGTTTGTTAAAAACCACAAATTCTCACCAGATGCACTTCTAAAAAAAGGGATAAAAATAAACAAAGATGGGAAAAAAAGAAATATTATAGATCTCTTGTCGTTTACTAATATTACAACTCCTAAGCTAAAAAAAATACTTCCAGGTTTAAATGACTTAGAAGATGATGTAATGGAACAAATAGAAATTGAAGCTAAATATGCCGGTTATCTTGATAGACAAAGAATGGATATACAAGATTTTGAAAAGGAAGAAAATTTAAGAATTCCCATATCTACTAACTATAAATTAGTTGGGAGTCTATCTAATGAGATAGTTGAAAAATTATCAAAAATTAAACCACCTACACTTGGAGCGGCCTCAAGAATATCAGGTGTAACTCCAGCAGCTACTATAGCCCTGCTTAGATATATTAAAAAAAATAAAAATAAAAAAGCAGCATAATTTGTACAAAAGCACTGTAATAAAAAAATATAATCTTAGCAGAAAGCAAATTCATTTAATCGATAGCTACATAATAAAGTTAACAAAAAGCAACAAAATACACAATTTGGTAGGACCTTCTACAATTGATGTTGCTTGGGATAGACACATTAATGATTCATTACAATTGTCTGAATTTATTTTAAAAAAAAATGCATCAATAATAGATCTTGGTACTGGCGCAGGGTTACCAGGGGTGATTTTACATATTTTTGGACATTCGAATATATTATTGATTGACTCTAAGATGAAAAAAATAAACTTTATTAAAGAATTTGCCTACGAGCACAATTTAGAAATAAAAACTATTTGCACAAGAGTTGAAAAAATCAAAAATCAAAAATTTGACTTTATTACATGCCGAGCTTTTGCTCCACTAGCCAAACTATTAGATTATTCACGGTTTTTTAATAAAAAAAATACATCACTGCTTTTTCTAAAAGGAAGAAGTGTTAAGAAAGAAATACAAGATGCAAAAAAATCCTTCAGCTTTGAGTATGATCTTTATCCTAGTCAAAGCAAGGGTGATGGGTATGTGTTAAAAATAAACAAATATAAAAAACTGTGAAAAAAATTATTTCTATATCTAACCAAAAAGGTGGTGTTGGTAAAACCACAACTACAATAAATTTAGCCACCTCATTAGCTGCGGTGAAAAAAAATGTTTTAATTGTTGACGCTGACCCACAAGGTAATGCTAGCACAGGACTTGGGCTGATCTATAACGATAGAAAGCCATCGATTTATGAAATGATACATGAAAAGAAGCTTATTATAGAGGGAATAAAACAAACTTTAATTCCTGGTTTAAAAATAATTGGAGCAAACACAGATCTAGCCGCAGCTGAGGTAGAGTTGACAAATTTTGAAAACAGAGAGTTTGTATTTAAATCAATTTTTGCTGAAATTAATAATTTCGATTTTATTTTTGTAGACTGTCCACCAGCGCTTGGTTTACTAACCATCAACTCATTAGTAGCATCCGATACTACACTAATTCCTCTTCAGTCAGAGTTTTTTGCTCTTGAAGGCCTCTCAGCTTTAATGAATACAATTAAATTAATTCAACAAAATTATAATAAAGACTTAAAAATCGAAGGAATATTACTTACAATGCTAGACAAAAGAAATTCACTAAGCTCATTGGTAGAGAAAGATGTAAGACAGCATTTTGGTAATCAAGTATACAAAACAACAATTCCACGAAATGTTAAAATATCTGAAGCTCCAAGCCATGGTAAACCAGCATTAGTATACGATACACAAGCCGCAGGTTCCTTGGCTTATATTGAGCTTGCAAAAGAAGTCATTTTAAATCAAAATAAAAACTATGAATAAAGAAAATAAACTAGGCATGGGACTAGGGGCGCTTCTCTCAACACCCAAAGATAAAAATGAAAGTATTAATGGGATTCAAAAAATAAACATATCTCAAATAATACCAAACCCATCTCAGCCAAGAAAAAATTTTAAAGATGGGGACCTTAAAGAGCTTTCTTCATCAATAAAAAACCAAGGTTTAATTCAACCGATAATTGTTAAACCAACAACAGATAACCAGTTTCAAATTATTGCTGGTGAAAGAAGATGGCGAGCATGTCAATTAAACGGCTTGCATGAAGTAGATTGTGTTATAAAAGATCTTGATGACACAAATGTTCTAGAAGCCGCTCTAATTGAAAATATACAAAGAGAAGATTTAAACGTTATTGAGGAAGCAAATGCATATAAAGGATTAATTGATATCAAGGCTATCAACAATGAAGCTCTTGCAAAATTAATAGGTAAAAGCCCAAGCCATGTTTCAAATATTTTACGCCTCTTAGAGTTAGATTTAAAAATACAGCAAATGGTAATAAATAATGATTTATCAATGGGCCACGCTAGGGCGCTTATTGGCGTTCCTGACGCTATTAGTAAAGCAAATGAAATAATTGAAAAAAAACTTAGCGTAAGACAAGTAGAAAAAATTACATCTGAGTTTAAAAAAAATAAACCAAAAAAATCATCCAAAGACCCTAATATTGTTGATCTTGAAAAAGAATTGTCTGATAAAATCGGTCTAAAAACCTCTATTCAATTTAATGAGAACGGCTCTTCTGGCTCCCTGACTCTATATTATTCTGATCTAAATCAACTAGATGATTTAATGAAAAGACTTAAGAAATAGTAATTTTTTTGATATTCAAAAGGAAGCGCAAACCAAAAATTACTGACAATTCATTTTGTTTACGCAAGTTATTTTCAGTTGACAAAAGTAAGTTTAACAGAAGCTTTTTCTTTTTTGAGTTATACTTTCTATAAATATCAACTAAAAAATTTTTTTCTTTGAACAAGTATAAAGGAATTTTCCTACTATATTCTTGCTCACTTTCACATTCTACAATTAATTGGCAGAAAAATTTACTATAATAATACAGATCACTCACATCATCTTTATTTATTATTTTATCCCTATATACATCAACTATCTCTTTGTTTTTTTTTAATAAATTGAAAAAGATTTTTTGTTTACTTGACTCATCAACAACAAATAATTTTTTTATATTATCCAATGTAATTTCTTTACTCCCAAGGCCCAAAATTTTTGTTAAATTATTTTCAAAAAAAATGTACCTGTTGTCTAATTTGTCAATTAAGAACCAATATATCTCTTCAGAAAATTTTGCTTTATTTAACTCTATATATTCATTCAAAATTTTTATTTTCGAATTTCTGTCTAGTTCATAACAGTCAATTAAATAAGAATCTTTATCACCACCAAACAAATTTTTTATTTTTTTTATTTTTTGTGAATTCTCTTGGATAAAAATAAAACTATTATGCGAGCACCTTATAGCATCTAGGCTTTCTTTATCAATTCCCTTAAGACTACCAACTAATATTACATTTTTATTTTCAAAAAGCCCAACCTCATCAACAAAACCACTTATCGTATCGATATTTTTTGTTTGAATATTTTCAATTCCTTGCATTTTTTCAACAATTTTTGATTTAATTTTTTCCATAAGCGTTACTTCATTGCCGCTAATGAAATAAAATCTTTTATCTGGTTTAAAGTTTTTGTTTAAAAGTATTCCAAGAGGAGATATTTTCATAAACAGTTATTTATATTCATTCCTGGCAAATTTGACACAAATCTATTTAGGTTATCAGTTATAGCTAACTCATATTTTTTTTCTATAGATGAATCAGTGCCATAATTATATCCTGATGATTTTGGTAAAATAGAAAAATAAGACAACAATTCTTTATTGTAAATCACACAATCTTTTTCATTTGATACTAATGTATAAACAAATCTTAGCTCATATCTAAGATTTGAAGTGACTTGATTAGTTTCAACCGATCTTTTAGTTTTTTTCTCTTCTATTTTAATTATTAGATTGTATAAATTTTCTTTATTTTCTCCAAAAAACATTGGGACATATGAGTTAAAAAAATTTATATCAACCCCCGTGTTGGTCACTTTTGTTTTTTGATATAGAGGGTTGGTTATGTTTTGATTATTATTATATACAAAATCAACACCGCTACAAGACGATAAAAAAACAAACAGTATAACAAAAGAGAGCTTTTTCATTTTATAACTAAGTTTACAATTTTGCCAGGAACATAAATTTCCCTGGCAATCTTTTTGCCAATTAAGTTCTTTTTGATTTTTTCATTATTTTTTACAATTTCTAATACATTTTCCTTTGTAATTTTATCCTCAATTTCAATTATTTCTTTAGTTTTACCATTTATTTGTATAGCGATTTTTAGTTTTGTCTTTTTCTTTATATCTTCCAATGGCCAGCTCTGGTTTATACATAAAGTTTTATTTCCAAGATTTGACCATATCTCTTCACTTATGTGTGGAACAAAGGGCTGTAAAATAACTGACAGTTTCTCAAGAGACCACTTGAAGTTTTTTTGAGATATTTTACTTTTCATTAAAGCCTCGCTAAGAATATTTACAAATTCATATATTTTTGCGACAGACTTATTAAACTGAAACGCTTCTATATTTTCTGAAACCTCATTAATAATGATTTTTAATTTATTTATAACACTGCCATCTTCTTCTTTTGTTAATTTAAAATTTTTAAACTTTTCTGTTAATTCGTATAATTTATTTATAAACTTAAAAGAAGCCGCTATACCAGTTTCAGTCCACTGCAGATCTCTTTCAGGAGGACTATCAGATAACATAAACCATCTTGCTGTATCTGCGCCGTATGATTCTATAATATCATTTGGATCAACAACATTTTTTTTCGATTTACTCATTTTTTCAATTTTTCCAGTTTGAACTATTTGATTATTTTTATCTCTTAGTTCTCCATCAATTTTTTCAACATCTTTTGGCTCTATCCAATCACCACCTTTGTTTTTATATGTAACATGCGTTACCATTCCTTGTGTAAACAGGCCTTTAAAAGGCTCATCTAGATCAAAATAACCGAGATCTCTTAGAGCTTTAGTAAAAAATCTAGAATATAAAAGATGTAATATAGCATGCTCAATGCCCCCAATATACTGATCAACAGGTAACCAATAATTTATATCTTTTTTGTCAAATGGTTTGTCTAGTCTTGCATTACAATATCGGAAATAATACCAAGAAGACTCAAAAAAAGTATCAAAGGTATCTGTTTCTCTAACTGCTTTCATACCAGTTTTAGGACAAATAGTTTCTTTCCAACCAGGAATGCCATCTAAAGCACTAGATGATTCACTAAAATTTTTAATTTCTGGGAGTTTTACAGGAAGATCAGCTTCCTCAACAGTCAATATTTCCCCATCTTCTCTATAAATAACTGGAATTGGACAACCCCAAAACCTTTGTCTGGAAATACCCCAATCTCTTAACTTAAAATTTATTTTACTTCTTCCAATATTTTTATTTTCTATCTCTTTGATTATTTTATCTTTTGCTTCATTAATACTAAGTCCATTTAATAATGGAGAATTTATCATAACCCCCCCATCAGTGAATGCTTTCTCCTCAATTATGAAACTAGCTTCATCAATATTAATTGGTCTAACGACTGGAATTACATCAATGTTGTACTCTCTAGCAAAATCTAAATCTCTTTGATCATGTGCAGGACAGCCAAAAATTGCACCCAGACCATATTCTTTAAGAACAAAGTTAGCCACAAAAATTGGAATTTTTTTCCCTTCAATAAACGGATGATATGCACTCAAACCAGTGTTAAACCCTCTTTTAACCTTATCAGGATTTAAACTTTCACAATCTTTAATAAATTTTTGTAAGCTAAGATTATTTTTTGAAATTTTAGAAACTAGTTCATGCTCACTTGAAAGAGCTAAGAATGTTGCTCCATAAATTGTGTCTGGTCTGGTAGTAAAAATTTTTATTTTTGTTTTGTTTTCTGTGATATTAAAATCTATTTCTGCACCTACTGATTTACCAATCCAATTAGACTGCATCACCTTAACTTTATTTGGCCAGTTTTGTAAATTATCTAAATCTTTTAAAAGTTCATCTGAATAATTACTAATCTTTAAAAACCATTGTGATAACTTTTTCTTTTCAACAATAGCACCTGATCTCCATCCTTTTCCATCTATAACTTGCTCATTTGCTAAGACTGTTTTGTCAACAGGATCCCAATTAACCTCAGCTTCTTTTTTATATGCAAGTCCCGACTTGTACATATCAATAAAAAATTTTTGTTCATGTTTGTAATATTCTGGATGACATGTTGCAATCTCTCTATTCCAATCTAAAGACAAACCCATTTTCAAAAGTTGGTTTTTCATTGTCCTAATATTTTGGTATGTCCAATTCTCAGGATGTTTTTTTTCAGTTAATGCGGCATTCTCAGCTGGAAGGCCAAAAGCATCCCAGCCCATAGGATGTAATACATTATAACCTTTCATCTTCTTGTATCTTGCTACCACATCTCCCAATGTATAGTTTCTGACATGCCCCATATGTATTTTTCCTGATGGATATGGAAACATTTCTAAAACATAAAATTTTTCTTTATTTTTATCTCTTGATGTTTGAAAGATTTTATTATTTGACCAAATCTCCTGCCATTTTTTTTCAACTACTTTATGATTGTATCGTGATGACACTTTTTAGCTTGATTGGAGTTTTAATTTTTTAGCTTTATTTAATATCGCGTTTTCTATCTTAATGTTATTTTCCTGTTCTGTTTTTATATTTACCCATTTGGGATTTTTAAATTCTTGGCAAAATGATGTCACTTTAAGGTTTTCAGTATTAAGTCTTTTACCGGTTATAAAAATATTTAGTTTGCATCTTTCATTTTCATTATTAGATGTTGAATACCAGTCAGTAATAATTGTACCCCCAACTTGATCTGCTGAGCTTAAGGGCATAAAATCTATTGTATCTAAAGCTGCCTTCCAAAGGAATGGATTAACTGACATTGTAATAGTCCCTACTGAAATGCCATTTTTTCCATCATTATCTATTATTCCACCCAATGATATACCCCCTCCTTTACCAAGCAAACCCCCTCCAGTTTGAAGTCTAGTTTCCGCATCTCTCATAGCTAATTCCATATCAGACCCAGAATTAAAAAGAGTACCAGACCTTTCAATAATTTCGTTTTTAGTTTGAGCTTTTGACCACATTTCCTCCATCTCCTCCTCACTTTTATTACTGTTACAAGAAAAAACAAAAAATAAAGTTAATATTAGGAGTGTTCGAGTAAAAATCATGGATTTATAACTATTGCATTGAGGGCTAAATGTAAAACATAAAAAAAACGGCACTCGTTAAAGTGCCGTTTTTAAAGATATTAAATCTTTAATTAAAATGCCATGTTAGCACCGATGTACCAAGCTGATCCATCGTCAGTAGAAGCGCCTTCATCACTTGCTTCTAAAGAAGTATAACCAAGTATTGCAGTTACACCAGAAGCTACAGCATATGAAACACTAGCAGAAGTAACATCTTTTGCATCATCAGATCCGCCAGATGAACCAATAGCGTTATCTTGTGCGTCACCTGAAGCGATACCAACATTAAACGTTAAACTACCAGATACATACTTTACACCAGCTGCCACAACGTCAGCGGTGATTTCATTTGCAGATGATAAACCTACACCAGCTTTATCACCATCAGCAAAACCAACAGCAACTGTTAAATCACCAGTTACAGCACTTAAGCCAACATGGTAACCGTTAGTGTCGTTAGTTGCAGCAGTCGCTCCAGTTTTTGAACCTTCAGTTTGTGAAATACCACCACCAAGAGTTAAAGTGCTGTCACCAAGATCAGTAACATAAGTAGCACCTAAAGCTAAGTGACTGTCAACTCTGTAAGTTGCAGTGTTAGCAGCACCTGAGTCTGTAGAAGCTGAGAAAGACATTTTTAGTCCATCAGCAATGAAATCAGAAGCTGTGTGATATTCAAAACCTAGGTCTGTTGAGTCAGTAGCAAAATCTAAACCAGTTTCTGAAGCGTTAGTTGATGTAGTAGCTACACCCTCTGCACCAGCTGAATCTGGAATTGATACTGCATGTGATCCAGATGCGTTACCAGCAGATATTAAGTCAAGCTTAGAGCCATCAGTAAAAGCTAAAGTAAATCCAGCATCTACATCACCAGAACCACTATTTTCATCCATTAGCTTAAAACTTGAAGAAATAGTCATTCCACCGTCAGTAGTTTCTGATAATGATACAGTAAAGTTATTATCATTAATTTGGGCATTAGTATCTGTTCCACCTGTTGGTGAATCAAACTCCATACCAGTTTGATGGTTACCACTCATAGTAGCTGTTACAGCTTCAGCAACTGAAGCAGCACCAAGCGTAGAAACTAGAGCAGTACCCATTAATAGTTCTTTTTTCATAATTACTCCTTTTGAGTTAATGAATATTCATTAAATACAAGCATCAAACTTGTATTAAAAATGTTAATATTTAAAAATTGAATATATTTCAAAAAAAGCTTAATAATTTATTATACTTTTTTGGATTATGTTGTTTTTTTACAACAATATGTACAATATGTTTAATATAAAAAAATATAATGAAATAAGGGAAAATTTAAAAAAATATAGCAATTCTGGGGAAATTGTAGCAATATCAAAAAATCATCCTGTTGAAAGTGTTTTGGATGCTATAAATTATGGCGTTTGCACATTTGGTGAAAATAAGGTCCAAGAGGCAAAAGAGAAATTTACAAAAATTAAGCAAACAAACCCAAAAATTGAATTACACCTTACAGGACCACTTCAATCAAACAAAGTTAAAAACGCCATTTCATTATTTGATGTTTTTCACACCATTGATAGAGAAAAAATTGCTAAAGAGATTTCCAAACACCAAGCTTTGATAAAAAACAAAAAATTTTTTATACAAATTAATACAGGAAAAGAACAATCTAAAAGTGGAATTTTCCCTGAGGAGTTCAAAGATTTTTTATTTTTTTTAAAAAACGAAATTAATTTATCAGTTAGTGGCTTGATGTGTATACCCCCTATTGACGAAGACCCAAAATATCATTTTAATATACTTAAGGTTTTAGCTAATAAATACGATATAAATGAGCTGAGTATTGGCATGAGCAGTGATTATCAAGAGGCCTTAGAGTTTAACCCAACATACATTAGGCTTGGAACAATTTTATTCGGTAAAAGAAATTGAAAAATAAAATAATGATTTTTTCTAATAATAAGACTAATCATTTTTTAGGCAAATTATTGCCCGAATACGAATTAAGTTTTTCTAACCTGGAAGAGATTATATATTCTATCGAAAATACAACCCCAAACATAATTATTATTAACAAAAATGATGACAAAAATATTGTAAATTTCGATATTTTAAATGATAATTATTTGTTGTTCTATAATTCAAAGATTATAAACTTCCCTTCAAAATTTGAGAATGTACTAAAAACACCCCTATCAATTAAAAACTTAAGAAATGTAATTGAAAATTTTATTGAAAATCTAAAAATCAAATTTCATGATATTACAATTGTAAATGAAAAATTAACTAATATAAAAAATAATTTACATTGTTATCTTACTAAAGCAGAAATAGAAATACTTATTTATTTAATAAGAGAAAAAGTAGTAAATAAAAATCATGTTAAAGAAAATATCTTAAATATTAAGACTAGTGTACAGACCAATTCTCTTGAAAGCCATCTAACAAGAATTAGAAAGAAAATGAACAAAATCGAAACCTCTGTAAAAATACACTCTAGAAGTGAAAAATTGTTTATTACTATTTAGTCGAAAAACTTTGGGTTTATAAGTTTGAATAATTTTTTATCAAAATCTTGATTATAATTATGATTATAAATTGATATTTTAATAACCTCTTCATTAATTACTATCTCAATACCCCTTAGTATTAATGGGTTTTTTTCGAAATAAACTCTGATGAAAAACTCTTTTTGTTCATTATCAACACCTTTTTTTTGAAGAATTAGTTCATTATTATTAACTATTATTGTTCCATCATCAAAAAAAAGAGGATTCCTAAAAATATCATAAAAAAACCATGCGTTTGTATTTTTTGGATTGAAGAATTCATCTTCATCTAATTCATAATCATAATACATGGCCTTTTCTTCATCTAAAATTATCAAAATCTTAGTTGGAGATAAATACTCAGCTCTAACTCTCTTTTCACCAATATATATCTTTCCTTCACTAAAATTTTCTCCATCAATTTGTAAAAATGAAGCAGAAAATTTTTTTAATGTATATAAATAGCTTAAAACTTTTGTTTTATCGTCGGCATTTGAAAAAGCTTTGTAAGAAATTAAAATAAAACAAATAATAAAAAAATTAAATAAATACCGTTCATTTTTTAAGGACATGTCTTTTACCTGCATTATTTGCTTCACTTATTATTCCATCATTTTCCATTTTTTCTACTATTCTTGCGGCTCTATTATAACCAATCTGAAGATACCTTTGTATATAGCTCGTTGATACCTTTTGTTGTTTAATAACTATATCAACAGCCTTACTATAAAGATCATCATTATTATTAGATATTAAATCATCATTGGTTGAAAGATTTATTTCTTCTTCTGATAAAGAAATTTCTTTTTTGTAATCAAATGTTGATTGTTGTTTTATAAAACTAACAACTTTTTCGACCTCACTTTCTGATACATAGCCTCCATGAAGCCTTTTAATAATTCCACCATTCTCCAAAAACAACATGTCACCACTTCCCAACAATTGTTCAGCGCCCATTTCATTTAGTATTGTCCTACTATCGAACTTGCTAGAGACTTTATAACTAATACGACTAGGAAAGTTTGCTTTTATTGTTCCTGTAATTACGTCTACACTAGGTCTCTGAGTAGCTGTAATTAGGTGAATGCCAGAGGCCCTGGCCATTTGTGCCAATCTTTGAACTAATGATTCAACCTCTTTGCCAGCAACCATCATTAGATCTGCCATTTCATCTATTACAACAACTATGAAAGGCATTTTTTCAAGAAGAATTTCTTGTTTTTCTATGATGGGCATTCTTGTTTCATCATCAATACCAGTTTGAACTTCTCTATATAGTTTTCTTCCTGATGAAATAGTTCTCAAAACCTTTTCGTTGTAAGAATCAATATTTTTAACATTTAGGGAGCTCATCAACTTATATCTATTTTCCATCTCCCTAACTACCCACTTAAGAGCAAACACAGCCTTTTTTGGATCTGTAACTACAGGTGTTAATAAATGAGGTATATCTTCATAAATACTTAGTTCCAACATTTTAGGATCAATTAAGATCAATTTGCACTCATTAGGTTTAAACTTGTAAAGTATACTTAAAATCATTGTATTAATACCTACAGATTTTCCTGAACCGGTTGTTCCAGCAATTAAAAGATGAGGCATTCTTACTAAGTTTGCAAAAACACTTTTACCAGATATGTCTTTACCAAGAGCTAATTTAAGAGAGTCTTCTTCAATTTCAAATTGTTGTTCTTCAATTAAATCACCAAACAAAACACTATCTCTTTTTGTATTTGGAATTTCAATTCCTAAACTGGTCTTTCCTGGTTGAGTTGAAATTCTTGCTGAAATAGATGACATTGCTCTGGCAATGTCATCTGATAAACCTATTACTTTACTTGATTTTATACCAGCACTTGGAACAAACTCAAACAATGTAACAATTGGACCACTGCTATAGCCAATAATCTTTCCCTCAACGCCATATTCTGAAAGTGTTTTTTCTAATTTTATAGCGGCATCTCTATTTATTTTATCAATCTCTCGAGTTTTATTATCTTTAAGATTTGATTTTGATAGCAAATCTTTTGTAGGAAGACTAAAGCTAAAATTATCTAACTCAAGTTGCTTATTCCCTTTAGGCTTTATAATATTTTTTTTATTTAAATTTACATAATTTCTATTCTTAATCGTTGGCTCACTCCTTGAGACTTTCTTTGGATTACTTTTTTTAAATTTTACATATTTTACTAAATTAAATATAATGAATAAAATTTTGAAATATTTTAATATCTTGAAGAAAGATATAATTTTATTTATCCAAGAATAATTTATTTTAAAGGAAAATATTACTAAAAATATTCCAAATATTAAAAGTAAAAAATTTACAAAAAAATATATAAATATATTTTCTATTAAACTTAATTTAATGTTTGAGGATAAGTCTAGTATAAATTGAGATATTAAACCTCTCTCAAAGTAAATTCCATTGATCGATCTTAAGGAAACATTAATAACTATTATTCCTAATAAGTTTGATAAAAACCTAAAAATAATTAGTCGGCTCACTATACCTAAAGAAGATTTTACACCCTCTATTATAATTAAAAAGGCCAATACGTAGCTTAATGTACCAATAAATATTAATGAGTAACTTGATAAATATGCACCAAAAAAACCTATAATATTTTTGATTTCATTATCATCTATGTTGTTATTTAATTGATTAAATCCCGGATCACTTTGAGAGTATGAATATAGGCTAACAAGATATATTAAACCAAAACCAAATAAAACAACTCCAATAAAAAATTTAATGATAAAATTTCGAAAAGAACCATACTTGAACATATAGTTAGATTGTAATACATTTAGATTATGTTAATTCGAAGAAAATTATGAAAGAAATTAATTCAAATGTAAATGTCGTAGGAGGCGGGCTGATAGGGGCTGTTACAGCTTATTCACTTTCTAAACTTGGTAATAAAGTAGTAGTTTTAGAGAAAAATGCTAAATTTAATCACAAAAACATTTTAGATAAAAGGACAACAGCGATTTCAGAAGGTACAAAAAAATTTCTTGAAGAAATAAATATTTGGAATGAAATTGGTGTTTATGCGGAACCAATAAAAAATATTCAAATAATAGACAGAAATCAATCAAACAAAATTTATTTTGACAATCAAAGAAGAAATTCCAATCTCGGATATATAGTTAAAAATGAGTTTATACTTGATTGCTTGTATAAAAAATTACAAAAACAAAAAAATGTAGAAATTTTTAACAATGTTTCCGTTAAAGATATTTTTTATCAAGGCAACAAGATTGTAGCTAAGCAAGATAATTTATATTTTAATACAAATATTTTATTTGCGTGCGATGGGAAAAATAGTTCAGTAAGAAAAATTTTTAAAACTCCAATTTTTAGAAAAGATTATAAAAAAAAAGCAATTGTAATAAATTTTTATCACTCAAAGAATCACAATAACACCGCTTACGAGTTCTTCTTTAAAAATGGACCCCTTGCAATCTTACCTATGCAAAAAAATAAAAATCAGTTTCAAAGTTCCATAGTTTGGACAAACACTAATAAATTTATACACGAATTACTTTCTTTAGATGACAATAGTATTATTTCTATTCTAAATGAAAAGACACAAGGAAGTGTAGGCAAGATAAAAAAAATAATTACCAAACAATTTTTTCCTTTAAAAGCTCATTTAAACTCTAAATTTTTTGAGAATAGAATTATTTATTTAGGTGACTCAGCCCATTCATTTCATCCAATTGCAGGGCAAGGATGGAATCTAGGTATGCAAGATGTAGAAAGTGTATATAATCTTGTTAAAAAATATAACTCCCTAGGTTTGGAATTAGGAGATGAAATATTTTGTAAAGAATTTCAGAAAAATAATTTTTTCAGAGCTTACAGGCTGTATCAAATTACTGATAAAGTTGATAGTGTCTTTAAATTTGACAATACAATTTTTAATTATGCAAGATTTTCAGCTATCAATTTAATAGAGAAAAGTAAAAAATTAAAAAATCAGATAAGTGATTTTGCTATGGGTGTTAATTAATAGTTTTATTATTATTATTTTCAACGATTTCAAGCTCTAAAATTGAATGAAGTTTTTTATAAAAATCACTTAGATTTTTTGTTTCCAAAAGAACTTGTTTTTCAATGTCACTAAAAGGAGATATCATTGCTATAAACTTTATAATTTGATTAAAATCTATATTTTGAATTTCTTCTAAGTTTAAGTTAATTTTTTTAACTTTAATATAATGGTTATACTTATCTAAAAGATTATTTTTTTGTTTTTCATTTATAGTGTTTTTATCTTCCTCAAAATCCAACATTTCAGCTTCAATCAATCTAAACTTATATTCTTTTTCTAACTCTTTCTTAACTTTAAAACAATTAGTTCCCTGTAAACTAATTAAATATCTTCCGTCTATAGTTTCACTAAAACTATGAATTTTTCCAATACAACCAATATTATAGAGTTTATTTTTATCATCAGATTGTATCATACCTATGCACCTTTCTTTTGAAAGAGCGTAGTCGACCATTTCAATATATCTTTTTTCAAATATATTCAGAGGCAAACTTGTTCCCGGAAAAAGGACGGCACCGTTTAAAGGAAAAATAGGGATTTCCATGTTATGAAAACATTAATTGTGATAGTTTTCTCCTATACTGAATAGTAATTTGATCAGTATTTCCAAGTACAGCAAAAAATTCTACCATTTTATTTTTTATAATATCTCTGTTTTTTAGATAATTTTTTAGAAGCAAATCCATTCCATTTTCATATTCTTTCATTGAAAAAAATTTATCTGAAATTTCTAAAATTAAATCGATATTATCCGGCTCATTCTCAAGTTTATTAAGTAACTCATTAATATTTGGTCCGGATGAATTATTTTTCACAATTTCCATTTTTTTTACAACCTGTTTAACCTCATCCTTTTCTTGCACATCTTTTTCTAATGAACTGATGAAAGCCTCAACATCTTCAAATTGTTTAAGTTCGATCAAACACTCTAAATAAAAACAAATACCTTTAATTTCGTTTGAGTTTTTAGAAATAAATTCTAGAAGAGTGTCTTTAGTCTCCTCAAACTTATTTTCAGCCATTGCGCCTTTTATTTCATTATAAAATTCAGTGAAATCTTCATTAATTTTAGATCCTAAACATTTTTCAATAAATTCGATAATTTGACCTTCAGGAATAACACCCTGAAATGCATTAACAATTTGTTTATTTTTGAAGGCATATACAGTGGGGATTGATTGAATTCTTAATTGCGCAGCAATTTGTTGATTCTCATCAATATTAATTTTTACCAAAGTGATTTTATCTGCTGATTTTGATATTATTTTTTCTAAAATTGGTGTTAATTGTTTACAAGGACCACACCAAGGAGCCCAAAAATCAACGACAATTAATTTATTCTCACTTGCTTCAATAACCTTATCATTAAATTCTGTTTCAGTAATATCGATTATGTTTGTATTTTCACTCATATAGATTTGACTATACTATAACTTCTCAAAGAAAAAATATGAATTTTTTTATTATTTTCAAGGAGGAAGTTAATAAATTCTGAAGTTTTAATACTTATAGTTGTTGTATTAATTAGGGGGTGGAAGTTAATTATTTCACTATTAAAAAGTTTTTCATCTAAGAAAAATTTAACAACATTATCTTTGTCGTTAAGAAGGGCAAATGGCGAAACTGATCCAGGTTTTATACCCAAAAATTGTTCTAAATATTCAGCATTTGCAAATGATAAATTCTTAGCATCGATAGATTTAGAAAATAACTTTAAATCAACCATGGCATTTTCATCACAACTTAAAAGGAAAAAATTATTTTTTTTATTTTTTAAAAATAAATTTTTTGTATGTGCCCCTTTAATCTCACCTCTTAGATTTTCAGAATCTTCAACTGTAAATAAAGGATCATGATCATGAATTTGAAAATCTTTATTTTTTACACTAAGTAATTTAAATAAATCTGTCTTTGTGAGCATAATTAATATTATATTTATTAAGAAATAAGGTATTTAAATACAATTACAAATTAAACAATGGGAAAAAAAGCAGTAGTTATAGGAAGTGGTTTTGGGGGTATTGCGATTAGCTTAAGACTAAAAAAATTAGGCTATGATACAACTATTATTGAAAAACTAGACGAGCTTGGAGGAAGAGCAAGAGTTTTTGAAGTGAATGGTTTTAAACATGACGCTGGACCAACGGTTATAACAGCACCATTTCTTTTTGATGAATTGTTTAGTTTATTTGGAAAAAAAAGAGAAGATTATTTGAATTTTGTTCCTCTTGAGCCTTGGTATAGATACTATTTTCATGATGGTAAAACTTTTGATTATTGTTCTACTATCGAAAAGACAAATAACGAAATAAGCAAATACGACAAAAGAGATATCAAAGGATATTCTAAGCTCTTAAATCAATCAAAAAAAATTTTTGATGTTGGGTTTACTCAATTAGCTGACAAACCATTTATTTCTTTTTTTAAAATGTTAGGTGTTATTCCTAATTTAATTATTTTAAAAAGTTATTTCACAGTATCTCAACTAGTAAATAGTTATCTAAAAAACCCCTATCTTAGAAAAGCATTTTCAATACACCCTCTTTTAGTTGGTGGTGATCCACACACAACAACTTCGATTTATGCTTTAATTCATTATTTAGAAAGAAAGTGGGGTGTATTTTTTTGTATGGGTGGTACTGGTAAAATTGTATCTGAGTTAAAAAAATTAATGATTGATTGTGGAATTAATATTAAAACAAAAACAGAAGCAACGGAGTTTATAGTTGAAAATAATAAGATCACAAAAATACTAACAAACAATGAAGAAATTAAGGATCTAGACCTTGTTGTGTGTAATGCTGATCCACCGATGGTTTATTCCAAGCTTTTGAAAAAACAAAATTTACGAAGACCAGTATTAAAAGAAAAAAACTTATTATATTCAATGGGTCTTTATGTACTTTTTTTTGGAACAAAAAAACAATATCATAAAGTTGCTCACCATACTATTTGGATGACAGAAAGATTTAAGTCTTTACTTCATGATATATTTAAAAATAAAATTTTATCTGAAGATTTTTCTTTATATATTCACAGACCTACAGCTACTGATAAATCATTCGCTCCTGAAGGCTGTGATAGTTTTTATGTTCTATGCCCGGTACCTAATCTACAGGGTAATATTGATTGGGATATTGAATCAGAAAATCTTAAAAATAATATAGTTAAAGAACTGTCCAAAACAATTATGCCAGATTTAGAAAACAATATTACTGATGTTTTTTGGATGAACCCTAAGGATTTTAGAAATGATTACAATTCTATGCACGGTGCAGGTTTTTCTATAGCCCCAATTTTTACACAGTCAGCTTGGTTTAGATATCACAACAAAGATAAAAAAATTAAAAACTTATATTTTTCAGCCGCAGGTTCTCATCCAGGTGCAGGAATACCAGGAGTTCTTTCTTCAGCTAAAGTCGTTGAAAATATAATTAAATCTGAATTAAATTAACAATGATTGATTTAGAGCTTAATTCCTCGAAAGATCTTAAAAGAGAAGGCAAAAGTTTTTATTGGGCAAGTTTTTTTTTACCAAAAAGTTCAAAAAAAAAAGCAGGTATCCTTTATGCAATTTGTAGATATTTTGATGACATTGCTGACAAATATAGTGGGGATCAAACTAACTTTCTTAAAGATACAATTGAAGAAATAAAAAAAAATAAAAATAACAAAGTAAATATTTTTTTGCAAAAGAATAAAATTAATAACTCAATTTTCATTGATTTAATAGAAGGGTTAATTTTTGATCAGCAAAAAATTAGAATTCAAAATAAACAAGAGCTTATAAAATATTCTTATCATGTTGCTGGCACTGTTGGTTTAATGATGTCTAAAATTATAGGAGTAAAAAACGAAGAGGCAGCAAAATCTGCAATTGATTTAGGCATTGGTATGCAACTTACTAACATAGCACGTGATGTTTACGAAGATTCAAAAATGAAAAGAATATATTTACCAGCAAATTGGATACCCAATATATCTTTAAAAAATTTAAATAATATTAATGAATTTAATTCAGAAAATGATGAAAAAATATCAAATGCAATTCATAAGGTAATAAATCTATCAGAAAAGTTTTATATAAACGGTTTTGCTGGTTTGAAATATATTCCTTTCTCTACAAGATTAGGCATATTTATTGCAGCCAACGTTTATAGGGGTATTGGCATTAAGATAAAATTTAATGAAAAAAAATATTTAAGGCAAAGGATTTATTTAAACTCTTTTGAAAAATTTATTATTACAATTAAATCACTTTTACTTTTTATTTTTATTCCTTTGATGAATTACAAGTACCAAAAAATAAGAGAAAGTCTTCCAAATGAAAATTTATAAAGCTGCTATAATTGGTTTAGGTCCAAGTGGCTTAGCAGTAAATAAAATTCTTTACGGAAATAGTTCTGACCAGGTTATTGCATTTGAACATGAAGATATAAATGAAAGAGACAATTATTTTGGCTTTTGGTTAACGGACTGGATGAAACCATTTGAAAATATTATTGAAAAAAAATGGTACCAGTGGACCATTGGAAATAAAAATATTAACATAATACATACCAGTAGTGACAAACCTTATTGTGTAATTAGTTTTAAAAAATGGAAAAACTTCTGTTTAGAAACAAAAAATAGACTTGAAATTAAAAATAAAAAAGTTGCACAATATCTTCCTATAAAAAATTATTTTAAAGTAATTACAGATGACAACACTGAATATTATGCCGAAAAAATATATGACTCGAGATCTGCTAAAGAAAAAAGAGGTGAGTTACTTCAACATTTCTATGGAATTAATATTACTGTACCAGACAATACTTTTAACGAAAATGAATTAACGTTAATGTATTTTACTGGTGAAAAAAACCTTCTACATTTTATGTATATTTTACCATTTAGACATAACAAGGCTCTTGTAGAGTCTACGGTATTTTCAAAAAAAGTTTTTAACAGCTCTTGGTATAGAGAAAAAATATATAAATATTTAAAGCAAAAAAATATCACTGATTTTAAAGAAACCGGTGCAGAAAAAGGTATAATACCGATGTTCCTAGCTGCAGAAAAAAATTCATCAAGCCCTAACGTTCTTAACATTGGTATTAGAGGAGGTGCGTGCAAACCTTCAACTGGATATGCTTTTTCATTTCTAATAAAACAAGTCCAATTACTAAAGCATTCTAAAAAAAATTCTGTAAATATTCATAAATTGTTAGAGAGAAAAATGGATAAAATCTTTATTAATTTTTTGAAAAATAATAATGAAGATGGCCTGTCCTTTATTAATCTTGCCTCTAATCTAACTGGAAATGAGTTTCAAAGCTTTATGATGGGAAATTCTAATTTATTAACTAAATTTAAGATTATTAAAAGTATGCCTAAGCTACCATTTATAAAAGAACTATTTAAGTAAAATGATAGCTGATCTTACAATTTTAAATACAATTTCTTTTTTACTAATTTTTTTTATTGGGCTTCCTCATGGCTCATTTGATGGCGCAGTTGCCGCATTGGTTGGATTTAATAAGAGAATTCAATTTATACAATTTCTTTTTTACTACATTGTACTATTTCTAGTAGTAATTTTATTTTGGTTATACTTTCCTATTTTCGCATTAAGTATTTTTATAATAATGACTATTATTCATTTTGGATTGTGTGATTGGACAAACTTTAAAATTAATAAATACAAGTATTCTATAAGCTTTACATATGGAATGACTATTATTTTCGGAATTATATTTTTTAATGAAAACCAATCTTTTTTGATATTCGAATATTTAACTAATGATAAAATTTATTTAATTCAAAAATATTTTTTCATTCCATATTTTTTAACTCTGCTATCAATAATATATTTTATATACTTATCATTCTTTGAAAATAAATTAAGAAGAGGAATTATTGAAATTTTATTTCTTTTGTTAATTTTTTATTTCTTTGACCCACTTCTAAGTTTTGCAATATATTTTTGTTTTTTCCATACTTATAAACATCTAAAACATTTGATTAAAAATATTTATTCAAATTTAAAAAATAAAAAATTTGTTATTTACTCAACATCAGTTTTTACAATAATCTCTTGGTTTGGTGGCCTAGCGATTATTTACTATTTAGTTCAAAATTTGTCGTTATATGAGTCAATATTAAAAGTAATTTTCATTGGTCTTGCTGCATTAACTCTGCCTCATATGTTGTTAGTTGATGTTGTTTATAGAAAAAGATTTAAATAAATCATTTTCTCAAACATTGACTTATAAACTTAAAGTGGTAATTGTGTATTTTAAGCGGGCGTAGCTCAGGGGTAGAGCGCAACCTTGCCAAGGTTGAAGTCGAGGGTTCGAATCCCTTCGCCCGCTCCAAAAATAAATTATCCTCTCAAAAATTAGATATAGAGTTCAATTCAGTTCAATACAGTTTTTTTAATTAATTAATAATATTAAAATATATTACTTGATTGGTTTTGTTGTAAATTCCTTCTTTCATAGTAAGTGATATTCTTTTTTCTACAGCAGTTTCAAGAAGGGTAAGACTTTCACCATCAGTCTCAACTGCACCAGTAAAAATTTCAAATTTTCCATCGTGTTTATTTTTAATTTTAAATTTTACAGGTTGGTATTCATCTGCTGTTAACATGAAGTTAATATTTTGAAGTTCTCCATCAAATGCTGCATAACTTGGGGTTGTAATAAATTCTAATTTGTATTTATAATTTGATAACGATCCCGAAAAGTCGTTATCGCTTATTAATAACACCCAAGGTGAAGTTATTGAACTATCTATACTTCCATTAGAATTATAAATCATAGGAATTTCGCCCTCAACAGAAATGTTTAAACCCATATATTCACCTTCAGTTACGTCAAAATCATCTATTGAAGCATATTTTTCAGCAACTATTTCCATTTTTTCTAATTGCATTTTTGTTTCATCATCTAGTTCAGAAATTAAACTAAAAACAGACTCAAATTCTATATCTGTACTTTCTCCACTTATTGCATCCAAAATATCATCTGTAGCAATGTCTAGTTCAACAAGTTCAGACTTACAACCAGATAGTAAAAAAGAAATAAATATTAAATTAATTATTAAAATAAACCTAATAAACATCACAACCAAAAGCATAAGCAAAACTACTTCCAAAAATTAATAAGAAATTCTCTAGACTGCTAATTTTTTTAAATGCATCAGGCATATCTGTAGGTTCTTCTCCCCCCAATTCCATCATCCAATTACCTAAAGATTCTTCTGCCTCTTCGTTTTGAGATATGCTTATATAAATTTCTAAATCCTTATTTAATTTTTTAAAATTAACATTATTATACTCACTTACGTCAGTTACCATTTCTATTGGTAAATTATTTTTACAAAATTTTAATTTATTTATCTCATCTATATTTGGTGTCCCATCATTTTCTTCAACATCAATAATCGCATTAAGTAAGTTTATTTGAAAATCATAAATATTTTTTTTTACTTTATATGTGTCTTTGTAAATTATGTCTGATATTTCAAGTTTGGGTTTTGAAACAGACCATTTTGAATCAGGTGATTCTTCTTTGTATAAAACAGCAAAAGAACCATCATCAAAATAAGTTATTCCCTCAACATAAGAAGGTTTGTTATCTCTTGGAATGGGTCCCCATTTAAAGTACTTTAAACCATCATCTTGAACAACAGTTTCTATATTATATGAACCAGAATAACAATTTGATGAAACTTCTTTCCAGTCGTATATAGTTGTTTCACAGTTTCCATTATCCCAAAGGAACTTCAATTGTTTGCCAACTAACTCATCAATACTTCCAGCAAATAAATTTAAACTATTAAAAAAAACTATAATAAATGAGTAAATAGGAAATTTATTTATAAACACTATCTATAATAAACACGAATTACAGAATAGTTCAATACAGTTTCAATACAGTTTTCTAAAAAACCTTTATTTACCCTATTTTTTTTGCACACCGTAAAGTTTTCGAATCCCTTCGCCCGCTCCATGCTTTCTCCCGAATATTGAACGATGTAGCGTCGAAGAAATTTTTAAGTAGCCCTTGCGTAGTAGCTAATAGTTTAATTTTTTATATTTATTTTTGAATAAATCTTTTCATAGTATCAAAAACAACACCATGCTTTTCAGCTTCATTTTTCACTTCATCTGAACTAAGAACTTTGTCCATTTCTTCTTCATCTAAAACATTAAAGCATATTGAAACGTGATTCGAATTTTCGGTATCTACAAAATCAACAATATTATCAGCAAACTTTGAGAATGTTTTTACTCTCTCATCATTAAAAGATAACCACTCTTCAACATCTTTTACTTCATGACTAATTATTTGTAACATTTTACCTCCTTGATATTTTATAAAATCTATCAAATCCAATAATTATTAAAAAATTATTAAATTTAAATTTGTAATAAATATTTAGAAATTTCTGTCTAAATATTTTTAAGTGTTTAAAAATATTTTTTTGGCCTCATATCCTAAATCTGGCAATACATGGATGAGAGCTATAATTGCAAACCTTTATAATTTTGATAAAGAGTTTAATCTAAAAACCTTAAAGTCAATACCATTATTGTCGATTAAAAAAAACTTTGATGAATTTGAAAATAAAATCTATTCTGATAATAATATTTTGCATTTTGACTGGGTATCACAAAATATTATTGAGTGCCAAAAAATACTAAATAACAAATCAAATCACTTAAATATATTTAAAACCCATAGTGTCAGACATAAAAAATTTACAAACGAAACTGTAAACGCTGGTTTTATTTATATTGTAAGAGATCCAAGAGATATTGTTGTTTCTTTTAAAAATTTTTCTGGAAAAAAATTTGATGAAATAATTAATGAACTACTTTTTCAAAAAAAATTAATGATAAATACTAATGGTGCTATGGAATTACTTTCAACATGGGATCTTCATGTTCAATCATGGCTAAATTATAATACTGTGCCAAGATTAATTATAAAGTATGAAGATTTAAAATCAAATACAAAGGAAATTGTATTAAATATAAAGAAATTTTTAAACAAAATACACAAATTGAATATAAACTTAAGTGACAATCAAATTGATAAAATAATACAAAATACAAATTTTAATAATCTGAAAAAATTAGAAAACCAAAATGACTTTGATGAGGCTTCAAATCATTCCAAATTTTTTAGATCAGGGAATTCAAATCAATGGAAAGATGTTTTATCAAAAACACAGCTTCAGCTTATAGAAAATAATTTACAGATGTTAATGAAGTATTTTAATTATATTTAAGAAATAATGGATTGGAAGGTGAGTTCAAGACAAGTGCTTTCAACCACCCAGCCGTTTCCTTTTTATGTCCCATATCTGTCCCGCTTCATCATTTATTATCTATAAAAAAATGTTATAGTTTATTTAGGAAAAGGCACTTCTCCATGGTAACGAGCAACCCTGTCAAGGTTAAAGTCGAGGGTTCGAAGCCCTTCTCCCGCTCCGCAATATTATTTCTTGCAGTCTCTTCTATTTAAAACTCTTCTTTAAAATATAATTTATTTTATCTCTAAAAGTATTGTTAAATAACTCAATTGAACAATTTTTAAGAACCTTATCTCTATTTTTCTTTATAAAATTCTTAGTTTGGCATACTTCTAAAATACTATCAAAATTAACAAATTTTTTAAAGTCATACAAAACATGTTCAAATTGATTATGGGTTTCAACTGGATACATCCAGTTTTGCATTATTGTTATACCTCCACATGCACCTATCTCTTGTGCAACCATACCCTGTGTTTCTCTATGTGTAGGAAAAAAAATATGACATTTTCTGTAAAATTTGCTTATCTCTTTATAATCAATAAACTTGAAGTCACTTTTTTTATCTGCTGGAATTGTAATTTGTTCAGGATTCAGTTCAATACCTTTTGATGAATGAAAATATATATCAATTTTATTCCTATATTTTTTTAAATTTTCAAAAATATATAATAAAGCATTTATAGAAATCTGCCTTTCATTTTCAGTTTGACTTTTATAATGATCAATAAAAACTGAGATTTTATTTGATTGTTCGGGATATAGATAATTTTCATCAATAAATTTTGGTAAATACATATAATGCTCAAATCTAGGTTCTGCCGTAGGTATAAAATAAAAATAATAGTCCTCATATGTTCTCTGAGCATCTATTCCATCATCGCCTATTTCAATTAATATTTTTGAATATTTCCTTAACCGATTTATTTCTAAGTTTTGTTTAGAAATAACCCTAATTCCACAAAGAATTAAAATATCATATTCCTTATCAGGATAATTATTAATTTTTTCGCAATTTAAATTATCATTTTCAGATAATGCATTAAACATTACGTCTCTAACACGCTCGTTCCAAGGAGATGGTGAAAATACAGATAGACCAATATTAAACATTTTTAAAAACTAATAATAAATTTTTAAATTTTAAACACTTTTATTTTAAAATGTAATCATTTTTATATAAACATATCAAATTGTTGTGCCCATGTTCTTAACATCCAAGAAACTAGCTTTCTCTTACCAGATAAAGACGCTCCAATATTTGAGTCATCTATAAAATTCATGTCATTTATAATATTTTTTATTCCATCTTCTCTATTAATATCATTAATAAATTTATTTTTTAAAGATGAATCAGTTTTTAACCAACTCATTATTGGAGCTGACCAACCTGTTTTGGATTTATTTAAAATATATTTCGGAAGTTCATTTTCGTAAGCTTTTTTTATTATATATTTAATTTCTTTTGAATCTGATCCAAATTTAAACGAAGAGTTAATATTTAAACAATATTGCATAAAGTTTTTAGAGGAAAATGGAAACCTTCCTTCCATCGAAAATGCCATTCCAAACCTATCATTTCTTGAAAAAAAATCTTCTGATACTGTTGTTATGGAATCAAGTGCCATTGCAGAATTAGGAATATCTTCTGGGTTCCATATTTCTTCAGGTAGAGCTTGTATTAAAACTGAATGCAAATCATCAAAATTAAATTTCATATTTAACAAAATAGGCGCTCTGAATTTTTTCATCCACATTCTAACAAATTCATTCCAATTTTTAGGCTTATTTTTTAAATGATACATTTTTAAATATTTACTATAACCACCAAAAATTTCATCTCCTATGTCTCCAGCCATTGTAACTACAGTATTTTTTTTGGCTAAAATACTATTTGTAAAAAAATACATTGGAAGACACCAGTTATACCGTGGTTCTTCAATATATTTTATTGAATCATCCCAATTATCAACAAATGTCCTGGGTGTTATTGTTATTTCGTGATGATTTAAATTAATTTCATCAGCAAATCTTTTTGCTACTTTCGCATCACTATTGTAATCTTCTGGGTCTCTTACAACTCCGTCCATTAAAGTTGTGAAAGAGTTAAGAGATCCCAATTCGTTTTTTAACCCATATGCAATTGCTGAGGAGTCAAGACCTCCAGACAAAAACATACCAAAATTTCTTATACCTAGAGTTGAATTACTAATTGCTGTCTTTGAATACTCATTAAATTCATTAACGTAAAATTTATTTTTTGAATATGGTTTTACAAGATTTCTAAAAGAAAATTTAATTTTTTTTTTATCAAGGCTGTAGACAACCGTTTCACCAGGTAGAATTTTATAAATACCATTGAATAAAGTTTGTCTTAAAACATTTGCGCCAAGAAAGCAGGTACATGCTAACCCAAGCCTATCAATTTTTCTAGAATTAGGTAAAATATCAAGTAAGCCTTTTATTTCAGATGAAAAGACTATACCACTTTTAACCTCTGAAAAATACAATGGTTTGATGCCTACATGATCTCTTGACAAGATTATTTCATTTCTTTCTTTATTAAAAAAAACAAAAGCATGCATTGAGTCAAGCAAATTACATACAACTTCTTCGTAACTAAAGTTATCCAAAAGCCACCCAAGCAACTCAGTATCGCATGAAGTTCTAGGAAGATATTGATTTTTAAATTTATTTATAAGATCATTATAATTAAAAATCTCTCCATTATAGGTTAAAACATTTTTTTTATTAGTAATATATGGCTGTGCACCATCTTCAGGCTTTGATGTAATTGATAGAAGGTTATGACCTAGGGTAAGATTATTGTTTGACCAAACTGAACTTCCATCAGGTCCTCGATGTGAACATTTTGAAATTATATTTTCTATTAGCTTAGTGTTTTTTTCTGTTATTCCAAATATTCCACACATTTGATTTTAATTTAAGTAAAATATCATCATTAATTATTATAGTAAATGTGTTGCTCAATCTTTGGATACTTATCTTTAAACTCTACAAAAATTTTCTCCCACTCATTTTCTGTTTTTAAACACAAATGAATATTTTTACCATCATCAAAATATTTTGAAGCTGGAATTGTTGCAATTACAAAAAATACAAATTTATTTGAAAGTTTAAATAATTTATCTATAAAATTAATTACATCAGTTTTAGGAATGTGTTCAATAACATCAGTACAAACTAAACCATCATATTTTTTATCAGGATATAAAGAAAATTCTTTTACTCCTGGGTCATATAAAAATATATTTTGGATTTGCCAAAAATCTGATAGATTTTTAAAATCTTCATCCCCTATTTTAAACTTATTTTTATACAAAAATGCTTTGCCACAACCAAAATCAATTAATGAATTAGATTTGGTAATTTTAATTATATCTTTTATATTAACAATCCATTTAGTTAGAGAATATCCTAGAAAAGTGCTAATTCCAGGCTGGTTTTTTATACCATTCGTGTGAAACAATTTATACTTCTCAATAATTTGATAATAATAATCAGAATAATTATTCATGCCTACTTACTTTAATATATAAATATAAGTATAGATATAAATGTAATTAATAAATATTACAAAGTTATTATATTATGACATTTAATCCCATAGCTGCCATTAATGTTCTTGAGTGTAAAAACATTATTTCAAACAAAAATCCTGAAGCAATAGATTTAGGTTCTCAGACCGCTTCTATTAACGGTGCTTTTTTGGAAAATTTAATAAACCAAAATAAATCATTAAAAAGTTTACAAAAATCAAATCTAGTAGATTTATCAAAAAAAAATAGTTTTAATACAAAAGATTATTTTAGCTCTATTGGTTTCAAAGATTATAAATCAATTGATATAAACGGAGCTTATGAAAGTTTTCAATTTGATCTAAATAAAAATATTTTAGAAACTTATAATTTTGATAAAAAATATGATCTAGTTATAAATAATGGTACCGGCGAACATGTATTCAATCAGTATACACTATTTTTAAATTTTCATAATTTAACTAAAGTTGATGGAATTATGTTAAACATACTTCCTTTTATAGACTGGATTAATCATGGATTTTATAATTTTAATCCTATATTTTTTGCTGATTTAGCCGCATCAAATAATTATAAAATTATAAAAATATCATTGGCAAACAGAGACGGGGCTGAACTTAAGTTAGATGGTAGTGACTTTTCTATACTGTTTGAACAAATTAAACCTCATAAAAATGATTCTAAGTTTAATAAAATGATTGAAATTGCAAAAGATAAAATTGGTAAAAATATTCTTCTGGTAGTTGTTTCAAAAAAACAAAAAGGAAATAATTTTAAAATCCCACTACAAGGCAAATATTTAAATGATGTTTCAAATTTTAAAACAGACTATAATTTGCAGGATAAAGGTAGTGCAAATGCCGATAATCAGATTTCTGACAATACAAAAAGAAAGTGATAAAATTATTTTTCAAGAAAATTTCTATAATTGAATAACTCAAAATTAAATTCACCAATTATATTCATATATTTTCTATAGAAGTTGGTTTTACTTCTTTTGGTTACACCATGAATAGAGTATGGTGAGTTTAAAAACATTACCAATCTATTTTGTTTGTATTCAATCTCTTCAATTAAGTTAACTTTTTCTTCTCTTACTCTTGATTTTCCATAAAAACTTGGCTTGTCTTTAAAATCATAAGTTGTTAGATTGCCACCCTCAGAATCATCGTCTTCATCTTTCATATATAAAAGTGCAGCATAAAACTCCACAGGATTATCTAAGTGTGGTTCTATCACTTTTGTTTCTCCACTAGTTGGAGTATTAATAACAAACTGACAATCAAGGTTGAAATGATTCCTGTTTTCAAACCTTACTCCAATGTTATCTTTATTAAACAATTTATCTTTTTCTACATTATAAATTTTCTTTATTGATTTTTCAAAAATAGTATAAAATTCTTCTAAAAATTCATAACTGGTATGATACTTAATAAATTCAATCCAATCTTTTGTTATTTCATTATCTTTCAGCGAATTAAAAGCATTATATCTGTATGCAAAATTTTCTTTATATTCCTCATCGCCTATAATTTTTTTATAATTAGGAAAATCATCATTCAATTTTTTATACAGATCAGAAGGTAAAGCATCATCAATTATTAAATAAGGAAATTTATCAAATTTAAATTTAATATTCTGCTTATTTTGTAAAACGCTATACATAAATATCTGTTAAGTATTTAACTAATTATCAGAAATGAATATATTTATAAAGTAACTATTTAGTTTATAATATTAATTAATGGAAAAGCCTATTGTAATCTATACAGATCACATAATTAATAGAACCTTGTGCTATAATTTTTCAAAGGGGTCTGGCTCACTTCTATGTCATGTTAATAATTTTAGAGATTATGATAAAACAATTGCAACTTATGGTGTTTTAAGAGGGACTCTTGAAAAAATAAATAAAGTTAAAAATTATTACTATATGGATCATGGTTATTTCAACCAATCAAAAAGGTCATTTGTAAATAACAGAACAAGTGTAATCAATTTAGAAGGTTATTTTAGAATTGTTTATAATAATTTTATACATAATGGAAAAGGCAATCTTCCAAACGATAGATTAAAGAAACTAAAACTTAAGATAATTGATCAAAAAAAAACTGGAGATTATATAATTCTTTCTGAACCATCAGAAGCTATGAAAAAAGTTTATGATGTTCCCGAATGGACTCAGGATACAATTAAATTAATTAAAAAATATTCTGATAGAAAGCTTATTTTGCACAATAAGTTTTCTAAAGAGCCTCTTAAATTATTATTAAAAAAAGCTTGGGCTTTTGTTAGTTTACAATCAACTGCTGGCTTTATGGCAATGTTAAATGGAACTCCTTCATATTTTACAGACAGCACTTTGAGGCATATTGGTAAAATTGAAAATATTGAAAATCCAATAATAGATTATAAAATTTTTAATAATCTAGCATATGGCCAGTGGACACTTAAAGAAATTGAGTCTGGAGAAGCATGGCAATATATTTCAAAAAATACTTCTTAAAATATTTTTAACTTCCAAGCATATTAATTATAAGATTAAAACTTATAACTATTCTTTCATCATTAGATAAATTTTCATTAACTGAGTGATCGACATAGCTTGGGAATAATATTAAAACCCCTTCTTTTGGGTTGATTCCATTTACTTGAGCATTAAGCAAATTGGGTCCTAATGCAGTAGGGTAAGAATATACCGGAGCAGGTCTTGGATCATAAAATACAATATCCCCACAATTTCTAGGAGCGCGTACATAATATGCCCCACTTATAGTACTATTTCCATGCTGGTGTCTTGAATTAGTTGAGCCACCAGTATTAATTATAGACCACATGTTGCTAATTTTGACAGATTGCTTTTCCCTATCCCAATTCATATCTATCATTACTTTTTCAATATAAGGTGAAATGAAATTTATAAAATTTTTTGGCTCTTTTTCTTGTAAATCGAAGTCTTTTGAGTGCCAACCTTTAATATTACTTTTATTAATTCCTTTATCGTCTTTAATTTGATTTGACTTTATAAAATTATACATTTCCTCATTTAGTTTTTCATAATTTTTTAATTGTAAAGTCCATACAGGGGTTGGGAAAAGGAGGTTTGGCTTGTTCATATTTATATATTTATATCAAAATATATTATGAGTAAACAAAACTAAATTAATTAACAAATTTGTAATTTTTATAAGCTAATTTTTTAAACTAAAATACTTTTTTATTAACTTAATAGTCTTTACAATTCTGTCATTGTGTTGTTGAAAGTTTTTTCTACCTGAAGTGATCTTGGGATGTCTGTCTATTAAAATTTTTAAATATTTTGGAATTTTATTTTTTCTAATCAATGTTTGAAAAGCCTATTTTTAGTATAATACAATGAAATTTTATTTCTAATTGAAAAAGAAGTAATCTTTTTATCATTTATAGAGCCACTTGGCTGAGCTATAACACTACATCCATTTTTATTAAGTAAACTTATGCTATCTGTAAAAGGAAAAAATCCATCTGAAGCACAAACAAAAAATTTATTTTTAAAATATCTTTTCATATTTTTTAATGCAAAATTTAGTGCATCTACCCTATTAGTTTGTCCATGACCTAATCCTAGGGTCTGTTTATTGCTTGAAAGAACAATGGCGTTTGATTTTAAATGTTTCGCAACTTTAAGAGAAAAAATTAAATCATCAATTGACCTTGTCGAACCTTTTTTCTTTGAAACCAATTTAAGAAATTTTTTATTTATTTTAGTTAGATCTTTTGTTTGATAGAGATCACCAAAAAGAGTGGATTTGTATTCCATGATTTGTTTTTTTAAATTAGGTATTTTTAATAAAATTAAATTTTTTCTTTGTTTTAATATCCTTATTGCTAATTCATCATAGTGTGGAGCAACGACCATTTCAAAAAAATTTTGAATTATTCTATTTGCAAGTTCTGAATTTATCCTTCTATTTAAAAAAATTATTCCTCCAAAAGCACTTTTAGGGTCACTATTATATGACTTAGTAAAGGCTATATTAATCTTTTTTGCTGAAGCTACACCACATGGATTAGTGTGTTTTACAATTATTGATGTAGGTTCATTAAATTCTCCTAAACATTTTAAACCACTATCAAGATCAATCAAATTATTATAACTTATTTTCTTGCCATTAATCTGATAGTTAAAAATTGAATTTTTAGAGTAATTGATTAAGTAAGCACTTTGGCTAGGATTCTCTCCATATCTTAATATATCTTTTAAATTTTTACTTACAGTTTTAGTTTTCATCTAACCACTTTGAAATACTTTTATCATACTCACTAGTTTTTTTAAAAACTTTATAAGCCATTTTTTTACGAAAAATAATATCTGTTACACCATCATTTTTTTTTAAATTTTGAACTAATTTTTTGTAGTCTTTGATATCAATTATGGGGGTAATATATTTAAAGTTTTTACTTGATGCCCTTAATAAACTTGGTCCCCCAATATCTATCATTTCCAGTGCTTGATCAAAATTATTTTTCTTTAAATATTTTTTGAACGGATATAAATTAACAACAACTATATCTATTTCAGGAAAGTTTAGTAATTCAAATTTCTTTCTATGATATTCATTATCTCTTACATAAAGTAATGAGCTATAAATTAACGGATTGAGTGTCTTAACTCTACCCTCAAACATTTCTTTAAATTTAGTTAATTTAGAAATATCAGAGCACTTAAATCCCATACTCCGTATTTTGTCTCCTGTAGAACCACTAGATATAAAATTGAATTCATAGTTTGCTAGATTTTTACAAAGATATCTTAAGTTTTTTTTCTCAAATACTGAAATTAACGCAAATTTCTTCTTTAAATTTTTTCTAAAGACCATTTTTCTATAACTTTTTTATCTGATAATACACCTTTAATCACAATTTGTTTAGTAGGCTTTGTAATATTGTAGTCAACCAATATACTATCTTCTATAATTAATTCTCTATCACTTTTAAATATCCATATATTATTTAATTTTGTTTTCAAAATTATATTTTTTTTATTATTTGTAAAATTTAGAATTATACCTTCTGCTAAGTGAAACCTAATATGAAAAATCAATCTATCATTTAAACTTTTATATGAAATTAAACTATCTTCACCTTCTAATTTGTTTTTATTTTTATAAAAAATTAATTTTCTTTTAATAATTTTATTAAATTTTCTTAAATATCCATTATGTGATCCTTCAAAAATTTCTTCTTCAGAATTATTTTCTTTTCTAAATGCTACTGACTGAGGAAATTTTATATGTGGATTGCCTTCCTTTATTTCACTTATATTTGTATTTTGTAAAATAATTGTCGAATGCGCGGCACTATATCTTAAGTACTCAGGATTTTTCCCAAAACTTTCAGAAGCACCACAGTTAGTAACTATTTTCTCTCCAAAACCACTCAATTCAATTGATAAGGTTCCAGCACTTAAGTTAGAGCTAATCCTATCAGTATTGGGCTGAACTACATCAAAAAAAATTTTTTTATTTTTATCTTTATAATAGGCGATTCCATTGTTTACATTCAAAAAATCTCTCTTTTTCAAATAATTTTCTTTATTAAGTGAATTAAAAATATTTTCTGTATAAATATTATTGGAACCATTAAATAAAGGAATTGTTCCATCTGCATGGAAATATTCTTTTAAGATTGAAGTCATTTTAAGTAGTGTTTCATCAAATAAATTAAATTTTTTTGACTCAAAAAAAAGTAAAATATTTTTTATTTCATTAAGGTTATTTATAAATTTAGAGTGTTCTAATAGATTATAACTTTTATGCATTCCCAGTTTATCGATTTGCCTATCAACAATAAACTTTATATACTCAATATTTTTCTGGTGATTCTTTTTTGTAATTGAGCATGATAACAAATAGGCAATTAAATCAAATGATGTAATTTCAGATATTTTTTTTGAATTAAAATCTAATAAAACCCTTTGTATGTGAAAAAAAATTATAAAGTCTAGTTTTTTTTTATCACTTTTTTTTGAAGAAGAATTTATGTATTCATAGTTATATAAAAGATTAATTAATCTTTTTGATGATAGATCTTCTGACCATGGAAACGCTAAATTATTTTTATATAATTTATGCCATCCAAATATAGCTTCTCTGGATAAATTTATACCGATTTTACCACCTAGCTTATTAGAGAAATTTAAAAAGTCAAAATTATGGATATTTTTATTTTTACCTCTAAAGAAATTTTTTTTGAAAATAAAAGATTTTATTATACTATAGTTTGTAAAATCTATTTTACGAAAATTTAGATCAATATAAGATAAATTTTTTTTAGATTTAAATTTTGAAGTAAAAAATACCAATATTATTTTCTTTAATGCTACAATCATTTTATTTTTTTCAAATTAGCAGAAAAGTACCCATCTATGGTAAAATCTAAAATCATATCCGGTAATGTAAACATATAATTGCTTTTAACTAACTTAGAATAATTTACGTTGTTTTCTAATAACTTAAAATTAGAAAGTGTAAAATCGTTATTATCTTTCAAAAATTTATTAATTTGATCAACAGTCTCAATTTTTAAAAAGGAGCATGTCATATAAATTATAAACCCATTTTTATTTAATAAAGTTGATGCTTTTCTTAACATGTTTTCTTGTAAAGAAATGAGTGCAGACAAATCTGGTCCTTTATTTTTAAAAAGTATTTCTGGATTTTTTCTTATCGTACCTATAGCTGAACATGGCGCATCAAGTATAATTACATCATATTTTTGTTTACTATCAAATTCTGTGAAATCTATATTCAATATATTAGCTTTTAATTTTAAACGATCTAAATTAGATTTTAAAACTTGAATTCTATACCTATTTTTATCATTTAAAACTATATTACGACCTCTGGATAATAATTGAAATGACTTTCCGCCAGGCGCTGCACAAGCATCTAAAAATTTTTTATTTCTATTTTTAAATTCAAAATTGTTTAGTGGAATGAATGAACTAAAATCCTGAACCCACCAATCTCCCTTAACAAATGATTTTTTATCTTTAATATTTTTTTTATTTAATAAAAAACCTGACAAATCAGATGTTTTTATCAACTCTTCTTCAAAATCTTTTAGTTTTTCTTTATCTTTAAAAACAATATGAATATCTGGTTCTTTGTAAAAGTTATTAACAAATTTGTTCTGATCATCAATTGTTAGGAGCTGAGTTTCTTTTTGAAACCATTTTGGCAAATCACTAAATTTAATTTTTGTTTCTTTTAACTCTTTTTTGTGTTTAGCAATCTTTTTTAAAGTAGCATTTATAAAGCCAGGATAGATTTTTAATTTTTTGGCTATTTCAACTGAACAATTAATAACTGCATATTCCTTAAAATTTAGAAAGACAATTTGAGTTATTGCACTTATTAATAAAATTTTCTCCTGATCACGTATTTTTTTTTTGATATGATTATTTATTATCTTAAAACAGTGTACGTGAAAACGCATTGAGTTTAAAATCACATTGTATAAAAAAGAAACATCCTCTTTTTTTTGTTTATCAATCTCTTTTTTTATTGAATCATCGTTTAACGTTTTATTAAACTTATATATTGAAAATAAAATATTATGTATTTCAAATCTAATTTTCTCACCTTTTATCATTTTATTAAATAATCAATATTTATTTAAAATAATTATATAATAAATTATAAAAATAAAATATATTGAGTTATGCGAGGTAATCTTGAGACTATCGTAGGCGCCATGTTTGCAGGTAAAACAAGTGAACTACTTAAAAGAATTCTTTGGGCTAAACATCAAAATAAAAAAATCATAGTAATTAAACCGAGTATTGATAATAGATACTCAAATGAAAAAATTATCACTCATAACGACCTTAGTCATGAATGTTATGCAATGAGCAATTGGCAAACAACACTTAAAAAATTTAATTTTGAAAAAAGTAAAGTTAATATGGTATTCTTGGATGAAATACAATTTATGGATACAAATGATACATTAAGTAATGTAGAAAAAATCCTAAATAATGGAATAGATGTTGTGTGTGCTGGTCTCGACCAAGATTCTAGAGGCAAACCTTGGGAAACGTCTTCAATGTTACTCGGTTTATCAGATAAAATAGTAAAAATTTATGGATTTTGTAACGTTTGTGGACTTGAGGCCACTAAGACATTTAGAAAAACTGAGGGGGGTGAAAGAACTCAAGTTGGCGCAGCTAATATATATGAACCTAGATGCTTAAAGCACTGGGAACCAAGATGATTATTTATTTTTCCTATTTTCGATTAAATTATTGACAACAGCGGGTTCTGCAAGGGTTGAGGTATCTCCTAGGTTATCAAATTCATTACAAGCAATTTTTCTTAAAATTCTTCTCATTATTTTACCAGATCTTGTCTTAGGTAAACCAGCAGTGATGTGTATAAAATCAGGTGTAGCAATAGGCCCAATCTTTTCTCTAATAGTTTTTTTTAAATCCTGAATTAACTCATCAGATGAATCTATACCAGCTTTAAGAGATACATAACAATATAAACCATTACCTTTAATTTCGTGAGGGTAGCCAACAACAGCAGCTTCAGACACATTTTTATTTGAAACAAAAGCACTTTCTATTTCAGCAGTTCCTAAGTTGTGTCCAGACACAATAATTACATCATCAACCCTTCCCGTTATCCAATAGTAACCATCTTTATCTCTTTTACAGCCATCTCCAGTAAAATATTTACCATCAAATTGTGAAAAATAGGTATCAATAAATCTTTTATGGTCACCATATACAGTTCTCATTTGACCAGGCCATGATCTTTTCATACACAACATTCCTTCACATTCACCTTCTAATTCTTTACCTTCTTTATCTACTATACATGGCTCAATCCCAAAGAAAGGTTTCGATGCCGATCCAGGTTTTAATTCCATTGCCCCTGTTTGTGGAGATATCATAATTCCACCTGTTTCAGTTTGCCACCAAGTATCAACAATAGGACAATTTGATTTTCCTGGAACTTCATAATACCATTTCCAAGCTTCTGGATTAATTGGCTCACCAACAGTTCCTAACATTTTTAATGATGATCTATTAGTTTTACTAACATAATCATCTCCTTCACGCATAAGTGCCCTTATGGCAGTAGGAGCAGTATAAAAAATATTAACTTGATGTTTGTCTACTATTTGCCAAAATCTTGAGAAATCTGGATAATTTGGGACGCCTTCAAACATAACAGTTGTAGCCCCATTACTAAGTGGTCCATAGACTATATAACTGTGTCCAGTAATCCAGCCAATGTCTGCAGTGCACCAATATATATCTTCTTTTACGTAATTAAATATAAATTCATGAGTCATAGATGCATAAACTAAATATCCACCAGTGGTATGCATTACTCCTTTTGGTTTACCAGTTGATCCGGAGGTATATAAGATGAATAATGGATCCTCAGCATTTAATATTTCTGGTTCACAATAATCATCAACATCTTTAATTAGATCATCATAATAAACATCTCTATTTTTTTTTAATTCAATTTTTTTATTTGTTCTTTTAACTATTAAACATTTTTTAACATCAGGACATGCTTCAAGAGCTTTATCAGTAGTTAATTTTAAAGGAATTTTTTTCCCTCCTCTGACACCTTCATCCGCTGTAATAATATATTCTGAGCCACAATCTTGAATTCTTCCAGATATAGACTCCGCAGAAAATCCTCCAAAGATAATTGAATGAACTGCTCCAATCCTTGCGCATGCTAACATAACAAAAGCAAGTTCAGGTATCATTGTTAAATATATCGTTACCCTATCACCTTTTTTGACACCAATTTTTTTTAAAACATTGGCAGCTCTAGATACGTTTAATAAAAGTTCTTGATATGTAATTTTTTTTGTATCATTTGGGTCATCGCCTTCCCAAATTATAGCTACCCTATCAGGATTTTCTTTTGCATGTCTATCAATGCAATTGTATGATGCATTAAGTAATCCATCCTCATACCATTTAATGCTTACATCTGTATTTGAATAATTAATATCTTTTATTTTTGTATATTTCTTGTACCAATTAATTCTTTCTGCTTGTTTGTCCCAGAACTCATCGTTATTATCAATAGATTCATTGTATAGTAAATTATAATCCTCGGTGTTTATTTTAGATTGATCAGTCCACTCTTTTTTAATTTTCATCATTAGATTGAGATTATTTCTAAAAATATTAAAATTCAACTAATTTTGTAATTAAATCTGTTCATAACACTCTTAAATTTATTTTCTATTCTAAAGATTTGATTTTTGCTTAATCTATTTAGCCACTGCATTTCTGTTCCTGATTTAAAAAATTGTCTTCCATCTTTTGCTTCTATAAAACCATTTCTAGACTCCTCGTTTTTTAAACTTTGAAAACTTGTAGATTTCAATATGTTTATCATCTTTTTATCTAAATTTTGGAATTTAAAACCATAATTTTTTGTGAAAAAACTTATTATAACTCTTATAGTTTCCTCTTTTTTGTTTAACAAATCTTCATATTTAATAATTAATAAGGGAACTTTCCATTTATTTGATGTCCACGAGATAACATGCTTATCCCAACTTGACAAAAAAGAAGCAGGCAAATTCTTATCACTGAATAAATTATTTTTACCTTCTACCCATAATAATGACTGTAATTCATTAGTCATAAAATCTATACTATCATTAAAAGACTTTCCAGTGTGATTAGTCCAAGAAATACATACATCTCTAGGATCTCTAACTACATATATGATACCTCTAATATTCTCTTCACTAGTAAAAGGGTTATTGTCAATACTAAAATTACCAGAATGAGTTTTAAAAAACTTAAAATCTTCACGATAGTTCAAAATATCTTTTTCTTGTATTTTTAATAAATATTTATATAAAATTGATACATTATTTAACTTGTACAAGTCGTCACCTAATAAATCTTTTACTTTAAAAATGTTGTAGGTTGATTCAAACTGCCTTATCGACTCCAACAGTTTTAAATTAAAAATACCATTTTCAGTAAAAAATAAAGAAGATAAAATAGCTCTTATTAGAGTATTGCCACTCTTAGGATAAGACGCCAACCAAAAAATATGTTTGCTCATTTAATTACTAATTATTTGAAATCTTTAATATTTCTAACCATTCTGTTTTTAATATAGGCATAACTGACAATCTACTTTGTCTTACTAAGGCAATTTTTGAAAGTTTTTTAATTAATTTTATTTCTTGAAGAGAAACTGTTCTTTTAAGTTTATTTTTTGCCTTAACATCAACAACAACAAACTTTCCCGTTATATCTGTTGGATCTGGATAAAATTCTTTAACCACCTCCACAATGCCGACAATTTTTTTTTCTGAAACAGAGTGGTAAAAAAAACAAAGATCTCCCTTTTTCATTTTCATCAAATTATTTCTTGCTTGATAATTTCTAACACCATCCCACATTGATGGGCCCTCTCTGACTTGTTTATCCCATGACCAAGTTTTTGGTTCAGATTTTAATAACCAGTATTTCATTTTAATATTTCTTTAGTTTAAATTATTTACAAGATTAAATTTATAATACACTTCTTACTCCTAATTTAGGCATTGGTTTAAAAAATAAATCATTTCTATCCTTTTTATAAAATTTCATACATGCCCATGCAATCATGGCAGCATTATCAATCATCATTTCCTTTAATGGATAGTATATCTCAATATTTTTATTAATAAAAAAATTCTCTAATTTTTTTTTTATATACTTATTGTTAGATACACCCCCTACAACTGAAAGTGATTTAACATTTCCTTTATGTAATTTAAGTCTTTCTAATCCTCTATCAAGTTTTTCTATTAGTAGATCAGAAATATTTTTTTGAAAGGATGCAGATAAATCTTGAATAAATTTTTTATCAATTTTATTCTTTTTTGTTAAAAGATTTATATGTGTTTTAATCCCGGAAAACGAAAAGTTAAAATTTTTTTCCTTTACTAAAGGTTTTGGTAAAATAAATCTATTTTCATCTCCTCTCATTGCCTCTCTTTCAATCTCAGCACCACCCGGATATGATAGTCCTATTAATTTTGCAGTTTTATCAAAAGCTTCTCCAATTGCATCATCAATACTCTGTCCTAATAGTTCAATGTTATGCTCATCCTTCATAATGTATACCTGAGTATGCCCTCCTGTTAATAGTAAGACCACACTTGGGAATTTAATTTCATTATTAAAACTTGTGGAAAGGATATGGCCTTCAAGATGATTGATTGGAATGAATGGTTTTTGAAAAGAAATCGCTAAAGATTTTGTAAAAGTTGAACCAACCAATAAACTTCCTATAAGCCCTGGTCCACAAGTAGCTGAAAATACATCTATTTCATTTGGATCTATATTTATTCTAGAAAACAATTCGTTAGTCATAATTTGAATTTTTTCTAAATGTGACCTGGAAGCTAACTCTGGAACAACACCCCCATGTATTTTATGAATTTCCTGAGAAAAAGTAATATGTTCAACAATAGAGCTGTTTTCCATAAGACATATTGATGTTTCGTCGCACGAAGTTTCTGCAGCAAATACAAGCATATTTTTTTGGTATATTATTTTACACTGTTAAACAACAAACTAATAATGTTAAAAAAAGGGAATGAAAAAAGTTTTTAATAGTTTTTATGTTTTTTCTAAATTTTCTTTAAGTTTTATTCTTTTACTATGTGTTTTTTTCTTAATTTATCTTCTTTATACGAATTATCAAAATGAAGATGAAGTATCAAAACTTCAGATTGAACTAGAAAATGAACTTAGAGAAAGTATTAATGAAAATTCTAAATTTATAAAAGATATATCTAAAGAAATATTAGAAACAAAAACAACTTTAACAAATATAGAAATACTTATTAAAGAAAACTCAAATAATGAATCAAAAGTTGATTTGACGTCAATCAATGAAAGTATAGAATTATTAAATAAGAATTTCAATTCTCTAAATTATGAGATTTCATCTATAAAAAATAAAAATATTGAAGATCTGTCTATTAATAATCTTGAACTAGTAAATCAATCTATCAATGAAGTAGTTGAGTTAATAAAAATTAAATACGAAAACAATATGGATTTTGATAGGGAACTCAAATACCTTGAAACAATTTTAAAAAATAATAAAAACCCTATTCTGGAAAAATTATCAATTCTAAAAAGAAATAAATATAAAGGTCATTCATTTTTAGAAAATCAATTTAATAAAGAAGTTAATTTATATTTGAAAAATATTGTTAATAATAATAGTTTATTTAATAAAATTTTTTTACCTTACATGAATCTTTCTCCATCTTCAGAAAATATTATTTCAGATGAAAAAATTTTAATATTAGAGGAAGCTAAATTTTTTATTAAAAATAGAAACATCACTAAAGCTTATAACACTATAAGTAAGATAGAAAATTATAATATTTTTTTTAAAGTATCGTTGAATGAAATGAAAAACTATAATAACTTTATAACAGAAATATCAAAATTAAATAATGTATAGGCTTTCGATTTTTGTATTGCAGTTTTTGATATTAATTATAGCACTCACATTTATTTTTACCAATCCATTTATTATATCCTTAGATATAGGAAATTTAAAATATTCTTTTTCTTCAAATTTATTTTCTGTTGTCTTTATATCTTTTATTTTTCTATTGTATTTGATGTTTTATTTATTTTTCCGATCTAGACTTTCACTTGGTAAATATTTTTTAAAAAATAAATATCATAAAATCGAAAAAGGCTACTTACACTTTGTCGACGCAATGATAGCTGTTGCAAACAAAGATAATAAGACAGCCTTAAAATCACATAAAAAAATGGTTAGTTATCTTAAAGATGATCCATCATTATCTCTGTTACTAAAGGCTGAAGTTTTAAAGATTGAAAAAAAATTTCCAGAATTAAATAATGTTTATGAAGATATGATTAAATCAAATAAAACGGAAACACTTGGATATAGAGGTTTAATGGAACAAAATTTAAGAAATCAAGATTATCATCATGCCTTCTTATATGGAGAAAAATTATTTTCAATTAATCCAAATATTGAAAAACTTTATGACACTCTAATATTTATTGCTGCAAAAACAAAAAACTGGAATCAAATAGTTTTATTATCAGATAAAGCTTTTTCGCATAAAATAATAAGTAAAATTGATTTAAATGAAAATAAATCAGTAGGATTTTATGAAATAGCTAAAATAAAGTATGTTAGTGATATTAAGGATTCTTTAAAAAATATTTTGAAAGCATTAGATTTGAAAAAAAATTTTCCTCCATATGTAAAGCTTCATCTAGAAATTATTGCTGGTTTGAATGATAAAAGAAACCTTAAAAAATTAATCAGGAAATATTGGAGTTTAAATCCAAGCTCTTTGCTTCGTTCTATCATAATAAAAATACTTAATGATAACAATTTTACTGATATACAATTCATAAATGAAATAATTAACAATAATGCTAGTGAAGAAGAGTCCAAAAAACTTTTAATTTATTTTGCTATAAAAAATTCAAACTGGGATGTTGCTAGAAAAAATATTTCAGGTATGATTGGAGTTAATCCATCAAAAGAAATTTGTTATTTTATGTCTGATATAGAACTCGGAGAAAATAATGATAAACAGAAAAGTGATGCTTGGATAATGAGAGCTGAAAATGCTAGCATCGAAGATACATGGATTTGTAGAATTTCAAATCAAGCTCAAGATGAATGGAGCCCTTTATCTAATTCTGGAAATTATAATTCTCTTGTTTGGACAACTCATAAAATGCTAAGACAAAATAATAATTAATATGAAACTACATTTCTTTATAGGATATGATTCTAAAGAAGACATTGCTTATAGAGTTTGTAAACATTCACTTCTAAAACGCTCTAGTATTGATGTAAATGTTGTTTCTTTGAAATTAGAAGAGCTTATAGCCAGAAACATGTATACTAGAAATGTTGATCCGCTAGCTTCTACACAATTTACTTATTCTAGATTTTTAGTACCCAAACTCATGAATTATCAAGGATGGGCAGTATTTTGTGATTGTGATTTTATTTTTTTAGGCGATGTTTCAAACTTATTAAATAATCTAGACGAAACTAAAGCAGCTTATTGTGTTCAACATGACTACACACCTAAAGAAAAACATAAGATGGATGGACAAAAACAAACTATTTACCCAAGAAAAAATTGGTCTAGTTTTATTTTATACAATTGCTCTCATTCCAGTACAAAGAATCTTACTGTTGAAAAAGTAAATAATGAAACCGGAGCATATCTCCATCAATTTAAATGGTGCAAAGATGATGAAATTGGTTCTTTAGACGAAAGATGGAATTGGTTAGAGGGTTGGACCTCAGGTCATAACAATAAAAAACCTTATGCAGTTCATTATACACGAGGTGGACCTTGGTTTTCTGAATGGCAAGATGTTGAATTTGCAAATGAATGGCTACTGGAAAGAGATGAATATCTTTCTAAAAAGTTTAATTCAAATATCTAAAATATTATTGAAAAATTTAGAATTTTTTAAAAAATTCTTTTTATCAATTAAACTAACAGAATTATACCAAGGGGTATTTTCTGTTTTTTGATTCCAATAATGAAAAACAGCAAAATTTTCTGGCTTAATTAAAATTGTTTTCACACCCAATGCTCCAGCTAGATGGGCAGTACTGTTACTAATTGTAACAAATACATCTAATGACTTTAATAACGAAGCAATACCTTCAAAATCGTTATACAAATCCAGACCTTCTATATCTAGTAATTTATTTTTTGCACTTTTATTGAAACTATTAATTTCATCCTTAACATCACCATATTGTAAATTAAAGATATGACAGTTACTAAGATTAAAAATTTTATTAAAATCTTTGAGGTTAAGTGACTTGTCTGTTGCAAATTTATTATTGAAACTTTTCCAAGATAATCCAATTTTGTATCTTTTTTTATAAGTTGACAAATTTTTTTGCATTTCCTCAAATTTTTTTTTGTCTACTTCTAAAAAAGAATTATTTTTAAAATCTTTTATATTTTTACGATAATATCTACCTAAACTTCCTGCATAAATTATATTATTAATTTTTTTAAACTTCTCATCATCATTTGTAATAGTACCAATGCTAACAAATTTTTTACTATATTCAGGGAATGATCTTTTGTAGAGATTTAATAATCGAGGATCACACTCTATAATTGTGCTATTTATATCATTTAAAAGATCTCCATACATAGAGCTATAAAGAATTTCATCTCCAACTCCCTGTTCGCGTACAATTAAAAATTTACTTCTTTTATTATTCAGGGTACTTGATCTATAAATTTTGCTATTTAATTTTTTAACATAACTATTTTTCTCTCTAAAATCTTCTAAATCCAATCTTCCATCAAAGTAATTCCAACCATTTTCAAAATCGTGATCCTTTAAATATATAAAAGAAATTGTTTTTTGTATATCACCATCATTTTTTTTCATTTCTAAAGCTTTAAAACTATATTCCTTAGCCTTTTTATGATTTTCTAAATCAAAATAAATTTTTGCCAAATTGTTATAGATATAAGCATTATTTGGATTTATAGAAAGTGCCTGTTTGTAATAGTCGATAGCTTTATCATATGATAATTCTTCCCTATAAAAACCCGCAATATTATTTAATAAATAAAAAGATAAATTGTCAGTTTTTAGAGCTTTTAAATAACATTCCTCAGCTTTTAATCTTTCTTGCTTTTCTCGGTAAGTTTTAGCTAAAGAATTTAGTGCTGAAAGATTTTTTGAGTCTATTTTTAATACATTTTCAAATATTTTAACCGCTTCATCGTAATTCTTTTCATGAAATAAGCACTGACCTATTATATTTAAGCAAGCTATGTCTTTATTATCTTTTTTAAGATAAAATAAGCAAATCTTTTTCGCCTCTTCAATTCTATTTAATTTATATAGAATGAAAGCCTTGTCTTTATCAACATTTTCAATTGTCTCTATTTTTAAAATATTTTCTATTGTATTAAGCGCTTCATTAAAATTTGCTTCTACAATATCAATGTTATAAAGATTAATCATCGCTTTGATATTTTTTTCAACTTTTATTAAATGATTATAATTTTTTCTAGCTTCTTCATTGAGATTTAAATTTTGCTGAATAACTGCTAAGTTATAACGTAATAAATTATTATCTTTATTTTTTTTGAAAATTTTTTGAAGTTCTTTATAACTTCTTAATTTATCACCTGCCTCATATCTTTTTAGAATAATATTAATTTGAGAAATTAAATTCATTATTTTTTTCTACAACGTTATTTATTTGTTCTATAGTTTTACTTTTTGAATTTTCTATTCCTAAAACTTTTATATTTTTATACCAGATTGAAGATCCAGTACTAGTATTCCAATAGAAATATGTTGATGATTTTTTTGGACATATTAATATTGTAGGTATTCCTAAAGCCCCTGCAAAATGAGCTGTTGAGTTGCTAACTGTTATAAACAGATCTAAATTTTTTAGTAAACCCATACAAGATTCTATGTCATTGAATAAATCCAAATCATCAAATGTTTTTAAATATTTATTCTGACTTGATAAATATTCTTTATCATTATCAATATTTCCATATTGCAAGTTTATTATAAGTCTATCATTAGTAAACAAAGGTTGAAAATCTTTGATAGATAATGATTTTAAACTACCATAAATATTTATAACACTTTTCCAGGAAATACCTATTTTCAGTTTTTCGTTGTAACGAGATAGCTTTTCTTTGTATGCATCAACAATATCCTTTCTAGCTAATAAGTAACTACTATTAGTAAAGTCAGTTTTTCTCTTCCTAAAAAATTTGACCATACTTCCAGCATATATTACATTATCAAATTCAGATATTTTCGAATTTTTTGAATAGTATCCATCTTCAACAAAAATATTATTTTGAAACGATCGTCTAAAAACTGATACCAGTCTTTTATCAGCTTCAATGTTAATATTTTGAAAATTATCGATCATATTTTGGTATACAGAGCTAAATAAAATTTCCTCTCCAATTCCTTGTTCCCTTAAAATTAGTATTTTATTTTTTGGATTTACTTTCAGTTTACCAAACAAGTTATTTTCAACTAATTCAAAATTACTTAATTTGACTTTATTTTTTTCAATCAACAATCTTGAATCAAACAAGTCCCACGAACTGGAAAAATTATTTAATTTTAATTGTAAAGTACAATAAGCATATTGTAATTTATAATCATATGGATTAATTTTAATCGCTTTATCATAGTAAATTTTAGCTTCTTTTTCATTATTACCTCTGCAATAACAAATTGCAATATTAGATAAAATTTCTTGATTATTTGGATCTAGATCTAATGCTTTATTATAAATTTTTATTGCTTCTAAAATATTATCTTGAAGACTTAAAACATTACCTAAGTTTAAGAGGGTTTTAGCATTATCTGAGTCAATTTCATGAGCATTTTTAAATACTCTATATGCATCATCTAGTTTCTCTAACTCGAGTAAACAAACACCTAAATTATTATAACTATCAATATATTTACCATTTATTTTAATTGCTTTTTCAAAATAATTTTTTGCATCATGAAAGTTATTATTCTTTAAATATATTAATCCTTTGATATTATAACCAAAGAAATCATTCTCTTTCAATTTTGAAATATTGTCTATATATTTTTTTGCATTATCAAAACTATTTTTTAAAAAATATATATAAGCTTTATCACGCATTGCATAATAATGATCTTTGTCTATTTTAAGAATTAAATTAATATTTTCTAATGCTTCATCTAATGAAGATTTAGTTAAAAATAATTTATAAATTTTAGTAAGATATTCAATATTACTCTTATCGATTAACAAAATTTTTTTTAAAGAATTTATTGTCGTATCTACATCACCCATTTTTTGTGCTATTTGTGATAGTATATTTAGAACATTAATATTTTTATGATATTTTGTTGATAGTTTTTTAATATCTTCGTAGGCAAGATTTTTATCTATGCTGTTAAATGTATTAACTATTTTTTTTAGTTTATTTTCTAAATTAGACATAAAAAAACCCAGTCTTTAATAGACTGGGTATAATAAAAAGATATTTGGGTTTTAAAAGAATTATCTTCTTTGGCCAAATAATTGTAGTAATAATATAAATAGATTGATGAAGTCCAAATACAGTTTTAATGCACCCATCAATGCTTTTTTTGATCCTATTTCTTCACTATCACCACCGTAATACATATTTTTGATATTTTGAGTATCGTATGCTGTTAGTCCCACAAATACCAAAACACCAATAACGGATATTGCAAATTGTAACGCTGTTGAACCAACAAAAATATTAACAACACTTGCAATGATAATACCAATGAGTCCCATAAATAAGAAACCACCAAGTTTTGTTAAGTCTCTTTTTGTTGTATATCCATACAAGCTCATTGCACCGAATGTACCTGCGGTAATGAAAAATACTCTTGCTATAGAAGTTTGAGTAAATTCAATAAATACTGAAGCTAGAGATAATCCCATAATACTTGCAAATAACCAAAATGTTATCTGAGCTGCGGATACTGACATCCTATTAATTCTAGCACTCAAATAAAAAACAAATCCTAGCGGAGCTAGCATAACGATCCATTTTAGTGGAGATCCAAAAAGTAATGCACCCACTTGAGTTACACCCACGATTTGACCCATTTCATTAGTAACTATGGACGCTTTTCCAAAGAAGTAAGCAATAAATCCAGTAAGTAACAAGCCAATTGTCATATAATTGTAGACTTTAAGCATATACTCTCTCAAGCCTTCATCAATTGCCGCCTGATCTACTGATTTTGTATAAGATCGTTGATTAAAATCTAAAGCCATAATTTCTCCTTTTAATTATTACTAATATCGCTATAAATCCGACAATTTCAAGGCATTTTATAAAAATAGTATGAAGTATAGAAAACTAGGGACCACAGATTTAAAAATAAGCGTTATTTGTTTAGGAACAATGACCTGGGGAGAACAAAATAACCAAGAAGACGGTTTTAAACAAATGGACTACGCTTTTGAAAGAGGCATCAATTTTTTTGATACAGCTGAGGTTTACTCTATACCAACTAGAGCGGAAACCTATGGCAAAACAGAGGAAATAATTGGTAATTGGTTTGCTCAAAACAATAAACGAAAAGATGTTATTTTAGCAACTAAAATTTGTGCAAAAAGCGAAGGGAATAGTTGGATTAGAGATGGAGGACCAAATCTAATTTTCGATAAAAAAAATATTAATAAAGCTGTTGATGGTAGTCTTAAAAGATTAAAAACTGATTATATCGATTTATATCAACTTCATGCACCAGAGAGAAAAGTACCAAAGTTTGGAAAACTAGATTTTGAATATGATCCTGAAGATTCATGGGTTGAGTTAGAGGAAGTATTATTTTGTCTCCAAGATTTAATTAAGCAAGGAAAAGTAAGACACATAGGTGTCTCTAATGAAACACCTTGGGGCGTTATGAAATATATGAAATTATCTGAAGAAAAAAATCTTCCCAGGATGATGTCTATTCAAAATGTTTATAGTTTAGTAAATAGAATTTTTGATATCCATAACTCTGAAGTATCAATAAGAGAGAATTGTGGTTTATTAGCTTACTCACCTTTAGCAGGAGGAAGATTAAGTGGAAAATATATTGGTGGTAAAAATCCATCTAATACAAGATTTACATTATGGGCTAATCGCTTTGATAGACATAATACAGTGAGAGGAGAAAATGCTATCGAAAAATATGTTAATCTTGCTAACAAGCATGGCATTGCACCATCTACATTTGCTAACGCTTTTGTGAATGATCGTCCTTTTGTTACTAGTAACATTATTGGAGCAACAACAATGGAGCAACTTAAAGAAAATATAGATAGCATTGATATAACTTTAAGCGATGATATTTTACAAGAGATTGAAGATATTCATCTTTATGATCCAAATCCTTGCGTGTAATAATTATGTATATAAAAAATGAAATATAGAAAATTAGGTAATACAGATATTGATGTAAGTGTAATTTGTTTAGGCACAATGACTTTTGGTGAGCAAAATAGTCAACAAGAAGGTTTTGATCAAATGGATTATGCAGTTGAAAGTGGTGTCAATTTTTTTGACACTGCTGAGTTATATGCTGTCATGCCTAGAAAAGAAACTTATGGAAAAACAGAAGAAATAGTTGGCAATTGGTTTCAAGAAAGGAAAAGTAGAGACAAAATTATTTTAGCTTCAAAAATAGCTTCAAAATCAGATGGCCTTGAGTGGATAAGAGAAGGATCAAAAAGTTTAGGTTTTGATAAAAAAAATATGAACGCTGCTATAGATGAGAGTCTCAAAAGATTAAAAACTGATTATATTGATTTATATCAATTACACTGGCCAGAGAGAAAAGTACCAAAATTTGGAATTTTAGACTTTGAATATGACGCAAGTGATAATGATTGGACTACAGTAGAGGAAGTTTTATATAATCTAGATCAACTTGTGAAAGCAGGTAAAATTAGATACGCTGGTTTATCGAATGAAACACCATGGGGTGTTATGAAATACCTTCAAATTTCAAAAGAAAAAAATCTTCCACGCATGATGTCAATACAGAATGTTTATAGTTTAGTTAACCGAGTATTTGATATTCATAACTCTGAAGTATCAATAAGAGAGAATTGTGGTTTACTTGCTTACTCCCCTTTAGCAGGTGGAAGATTAAGTGGTAAATATATTGGTGGTAAAAATCCAGAAAAAGCAAGGTATACTCTTTGGCCAAGACGTTTTTCCAGACACCATACCGATAGAGGGGAAAGTGCAATAGAAAAATATTTTAAACTTTCTCAAAAATATGAAATGGCACCATCTACATTTGCTAACGCTTTTGTGAATGATCGTCCTTTTGTTACTAGTAACATTATTGGAGCAACAACAATGGAGCAACTTAAAGAAAATATAGATAGCATTGATATAACGCTTTCAAAAGAAATATTAAAAGAAATTGAGGACATACACTTATCTGATCCTAATCCTTGTGTTTAACCTTTATATTTTAATTTTATCTAATAACCTACGAACATCTTCAACATATCTTCTATCCCATAAGTAAACATTTAATAATGAATAATATAATTGATAAACTGGTTCATATTCTAAATAATATTTATCAACCTTGATATGATCGTTGTATTTATCTAAAAAATTATTATCAATGAATTTCGGGTTAAACCACCGCAAATAAGAAACTTCTAATTCATTGTGACCATAAAATGATCCCGGGTCAATAAAACCTATAAACTTTTTGTTTTTAAAAAGAATATTTCCTTCCCATAAATCACCGTGTAATAAAGATGGTGGTGGGTTAGTTGGAATAAAATTATCCATTTTTTTGATCAATAAATCAATTTTAGTATTAATTGTTTTATCCATAGGCTTATTTTTATTAACTAAATCAAAAATGTAAGATAGTCTTTTATCTGTATAGAACTCTTTCCAATTTTTAGATTTAGAATTAATCTGCTTTAAACCGCCAATTTGTGTATCAAAATCAAAACCATAATCTTGATTCTTTATTGAATGAATAGAAATTATGGAATTTAACAAATCAACATTTGTTTTTTCTGGTTGATCATCATTATTACTCATGAATGACATGATTAGAAATCTATCATTATAGTTAATAATATTTGGAAAATAATTAAACTTTTGTTTATTAAAAAATACAAGATTATCTTTTTCAGATTTTATAGCATTAAATTCATCATTATTTTTGTAATAATATTTAACAATAAATTCCTTACTGTCATTTGTAATAATTTTTAAACAATTAATACCAAAAGAGTCTGATAATAACTTGCTATCTATAATTTTTTTATTATCTAGAAGTTTTTCTATTTCTATAATGATACTTTTTTCAATCATACAAAATGTCCACAAAAATTAATTTACAGTTTCTAATTTCATATTTCGGATTAATACCATATGTTTTAACTTTTTTAGATAAATACTATTTTTTATTAGTTGAGGAAGAAGATCTACTTAATTTTGTTACTTACTATAGTCTAATTATAATTGTTTTTATTGGATCAATAAACTGGAATTTAAAAAATAATCCACCCACTCATATAGTAATATATGGTTTTTTGCCTAGCCTATTTGCTGTTATAATTATTATATTAAGCCTTCTTAACATTAATATTTTAATAATTTTTATTTTAATAATTTTACTTTTGTTAACTCAGTTATTTTTTGACTATATTATATTATTTGCAATCGAAACAAATAAACAAGTATTTTACTATCTCAGGTTACCTTTAACGATTTTGATTATCCTATTTTTATTTTTTATTTCATTGTAAGGCTTATATGACCAATATTTCTACCTGCATGATTTTTTAACTCAAACCTTTCTTTTTTTTCTAGATTTTTTAATTCTACTTTACTCATAACTTTAAATTTTTTAAAAATATTTAGTATAGTAATTGGAATAGCTCTTTCATTTCCGTCTGCAATTTTAATTACCCCACTAATTTCCTTTCGAAAATCAACAAATAAAAAAACACCTTCAGCCCCACTTTTACAAAATATTTTTCCTTTTGAAGCTTTTATTACTTTTGTATCAAAACTCACAGTTCCTCCAATAAATTCAGGATTTTCTAAAATTGAATTAACCAAAGTTCTTACTTGATCAGTATAATCATAATTATTTTTATAACTCTTAATCAAATTATTTAATGCTTTTGATATAGATTTAATTTTGAATGAGTATTGTGGTGCACTACAACCATCTTGAGAGAAATTTTTCTTTGACAATTTGCTTTCTGTAAATTTATTAAAAATTTTTCTAATATTTTTTTGATGCACGTGATTATAATCAAGATAGTTTGTAATGGTCTGATTGTTGACCAAACAGCTTGTTAACATACCTAAGTGTTTACCTGCACAATTGTTATGTAGTTCATTAAATTTCTTTCTAGAATATATTATTTTTTCAGAAGCGTTTTTATCTAATGGCGCATGAATACCACATTGTAAATTTTTTGTTTTTAAGTTTATTTTTGAAATCCATTTTTTTAACTCTTTAATGTGAAATTTTTCACCTTTGTGTGAAGCACAAGCTAAAGCTATATGTTTATTATTTAATTTATAATTTTTGATTGCATTTGACATTGCAAAAGGAATTGCTTGAAATATTTTAATTGATGATCTAGGATAAAAATATTCATTATCATTATTTGTAGATAATAAAATTTCACCATCGACATTTGTTACTAACACCTTAACTTGATGTGTGCTTTCAACTTTTTTACCCCTAACAAAGTCTACGTGAAACTTAAACACGTATGAGGTTATACAATAATGAGTTTATTTTTACTTAAAAAAAGATTTAATAAACGTAAATAAGTTTAAGAAAGATCCGTACTTACCAAAGAATATTATGTCTTTTTCGATAATACTTAAACATACACAACCTGTGTCTTTTGATGCTATCGGTGTGTGTTTTATTTTTTGATCATTTATCTGTATATCACCTCTAGAGTATTTACCATATTCGTCACAGAAACTACCTTCTAAGACTAATATATACTCTTTTCCACCATGTGAATGCAACGGTACAGAAACTCCAGGGTCCATTTTTATTAATTTCAATTCATCTTTATCATCGATAGAAGCAGTATACTCTTTGAAACCTTTATAAGCTTGTTTCCAATTTAAATTATTTAAGTTTCCAAAAAAGCTGGTTACTGGATCTTTAAGATTTGAATCAGATTTAATATTTACATTATTCATACAGTCTGTGTACTTCAAATTTTTAGGATGAATGTTTTCGTTATCCATTAGATTTTCACCTAACAAATTTTCAAATGTACTAACGATTTTAGAGGCATCTGAATTTAATTCTAAATATGTTGATGCAAATAGCGACTTTGCTGGTCCTAGTATTCCGGAGGCAAAATCAAATATTAGTTCATTTTTTACCACTGTTCCGTTCATCTTAAAAACTCCTGCATTTTCATTAAAATGTGCCTTATTCTTGATTTAACTGTCCCTAATGGAATTTCAAGCTCATCTGCAATTTTTTTATGACTTTTGTTTTCAAAAAAATTCATTTTTATCATCATTTTTTGCTGTTCATCGAGCTCATTATTTATTCTTTCTATTTGTTTTTTTGCCTCATTTTCTTCAATAAGATCAATTTCTCTATCTTGGTACAAAAATTCTCTTACATCTTCTTCTTTAAAGTTTATTTTTGAATTTTTCCTTAAAAAGTCTATTTTTTTGTTTCTCGCAATAGTAAATATCCATGTTGAAAGTGCTGATTTTTTTGAATTATATTGGTTTGATTTTACCCAAACAGTACTTAAGACCTCTTGTGTGAGCTCTTCAGAGCTTGCAAAATTGATCCTATTTTGAATAAAATAGGCATTAACTTTAGGGGCAAAAAAATCAAAAATTTGTGAAAAAGCCATTTCGTCGCGGTCTTTTTGAATCCGTTTTATCAAGTTATTTAAGTTTGATTTTTCCATAATTTAAAAAGACTCTAACATTGATTAAACACTCTTAACTAATTGCATAAGATATACTAAAAGAAGAAATTGATGAAAATTTTTCTTAAGTTTTTAATAGTGCTATATGTAGCACTTCCCAGTACGTTAATGGCGCTAGAAGTTGGTAAATGGACTTTTGAGAAAGCTGATGAGTATTGTTATATTGGTAGCTTAGCAACAGAATCAGATTTACCCAGTGATAAGAAGAGAGGAAGCTTCTACGTTTTGGTTTATAAAAACATTGGCAATCCAGAAACCGTACTACAAATAGAAGCAGGTTATAATTATAAAGTTCCATCTGATATAATTGTAAATATTGATAATGGAGAATACAAATTTTATACAACTGAAGATGTACCTACCTCCGCTTGGACAGAAGAAGATAGTAAAGTTATTTTTGCAATGAAAAAAGGACTTGAGCTTAAAGTTAGCGGTGAATCTTCAAGAGGCACTATAACAAATGATAAATACACACTTAATGGATTTACTGCAGCTTATAATAAATTAACTGAAGAGTGCTAAATGCCTAAAAAAATTGTTTTAGCTTATTCTGGCGGATTAGATACTAGTGTAATTCTTAAGTGGCTTCAAAATAAATATGAATGCCCAGTAGTTACATTCACAGCTGATATAGGTCAGGGAGATGAACTTTCACCTATTGAGGCTAAAGCAAAAAATTTGGGTGTAGAAGAAATATTCATTGAAAATTTACAAGAAGAATTTGTTAGGGATTATGTTTTTCCAATGCTCAGGGCAAATACTCTTTACGAAGGAACATATTTATTGGGTACAGCTATAGCAAGACCCTTGATAGCAAAAAAACAAATTGAAATTGCAAAAATCGTTGGAGCTGATGCTGTAGCTCATGGCGCTACTGGAAAAGGTAATGATCAAGTTAGATTTGAATTAGGTTATTATGCCAATAATCCTAAAATTGAAGTTATAGCACCTTGGAGGGATTGGGAATTCCAAAGCAGAAAAGATCTAATTGAATATGCAGAAAAAAATCAGATCACAGTTCCGAAAGATAAGATGGGCGAACCTCCATTCAGTACAGATGCAAATCTTTTACATACCTCCTCAGAAGGCAAGCTTCTTGAGGATCCTTGGATTGAGCCACCCGAGTATGTTTTTTCAAGAACTAGTAGTATCGAAGATTCTCCAGATAAAGCAGAAGAACTAATTATTGAATTTAAAAATGGCGACCCTGTCTCTATAAATAATGATAAATTAAAGCCACACGAGCTTTTGGCAAAATTAAATTCTATAGCCGGCAAGCATGGTGTCGGAAGAGTGGACCTTGTGGAAAATAGATTTGTTGGAATGAAATCAAGGGGAATTTATGAAACTCCTGGAGGAACAATATTAATTAACACAAGAAAAGCAATTGAGAGCATTACATTAGATAAAGGAGAGGCTCATCTTAAAGATGAGATAATGCCTAAATATGCAGAAACAATTTATAATGGATTTTGGTTTTCCTCAGAAAGAATAGCAATGCAAAGCCTGATTGATTCAACTCAAAAAAAAGTAAATGGGGAAGTAAAACTTAAGGTATTTAAGGGTAACGTAATTATTTTAGGAAGAAAATCTAATAATAGTTTGTATGATAATTCCCTTGTTTCATTTGATGAGGTTGGAGATTACAATCAGAAAGATGCAGAAGGATTTATAAAAGTAAATTCAGTTAGACTTAAAAAAAACAATCGTTAGTAAATGGGTTACGGAGACGATTTACTAATAACAAAATTAGCGTCAAAAGTTAAAAAACAATTTCCAGATAGTCAAATTGTAATCGGTGAAGCAAAAAACCAAAGCGCCTATCATTCTATAGTATACGAAAATAATCCAAATATATCTGATTGTAGAAATCTTGAGAAAAGTAAACCCATACATATTATTGATTATCATCCATATAATAGACCTTATATTGATTATGAAAAAAGCACTAAAACAAATTATGTTTGGAAAAAATTTAAACCTAATCCTGGAGAAATTTATTTTACAAAGAAAGAAAAAGTTGATGCGAAGATAATAATTTCAGAAGCAATAAAATTTTGGAGAAGGTCAAATAAAAAGAATTATAAAAAAATTATTTTTTTAGAAACTTCATCTACAAAAATTCATAATCGGCAATTTAGTATCAAGCATCAAAATAAAGATTGGGGATCAAAAAATTGGCAAAAACTAATTGATGTACTAACAAAAGATTTTTTAGTAATTCAATCGGTGCACAAGGAAAGCAAAAAAAACTTATCAGTCTTTTCTCCTAATGATATGGATTTTCGTCTAGCATGTGCTGTTTTAAACGAAGCAGATTTTTACGTTGGTCCTGAAGGAGGATTTGGGCACGTAGCTGCAGCTTTAAATAAAAAAGCAGTTTTATATTTTGGAGGTTGGATAACCCCTGAAGCAATTGGTTATGATTTCCATGAGAATATATATTATGATCATAATTTATCTCCATGTGGAGAGTATAAAAAATTGTGTAGTCATTGTGAGGAGGCTAGAAAAGCAATCTCAGTAGATGTATTTTTGAAATATATTAATAAGATTAGTTAATTAATTAATCTATTTTTGCATGAAATAGTTGTATTTCTTAAAAGGCATGCAATTGTCATCGGTCCTACACCTCCAGGTACTGGAGATATTGCACTCACCATGTTTTCTACGTCGCTAAATAAAACATCTCCAACTAGCTTTGATTTTTCGTCATTTATTTTGACTCTATTTATACCAACATCAATAATAATTGCCCCTTCCTTTACCCAATTTTTCTTTACAAATTCAGGTTTCCCTATAGCGGCAATTAGAATGTCTGCTTTTTTGCAAATGTCTTCAATATTCTGAGTTTTAGAATGTACTGTTGTAACAGTACAAGATTCTTTTAATAATAATTGAGCCATAGGTTTTCCAACTATATTTGATCTTCCTATTACGACGGCATTTTTACCTGCTAACTCTATATCAAGCTCTCTCAGAAGTAGTAGACAGCCATAAGGTGTACAAGGTATCATTAAATTTTCATCATTCTTTGGGCTAATTGAGAGTTTTCCTACATTTAGAGGATGAAAACCATCAGCGTCTTTTTCTGGCAATATACTATTTAATATACCTTCTTCGTTTATTGTTTTGGGTAAAGGTAGCTGAACAAGGATACCATCAACATCTTTACTATTATTTAATTGATTAATTAAATTGATTAACTCATCTTGATTAGTTGTCGCCTCTAGGTGATGATCAAAAACGTTAATTCCGACCTCCTTCGCAGCTTTTGTTTTAGCTTTGACATACACACTACTTGCAGCAACATTTCCTACTTGAACTACAGCCAATCCGGGAACACAATCAAATTTAGATTTTATATTTTCGATATCTATTTTAAGCCTATCTTTTAATTTTTGTGCTACTTTTTTTCCATCTAAGATATGTGACATAATTATCTTGGCCAATACTCAATTAGCAAACTTTTAATAAACCACAAACCTAGGTAAACAACTATAGGAGATAAATCTAATGCTCCAAAATTAGGTAAGTATCTTCTAACTAAATTTAAACTTGGTTCACACAATCTATATAAAGTGTTAAGGATACTATAAACAAATCGATTACCAGTATTAATTATATTAAAGTTTACTAACCAAGTTAAGATTATGTAAATGATCATAACAAACTGAAATAAGTTAATAATTTGAATAAATAAATATAACAGTGAGTTCATTTATAAATAGTCTTTGATTTTGCATCCATATTCTAAAGGAATATGTTTTACTTTACCATCATCTTTAATAGTGCAAATACAAATTACTTTTACTTCTTTTTGATTTACTAGTAAATTCTCAATTTTATTTGACCACCACTTTGGTTTTTGAATATTTATGTGAGCATTTTTACCATCAGGTAATAAAGCAATCGCTTCATAACATGCTACATTAATAAAAATAAATTTTTTTGATATTTTTAATAATCTTTCAAGTATCCATTCTATATCAGCTTCAGGAATATGCTCTAGGACATCTATGCAAATCGTTAAATCAAAAGTTTCATCTTTTGAAAATTTTGAATATTTTTCATAACAAGGATCATATAATTTAATATCAATATTCCAAAATTTACTTAAAGCTGGTATTTTTTTATTTCCAAGGTTAAAATCATTTTTATAAAAATTTCCTTTTCCACAACCGTAATCTATCATGTTGTTAATATTTTCATAAGAAATAATTTTCTTAATAATTGGTGCAAAAGCTAAAGTACTTTTTCCATCATATGCATTTTTTGCATCTCTTTTTCTCCCATCAATTAAATGATAGCCATTTTTATGCATATCTTTGTAATAATTTAGATTTTTGTAATAATTTTCTGAGGGATAATTTTTAGTCATAAAAAAAGCGGTCTTGTTAGACCGCTTTTTAAATTAAATGTTATTCAAATTACATAGAAATATCTCTGCCAAACCACTCTTTTGTAATTTCTGCAGTAGTTCCATCTTTTGACATTTCAGCAATTGCAGCATTCCACATCTCTAAGATGCCTGTATCTTCTTTTCTAACTGCTCCACCAACACCATCACCGAAGACTCCACCAGAAAAAGTTGGACCAGTAAATGCAACATCAACACCACCATCAGATTCCATAAAATCAATAATTGATCCTACATCAGCTAGAACAGCATCACATCTTCCAGCAGCTAAGTCTAAATTGTGATCGTCAACTGCTTGATACAGTTTAACATCAACAGCACCTGACATGTGTTTTTCTAAAAAATTTTGATGAATTGTAGAAGATTGAACACATACAGTCTTACCATCCATCGCAGCAATTAATTGTCCTATTGCAGCTTGTTCTTTTCCACCTGCATTATTAAGATTAACTTTAGCCATACCTGCAATATTTAAATCTGCTAAACCACTACTTTTTAAAACAGCGAATCTTGCACCATCAGTCATATATCCAGTGGTAAAATTAACCTTTTCTTTTCTTTCTTCAGTAATAGACATTCCAGCAATAATAATGTCGTATTTACCTTGAAGAAGGGCAGGTATTATACCATCCCAATCTTGAGTCACCCATTCACAAGTAACTCCCATTCGCTTACAAGCTTCGTTACCAAAATCTATTTCGGCACCTTCCAGCTCACCTGCAGAATTAAGATTATTCCATGGTGGGTATGCACCTTCTGTACCAATTCTTATTGTTTGTGAATTTGCAATTGAAGCAACTCCAAAAATACCAATTGATAGTATGTATATTAAAATTTTTTTCACATTTCCTCCTTGAAGAAGTATTTCTAAATTATAGAGGAACCATATAAGTTAAATAAAAAAAAACAAAATAAATTGTTTAAACCTTGTTTCCTTTGCTCTTAATTATTACAAAAAACAAGCCAATTATTAGTAATATAAAAGGAAAACTCCAAAGAAAGATATTATTATAATTTATTAATGGTCTAAAAAGAATGTATTCACCATATCTTTCAACTAAAAATTTCTTAATATATCGCTCACTTTCTCCAGCTCTCAACTTATTTTTGACTATTTTTTTAATATCATTTGAGAATTCAGCATCTGAATCATAAACGCTTTGATTTTGACAAGTCATGCATCGCAACTCTAAGGTTAATTTTTTAACTCTCTCATCAATATTTTCAACTGCAAATATTTTAAAAGTTAAAAATACAAAACTTAAAATTATTATATGTAAAAATTTATAGAAGTGGCTCAATTTCATTTTTTAAAACTTCCATTGTTAATGGACCCATAAATTTATAGATAATCTTACCATCCTCATTAATTAAATATGTTTCTGGTAGACCAAAAACACCAAATTCTAATGCAATTAATCCATCTGAGTCTACACCAACAAAATTGTATGGATTTCCATCATCCTCCAAATATTTTTTTGCATCAGAAGTTGGATCTTTGTGGTTAAATCCCAACAAATATATTTCAGGATATTTTTTACGTATTTCAAAAAAAAGTGGATGCTCTATTTTACAAGGACTACACCAAGAAGCAAAAAAATTAATTAAGGTCTTCTTATTTTTTATATCTTCTGTTTTGATTGTATCCTTTGAATTGTACAAAGAAATACTTTCAAAAATTGGAACATCTTTATTTAAAAGTGCACTCGGTGGTTTATTGGGATCTTTACCGCTTAATAAATAAGCTAGTGAAAAAATGCATATGATTAAAAGTACTATTAATGGTGTTAAAATAAATATCCTATTCATCTTCTAGAAACTGCTACTAAACCTGAATACATCATTATTATCACTCCAATCCATATAAAGCTAACAAATGGATTAATTAAAACTTTTACAAACCACTCATTATTTTTTTGATCACCTAGTATAAAATATACATCTCTATTCCATTGATGTAAAATACCAGCCTCAGATGTAATCATCTTTGAAACTGGATAATAATTTTTTCCAGCCTCTATTTCTTTTGATTGATTTTTTTCAATATCAAACAAAAATTTTCCTCTTAAAGATTGAAAATTAATCTTATTAGTTGTTTCTATTTTTTCAAATAAAACTATTTTTCCATTTACATTAAACTTGTCTCCCTCATTAAGGTTAAAATCTAGCTCATTTTGAAAAACACTAGAACAAGTTATACCAACTATAGCAATACCAACACCAATATGCGCTATATGGGGATTAATTATTTTGAAAAACTTAATGTTAATTTTAATTTTATACGAAGAAAATATAGCAATAATTGAAGCCAATATTATCCAAAAACCTAAAAGTAATCCAACAAAACCCCATGTGTTAAAATCCAAAAAATATGATTGAATTAAAACTAAAATACTTAAGATAATAAAACCCAGAACATATTTTTTTGAATTCTTTATTTCATTTGTTTGCCAGGACAAAATTGGCGCAATACTCATTAATAAAAACCCAGGTATCATTATAGGAATTACCGTTGAATTAAAATAAGGACCTCCAACTGATATTCTTTTATTGTATAGAACTTCAATTATTATTGGGTATATAGTTCCTA
>CACMGM010000003.1 GCA_902613275.1 uncultured Alphaproteobacteria bacterium
ATATTCAACTTACGATATAAAGTCATACTATTGTTTTGAAAAAACAATTAATAAAATTATTAATATTTTTATTATTGGCACAATTAAAAGAGACAAAAAAAACTTCATATCAATTTTAGAATACATTGGTTCCAATGAGTATTATTATGAAATACTCAATGAATTAGTTACTAATTTAGAATTTAGTCAATTCTCCTCTAAACATTATATTTTACAAATTTGGTCAAATAAGAAAGATACAAAAAAAATATTATATTTAAATAAAAATAAATTCAAATTTTCAAAAAAAACTTTTAATATATCTTTGTTAAATATTGATGATCAAATTAAATATAATTTTAATAATTTAAATTTTGATATGGGAGATACAGATGTATTTATTAATCTTAACAAGATCAACTGATATTATTTTTTCAATAATATTAATTACTTTCCTATCTCCTTTTATTTTTTTTATTGCTTTTTTGATTCTAATTTTCGATGGTTATCCCATATTTTATTATTCAGATAGAATTGGTAAAAATGGGTCCAGTTTTCAACTGATTAAGTTTAGAACTATGAAAAATAATAATATTACAAATTTTGGACGTTATTTAAGGAGATCAAGTATTGATGAAATTCCACAACTATTTAATGTTTTATTTGGTCATATGTCAATCGTTGGTCCACGACCAATTCCATTAGAAACTGAGAAACAATTAAGTGAGTTTCAGAAAAATATTCGACGTTCAGTTTACCCAGGTATAACTGGCTATTGCCAAATCAACTATAGGGGCAACAAAAGAACTTGGGATGAAAAAATTAAATTTGATATTTATTTTATAAATAATAAAAGTTTTTATCTATATATTCTTATAATTTTAAAAACTTTTAGAGTTTTAATAATTCGTTTTACTAAAAATAAAAGTGGTGATACTCTGTAATCATGTGTAACTTCAATTAATTCTTGAAAGGTGTTTCTTTAAATGAAAACTATTTTGGTTACGGGTGGAGCTGGTTTTATAGGATCGCACCTTTGTGAGAAGTTGTTAGAGAAAAATAATAGGGTTTTTTGTATAGATAATCTTATGACAGGAAATATAAGAAATTTAGATTATATCTATAATAACAAAAATTTTACCTTTATAGATCATGATATTGTGTATCCAATTAATTTAAAATGTGATGTTATTTTTAATTTGGCTTGTCCTGCAAGTCCTATCCATTATCAAAATGATCCTGTTAAAACAATTAGAACAAATGTAAATGGTTCAATCAATATGCTTGAACTTGCCAAACAAAATAGAGCTCAAATAATTCAAGCTTCTACAAGTGAAATTTATGGAGACCCAATAATGCACCCCCAAAAAGAAAACTACAACGGCAACGTCAATACAATAGGACCTAGAAGTTGTTATGATGAAGGGAAAAGATGTGCTGAAACACTTTTTTTTGATTATAAAAGACAATTTAATTTAGATGTAAAAATATTCAGAATTTTTAATACTTATGGCCCAAGATTAAATCATGATGATGGAAGAGTAATAAGTAATTTTATTGTTCAGGCACTGGGCAATAAAAAAATTACAATATATGGAAACGGATTTCAAACTAGAAGTTTTTGTTATATTGACGATTTAATTGAAGCTTTTATTTTATTAATGAAGTCCAATAAAAAAATTAATGGACCATTGAATGTTGGTAATCCAAATGAAATAACCATAAGCGATATAGCTCAAAAAATTATTAAACTAACTAAAAGTATTAGCAAGGTAACTTTTTACAAGCTACCAGAAGATGACCCTATTAAAAGAAAACCAGATATCACATTAATTAAGAAAAAGCTTCAATGGGCTCCAAAAATAAGTTTAGATAAGGGTCTTAAAAAAACAATAAAATATTTTAAAGAAAATTTATGATAAAAAATTATCAAAAAAAAAATGTTCTTATCATATCTCCTCACTGTGATGATGAAGTTTTAGGATGTGGCGGATATATAAGCAAGTACAAAGATGTTAAAAATTTTTATGTTTTATTTTTAAGTAATGCAAATAAAGGAGATCCAGTAAAATATAGTGAAAAAAATATAAAGAAAATAAGAGAAGAGGCATTAAAAGTAAGTAAGTTTTTAAAAATTAAAAAAATTTTTTTTGAGGATTTTCCGGCACCAAAACTAGATATTTTTTCCTCAAGTATTATTTCAGAAAGAATAACTGATTATTTAGATTTAATTAGACCAAATGAAGTATTCATACCTTTTTTTAATGATACTCATGTCGACCATCAAAAAATATATAATGCATCTATAACCTCACTAAGACCATTTTTAAAATTAAATAATTCTATTTGTAAAATTCTTTGTTATGAAACTTTATCTGAAACAGATTTTGCTATACCAGGTAAAAATATTTTCAACCCAAATTTTTTTGTCAAATTAGCTAACAAAAATATTGAAGAAAAGATAAAAGCAATGAAAATTTATAAATCTCAATTAAAAAAACAACCACATCCAAGGTCATCATATGGAATTAAAATCTTAGCATCTTTTAGAGGTCTTTCATCATATACAGATTACTCTGAAGCATTTATGGTAATTAGATTTTATGACAAATCTTAAAACATTAGCCATATTTGGCTTTGGTGGTCATTCAAAAGTCATTCAAGATTTAGCTCAATTAAATGGTTATAACAATTTTATTTTTTTTGATGATTTTAAAAAAAACAAAGAAGTTATTGGAAAATCAAATAATCTTATTGAATACAAAGATAAAATAAGAGATTTATTTATAGCGATTGGAGATAACACACTTAGAAAAGAAAAATTTAATCAGTTTCAAAGCCACTTTAACATAGTTTCACTTATTCATCCAAAATCAATTATTTCAAATAATAATGTTATTATTGGTTCAGGATCCGCAATTATGGCTGGAGTTATCATCAATTCATCAGTAAAAATAGGTGATTGCTGCATAATAAATTCTGGTTCAATTGTTGATCATGAGTCTAAAATTTCAAATTATGTTCATGTAAGTCCAGGTGTTAAAATTGGTGGTCAAGTAACAATCGGAGAAGCTTCATGGATAGGTATAGGGTCAACTGTTATTAATAATATTTCAGTTGAAGAAAATGTAATTATTGGCGCTAGTTCTCTTTTGATTAAAAATGCAATAAAAAATTCTAAATATGTAGGTGTTCCGGCAAATAAAATAAATGAATAATAAGTGGCCCCAGCATTCAAAAAAGGAAATTTATAAAGTATTACAAATACTCAAAAATGGAAATACAAACTATTTATTTGGCAACGAAGGTATTGAATTTGAAAAGGAATTTGCTGAATTCAGCAATTCAAAATATGCAGTAGCTCTATCTAATGGTACTGTAGCTCTTGACTTAGCTATAAAAAGTTTAAATCTTAAAAAAAATTCTGAAATCATTGTAACACCTAGATCTTTTATAGCATCAGCATCATGTATATTGTTAAATAATCTGAAACCAAAGTTTATAGATGTAGATAAAAATACACATAATATAACTTTAGAACAAATTTCAAAATCTATAAATAAAAATACTTCTGCAATAATATGTGTCCATCTTGGAGGTATGCCATGTAATATGATAGAAATTATGAAATTTGCAAAACAAAATGATCTATTTGTTATTGAAGATTGTGCACAAGCACATGGTGCTAAAATAGAAAATAGAAGTGTAGGATCTTTCGCTGATATTTCTACTTGGTCTTTTTGTTATGATAAAATAATTTCTACAGGTGGTGAAGGAGGAATGATTACAACAAACAATAAAAAATTATATGATTTTTGCTGGTCATATAAGGATCATGGTAAAAACAAGAAAAAATATGTAACTGCTAAAAAAATTAAAGATGGTAAATTTAAATTTTTACATGATACACTTGGAAATAATTTTAGATTAACAGAGATACAATCTGGCTTAGGTAGAATTCAACTTATGAAAATAAATCAAAATATTAAAAGAAGAAATAAGTTTTCAAAATTTATTGTAAATAAATTAAAGGATTCTAAGATATATTCATTTCAAAATTCAAACTTTTCATACCAACATGCTTATTATAGATTATATATTAATTTAAATAAAAATCATATTTTGCCAAAAATAAATAATATCAAGTTTATTAATTTTTTATTAGAAAAAAATATTATATGTGGTTCAGGATCAAGTTCTGAAATTTATAAAGAAAAATGCTTTAAAAATATAAAAGTTGAAACTAAAAATTTCCCAAATACTAAATATTTGGTTAAATTTACTTTTGCAATATTTATAAACCAATATATGGATTTGGCTTATGCAAATAAAATTGTTAAAAATTTAAATATTCTAGAAAAAAAATATTCCAAATGATAAATTTTTTATTTAATTTACCTTTAAAATTAAAAAAACTAATAGTATTATTTGCTGATCTAATTCTTTCTTGCGCAAGTTTAATAATTTCCTTCTTTTTATTAGAAAATATTAATTTTCAATACAATAAAATTTACTATTTATTTATTATTTTTTCTTTTATATTTTTTTTTCTTATTGGAAAAAATTACTCTGAAATCATAAGATTTACGAATATTTATAATATATTTAATATTCTCAAGTTACTATTTTATAATTTAATTTTAATTTTAACAATTAGTTTTATTATTTATGGATTTGAGATAAAATTTATACAGCTCACAGTAGTTTATTCAATTATATTATCAATAATTATATTATTAAGCAGATTTTTTATCCTATTCATTTATGACAATCTAAAACTTCTTAATAAAAGAAACCTTATAATTTATGGAGCAGGAGAAGCAGGTGTTTTAGTCTTTAATAATTTTAAGAATTATAAAGTTATTGCATTCGTTGATGATGATGAGAATAAAATTGGAAGAACTATTCAAGGAGTAAATATTATTAGCATTAATGAAATTACTAAGTTAATTGAAAATTATAAAATTGATTTGATTATTGTTGCGATACCATCTTTAAATAATTCAAGAAGATCTCAAATAATTGAAAATTTAAATAAATTTAATATTGAAATAAAATTACTACCAAAATTAGATAATTTAGTCCTGGGCAATTTTAATTTTAATAAATTTACTCTTTTGCCCTCTGACTTGATTGAAAGAAAAATTGAATGGAATAAGCAAGAGGTATTTAATATTTTAAGAAATAAAATTATTTTAGTTACAGGGGGAGGTGGATCTCTAGGCTCCTCTTTAGTTAAAAATATTATTAATTCAAATATCAAGAAATTAATAATTCTAGATAATAACGAGTATAATTTATTTAAAATTATGGAGGAAATAAAAAAATTAATTAATTTTTATAAAATTAATACTAAAGTTGAATATCAATTATTATCTATTAATGATTTTTTTGGAATAAAGAAAATTTTTTTAAATAATAAAATAGATTTTGTTTTTCATGCTGCTGCTTACAAGCATGTAAATCTTTTAGAGTCAAATATTTATTCTGCATACAAAAATAATATTATTGGATCTTACAATCTAGTAAATTTAAGTAGAGAATTTAAATGTGAAAAATTTATTTTTATTTCTACAGATAAGGCAGTTAATCCCTCTAGTATAATGGGTAAAACAAAAAGAATAATTGAAAATTATATTACATATATTCAAAACTCAGATCCTAATCATATTTTTTCTATAGTAAGATTTGGAAATGTTATTAATTCTAATGGATCAGTAATACCTATTTTTGAAAATCAAATAATCAATAGACAACCAATTACATTAACACATCCAGATGTCACAAGATTCTTTATGTCCATCGATGAAGCTATAATATTAGTATTAGAAACATTAAGATTTAAAAAAAATAATGTAATTTATGTGCTTAATATGGGTAAACCTATTAAAATTTTAGATTTAGCAAAAAAATTAATATCAATTTATGGTCTAAAAATTAAAAATGAAAAAAATCCTAAAGGAGATATTGAAATAAAGATTATTGGACTTAGAGAAGGTGAAAAAATGCATGAAGAATTATTTTATAAAAATACTGAGAAAAATGTTCTCAATGAAAATATCTACTATCAAGAAAATCTTATTAATTTAAGTGTTTATGATAAATTTGATGATGATTTAAAAATTATTGAAAATAGTCAAAGTGATATTGATATTGAAAAAATATTTGATAAATATTTATAAATCTACTTAAGTTTTAAAAAGGATGTAAAACTTGAATTTCTGTAGCCTGTGAATTCAAAGCAATCAAAAAATTTAACATAAATATAATTATTTATTATGTTTTTTTCTTCATTCGTTATCTTTATTTGTTGCATATATTCATTACCGTCGTATGTCCAATTTAATGAATAATTATTGATATTTTGTTTTATCATACTTAGGCTAGGAATAGGGGGCATTCCATCATGAAAAAAATTCGTAATACTTACATCATCATCAAAAATTAAATATTTTATTTTTTTTTCCATAGCATATTTTAAACGATTTAAATGAGGTATATGATCATCAAAAAAAACTAGTGTTTCTTTTTCATAATCGAAACTAGTTTTAGTTATGTCTTCTTTAAAATATTTAGCTTTTTTAGATTTATATTTAATTTTATGTAAATTTGGTTCAAAACATATTAAGTTAGTATTATTGTTTATAGCATTTTCAATAATATAAGTCGTAAACCCCTTATAAACTCCACTTTCTACAACTAATTTAGGTTTAGAGGCTTTGATACAAATAAATAAAAATAATCCATTATTATAACCTAATCCCCCTAAAATATTTTTATATTTAAATTTTCTAAAGATCTTATCATATTCTTCAAATAATTCTATTAAATTTTCCTTGTCAATTAATAAATTTGTTGGAGATAATATTTTATTTGTAATATTTTCAGCAAGATATCTATATATTTCTTTTTTAACAAATTTATCATTTGAAAATCTTCTAAATTCAATACTTGTATCATTCTTTAGTTTTATTAAATTATAACCAAGTTTATTTAGAGTAAATATTATACTTTTTTTTAACACAAATTTATCTAATATTTTTTAGAGCTTGTATAACTCTTTGTGAGTCATCTAAGTTATTATAGTGTGTTAAACTTAATCTTACAACACCATCATTTGTATCTATACCATGATCTCTTAAACATCTCCAAGCATAAAAATTATCATTTCTAGTTGCAATTTTATAAGACATTAATTTTTTTGAAATATTTTTGGAGCTTTGCAATTTAGAATAAAAAGATATTGTTGGAGCTCGATCTTTATTTGAAATTTTACTTTTACCAATCATTTTTAAATCATTTCTTGTAGAAATATAATCTAATATTGGATTTGCAATCATTTCCTCATGTTCAGCTATTAAGTTATTTATTTTTTTAATTTTATTATTGATTGCAATATTGTTATTTTCAAAGTGGTGGTTGTATAGTTTGTCAAAATATTCGTAAACTCCTATTAAAGATACTAATTCCTCATGATTTGGTCCTCCTGGATTAATTGTATATGGATATTCACCTTCCAAAAATTCGTGATTCTGATTTGGCAAATCTTTTAATATTTCTTCCTTACCATAAAGTAGAGCTAAATGAGGACCATAAGTTTTATAAAGACTAAAAGTATAGAAATCTACATCCAGTTCTTTTACATCTGGAAATCCATGAGGTGCATATGAAACTCCGTCTGCAATTATAATTACATTATTTTTATGTGCTATTTTTGCAATTTCCTTGATATCATTTATAGAGCCAACTATGTTTGAACAGTGAGTAACTGCAAGTATTTTAGTTTTTTTATTTATTAATTTTTCTAATTCCGTTAATTCTAATTCAGAATTTATTTTATTAAATTTCCATTCTATAATTTTAGCACCTACATTTTTAAGTCTTCTCCATGGACTAATATTTGCTTCATGATCTTGATTTGTAACTATAACTTCATCTCCAGGATTTAAATATTTTTTTAGGGCATTTGATAAAACATATAGATTTATAGATGTGGATCCTCCAATTATAATCTCATTATTTTTTGCATTTATCATTTTTGCAAATAATTCAGTTGCTTTATCCATATTTTCACCAGCAATTTTTGACATTGGGTATTCAGCATATGGTTGAACTTTTGTAGCTGTCATAAACTCAATTAATTTATCAATTACATTCTTTGGGACGTAACTCCCTCCAGCATTTTCAAAAAAAGCCCAATCTTTCGAGAGTGGGTCTTTAAATGCTGGAAATTGCGATCTTACATAGTCTATATCAAGTTTAATATTTTCTAGAGTCAATTTTTTCTCTTGTTGTATTATGATTTACTCTAATATAAAAAAAAATAAATGTATAATTAATTTAAAAATATTTTTCATAATGATTGATAAACGTAAATTTTATATAAATGGTACTTGGATTAATCCAATTATAAAGAATGATTTTGAGGTTATTAATCCTTCTAACGAACATCCGTATGCTTTTATTTCTTTAGGTTCTAAAGAAGATGTAGATTTTGCGGTTAATGTAGCAAAAAAAGCATTTATTACGTGGAGTCAGGTAGATAAAAAAGAAAAAATTAGTTTACTTGAAAATTTACTTAAGATTTATAAAAGTAGATGGGATGAAATAACGCAAACAATGTCTGAGGAAATGGGGGCGCCATTAAATTGGTCTTCATCAGCACAAACTTCTTCAGGTTTTGATCATATTAATGATTTCATTTTAAGATTAAAAAATTTTGTATTTGAAAGAAGATTTAATAAAAATTCTAATAATTATATTGTTTATGAACCTATTGGAGTATGTGGTCTTATTACGCCATGGAATTGGCCTATCAATCAAATCACATTAAAAGTAATACCTGCACTAGCAACTGGTTGCACTATGATATTAAAACCTTCAGAAATTGCACCCATGTCGGGGATCATTTTTACAGAAATAATTCATGAAGCAGGTTTCCCTCCTGGTGTTTTTAATTTAATTAATGGTGATGGTGCTGGTGTAGGTACAGATCTATCATCTCATAAAGATATTGATATGATATCGTTTACTGGATCAACAAGGGCAGGAAAACTTATTTCTAAAAACGCAGCAGATACAATTAAAAGAGTTTGTTTAGAATTAGGAGGTAAAGGGGGTAATATTGTTTTTAGTGATTCACATCCAGAAGCAGTAAGAGAAGGTGTTAGGAATATTATGAGTAATTCTGGTCAATCTTGTGATGCACCAACAAGAATGCTAGTTGAAAAATCAATTTATAAAAGAGCAATAGAGGAGGCGGCTGATGAAGCAAATAAAATCAAAGTTGATATTGCTTCTAAGAATGGGAATCATATCGGTCCAGTTATTTCTAAAACACAATATGATAAAATCATTGATCTAATCAATAGTGGTATAAATGAGGGCGCTACACTCGTGGCAGGAGGTCCTGAAAAACCAAATGGTCTAGAAAAGGGTTATTTTGTAAAGCCAACAATTTTCACAGATGTAACTAATAATATGAGAATTGCAAAAGAAGAGATTTTTGGACCGGTATTATCTATAATTCCATTTGAAGATGAAGATGAAGCTATATCAATTGTTAACGATACATCCTATGGTTTAGGAAACTACGTTCAAACTCAAGATAAAGAAAAAGCGAAAAGAGTTGCAAGAAAATTTAGATCAGGAGGTGTTTATATAAATGGAAATAGCGCTGATCCAGGAACTCCCTTTGGTGGTTACAGACAATCCGGCAATGGAAGAGAGGGAGGAGATTGGGGCTTAGAAGAATATTTAGAAATTAAAACTATCTGCGGATGGGAATAATCTAAACTTTAATATTATTAAAATAATTTAATCTTCCTATTATTTCATCTCTTTCAATATAATATCCTTGAAGATGTCTATTTCCAGAGTTTGGATCAAATTCAGTCCTGCCGTGTAATACTCTTCTATTGTTAAAACAAAATATATCACCTGCCTCTAATCTAAAATCAATTTTAAATTTCTTGTTTTGAAGTAGTGAAGCAAAATATTGATATGCGTCGTAAAATTTTTTCATTTTTTTAGGATCAACATCAACTGCTCCCATTGCAGCCATACTAAATCTAATATCATTGAAATCATTATCTTTTGTAAGTGTAATTATTGGTGAATGAAGAATTCTGACAGCTTTTTGAGTATAATCAGTATCTTTGAATTTCACGTGAGTTTTTGTTAAAATATTAAACACATCTTTTTCATTTTTTTTTAAATAATTTGCAACTGCAAAACCATCTACAACCGATGATAATCCTCCATTAGCTTCATTCACTAAACAATGAAGAAACTGATAACCAGGAGCATATTCAAAATAAGGTAAGTCGGTATGATTTCTCAACGCATCTGCCGTATAAGCAGTGTTATTGGGTTTTGGTATATTAATTACTTCAAATGGAGTTCCAAAAAATGTTTCTCTATGATGACTTATTCTATTTAATATTTTGAATGCTGATCTTTTGCTAGTTGGTGCATTTTTAATTAAAGCAAAACCATAAGTATGAAGTAAATTTAGCCATTTGCTTAAATGTTTATCATTTTTTATTACACTATTATGATCAACAATAATTTTTTTTAAATTTTTTTTTAATTTACCATCCCAAAAAACATAAGGTGATTTATATTTTCGATTATTTATTTCTGTGTAACAATGATCCCTTAACCATTTTAAGTTGAATTTACTAGTATGATCACCTTCACTCCAATCAATATTGAGTTTATTTTTTTCAATTTTATAATTTTTAGGAAATATATTTTTACTAACAGTTAAAATATTAAAGACTCGCATATTTGCAGTAGGATGTATTGCTGTTGGGCAATTATCTCTTAACCACATAAAATGGAATTTACTTTCAAAATTATCTTTCCACAAAATACTTAAATGATCATTCTTTTTTTCTAATTTTTTTACATGATATTTACTACTCATTTTAAAATATTTATATCTGAATAAATTATCTTAGTATATTTAACAAATTAATGAAATCGAAAAATAATAATCTCTTGGGAATTTTTTTCATGTTATTGTCTATGTTCTGTCTAAGCATAAATGATATCACGTATAAATATTTAAGCTTTCATTTTCCTGTATGGGAATCAATATTTTTCAGAGCACTTAGTGGAAGTATCATTGCAACTTTTTTAGCAATGTATTTTGGATTTGATAAGTTAAAAACTAAAAAACCAGTTGGGCATGCTATCCGAGCTCTTTCTGCCTCTGCTTGTGTTGTATTCTATATTTATGGAATTAATCATTTAATGTTATCTGAAAACATTGCTATTGCACATTCTGCTCCCATTATTGCTGCTTTTCTTGCTGTGCCAATACTTGGTGAGAGAATTGGGATTTTTAGAACAACTGCAATATTAATTGGTTTTATTGGTGTGTTAATTATTGTTAAGCCCGGTACTAACTTGTTCAAATTAGAAACACTATATCCTCTAATATCTGCAGCTTTTATGGCCTCTGTTTATTTATCAACTAGATCAGTAATGAGTACTGATTCTAGTGTTGCAATTGTTTTTTATTACTCTTTTGCATTATTAATTACGTCAATAATATTTTTTCCTGATAATTTTATTATGCCAAATGGAATTCAATTAATTTTTGCTATGAGTTTAGGTGTAATGGGATCACTAGGACATTTATTTATGTCTCAAGCAGCTAAATATGCAGATGTTGCAATTACTTCACCCTTTGAATACTCATCTTTTATATTTGTAGGAATTATGGGGTATTTAATTTATTCTGAGGTTCCAACTTTGAGTATTTATTTAGGAGGAACAATAATTATAAGTACTGGCATATTTATAGCCTACAGAGAAAGAAAAAATAACTAAATTAAAAAATTATTTCTTTTAAATTTTTCTTCTTATATTTTTTATTTCTTATTTTATTTAAAATATTTTTTTTACCTCCACACATTAAGAATTTATTATCAATATCTTCGTCTTTTAAAGGATTATTTTTCCCTCCTTTAATATGTGATATTTTTTCAATCAACATACTTCCATCATTCATTATTACTTTAATTATATCAGGATAATTAGGGTCATAATCTTCAAAATTATTTGGCACTTTGTAAGTGAGTAGTTTAATTTTTTTAACCATATTTAAACTTTTTTTATTTTTGGAAATATTTAAACTACTTAAATCAAATTTACCATTAATGAGAGCAGCTGCTAAACAATAACTCAATGAAAATCTAGCTTCAGTAGAATTTTTAGGTATATGAAATTTTGATACTCTGAACCAAGGTTCTGGAAATTGAATTGTAATAGATTTAATATTTTTTTTTATAAAAACTTTTTTATTTAAAATTAATCCTCCTTGTATTACTCTTTGTGAATAACTACAAACTGGCCAAAACTTAATGAAATTTGGAAATTTAATTATTGCATTTCCTAAATCTGATCTTTTAAAATTATTATTTAATTTTTTAGAAAATTTACTACCATACAATTCAATAAATCCTCTCTCAATATTCCAAATATCTTGATTAGCTGTCCCTCCATTTTTTGCAAGTAAGGCTGACTGCACCCCTGCTTGAGAAGCAAACCCTATATGAAAAGCTTTTATATCTGTGCCGAATTGCTGTTTTAATCCAGATGAAAAACTTGTTGCAATAGAAATTGCATTTGCCATTTGATCTGCATTTAATTTTAACACTTTAGATACTGCTGCAGCAGTTCCAATCACGCCTATTGTATTTGCTGAATGCCATCCTTTATAATAATGATCATAGCTAAGTGCTTGTCCTAATTTTATTATTAATTCATATCCCACTAACCACCCCTGATATATTTCCTCAATTGAGATGTTTTTCATTTGAGCAATAGATATAAGAGCTGAAAAAATTGGCGCACTAGGATGAGATCCTGCAACGTATTCGTAATCATCAAAGTCTATAGATGCTGATCTGACTCCATGTAAAAAACATGCTGCAGAAATAGATAATTTTTTTCCTCCTCCAAAAACCAAAATTTTTCCTGAATTATTATTTTCTAAACAATATTTTAAAGCAACCTTTGATTGTTTTTCTTTAACACCTGATAATATACAAGCTAGTGTATCTATGAATGCATTTTCTGCTCTTTTATAAGTTACCTTATTGATATTAATTTTTTTTTGTGATGCCCAATTACAAAATTTTTTATGAAAACTCATTTTTTATATTTTGCAATCATTGTAATTTCTTTTTTTTCATTAAGAATTCTTCCAATAATTTCATCATCTTGATTTTCACCAATTTCTACAGAAAAATTATTGTTATATACAAGAGGAGCTGTAGCTTTATATTCAAAAGAATTGAACTCAATCTCGTTTTTTTTAGCAAGATTTAAAAGAAAAGTTGCTTGAAGAGGCGCATGGACCAATAATCCCATATGACCCTCATAATTTTTTGTATAATCATTATCATAATGAATCTTATGTCCATTAAAAGTTAAAGCAGAATATCTAAATAGCAAAGTTGATGAACTAAAAATTTGCAATTTATCAATTAATTTTAATTCGTCTTTTATTTTAGGAGTAATGGAGTTTTTATTTATTTTTTCTCTATAAACAGCAGTTTGATCTTCTGATATTATTAATTTATTTTTATTTAAATATTCATGATTAATATTAACAAAACATAGATTGCCTGATCTACCTTCTTTAAATTCAATATTTGAAATGGTTGAATTTTTTTTAATTTCAGATCCAATTTCAAATTCATCAAAAATTTTTATTTTACCACCAGCCCACATTCTAATTTTATAAGGTAACTCGGGTAAGAAATTTCCTAATTTTGTATTTCCATCTTTGTCCAGATCATTTATTGAAGCTACATCTGGGCATAAACATAAAAAAATTCCCTCAGGCACAGTTTGATCACTTAAACAGTTTTGATCAATTGTTTTTTTTAAATGACCAACTAATCGAGGAGTAATAATATCGCTTCTTGAAATTTTCTTTCCAATCCAATCTTTGTAATTATTCATATTTAATTTACTCGAGTTTACTTATAAATTAATAATTAGTATAATTTATATTTTTAAAAAATGAAAAAAACATTTGACTATATAATAGCAGGAGGAGGTTCTGCTGGCTGTACATTAGCTTCAAGATTATCTGAAAATAAAGATATAAAGGTATTACTAATAGAAGCAGGGGGGTCAGGAAAAAGTTTATTCACTCAAATGCCTGGTGGTAACGGATACATTTTTGGAAACCCTAAATTTGATTGGGGTTTTGAGTCAATACCCCAACCTTCTTTAAATAATAGAAAAATTTTATACCCTAGAGGTAAAGGATTAGGAGGATCATCTCTTTTAAATGGTATGATTTACATGAGAGGTGCTCCAGGTGATTTTAATAGGTGGAGACAAAAGGGCTTAGAGGGTTGGTCGTATAATGATGTATTACCATATTTCAAAAGATCTGCTTCAGCTTTTCATAGAGAAAAAAATGAATATCACTCACATTCAGGTCCTTTAAAACTTACACCAGCTGGAAATTTCAATTCAATCGATCAAGCATTTATTGATGCATGTGTTGATGCTGGGGCAGAAATTAATAATGATTTTTATAATGGCAATCTAAATGGAGTAGGCCGATATGATGTTAAAGTATGGAATGGAAAAAGACAATCATCTGCAGAAGCTTATTTGAAATTTAAACCTAGCAACTTAACAATTTATAAAAATACATCTGTAATAAAAATTTTAATTGAGAAAAATAAAGCTAAAGGATTACTTTTGTCAAATGGTGAAGTTTATGCCTCATCAGAGGTAATATTATCTTTAGGAGCATTCGGCAGTCCCAAATGTCTAATGTTATCAGGAATTGGCCCAGAAGAACATTTAAAAGAAAAAAATATAGAATTAATAATTAACTTACCCGGAGTAGGTGAAAACCTTCACGATCATCCTGTTATGCCAATGAATTGGGCTATTCAAAATAACAATTTAAGTTTCTCTAAATATCAAAGGATCGATAGAGCTATTATTGTGGGATTAAAATATATTTTATTTAAAAAGGGATTAGCCGCAGCTCCTTTTTGGTCAACTAATTTATTTCATGCAATAAGAGAAAAAGATATGCCTGAAATACAAGTATTCATGACACCTATGTGTTTCAAAGAAGAAAAAGATAATTGGTCTATGAGTTTAGACAATTTATTAAATTTTGGTTCATTATTTTTTTCTAGAGGTAAAAAAGCTTTTCCAGGATTACACTTTCAAATTAATTTACTAAGACCAAAGAGTACAGGAAGTATAAAACTTAAAAGCTCAAATCCAAATGATGAACTTAATATAAGTCCAAATTGGTTTATCGATCCATCTGATATGGAAGATATGATAGAGGGGATGAAACATACAAGAGAAGTATTGTCAAAACCCAGTTTAGCTAAAATTGTTTCAGAAGAATTACTTCCAGGAAAAAAAATCAAAAGTGACCAAGATTTAAAAGAGTCAGTTCGAAATCATGTACAAACAGGTCATCATCCTGCATCTACATGTGCAATGGGTTCAAGTAATAACAAAATGGCTGTACTTGATAATCAGCTTAAAGTTAGAGGAATAGACAATCTGAGAGTAGTAGATGCTTCTTCTTTCCCAGATATGATAAGTGGAAATATAAATGCATCTGTAATTATGTTAGCAGAAAAAGCATCAGATATGATATTAAAAAATTAATTAATCACAAATAAGTTGACCAATGAAAAAATTTAAGTTTAAATAAATTATGTCTGAAATTCAAACCTACAAATTTTATACAGGAAATCGATGGCATGAACCTTCTTCTGAAAAATATTTTGAAAGTGAGGATCCGTCTATAGGAAAAGTATGGGCAAAGATCCCTGATTGTAATGAACAAGATATTAATCTCGCGGTATCATCTGCTAAACAGGCTTATTATGATGGTCCTTATGGTAAAATGCATCCAGCAGAAAGAGGGAGAACATTAACAAAAATTGGAGATATTATTGCTAAAAATGCAGAACGTATTGGGCAAATAGAAACTAAAGATAACGGCAAACTTCCCAAAAATATCACTCCTTCTTTAACCAGCTGGCAGACTGAGAGTTTTTATTATTATGCAGGCATGTGTGACAAGTATGAAGGTAGATTGATACCTTCAGAGGTTCCAAATATGCATAATTATTTAAAATGGGAACCATTTGGAGTTGTTGCACTTATTCTTCCTTGGAACTCACCAATTGGAACATTAATCTGGAAATTAGCACCGGCCATAGCAGCAGGCAATACTGTTGTAATTAAACCTTCAGAAAGAGCATCATGCTCTACATTAGAGTTAATGAAAATTTTAGAAGAAGCTGATCTTCCAGAAGGTTTGATAAATGTTGTTACTGGTTTTGGTGCTACAACCGGAGCGCCTCTTATTGAACACCAAGATGTTAGGATGATAAGTTTTACAGGCGGAACAAAAGGGGGGAGTGCAGCAAGTTTAAGTGCATCCAAAAATGTTAAACCTATTATTATGGAGTTAGGGGGTAAATCACCACAAATTATATTCAAAGATGCTGATTTAAGTTTATCAGTAAATGGAGTTGTGTCGGGTATATTTCCAGTTTCAGGTCATAGTTGTATTTCAGGATCAAGGATACTAGTGCATAAAGATATAAAAGATAAATTTACTCATAATTTATTAGAAGTTGTTAAAAAGGCTAAAGTTGGTCACCCAAATGATGTTGCAACACAAATAGGACCTATAGCAAATAAAGAGCAATATGAATTTATTTTATCTACGATAGAAGCAGCTGAAAAAAGAGGTTTAAAATTATTAATTGATGGAAGAAAAGAACAAAAGTCTGAAGGATACTATATTGGACCAACTATTTTTGACAATGTTCCAAATGAAGATGATTTAGCTCAAAATGAAGTATTTGGACCTGTAGCCTCAATACAAACTTGGGAGGATGAAGATGAAGTAATTAAAATTGCAAATGATACTATTTATGGGCTTGCAGCGGGTATTTGGACTAAGGATACTAATAAAGCTATACGTTTAGCGGATAAGATAGAGGCTGGAACTGTTTATATAAATAATTATTTTAATGCATCTACTCAATCTCCGGTTGGAGGCTTCAAGCAATCAGGATACGGTCGTGAAAATGGATGGGAGGGAATGCAAAGTTACATGCAGACTAAATCTACTTGGCTAGCTACCAATCCATCTCAACCAGACCCATTTTAAGAGGTAATTATTCTTTCCAGTTTGGTTCTCTTTTTTCTAAAAAAGCTTCAATACCTTCCTTGGAATCATCATGTAACATATTTTCTGTCATTACCTTTGAAGTAAAAGTATATGCGTCTTCTAAATTCATATCTTTTTGTTTGTAAAAAGCTTCTTTACCAATTTTAATAGTATTAGAAGATTTAGACGATATTTTTTTAGCAATTTGAAATACATTTTCTTTTAAACTTTCTTCTTCAAAGACATCATTTATTAAACCAATCCTTAATGCTTTATTTGCATCTATAAGATCTCCAGTGAGAAGCATTTCCATTGCTTGCTTTTTTCCTACAGTTCTTGATAATGGAACCATTGGTGTAGAACAAAATAATCCAATATTAACACCAGGAGTTGCGTATTTTGCTCTGCTACTTGAGTAAGCTAAATCACAGCTAGAAATTAACTGACAGCCTGCTGCAGTAGCAATACCATCAACCATAGCTATAACTGGTTTATTATTTTTATTAATTTTCAGCATAAGTTGAGAGCACATTTGAAATATTTTATTAAAATAGCTTTCACCTTTGTCATTTTGCAATCTTTGTGAATTTAAATCTTTTAAATTATGTCCTGCACAAAAAATATTACCGTTTGATGATAAAATAATTACTTTTACATCATTATCTTTATCAGCTATGTCTAGTGCTGATGTTAATTCATTGATCATATTTTCACTTAAAGTATTTTGGTTTCTCTGATCATTAAGAATAATATTAAAAATATTATTATTTTTTTCTGTTAAAATTAGATTAAAATTCATTTAATTGATTTGAATTTCAACATCTTTAGATAGTGAATTAGCGATAAAACAATACTTATGCGATCTCTCTTTCATCTTTTTCATTTCTTCATCAGTAATAGTAAAATTATCATCAAATACTATGGCTGGATTTAGTTCTATTTTGTTAACGTACATTCTTCCCTCTGCATTTTTTCCTAAATACGAAATTGCTTTATCTTTGTAATTAATAACTGGCCATTTCATTTTTGCAGCTAAAGCTAAAAACGTCATCATAAAACAACTACTTACCGCTGCAGCTAGTTTTTGTTCTGGATTAATATTAGTTTCGCTGCCTCCATAATCTGGAGATGATCCCGCATCAATAGATACATTTTTGTTAAGTATTACTATGTGATCAGTTAAGTATTTTCCAAATTCGAGTTTTTGATCTCCTAATTCCCACTTTAATTCGATTGAATGACTCATTTCAGGAATAATTAAAAGGTAGTGAGCACACTTTGCCTTTTCTCTCAATATTGTCTGGCGTTAATACGATAACATCCTGCCCATCATTCCAATAATCTCTATCAACCATTGATAGTCCAATATTGGTTTTTAAAAATGGTGAATAAATACCAGAGGTGATATTACCAATTTGAAATCTATTTTTTGAGTATACAGGAAAAGGTATTGTGCAGGGAGGAGTCGGGGACCCATCAAATGTAATTCCTTTTATTTTTTTTTCTATTCCATTTTTTAATATTTTTTTTAGTGCATTTTTTCCAATGAAATCATGAGATAAATTGTTACAATAATTATCAAATCCACATTCAATTGGATTATTTTCTAAAGTAAATTCATTACCATAGGATAATAAGCCACCTTCTATTCTATCAATCAAATTTGGACATCCAGGTGAAATATTAAAATCTTTTCCTGCTTCCCAAATAATTTCCCAAAGTTTTTTTCCTAAACTAAAACCTTTAAGATAAATCTCAAAACCATCTTGTTTACTATATCCCGATCTTGCAATTATCTGTTTTGTTCCTTCAAATTCAAAAAAAGAAAAATGAAAGAATTTTAATTTTTTAATTTTTTCTCCAAATATTGATGACATTAATTCTTCAGATTTTGGACCCTGAATTGCAAGAGGGTAAATATCTGGCTCTATAATATCAACTTTAAAATTTCTTCCTACAGCCAAGCCTTTTGCCCAAAGTAGAACGTCTGAGTCTGCAACTGATAGCCAATATTTATTTTCACTTAATTTTAAAAGTACAGGATCATTTATCATCCCTGCATTTTCATCAATCATTGGATAATAGTAACATTTACCAATAGGCATATCTTTTATTGATCTTGGAGACATAAGTTGTATTAATTTTGTAGCATCTTCTCCTATTATTTGAACCTGTCGTTGACATGAGACATCCCAAATTTGTGTATTTTTAGATAAGTGCCAGTAATCTTCTTCTACTGTTACTTTATATGATTTTGGAAGAAGCATATGATTAACTACAGTAAAACCGCTTACACCAGCCTCGATTACTTTCTCCGTATAGGGAGTCCTCCTAATACGTCTAGACATGTTTAATCCTGAATTACTCATTTTATTTAGACCACCATATTGAGTATCCATTTGGAGAAACAATTAAAGGTATGTGATATTTTTTAAGAGGATCTTTCATTTTAAATTTAACACTTATTGAATTAATTATTTCACTAGTATTTCTAAAATATTTACCAGAATTAATTATCATTTCATAATCACTTTCACAATCTTCTTTCGTTAATTCAAATTCTTTAAGCATTCTTCCAGAGCTATCTGTTTTATCTTCTAGAAATACAACTTTGTTATTATTATTTACTTTATAAATAACAATTTCTACATCACTTGCATGCGTACCATCTATTGAGTTTAGTAAATGTGTAGAAAAAATTGCCATAACCTATTCTATAGATGCTTTATCTCTTTTATCACTAACTGCAGCAACTATAGGACTTATAACACCTTTAGCCTTAACATTTATACATGAAGTTTTACCACTTTCTAAAGCTCTTTTTAAAGCGGGGCCTAAATCTTCTCTTTTAGTAACTAATTCTCCATGCCCTCCAAAACCTTCAAAAATTGAATGAAATGGAATATCTCTAAAATCAGTTGCAAAGTGTTTCCCACTTTCAAATAACCTTTCTTGTTGTTGAGAAATACAGTCAAGACCTCCATTATTATCTATAACAACAACAATAGGTTTTTTTTCTTGAAATGCAGCTTCAATTGACAATCCTCCAGATAAAAATGCACCATCTCCACTTATTAAAACAACATTAGATTTAGGATTAAGATTTTTCGCTGATACTGCAAAAGGAACTCCAACACCTAACATGCTGAAAGTGCCTGGATGTAATATTCCTCCAAGTTTTTTACCTTTTGATCCAGCAATATTAATTGCAATCTCGGACCAGAAATGCGTATTACCACCATCAATAACTAACCAATCATTTTCAGTTAACACTTCTTGAACATCTAAAGCTAATTGAAGAGGATGAATTTTCCCACCATTTTTTTTAGTCTCTTCAGTTTCTTTATTTAAGTCATCTAATGTTTTATTGATCCAATTTTTTTTCTCTTTTTTATTCTTCTTAAACCATTCATTGTTTAATTTCCATTTACTATTTTTTTTTAACTCTATGAGTTTATCCAAAAAAACTCCAGGGTCACAAAGTAGGTTAATATCTGCAGCTCTATTTAATTCTATTTCTTCATGCGATCCATTAATACAAACAAGCTTAGTGCTTTTTGGAAAAAGTGGAGGATTTCCAAAATTCATTTGATTATCAAGACGTGCACCAATCATAAGAACCAAATCTGATTCATGAAGAGCCATTTTTGATGGAGGATATTGATGAATATCTGCCAGACCCATGTATGAATCTACTTCTTCGCCTAAAAGCTTCTGATGGTATGGTATATTAAATATTGGAATGTTTAATTCAAAGCCAGCTTTCTCTAATTTTTTTTCTGCACTAGACCACCAAACACCATGCCCTCCAATAAAAACAGGTTTTTGTGCACTAATTGCCAGATCAAATATTTCATTTAAACTCTCAGGATCGGGCCAAGCTTTTGCGAGTGGTTTTTTTTGATGAGTAAAAGGTCTTTCTTCTAAACCTGCATCATCTGCAAATGATGAAAACATTATATCTACTGGTACACTTAAATGTACTGCACCAGGATAGCCATTTGTTGCAATTCTATATGCTTTATCTACGAACTCTCTTATTCTATTGCCATCTGTTATACTTGCACTGTATTTTGTTAACGGTGCTGCTATAGATACATCATCTATTTCCTTAAAACCACCTGCTCCTTGTCTTTTTAAGCTACTTGATCCAGTTATAAAAATAACAGGTGATCTTTCACCCCATGCTTCCATCATTGAAGGCACTGCATTTGCAAAACCTTCTGGCCCGACAATACAAACGGATGGTTTTCTTGATATTCTAGTATGACCATCAGCTAAATGACCAGCAATTTGTTCATGAGGACAATTAATTACATTAATTTGACACTCCATAAATCCTTCAAGTGCTGGATTACAAAAACCTCCAGAAAGTGTAAATACATTATCAATACCTTTGTCTCTAAGAGCTCTTGCAACTAATGCCCCACCTCTAATCTTTTTATCTCCCATTTTAATACTTTATATCCTTAAAAAATTTCTCTGCTATAATTTTTTTATCAACTTCATTTATATCGTTTAATCCCACTAAGCCAAGATTTGTACTTAACTCTTCTTTAATAAGGTTAATGATTCTTCGAAGACCTTTTGCACCATCTGCACCAATGGCGTACATTAGAGGTCTGCCAAACATAACAAAGTCAGCTCCCAGAGCTAACGCGCGTAAAATATCACTACCACTTCTAATGCCACTATCAAAAAGTATTGGAAAATCGTCTCCCAAAGCTTTTCGTATTAATGGTAAAGCATTAATAGAAGCAGTAGCACTATCTAGTTGTCTTCCACCATGGTTTGATACTTGAATTGCATCAGCGCCAGCCTCTTTAATTTTCAAAGCATCTTCAGAATTCATTACTCCTTTGATTATTAATTTTCCTTTCCAAGCGTCTCGAACCCTTTTTAGAGTATTCCAATCAGTTGCCCCTCTACTTTCTTTTCGTCTAAAAACTTGATCACCACTTTTGGAGGTAACATAATTCATTGGTTGTGGAGCACCTTTAAACAAAGTTGTTAAGCTCCATTGAGGATGTAGTGCAAAATCTAAAAATTGTTTTGGGCCAATTTTAAATGGATAACCAAAGCCATTTCTATCATCTCTAGCTCTTCTTGAAAGAATTGGAACATCAACAGTGAGGATCAAAACCTTGTATCCAATACTTTCTGCTCTTTTTAATAATTCCATAATAAATTCTTCACTTTGAAAAATATATATTTGCATCCACGAATGACCTTCTGAAAAAGTAAACATATCTTCTAGCGTAGTACTAGAAGCCATTGAAACACATGTTGGAATATTATTATACGCACTTTCTTTTGCTATCATTTTATCTGCATCAGGCCATGAAAGATTTGTCATTCCCATTGGTGCAAATCCAAATGGATAATCAAAATGAAAATCAAATATTTTTTTACTTAAATTTCTATTCTCAACATTTCTAAAAACCTTAGGCTCAAGTCTAATTTGATCTAATGCTGTACTATTAATTTCTGCAAGTTTGTCATCTCCTGATGCTCCATCAATAAAGTCAAAGACTAATTTTGGTAATCTTTTTTTAGATAGCCTTATTGCATCATCAATTGTGTGAATTTTTGTGCTAGGTTTAATGAGATCATTCATTTTAATATTTGTATTCTAATATAATTTATAATTCTATTACAAAATATATTAGTTTTTTGAAATACCCTTCCAAGCTATTGGACTAGATGGAATATCTTCTGTTAAACCTCTTTGTATTTCTCCTTTCTCATCATACATTGGTAAAGTACATATTTCACCTTTTTGCACGCTACCATCATCACATCTAACATCTACTATTGTGTCTGGCCCAAACTCTGCTTTATCCATATGAACTATAGCAACACCACAAACTTGAAATGGCGACCATGTACTTGAAGTTACAATTCCAACTTTTTTATTATCAATAGAAATTTCAGAATCAACCAACGCAAAGCTATTTTCCACTCTCATACCCCATGTTAAACAATCTTTGTTTGCATTAAGTAAATAATCTCTTCCAATAAAATCTCCTTTATTAAAATCTATAAACTTTCCTAATCCAACGGCAAATGGAGATCTGTCTCTTGTAAAATCTCTCCCTGCAGATAAGAGACCTGCCTCAATTCTTCTACATCTAAATCCTGGTGAGGCTGTTAGAATCATTCCCATTTCTTCGCCTTTACTGAGTATTAAGTCTCCAATTTTTTTTGAATCATTTTCTGGTCTTAAATAAATTTCCCAGCCAAGTTCATTTGTAAACCCTGTTCTGCTTATAATCACTTCTTCTGAGTCAATTGAAGTTTCAACCCAATCAAAATAATTAAAATTATTTTTTAATGGTATATCAACTAGTTTTTCTAAAAGTTTTAGAGATTTCGGGCCTTGTATTTGACTTACCCAAACGTTTGGATCTTTAATTTCAACATCTAAATTTTTCGAATGAGCTTTGTACCAACTATATAAATGTCCATCACCTTGTGCAAACCAAAATTTATTTTTTTCTAATCTTAATAATAATCCATCTGAAATCATTCCTCCATCATGGTAACAAGCAAATTGATAAGAACATCGTCCTATTTTTACTTTTGAAATATCTCTAGGAAATATTTGTTGAAGTAAATTTTCAGCATCCGGCCCAGAGATTTCGTATGGATGCTCACCTGTATGACGTAAAATTATTTCTTGTCTAGCTTTCCAATACATTTCATCTGCTGTAGCATGAGACAATTTTTCAAGCGTAAATCTCCCATCGGCGTAGTTAGTATATTCTGGGTTAAGTGGTAACTCTTGATAAGTTAAAGGATGTATTTTCATGGGTCTAGCCAAATCTAGAGATCTACCAGTTTCTTTAATAACTGGCTTTACAACAAATCTGTAATTACTAACTAAATCTCCCATAAAATTTATTCAACTTATCATAAAATATTGAAAAAAAAATTTTAAAATAAATTTTTAATAGCTTCAATATGTCGTGGCTTTACTTCACAGCATCCACCAACTAGAGTAACACCTTCATTTAAAGAATTTAAAACAAACATTTTATATTTTTCTTCTCCAAATTCTTCATTTCGAGTGCCAAGTAACTCAATAGGATCAATATAATCATAACGTCCTTCAAAACCTTCTGAATTAAATTTTTCTTCATTACTAGTAGGCAGTTCTTTAAATAAATTCATTTTATAACCAAAAGGAAGCTTTTGTTTATTAAATATAGGAATACTTAAATTAACGATTTCAGGTGATACGCAGGCTGATATTATCCCGCAACAATTAAATTTTTGAATAGTTTCAAAAAGTTCATCAAGACTTTCTCCAGATGGTAATTTTCCATCATAACGTAAGTGTGCACCTACAAGAACTTGTTTATTAAATTCTTTTGAAGCTTCTAAAGCAATTTTTATTTCTTTGATGGAACACAAAACATCTAAGTAAAATATATCGACATAATCTTTTAATATTTTTGCAATTTCATGAAAATAATTAAACATTGTTTCATCAGTTTCAAAATGTATTGGGGAATATGTATTACCTTGATTAGGCAATGAGCCTGCAATAATAACTTTTTTTTCACTTTCATTTTTTGCTTTTAATGCAAGTGCTCCAGCAGATCTTATTCCAAATTCAAATTTATCAAGTAAATTATATTTTTTTAGTAACCTCCTTCTAACACTAAAATTTGAAGTGACTATTAATTGTGATCCAGCATTTATAAAATTTTTATGCATTTCTACGACCATTTGGTGATTATTTTCATTTAATAAAGCTTGTGCTGACCAAAGATCACCTGTTGTCTCTAAACCCATTTCCATTAAAGTTTGACCGGAACCTCCATCAAAGAGGTATTTCTTATTTTTTAAAAACATTTTTTTGGAGATTAGTAGAAATAGTGTGGCACATTTAAATGCGCCACAAAGAAAATTAATATTCTATGCAAACCACCAACGTTCAGAAAGTTTGTTACCGTCACTTTCCCAGTTACCAGCAACATCTTCACCGTGAGCAAGTTTTTTAGAACCAGCACCAACGTATTGGTTAAATGCATAAACAATTGCACCACCATCGTAGTTACAAAGAGCTTGTGCTTCCCAGTACATTGATTTTCTTTTTTCTGCATCAAGTTCTGATCTAGCAGATCTAACAAGTTCATTGAAACGAACAGTTGAATCAGTTTGAACTAGATTACCCCAAGCAGCTTCGTTCCACTCTGTGTCATCTGTGAATGCAGCAGACCACATCATATCTTCTGTAGGTCTTCCACCCCAAGAACTCATACTGAAACCTTTAGTGTTCCATACGTTACTCCAGTAACCATCTTCAGGTTCTTTTTTAACTCGAAGATCGATACCACATTCTTGAGCAGATGCTGCTATCAAGTTAGTTGCATCTGTACATCCTGCATAAGGAACCTCAGAAGTACTAATTTCAATTGGTCCACTTACTCCAGATTTTTTCCAGTGATAAGCAGCTTTATCAGCATCGAACTCTCTCTGCTCTAAAGCGCTATTATGGTATGGGTGAGCAGTAGAGATCGGATGATCATTACCAACAGTACCATATCCAAGCATAATCTTATCAACAATTTCCTGTCTTTTGATTGCAAACTTCATTGCCATACGCACATCAAAGTTATCAAACGGTGGAACGTTCAATCTCATTGGAGCTGTATAGTGAGCGTAACCAGAAGCTGCTGTAATTTCTACACTAGGATTTCTAGTCAATAGATTAGCAGTTCTAAGATCAACACCATTCATCCAATCAATTTCACCGTTTAATAATGCTGCTTGTCTAGTAGCAGGATCATTAATTCCGATTACTTCAACTGAATCAAAGTGTGCAACACTATCACCTTTGAAATAATTTGGATTTCTTTTTCCAAATTTTGCACCAACACCAGGATTGAATTCATCCATAATATATGGACCAGTTCCAATCGTTGATTGAGCATCAACAACTCCATCTTTTGTTGGTTTAATCATAATGTGATAGTCAGTAGTTATTGCAGGCCAATCGGCATTTGCACCTTTTAGCTTAAAAATAACTCTGTCATTTCCATCAGCAGAAACTGTTTCAATTTGAGATAAAAGTCCACCTGCTGCCGAAGCAGTATCTGGATTCATATGATACTGATAGTTGAGCACAACATCTTCTGCTGTCATTGATTTACCATTATGGAATTCAACACCTTTGCGAAGATTATATACCCATGTTTGAGCATCGTCTGATTCAATTGACTCAGCAAGCTCTCCAACAATTGTGTGATCTGAATCAACAACAGTTAAACAGTTCTGATATGACCAAGCAGTAGCTTGCATAAATGAGCTCTGATAAGTTGCTGGATCAAGAGTATCAGTTGCATCTGCTGCACTATTACCCCATCTTAAATGTCCACCTTTTTTTGGTGTAGCTGCAACTGCTTTATCTGCTAATGATAATGCAATTGGTAGCGTGACCCCAGTAGCAAGGACAGACATCATGAACTGTCTTCTATCAATAAGCCCTTTTGTTAGCTTTGAAGACTGTTCTTCAATGTATTTGTCTATTTTCTTATTTTTCATTTGTCCTCCCTTATAATTGAACAAAAACCTAAGATTTTGTTCATAATTTCTAAAAATTTAACAAAAAACAAACTTAAGTTAGTTTATAAAAACATATATAACGTTTTAATTCAACGTATAAATTATTAATTTTAGCTTACATGTTGACCTAATTTAGACAAAACTTTAAGAATTAAGATTGTATCTTTAAGGAGGGTAATATTAGTAGAATTCATCCAATATTTAGAACAATTTTGTTAAGGCTTAGCCTTGGCCTCGTTACAGTTTTTGCATTTTCGGTAATAATATTTAGTACATTCTCTTTTTTACCGGGAGACTTTGCCACGGAAATATTAGGTCAAAGTGCAACAAAATCTGCAGTAAAAGCCCTAAGAGCAGAATTGGGTTTAGATAAACCTCCGGTAACAAGATATTTTGATTGGTTAGGAAATGTTTTTCAAGGAGATTTTGGTAGTTCTTTCTCTGGAAGATCTAAAGTTCAAGGGGATCAAGGTGATAGGTCTAGAGAAGTTGTTGGTTTAATTGTCCCCAGATTAAAGAATACATTATTTTTAACAGGGGTTGCCGCCATGTTGGCTATTCCTCTATCTTTAATCTTAGGTATCTCAGCAGCATTATACAGAAACTCTTATTATGATAGGTCAGCAAATGGAGTTAGCTTAGTAACCGTATCTTCACCAGAATTTTTTACAGCCTATATTTTTATTCTTTTACTAGCGACACTGTTTCCAGTTTTTCCAACTATTTCTAATGTGGATGAAGCTTCAACTTTGGCTGAAAGATTTTACAGGACTGCTCTTCCAGTTTTTACTTTGACATTAATTACTATGGGTCACATGATGAGAATGACAAGGTCAGCGATAATAAATATCTTATCAAGTGAATATATTGAAATGGCAAAATTATCGGGAGCTTCTAGATACGAGGTAATTGTTAAACACGCACTTCCAAATGCTTGGGCACCTATTTCTCAAGTAATTGCAATAAACTTAGCTTATATGTTGATTGGCTCAGTTGTTGTTGAATATGTTTTTAACTATCAAGGTATTGGTAGGTTGATGGTCGGATCAGTCTATAATCGAGATTTACCCGTTGTTCAAGCTTGTGCATTAATTTTTGCATCAACATATGTAATATTAAATTTAATTGCTGACTTGATCGGAATTATTTCTAACCCAAGGTTACTATATCCCAAATGAGCGAAAATTTATCTTATTCTGCAAAAAGTGAAGTTGCAAATTTAATTAAAAGAAGAACTAGATTAGAAAGATTAAAAATTGCCTTATCAAAAGCTCCAATCTCAGCTTGGTTTGGTATGATTGTACTATTTATATATTTTTTTGCTGCAATATTTGCTCCCTTAATTGCTCCACATGGAGAAGCAGAAATATTCCCAGTAGCTTATGCTCCTTGGGGTGATGGTCATATATTTGGTACTGATCAAATTGGAAGAGATATTTTTTCTCGCATTATCTATGCTGCAAGAAATACAATTGGTATTTGTTTATTGGCTACTTTTATTGCTTTAGGAATTGGAACAGTATTTGGAATTATAGCTGCTCTGGATAGAAGGTATTTAGATCAGCTATTAAGTAGAATAGTAGACACGCTTATGGCTATACCTGTAATGATTTTTACTTTTATACTTTTATCAGTTTTTGGACCTACTAATTTTAATTTAATTGTCATTTTAGGAATTTTGGAGTCAACTAGATTTTTTAGAATATCAAGATCAGTTGCTGTTGGTCAAGTTGTTCTAGAATATGTAGAGGTCGCGAGATTAAGAGGTGAAAATTTATCATATATTATTTTCAGAGAAATACTTCCTAATATAGCTTCACCTTTGATTATTGAGTTTGGCTTAAGGTTCATATTTATAATTTTTACAATATCTAGTTTAAGTTTTTTAGGAATTGGCATTCAACCCCCTTCAGCAGATTGGGCATCAATGGTGAGGGAAAATGCAATACTTATTCAATATGCGCAATATGATATAACTGCAGGTTTAACACCATTAATTCCAGCTGCTGCAATTGCTTTACTTTGTGTATCAATTAATTTTGTTGTTGATTGGTATCTTTACATTACTAGCGGATTAAAAGATGACGTTAAATAAATCAAAAGAACTCCTGCTTGAAATGAAAAATATCCATATTGATGGATTTTCAGATGAGAGATGGCATAAAATTTTAAAAGGTGTAGATTTGACTTTACACAGAGGAGAAATACTAGGATTAATTGGAGAGAGTGGTGCCGGAAAATCTACTATGGGTAAAGCTGCAATGGGCTATACCCAACCAGGTTGTAAGATTATAAAAGGAGAAATTAATTTTAATGGCATAGACCTCGCTAAACTAACTGAATTTGAAAAGAGAAAAATTTGGGGAACTAAAATATCTTATGTTGCTCAATCAGCAGCAGCATCTTTTAATCCTGCTCATAGATTAATGGAGCAAACAATAAGTGCTGCTAATAGATTAAAGATAAATCCAACGGATGTGTTAAAAAAAGATGCGGTTCAACTTTATGAATCACTACAGCTTCCAGATGCGGAAAATATAGGAAATAGATACCCGCATCAAGTATCTGGAGGGCAACTACAAAGAATAATGACTGCAATGGCTATGTCCCCAAGACCAGAGTTAATTATATTTGATGAGCCCACAACAGCTTTAGATGTAACAACTCAAGTTGAAGTATTATCTGCTATGAGATCTATAGTAGATAAATTTAATACAGCAGCAATTTATATTACTCATGATTTAGCCGTAGTTGCGCAAATGGCTGATAGAATAAAAGTTTTGCGATACGGTGAAGAAGTTGAAGAAGCTGAAACAAGAGATATGCTATCAAACCCAAAAGAAGAATACACCAAATCTCTATGGTCAGTAAGATCACTGATCAAGCCTGAAGAAACAAATGAAGATTATATGTTGTCTATTAAAAATATTGATGCAGCATATGGCTCATCAAAGGTCTTACATAATGTTTCTATAGATATTCCTAAAGGTAAAACAGTAGCTATAGTTGGTGAAAGTGGATCAGGAAAATCAACAACAGCAAGAGTAATTACAGGCTTACTTCCTCAATTAAAAGGAGAAATAATTTTTGATGGAAAAAAATTGTCTCCAAAACTTGAGCAAAGGTCAAAAGAAGAATTAAGAAGAATTCAAATAATTTTTCAAATGCCTGACACTGCAATGAACCCTCGTCAAACTGTTGATGAAATAATAGGAAGGCCAATAGAATTTTATCAAGGTATAAAAGGAAAAGAAAGAGAAGCAAAAGTTATTGAATTATTAAAAATGATTGAGCTAGATGAAACTTTTTTAGATAGATTACCATCCGAATTATCTGGAGGTCAAAAACAGAGAATATGCATTGCAAGAGCTTTAGCGGCTAACCCAGATTTAATTATTTGTGATGAAGTAACATCAGCACTAGATCAAATTGTTCAAGAAGGAATATTAAAATTACTCCAAAAATTACAAAAAGAGCTTGGTGTTACTTATATTTTTATAACCCATGATATAGCAACGGTTAAAGCAATCTCAGATGAAATAGTTGTTATGTATCAAGGTGAGGTAGTGGAACAGGGTTTGAAAAGTAAAATTTTGAATCCACCATATCCTGATTATACAGAACTTTTATTGTCTTCAGTCCCAGAAATGGATCCTGATTGGCTAACCAATCTTCTGAATAAAAGATCTTACTAGTAATCTATATTTTAAATAATGAATATATTTAAATTTTTACTTAATTTTTTTTCTAGCAAAGAAAATAGAATAGATAATCTAGAAGCAAAAAATATAATGATAATTGAGAACAGTTTTAATAAAGATAATTTAACATTAGGTTCTATTTACAAAGTAAATCAAAATATAAAACTAAAAAATTTTAAAAATAAAATTCTTGAAGATAGCTTAACAATAGTAGTTACTGACAATAAAGGTAAAACTATTGGATATATTTCTAAAAAAGAGATAGATAATATTCAATAAATGAAAATTAATCTTAGTAAAAAAAATTATATTATTTCTGCTGGTGCAGATGGCTTAGGTTTTGCTATAGCAAATAAAATAATCAGTTCAGGTGGAAAAGTATATTTATCTGATATAAATAAATCAAAAATTAATAAAATAAATTTAAATAAAAAATATCGTAATAAAATATTCGCTAAACACTTAGACTGCACAAATCCAAAAGACATTAAAGAATATTTTAAATCTCTATCTAACTTAAAAAAAATAGATGGATTAATAAATAATATAGGTATTGCAGGACCTACAAAGTATCTTCAAAATATTTCAATAGATGAATGGGATAACACAATAAAAACCAATTTAAGTTCACATTTTTATTTTACAAAATTTGCTATTCCATTTTTAAAAAAAGCAAAAAAAGGATCTATCATTAATTTATCTTCAACTGCAGGATTATATGGTTTTGCTCAACGTTCACCATATGCATCAAGTAAATGGGCAATAATTGGATTAACTAAAACATTAGCAGTTGAATTAGGAAAATTTAAAATACGTGTGAATGCAATTTGTCCTGGTTCTGTTAATGGCGATAGAATGGATAGAGTAATAAATGCTAAAGCTAAATTAATTAATTCAACAAATAAACAAGTAAGAAAAGAATTAGAGTCAATGGTTTCATTAAACACATTTGTAGAAAAAGAAGATATTGCATCAATGGCATTATTTTTATTGAGCGATGCTTCAGAAAATGTATCTGGTCAAATCATGACTGTTGATGGAAATACTGAAAGAATGAATTAGTGGATAAAAACGCTGACTACATCATTGTTGGAGCAGGGTCAGCAGGTTGTGTTTTAGCTAACAGATTGTCTTCACAATCTAAGAATTCTGTAATTTTATTAGAAGCTGGCCCATCCAGTAAAACCTGGAAAGTTGATATGCCAAGTGCACTTCTATATGCAATGCATGACCCAAAATATAATTGGAAATATTATACTGAGCCTGAGCCATTTCTAAATAATAGATCTTTATATTGTCCAAGAGGTAAAATGATCGGGGGATGCTCTTCGCATAACGGAATGGTTTTCGCTAGAGGTCATAAAGAGGATTTTGATAGATGGTCTTCAAGTGGTTTAACTAATTGGTCATATGAAAAAGTTTTACCTTTTTTTAAAAAATTAGAAACTTGGTCTCATGATAGTAATGTAAGAGGTAAAGAGGGACCATTAAAAGTAAATAAATCAAACATAGATAAAAAATACTCTCTATTTAAAAAAGTTTTAGAAGCTGCACAAGAAGCTGGATATAAAATATTTAATGACTCTAACAGTATTGATAAGGAAGGTTTTGGAACTTTTGATGTAACAATAAACAAAGGTGTAAGACAAAGTGTTGCTAAAGCATATTTAGAGCCAATTCAAAATAGAAAAAATCTAAGAATAATAAATAATATTGATGTTAAAAAAATTCTTTTTAAAAATAAAACTGCAATTGGTATTGAAACGATTAAAAAAAATATAACTAATAATTATTTAGCCAATAAAGAAGTTATACTTTGTGCTGGTTCAATTAATTCACCTAAAATTCTTCAATTATCCGGAATAGGTAATGAAACGTATCTTAAAAGCTTGGGAATAGAAGTTATTAATAATTTAGTTGGGGTGGGAGAAAATTTACAAGATCATTTAGAGATGTATATTCAATATAAATCTAAAAAAAATGAAACATTACATTCTTTAGCAACAAATTTTCTATATCAAGCAATAGAAGGATCAAAATGGTTTTTATTTAAAAAAGGTAGGTTAGCAAACTCACACTTAGAGTTAGGAGGTTTTGTTAAATCTGACAAATCATATAATCACCCAAACCTACAATTTCATTTTTTTCCCTACTTAGTTATTAATCATGGTCTAGAAAATCCTAATTTTGAAGCTTTTCAATTTCATGTTTGTCCAAATAGACCAAAAAGTAGGGGGTTTGTTAAAATTAAAACAAATAACTATAAAGATGATCCTAAAATACAATTTAATTATCTTAAGCATGAAGACGATTTAAAACAAATGAGAGAAGGTGTAGGAATTGCTAAAAAAATTTTGTCTCAAAAAGCACTTAAAGAATATGTTGGTACAGAAATTAGGCCTGGGAAGAATGTATCTAATCAAAATGAATTAGATGAAGTTATTAAAAATACATCTGAATCTGCGTATCATCCGTCATGCACAAATAAAATGGGTGAGGACAAAACTTCAGTTGTAGACCAAGACCTAAGGGTTCATGGAATTCAAAACTTAAGAGTTGTTGATGCTTCTGTAATGCCGGATATTGTTAGTGCTAATTTAAATGCAACAACTATTATGATTGCTGAAAAAGCTTATGACCAAATAAATAGTACCGTTAGTTAGAGAGATAAAATCTAATTTAATTAGATCGTTTTTCTTCTAAGAGTCCAACCGTATCTTTCGCTGTAGTATGCTTCGATACCATCAGCAAGATTAAGGTCATAATTTGAGTCTATAGATCCTTCAAGAACCTTCTTCTCAATAGAACTCTGCTCTAGGCTTTCTTTTTGGTTATTAATATTTTCTGTTAATTTACTGTTCATATTTACAGATTTTACAAATACATAATAAAATAAAAAAAACTAGAGTTTTTCTTAGTTTTAATGTAAAGAAAATTACTTTGAATTTATTATTTTTGTAAATTTTGTAAATGAATATTGAATCTGACATAAATTTTGGCCCAAGGTTAAAAAAACAAAGGATAAGTAAAGGTTTTTCACAAGCTGAATTATCAAAAACTATTGGCATATCTCCTAGTTATTTAAATTTAATTGAAAGTGGAAAAAGAAAAATACCACTTTCCTTACTAATTAAAGCAGCTGATAAATTAGATTTATCAATTAAAGACTTCTCAACAGAATCTAGCAAACGACTTCTTTCAGACGTAATGGATGTTTTAAGCAATGAGATTTTTGATGATTTAAAGATAACCAATCACGACACAAGTGACTTTATTGGTTCAAATCCTAACATAGCTAAAGCATTACTGACAATAAATGATTCTTTTAAAAGTTTTAAAGAAGATATGCAAAATCGACTTGAAACGATGGATGTCAATGCAAATCAAATTGAAAAACCAACAAGACTACCTGTAGAAATCGTTTCAGATATTCTTCAAGAAAATAAAAATTACTTTCATGATTTAGAAGTAAGTTCTGAAAATCTAAGAAAAGAAATAGGTCTTGAAACTGGACCTAACATTGGTTCTGGATCTAAATTATCACTTTATCTTAAAGCAAAACATGGAATTGAAGTTAAAATAGTAACCATAAACGAAGATGAAAAAATAGTTAAAAGATTTGATGAAAATTCAAAGATTTTTTATCTTTCTGAAATGTTAACTTATACATCAAGAAACTTTCATTTAGCATCACAAGTTGCTTATTTAGAGGCTAATGATGTTATCAATAAAGTTATTAAAGATAATAACGTCGAATCAGAAGAAGTCGAACCTTTGCTTAAACTCTCTTTACTAAATTATTATGCTGCTGCTTTTATGATGCCTTATAACGATTTTTTAAAGAGTGCTAAATTACATAAATATGATGTAGAAATTTTGATGCATCATTATGCTTGTAGTTTTGAACAAGTTACACATAGATTAACAAATCTTCAAAGACCTGGAAACGAAGGAGTGCCATTTCATTTTTTAAAAACAGATATTGCTGGAAATGTCTCAAAGCGATTTTCTTTATCTGGTATTCATATACCAAGACATGGAGGTTCTTGTCCTAGATGGAATGTTTATACTGCTTTTTTAAATCCTGGAAAAATTCATCCTCAAATATCTAAAATGCCAGATGGACGAGTATATTTTTGTATCGCAAGAGCTTTTGAGAAAGGAATTGAAAAACATGGAATGCCTAAAAGCTTTGTTTCGATTGGTTTAGGTTGTGATATGAAATACGCTAAAGATCTAATTTATTCTGAAGGAATTGATCTAAATAATAAAAAATTACAAATGCCAATTGGAGTTTCTTGTAGGATATGTCCTAGAGTGGAATGTCAGCAAAGAGCTTTTCCTCCAATTGATAAAGAACTTAAATTAGATATTAAATATAGAGGGACATCACCATACGTTACAATTTAGCTAAATTTTAACTAACATTTTACCTAAATTTTTACCATTCAGTAGATCTATAAATGCTTTTGGAGCATTTTCTATATTTTCATAAATTGTTTCTTTAAACTTTATTTTTCCTTCAGATAGCCAATTTCGCATATCAGTTTCAAAAGGCTCATTATCATTTTGATGATCAAAAATTAAAAAACCTTTTATAGTTAATCTTTTTACTAATACGTGAGCCATATTTTTTAGTCCAGCAGGTGTAGAAGTTGAATTCATTTGAGATATTCTTCCACAAATAATAATTCTTCCAAAATTTTTCATTCGAAAAATTGCAGACTCTAAAAAATCACCTCCTACATTATCAAAGTATAAGTCAAATCCTTCAGGACAAATTTCTTTTAAGTGAACAACAAGGTTATCAATTTTTTTATAATTAAATGCTACATCAACATTTAATTCATTTTTTAACCAATCAACTTTTTCATCTGATCCAGTACTAGCATATACTTTGCATCCTAAATTTTTTGCAATTTGACAAACTGTTGAACCAACACTTCCACCTGCTGAAGATACAAGAATACTTTGTCCCTTTTGTATATTCCCATGATTAAAAAGACCAATATATGCAGTTTGCCCTGTCATTCCTAAAGGCCCAAGATAAGTTTGCAATGGAAGATTGGAATTTTTTATTTTTTTTAAATCACCGCCTTTGCAAACGAAGTTATCTCTCATTCCAAAATTACTGAAAACAACATCTCCTTCTTTAAATTGTGAATCTTTTGATTTTTGGACTGACCCAATTGCATATCCTTCCATTTCCTCGCCTAGTAAAAAGGGTGGTTTATAATTTTTACGTTCTGTCATCCTTGCTCTCATATACGGATCAACAGATATCCATGAATTAAGAACATGAATATTATTTGTTTCATCTAATTCTAAAGTTTTAGATTTAATTTCAAAATCTTCTTCTTTAGGTAACCCAGTTGGTATATAATTTTTTAAAACTACATATTTTGAGATTATTGTCATAATTATAATTTATATTTTTCCTTTAATTCTAGCAAATCTATTAAGAAATTATCTCTTATGTTACTTAAATCTTTTATAGAATGATTCTTTGATTGTTTTTTTGTGCCTTTAATGATTTTTTCTTTAAGTTTTTTTGTTAGTTTTGGAGATTTGAGTTTAGTCCATGGAAGCTTCAATGCTGGTCCAAACTGATCTAGCATATGTTTCATACCCATTTCTCCTCCCGCTAAGTGAAATGTCAAAAAAGTTCCCATTAGAGCCCATCTCATACCAGGACCATAAGTTATTGCTTCATCTAAATCTTTTGTTGAAGCATATCCATCATTTATAATATGTAAACCCTCTCTCCACAAAGCTTCTTGCAATCTATCAGATAAAAAGCCCGGTAATTCTTTTTCTACCAATAATGTTTTCATTTTAATTTTTTGATAAAATTTTTTTGCTTTATTAAAATATAAATTTGTTGTTTTTTTACCTTTTACAATTTCAACCAAAGGGAGAATATATACAGGGTTAAATGGATGAGCTATGATTAACCTTTTTGGATTAATACATTTTGATTGTAAATCTGATGGAAGTAAACCAGATGAACTTGAAGCAATTATTGAATTTGAGGGTGAATATTTACTTATATTTTTTATAACATCTTTTTTTAAAGTTAATCGTTCGGATACATTTTCCTGAATTAAATCTGCATTTTTTACTGCTTCTTCAATACTGTCTACGATTTCCAAATTTTTGAAATTGATTTTTGTATTATATAATTTCTTTATAATTAAGTTTGTTCTTGTTATTTCTTCTTTTAGAAAATGTAATTGCTGAGAATTTTTATCAAATGCTTTGACTCTTATATCATTAGCTATAAATCTAAGTATCCAGCCGGTACCAATTACACCAGTTCCAATGACAGCAATATTTTTCAAATTAAAAATGTTTTTTTAGTTTTAATTTCTCTCTAGTCTGTTGAGGGGATAAAATAGAAGCCCCCATATCTTCAACAATACATCTTGCCTTTTCAACCAACTGTGCATTTGATGCAAAAACTCCTTTTTTTAAATAAAGATTGTCTTCAAGTCCCACACGAACATTTCCTCCCAAAATAACTGCCTGTGCAGCCATAGGCATTTGTGATCTTCCTATTCCAAACCCAGACCAAACACCCTCAGAAGGTACCATTTCAGCCATAGCTTTCATTGCGCTGGTTGTTGCAGGTGATCCCCAAGGTATACCAAGGCATATTTGATAAAAAGGAGGACCATCAATTAAACCTTCTTTATAAAGTTGGTTAGCAAACCATAAATGACCCATTTCAAAAGCTTCCATTTCTGGTTTCACTCCAAGCTCCTGCATTTTTTTTGCTGCAGTTCTTAGTTGTATCGGTGTATGAATAAATGTCATGTTTGAGTCACCAAAATTTAGTGATCCACAGTCTAAAGTACAAATTTCAGGCAATAACTCTTCAACATGTTCTAATCTGCTTAATGCATCGATCATATCTGTATTTGCTCCCACGGGATTTAAAGGATCTTTACCTGTTCCAACTTCAAAATCACCACCCATACCTGTTGTAAAATTTAAAACTACATCAGTATCAGAAGAGCGAATTCTATCAGCCACTTCTTTATAATAACTTAAATTCCTAGAAGGTTTGCCATCAGGTTCTCTTACATGTACATGAGCTATTGCTGCACCCGCTTTGGCAGCTTCAATTGAAGCATCAGCAATTTGTTTTGGTGTTATAGGTAATTCAGGATGTTTACCTGCTGTATCACCAGATCCTGTTACAGCACACGAAATTATTACTTCATTATTCATTATTTTAAACTACTATATTTTTTGAATTAATAAAGAAAAACAATGAAGATATATTTAAATTCAGGAAGAGTAAAAAAAGAATGGACCGATTACAATGGTCATATGAATTTGGCATTTTATATTCATCTTTTTGATGCTGGATGGGAAGTTCTTTTACAAAAATTTAATATGGGTGAAAATTCTGCAAAAACAGAGAAGAAAACTACTTTTGCCGTAGAGTCACACACAACTTATGACAAAGAAGTGAAAGAGGGTGATGAAGTAGATATTAATTTGTTATTTCTTGATAGGGATAAAAAAAGATTAATTTATAAATTAGAAATGACACATAAGCTTGAAGGTTACAGAGTAGCAACAACAGAGGTTTGTTCTTTATATGTTGATTTAAATATTAGAAAAGTTTCTGAATTAGAATTAGAAAAGCAAAAAGATATAGATAAATTTATTCAAGAAAATAAAAATAACTTTGATCCAGGTAACCTTACTCTAATCAACAAGTTAAAAAAATAATTATAAATTTCTATAAGGTGTTCTATTAAATATTCTTTGAACCATTGGAACAAATTCTTTTAGAGGAATTGTATCATAATTTGGATCAAATGATGCTTGATCCCATCTTTCACAAAAATCTATAGTGTCTTTAAAGAATTCATGACCTTTGAATTTATCTCTTAGATTTCTATCTTTTCCATAATAATGATTATAGTAGTAGGCTTGAAACAAACCGTGTTGTTCTACAATCCATCTTGTTTTTTCAGAAACAAAAGGTTTTAATACTGCAGCGGCAAGTTCAGAATGATTAAGAGGTGCAATTTCATCACCTATATCATGCAATAAGGAAGCCACCACCATTTCTTCAGAAGCTTGTTCACGTAACGCTCTTGATGCAGTTTGAAGAGAGTGCTCTAATCTAGATACCTTATAGCCACCTAAAGAATTGTCTAAACTTTCTAGTACTCTAACTATTCTATCAGCTGTACCTTCAATAAATTTATCTTCAAAATTAGCAAGAAGTTCATAATCCTCTTTATCACCATGTTTCATTTCAGTGAATTTTACTTCATCTTTAGACATGAAATAATTATACATATTTTTAAATTTTATGAAACTAATTCCTGAATGGCATGAACACCAATATTGTTTGATTGCTTGGCCATGTAATAAAGATCTATATGGTAAAATTATTAATAAGGCTAGAGATGAAGTTGCAAATGTAATTAATGAAATTGCAAAAACTGAGCATGTTATTGTTTTGTCAAATAAAGAAGACATTAATGAAATTCAAAATAAAACTGATCATAAAAATATAGATATTATAGAATGTAAATTAGATGATTCTTGGATGCGAGATATTGCACCAATTTTTTATAACGAAAATGAAAAATTAAAATCAATTAGCTTTGAATTTAATGGATATGGAAAGTATCCAGATTATTTAAATGATAATAAAATATCAAAATTTATTTCAAACTATTTAAATATCCCAACAAAAATTTCTGACTTAGTTATTGAAGGAGGAGCAATAACTTATGATGATAAAAAAAATTTATTTAGCACTAAAAATGTAATATTTAATAAAAATAGAAAACAAAAACATAATAGTGAATATATTATTAAAGAATTAAAGGTCTTGTTTGACTTAAATTATATTTTTTTATTTGAAAATGGACTAATGGAGGATGATACAGATGGTCATGTTGATAATTTATTATGCCCGATAGGAAAAAATCAATATTTAATTGCCACAACTCACAAATTAGATCCTAATTATGAAATATTAGAAAAAAACAAAGCTGATCTTATTAAATTTTTTAGAGATACTAATCAGACATTTGATTTAATTGAAGTTCCTTTACCTACAAGAAAAAAGATTAATAATAAGAATATTATTAGCTCATATATAAATTTCTATTTCAGTAAAAATAAAATTATCTTACCCAAATTCAATGTTAAGGAAGATAATGAGGTAAAATTAACTTTTGAAAAGTTATTCCCCAATCGAGAAATTATGATGTTGGAAACAGAAAATATAAATTATGGTGGTGGAAATATTCATTGTATAACAATGAATGTACCAAAAATATGAAAGTAAAAGTAGCAACATCACAATTCAAGGCTATTAAAGGAGACTTTGATGCTAATTTAAATAAAGCAATTAATTTAGTTGAAAAAGCATCAAATGAAAATGTTGATATTTTACTTCTGCAAGAATTATTTCAAGATTATTATTTTTGTTCAACAAAAAATGATAAATTTTTTAATCTTGCAATTGATTTTCCTTCTAATCCAATGTTTGAAAAATTATCTAATATTTGTAAAAATAAAAAAATTTCATTACCAATTAGTTTTTTTCAAAAAAAGGAAAATAAATTTTTTAACTCTTTAGTTATGATTGATTCATTAGGTAAAATAAGTGAAGTCTATAATAAATCCCACATCCCTGAAGGGCCTGGATATAATGAGAAGTATTATTTTGAAAAAGGCAACACAGGTTTTATGGTTTTTGACACCCCTCTAGCAAAAGTTGGCTGTGCAATTTGTTGGGATCAGTGGTTTCCTGAATGTGCAAGAATACTAACGTTGAAAGGTGCAGATTTAATTTTATATCCATCAGCAATTGGTTCTGAGCCACACATGCCTGAATTAAATTCAAAAGATCATTGGATTAATACAATGGTAGGACATGCTGCTGCAAATCAAGTCCCTATAATAACTTCAAATAGAATAGGGAAGGAGGTCGAAGCAGATATTGAATTAAATTTTTATGGTAATTCATTTATATTGGATCATCTTGGAAATGTAATAAATCGTATGAATGATAAGGATGAGGGAATAATAACTGCGACTTTAGACTTGTTAATTTCAAGAGAATATAGAAAATTATGGGGTAACTTTAGAGACAGAAGGCCCGATCTATATAAAAAAATTCTCGATTTTTAATTTATTTTATTTAATGTAATTTTTATTTAGGAGGGGAATAATGCTTAAGTATTTTATATCTCTATTAGTTTTAATTTCTTTTTCAGCTCAGGCTAAAGAAGAATTATTTATTTACAATTGGTCTGATTATATTGCCGAAGATACAATTGAAAATTTTGAAAATGAATTTGGCATTGATGTAACTTATGATGTTTTTGATTCAAATGAGGTTCTTGAAGCTAAACTTTTAGCTGGTGGTTCAGGTTATGATATTGTGGTGCCTTCAGGCTCTTTTTTAGAAAATCAAATCAAGGCTGGAGTTTTTCAAAAACTTGATAAGGCTCAACTTTCAAACATTGGTAATTTAGATCCCGATGTACTAGCAAAAATTGATGCACATGATCCAGGAGGTCAATACTCGATAAATTATATGTATGGTACTACAGGTATTGGCTATAATACTGATAAAGTTGATGAAAATGATATTACAAGTTGGAGCATTTTGTTTGATCCAGCTATTGCATCAAAATATGCAGATTGTGGAATCGCAATGTTGGATGCTCCTACAGAGGTTATGGAAATCGCTTTAAAATACGTTGGAAAAGATCCTTATACAGAGGATGAGAAAGATTATGAGGTTGCTCTTGAAATGTTACAGCAAATAAGACCTTACATAAGATATTTTGATTCTTCTCAATATATCGATGATTTAGCAAATGGAGAGATCTGTTTAACTATGGGTTGGTCAGGTGATGTTTTTCTAGCTGCAGATGAAGCTGCAGATGGAGTAGAAGCTTGGTACTCAATTCCATCTGAAGGAACTGTAATATGGTTTGATATGATGGCTATTCCAGCTGATGCAAAAAATGTTGAGAATGCACACAAATTTATAAATTATATTTTAAGACCTCAAGTTGCTGCTGATATTACAAATTACGTTTGGTATTCAAATCCAAATAAAGCAGCCAATGAACTAGTTGATCCTGAAATTTTTGAAGATCCTGCTATTTATCCAGATGAAGCAACTTTAAGTATGCTTTTTGCTGATACTGCAGACTCTCCGAAAAAATCTAAATTATCAACTAAATATTTTAATAAATTTAAAGCAAATTAAAAAATATACTTCATTTCAGCACTAATATATTAATATTAGTGCTGATTTAAGATGGATAATAATTTTCTTGTAATTGAAAATATTTCTAAATCCTTTGGAGATAACAAAGTTTTAGAAAATATTAATTTAAATATTTCAAAATCTGAATTTTTTGGCCTCTTAGGATCATCGGGTTCAGGCAAAACTACCTTACTAAGAATACTAGGTGGATTTGAGAAGCCAGATACAGGACGTGTAATACTCGACGGAACGGACATAACAAATCTTGAACCTTTTGAAAGACCATTAAATTATATGTTTCAATCGTATGCTCTATTTCCTCACTTAAACGTATTTAATAATTTAGCTTTTGGAATAAAAGAAAATTTTACCCAAAAAGAAATTGAAATAAACGTAAGAAATATTGCCGAACTTCTATCTATTGAAAATTTATTAAATAGAAGAATTAAGCAATTATCAGGGGGAGAGCAACAACGAGTTGCCCTTGGAAGGTGCTTAATAAAAAAACCTAAGTTATTATTATTAGATGAGCCTCTTGCAGCACTAGATAAAAAACTAAGATCAAAAACACAATTAGAGTTAACAACACTCCAAAAGAAACTAAAAATTACATTTGTTTTCGTCACCCATGATCAGGAAGAAGCAATGTCCTTATCTGATAGAATGGCAATAATGAAGAATGGTCTTATTTTGGAATGTTCTAGCCCTGAAGAGATTTATGAAAATCCTAAAAGTCTTTATGCTGCCAATTTTATAGGAATTGCAAATATTATTAAAATTTATAAAAAAGATGAAAGTTTTTATTCAGATGATTTGGGTATAAATTTCAAATTAAACAAAGAATTAAAAAAAATAAAAACTAATATTTTACTAAGACCAGAGAAAATAAAAATACAATCAATAAATAATTTGAAAACAAGTTCATTTAATTCCTTTAGTGGAGAAATTTTAGAAAAATCATATTTAGGAAGCTTTACTCGATATGAAATTAAAATTAATAATATGATAATTTCAGTTTTAGATCAGAATTTTAACTCCAACTCAAATTATAATTTCCCAAAAGGAGAAAAAGTCAATTGTAGTTGGGAAAGTGAATCTATTAAGATTTTAGAGGATTAATTGAAAAATAAATTATTTGAAAAATATTTTGTTTTTAGTCCTTATTTTTGGCTTGTTCTATTTTTTTTTATTCCATTAGCTATAATTTTTAAAATATCAATTTCGGTATCAGAATGGGGGATGCCTCCTTATCAAGATATTTTTCTTTTTGATAATGGATTTAAGATCAATACCACATTTGAAAACTATGTTTATATATTTAGTGATTATTACTACATTGGATCTTTTGTAAACTCTTTGATTCTAGCTCTAATATCTACTTTTTTTTGTTTACTTATTGGGTTCCCATTAGCCTTTTATATTGCGACTTCAAATATCAGATTAAGAAATATCCTATTAGTTTTAGTAGTTATTCCATTTTGGTCATCATTTTTATTAAGAGTATATGCATGGAAAATAATTTTACAGAATAATGGAATTTTAAATGTAATACTTCTAAACCTAGGCATAACATCAGAGCCACTTCAATTATTATACAATCAATATGCTGTTATCATGGGAATTGTATACACTTATTTACCATTGATGATTTTACCACTTTATGGATACTTAAATAAATTTGATTTAAATTTAATTGAAGCATCAAAAGATTTAGGACTAAATCGTTTTAAAACCTTTTATAAAGTTATACTTCCTTTGTCTGCTCCAGGAATTGTTGCTGGATCTTTATTAGTTTTTATACCTGTTGTTGGAGAGTTTATTATACCTGAAATGTTAGGTGGAAGTGATAGATTGTATTATGGAAAAATATTATGGGAGGAATTCTTTGTTAATAGAAATTGGCCAGGTGCTAGTGCTTTAGCTTTTAGTGGAATTATTATTTTGGTTTTGCCAATTGTTATTTTTCAAATACTTTATTCTCGTTGGAGTCAAAAAAATGAAATCTAGTTTAATTAAAAGTACAGTTATTTTTTTAGGTTTATTTTTTTTATATTTCCCAATTTTAGTTTTAATTTTTTACTCATTTAATGAAAATAAGAGAGTAATGGTTTGGAAAGGATTTTCTTTAAGATGGTACAATGAATTATTTAATAATGAACAAATAATTGAGGCATTTATTATTAGTATTAAAATTGCAGCCTTGTCTGCAACTTTTGCTACAATTTTAGGAGTTATGATTGGATATTCACTTGTAAGAATAAGAAAAATTCCTTTTAAATCATTTTATATTTTTCTTTCTTCAACACCTTTGGTTTTACCAGAATTAATTTTAGGTCTATCAATGCTGCTTTTTTTTATAAGCTTAAATAATGTAATTGGATTTCCATCATCTAGAGGACAATTAACTATTTTTATATCGCACGTTACTTTTTGTATTGCATTTGTCGCAATTATTATTCAAGCAAGATTAACTGACTTTAACAAAAATATTGAGGAAGCTGCGATGGATCTAGGCTATAATTATACCAAGGTACTATATAAAATAACTTTACCAATAATTTTACCTTCTATTATTGCTGGTTGGTTATTAGCTTTTACAATTTCTTTAGATGATCTAGTTGTTGCGAGTTTTACTACTGGGCCTGGAGCTAACACATTGCCAATTGTAGTTTTTTCTAAAGTTAGATTAGGATTGAGTCCTGAAGTAAACGCATTATCAGCAATTTTAATGTTTGCTTTAATAATAATTGGTTTATTTTATTTTTATTTTAATAAAAAATTTAAACATTAAGTAATAAATATTCTCGCTCCCAAGAACTTATGACTGATAAATAAGCTTGATACTCGACTCTTCTTATTGCAGCAATCGACCTTACAAATTTTTCATTAAATATGGATTTTATATCTTCATCATTTTCAAAGAGAATTAACGATTCATCCATATTTTTAGGAAGATTAGAATTTTTATCTTTAAATGCACTATCTTTAGTTTCTGGATTTGGTTTTAAATTATTTTTCATTCCTAAATATCCTGAAGCTAAATTAGCTGCAAAAACTAGATATGGATTTGTATCAGATCCAGGAATTCTATTTTCAATACGCATATTCTTTTCCTCAATTGATGGAATTCTAAAACCACAACTTCTATTACCTATTCCCCATTTAACATTTTTAGGAGCACCCCAAGTTGCAAACAATCTTCTAAATGAATTTATATTGGGAGCATATATTGGCATTAATAATGGAGTATATTTTTCCAAACCACCTAAATAGTTTTTCATTTTTTTTGAAATTTTAGTTGATTGATTAAAAAAAATATTTTTATTTTTTTCATTATATATTGATTGATGTATGTGCATTGCACTACCAGGTTGGTTCTCCATAGGTTTTGCCATAAATGTTGCATGAAGTTTATGTTTCAAAGCTGACTGTCTTAGAGTTCGTTTAAATAAAAATACCTGGTCTGCTAGATCTAAAGGATCACCATGTTGAAAATTAATTTCCATTTGAGCTGAGCCAGATTCATGATTAATAGTATCAATTTCAATATTTTGAGCTTCACAATAGTTATATACATCCTCAAAAAGATGATCAAATTCGTTCACAGCATCTATACCCAAGGCTTGCTTACCTGTTTCTTGTCTACCTGATTGACCCACTGGCACTTCAAGGGGGTAGTCTGAGTCAGCATTAGGTTTCACTAAATAAAATTCTAACTCTGGCGAAACAATTGGACTTAATTTATCTTTTTTATAAAGTTTAAGAATATTTTTTAGAGCATTCCTACTAGAATTTATAACATCATCTCCGTTAAGATTTATTGCATCACAGATAATTTGTGCAGTAGGGTCGTCGTACCATGGCACTACTCTCATTGTATCAAAATCTGGTTTTAAAATTACATCAATATCAGTTGGATTGTAAACACTTCTTGGTAAAGCACCAGCCGAGTCCTCAGTTGCATAATCTCCTGATATAGTTTGAATAAAAGTTGACTGAGGTAATCTGTGACTTTCATCTTCAAGTCCTTTTAAAAATTTATTAGTTGGTAAAATTTTTCCTCTTGCTATACCTCCAAGATCTGGAACTAAACATTCAACTTCTGTAATAGAGTTTTCATGAAACCAATTTTGAAATTTTTCAATCATATTGAGACTGTTTGTTTACTAATTATTGTTAAACCATTAAAGATAAGTAAATGTTTACTACAAAAAAAAGGACCTTTAATCAACATGATAATGAAAAAGAGAGTTTTTATAAATTTTCAGTACCTAATTTTCCTAATCAAATTAAATTAAATGAGAATATTTCAACTGATGTATGTATTATTGGAGGTGGTTTAACAGGTATTTCTTCAGCATTAAATTTATCTAATCAAGGTTTATCAATAACGATTTTGGAAGCAAATAAAGTTGGATCTGGTGCTTCTGGTAGGAATGGCGGTCAACTAGGAATTGGAATGAGAAAAGATCAATTCTACTTAGAAAAAAAATTTGGTATTGAAAAAGCAAAATTTTTTTGGAAAGTTGGATTAGATGCTGTTTCAAATGTAGTTAATTTAATTGAAAAATACAAAATTGACTGTGCGCTTAGACAAGGTGTTCTTCATGTAGGCAACACAAAAAAAGATTATAAATATTTTCAAGATGAAATTGAGCATATGCAGAAGAATTATAACTATAATAATTATGAATACTTTGACCACAATTCTATAAGAGATGAAGTTAATAGTGACAGATATTTTTCTGGAATGCTTTTAAAGGATTCTTATCATTTAAACCCATTAAAACTGACATATGGTTTAGCAGAACAGTGTTTAGCAAATGGTATAAATATATATGAAAATTCTCCGGCTGATAAAATTGTTGATAATCAAAAAGAAGTTATAATTCACTCTGGAAAAAATATTATTAAAGCAAAGAAAGTAATTATTGGTTGCAATGGTTATCTTGACAATCTTTTAGGATCAAAGAGAAATTATTTTATGCCTATAAATAATTATATTATTGCAACAGAACCTCTCGGAAAAGATCTGGCAAGTAAATTAATCAAAAGAAATTGTGGCGTAATAGATTCTAGATTTATGATTGATTATTATAGATTTTCAGAAGACTACAGACTTCTTTTTGGAGGACCTGAAACAATTACATCTCATTTTGTAAAAGATGCAAAGAGTTTTGTCTCTAAACGAATGTATAAAGTTTTTCCTGAATTAAAAAAATTTAAGATTGAATTTTCTTGGGGAGGTACCTTGGCAATATCGATTAATAGATTACCCATTTTTGGAACTATAATGAATCAAAAGTTATATTATGCTCATGCTTACTCTGGGCATGGGTTAGCTATGAGTATTATGGGAGGAAAAATGGTAGCTGAAAAAATTTTAAATAAATCAAATAATTTTGATATATTTGAGCAAATTAATCATTTTAAAATTCCAGGTGGCAATATGTTTAGAAGACCATTGTATTCTTCAGCCATTATTTATTATAGGTTAATGGATTATTTAAATAGATTGTAATTACTTAATTGCTCTTCTTAATCTGTCATTTATAGTTTTACCAAGCCCTTTATCAGGTATTTCTACTACAGCAATTTTTTTGCATCTACTTTGATCTAATTTATGAAGATAATGATAAAAATTTTTTGCTGCTTCATTTAAATTTTTTTTATTACTCAAATTTAAATTAATTATTTTAGACTTTAATTTATTATTGCCAAAATTTAATAAACCTTCATTTTTTAGTATTCTCTTAGCATTCATTCTTATTGGCTTTAAAGTTGAGTAATGTTTTTTTAAATTACCAGGAGAAATAGATGATTTCTTTTTAATTTTTACTTTTGCATATTTATTTAGCTCTTCAACAGTTATGCTGCCATATCTTAATACTTCAATTTCATTATTGGTATCAATTCTAACAACTGTGGACTCTAGTCCATGAGAAGACTGTTTATCTTTTAAAACAAATATTTTTTTTACTAGAATAGGATCAATATCCATAATATTGGTTACGGAAGTTCTTTCTGACAGATTAGCACTAGGGGCTGCAATAGGTAGGTCAAATAAAGTAATTAATTTTTTAGCCAACTTATTACCGGGAATTCTGCAGCCAACTAAAGTTGAGTTGTTAGAGACTAATTTTGATATTTTAGAATTTTTCTTTTTTTTTAATATTATTGTCAAAGGACCAGGCCAGAATTTTGAACCTATTTTTTTTTCAAATTTATTTAAAATAAAATATTTTTCTATTTGTTTAATACTTTTAAAGTGACAGATAATTGGATTACTTCGTGGTCTTTTTTTTACTTTAAAAATAGATTTTACAGCCTCATCATTTGTTGCATCTGCTCCAAGACCAAACACTGTTTCTGTGGGAAATATTACAAGTTCTCCACTGCTTAATAAATTTTTTGCAATATCTAACTTATTTTTTTTCATATTTTTTTATAAAATGTTTCCATCTATCTTTAAAATAGTTATTATCAATACTTGTATATGGGAAAAGTTATAGCATTTTCGAATCAAAAAGGTGGCTCAGGTAAATCGACTCTTTCAGCAAATTTATCAGTTTTGTGGAGCAATAGTGGTTACAAAGTTGCTGTTATAGATGCTGATGCACAAAAAAGTCTATCATATTGGCTTGAAGCAAGAAAATCTTATTATGGTGAAGATGATATTGGAATAACTCAATTAAATTTTGATATAAGGAATTTAATAGACGAAATTAAAGCCATAAAAAGAAAGTACGACTTTATAATAATTGATAGCCCCCCATCTATAACTTTTGAAACAATGCAGGTTGTAAAAGCTTCTGATAGGGTATTTGTTCCAGTACAACCAAGTCCAGTAGACTTAATGGCTACACTTCCTTTTTTAAAAATTGCAAAACAAGAAAGAAAAAATCCAATAATTATTCTTAATAGAGTGATGCCGAGAGCAAAATTAACTGACGCAATGATTTTGCGTCTAAGATATGCTGGTGCTAAAATTGCTCGCTCACGACTGTCTAGCAAAGTATTATTTGCAGAAACATTCTCAGTTGGAAGGGGTGTAGTAGATATAAGTGTTACATCAGATGCTTCAAAAGAAATTATTAATGTTGGAAAAGAAATTTTAAGAAATTTCTAACTTAATGTCTGATATCACAACTGTTATACTTGCCGCAGGCAATAGTACGAGATTTAAAGCAAGTAAATCAAAGCTTGTTTATCCATTATGCGGGTTACCAATTGTTTCACATATTTTTAATATTGCAAAAAAAATATCTGGTAAAAATATATTAGTTGTATCTAATGAAAAAAATAAAGAAGAATTAAAATTAATATTAAATACCTCAAAGTTAGTTGTTCAAAAAAAACAAAAAGGAACCGCTGATGCAATTGAGCAAGTTAAAAAATATGTTAAATCAAAAAATATTTTAATTTTATTTGGTGATACACCTTTAGTTGAAATTAAAGATATAAGAAAACTAGTAAGTAAATTTAAAAAAAGTAAAGCGAAAGCTTCATTAATTGCATTTAATACTTCAGAGCCACATGGTTATGGTAGGTTATTACTAAATAACAAATACGTTGAAGAAATAATTGAGCAAATCAATTTAAAACCTGAACAAAAAAAAATCAATTTATGTAATTCTGGTATTTTGATAGCAAATACTAAATTATTATTTGATAATTTAAAAAATATTAAAGAAAATAAAATTAAAAAAGAAAGATATCTTCCTGACATATGTAAAATTTTTTCAAAAAAAAATATTCCTATCAATTATATTGAGTGCAACAAAGAAACAATGTTAGGCATAAATACATTGGATGATTTTAATGTTGTACAAAATATTCTGCAAAAAAAATACGTAAAAAATTTTATAAAAAATGGAGTCAATTTTTTAAAACCCAATACTTGTTATTTAAGCTATGACATCAAAATTGAACCTAATGTTACAATTGAAAGCAATGTTACAATAAAGGAAAAAACAATTATAAAAAAAGGCTCAATAATTAAAAGTAATTCATACTTAGAAGAGGTTACAATAGATGAAAATTCACAAATTGGTCCAAGTGCTAGATTAAGACCAAAAACAAAAATCGGAAAAAAATCAAAGATTGGTAACTTTGTTGAAATAAAAAATTCTAAAATTGGAAATAATGTTTCTATTGCTCATCTTTCATATGTTGGAGATTCAGAAATAGGAAATAATGTGAATATAGGGGCTGGCACAATAACTTGTAACTATGATGGAAAGAAAAAACACAAAACGATAATAAAAGATAATGTATTTATAGGTTCAAACACATCACTCATTGCTCCAGTTGTAATTGAGTCTAAATCTAGAATTGGCGCAGGTAGTGTTATCACTAAAAATATTCCCAAAAATTCACTTGCTATTGAAAGATCAGCCTTAAAAATTCTAAGAAATAAAAGATCTAAATAATAACCCTTGTTTCAAGATATATTAGGGTTTATGAGCCTTTTCAAATTATGAGCGATAAATGGTCACCAAATAGTTGGAGAAATAAAAATGCTCTTCATATGCCTATCTATCAGAATGAAGATCATCTAAATAAAACTCTAAATGAAATTTCCAAATATCCACCTTTAGTTTTTGCTGGAGAAGCGAGACTATTAAAAAAGAAACTTGGAGAAGTTTCAAACGGGAATGCTTTTTTATTACAAGGTGGAGATTGTGCAGAAAGTTTTGCAGATTTTCATCCAGATAATATTAGAGATACATTTAAAGTTATTTTACAAATGGCTGTTGTATTAACGTTTGGCGCTTCTTGTCCAATTGTTAAAGTAGGAAGAATTGCTGGACAGTTTGCAAAGCCAAGATCATCTGCCACAGAAGTTATTAATGATTTAGAACTTGAGTCTTATAAAGGCGATATAATTAATGGGATAGACTTCAATCAAAAAGACAGAGATCCTAATCCAGATAGATTAATACAGGCCTACAATCAGTCTGCATCTACACTTAATCTTTTAAGAGCTTTTTCTCAGGGCGGTTTTGCCAATTTAAATAAAATACATCAATGGAACTTAAATTTTGTTAAAGGTGAGAATGCTACTAAATTTAGAGAGATATCTTCTAGAATTGACGAGTGCTTATCTTTTATGGAGGCATGTGGAATAAATGGAAATAGTGTAAGACAATTAAATGAAACAGACTTCTTTACAAGTCATGAAGCTTTACTTCTTCAATATGAGGAAGCATTAACAAGAATAGATAGTACTTCAGGTAAGTGGTACGATGTTTCAGCTCACATGTTGTGGGTAGGTGACAGAACACGACAACTTGATGGAGCACATATTGAATTTTTAAGAGGTATTGAGAACCCTATAGGTATTAAAGTGGGTCCAAGCACAAAGACAGAAGAACTATTAAAGATATTAGATGTGTTGAATCCAAATAATGAAGCTGGAAAAATAACGCTGATATGTAGAATGGGTCATGAAAAAGTTAGTGGAATACTTCCAAAAATAATTAGATCAGTTAATTCAGCTGGTAAAAATGTTGTTTGGACTTGTGACCCCATGCATGGAAATACTATCAAATCTAACACGGGTTTTAAAACTAGGCCATTAAAAGATATAATTTCTGAAATTCAGCAATTTTTTCAAATTCACAGAAGCGAAGGAACATATCCAGGCGGCGTCCATTTAGAAATGACTGGTCAAGATGTTACAGAATGTATGGGAGGTCTTCAAGAAATAACAGATGAAGATTTAAAAAATAGATATCATACATATTGTGATCCGAGACTAAATGCCTCGCAGTCTCTAGAATTGGCTTTTTTATTATCAGATTTTTTAAAAGAAGAAAAATTGTTCTCAAAGCAATCTTCAAATCTGTAAATTTATATTTATATATGACTTATGAATTCAAAAGATAAAATCGTATACATTACCAATTGGATTAAAGATTACGCTGAATCCATAAATAATAATCCAACTACACTAGTAATAGGAGTGTCAGGAGGAGTTGACTCAGCTCTTACTAGCACCTTATGTGCTCAAACTGGTTTAAAAACTATAGCTGTTTCAATGCCTATTAAGCAAAATTTATCACAACATGATTTAAGTTTAAGACATTTAGAATTTTTAGAGCAAAATTACCCAAATGTAGAAACAAAAATAATCGAGCTAGATAATGTTTTTAAAACATTTCAAAATACGATGCAAAATTTTGATAGTGAGTTAGCTTTTGCAAATTCTAGATCTAGACTAAGAATGGTAACTCTATACCAAATAGCTCAAAGTAATAATGGTATAGTTGTTGGTACTGGAAATAAAGTTGAAGATTTTGGTGTTGGATTTTATACAAAATATGGTGATGGAGGCGTAGATATATCGCCAATAGCAGATTGTACTAAAACTGAGGTGTGGGAATTAGCCGAAGAAATTGGGGTTATAAAAGATATTATTAGCGCAGCACCGACAGATGGTTTATGGGATGATAGTAGAAATGATGAAAGCCAGCTTGGTCTTTCATATAAGCAATTAGAAGAAGCAATGGATAATAAGTCTAGTGAATATTACAGTAGATACGAAGAAATTAGAAAGCCAAATCTTCATAAGATGAAACCTATTCCCGTTTGCGAAATTCCTAAAGAATAATATGAAGTGTAGGTTCGCTCCTAGCCCTACAGGAAAAATACATATCGGTAATGCTAGATCAGCAATTTTGAATTGGATTTTTTGTCAAAAAAATCAAGGTGAGTTTGTATTAAGAATTGATGATACTGATGCCAATAGGAGTTCTAAAGAATTTGAGACAAGTATCAAAGATGATCTTAAATGGCTTGGATTAAATTGGAGTTACACTTTTAATCAGTCCTCTAGACAACATATTTACAATGAGAAAATCCAAATTCTAAAACAAAAGAAAAGACTTTATCCATGTTTTGAAACAGAAGAGGAATTAGCTTTAAAGAAAAAATCTTTGTTATCATCTGGGAAACCACCTATTTATGATAGATCATCATTAAATCTAAGTGATGAAGAAGTAGAAAAAAAAATAGAATCAGGAATCCAACCCCATTGGAGATTCAAATTAGATCATGAAAATATTAGTTGGAAAGATATTATTAAAGGAGATGTTTCATTTAATGCAAAAAATTTGAGTGATCCTGTTTTAATTAGAGCTGATGGAACATTGTTATACCATTTACCTTCAGTCATTGATGATATTGAAGAAAAAATTACACATATTATTAGAGGGGAGGATCACATAGCTAATACTGCCTATCATATTCAAATTTTTAAAGCTCTTGAATCTTCTATTCCATCATTTGCTCATCATCCATTCTTAGTTGATGAAACTGGTAAGGGTTTTAGCAAAAGACTTGGAAGTCTTTCAATTGAAAATTTTAGAGACGAAGGATATGAAAATATATCGTTACTTAATTATTTTCTTTTTATTGGTTCGAGCAGTAATATTGATCCAATCAAAGATTTAAATGAAATAGTAAAAAAATTTGATATTCAAAGCTTATCTAGATCTTCTGCTAAATTTTCAATTGAATCCTTAAGAAATCTTAATGAAAATACCATTAAATTATTTAGTTATAATGAGATTAGTCATAAGTTAAAAAATATAAAATCAAATTTTCAAAAAGAGAGTTTTTGGCGTTTTATTAAAAATAATATTTCATTTATTAAACAAGCTAAAGAATGGGAAGAAATAATTACAAAAATAAATAATGCTAAAGATTTAAATATTGATGATAATTTTATTAATACGGCAGTTGATGAATTACCCGAGGATCCTTTTGATGAAACAACATGGGATCATTGGACATCAAAAATTAACAAAAAAACTGGGCTCAAAGGAAAAGATTTATTTATGCCTTTGAGGTTGATTTTGACAGGAAAATCTCATGGACCCGAATTAAAATATCTACTACCATTATTTGATAGAGACGAAATCTTGCAAAAACTTGGAAAAATCTAGTAAATTTAAATTTATACTCTATTAGCGATCTAGTAATTATGGAAGATAAAGTATATTTATTCGATACCACACTTAGAGATGGTCAGCAAACAACAGGAGTTAATTTTTCTGTTAGTGACAAAATGAATATATCTCAACATCTTGATGATTTAGGAATAGATTACATTGAAGGTGGATGGCCGGGAGCAAATCCTACTGATAATGATTTTTTTTCAAGAAATACAAAATTTTCAAAAAGTAAATTAACTGCCTTTGGTATGACAAGAAGACCAGGGAGAAGTGCAGATAACGATCCAGGATTAAATGCAATTATTAATTCAAGCGCAAGTTGTGTTTGTATTGTAGGTAAATCATCATCATTTCACGTAAAAAATGCTTTAGAAATATCTGAAGATGAAAATTTAAAAATGATCAGTGATAGTATTCAATCAATAAAAAATAAAAACAAAGAGTCAATTTTTGATGCAGAACATTTTTTTGATGGCTTTAAAGAAAATAAAGAGTTTGCATTGAATTGTATTAAAGCAGCGTATGAGGCTGGTGCAAGATGGGTTGTTCTTTGTGATACAAATGGGGGAACTCTTCCAGATGAAATTTACAATATTGTTTCAGAAGTAGTAAAAGTTATACCAGGTCAAAATGTTGGTATACATGCTCACAATGATACTGATAATGCAGTTGCAAATGCATTAGCAGCTATTAATGCTGGAGCAAGACAGATACAAGGAACGATTAACGGTTTAGGAGAAAGATGTGGAAATACTAATTTAATTTCCTTAATTCCATCTTTGGTTTTAAAAACAAAATATAAAACAAATATTCCAAAAGATAAATTAAAAAATTTAATTCATATTTCTAGAACATTAAATGATATTCTTAACATGCCTTCAAGAAAAAATGCTCCATATGTTGGAGATCATGCTTTTTCTCATAAAGGTGGATTGCATGCATCTGCAATAGAAAAAAATTCTTCAACATATGAACATATTGAACCAGAATTAGTTGGTAATTCTAGAAACGTCGTAATTTCTAATCAGGCAGGAAGATCTAATATATTAAATCAGTTAAATAAGATTAATATTGATCTACCTAAAAATGAAATCAACAATATCTTGCAGATTATCAAGGAAAAAGAATCAGAAGGATATTCATTTGATACTGCTTTAGCTAGTTTTGAGCTATTAGTAAGACGTCATCTTGGTCATTTTGAGGATTTTTATAATTTAGAAAAATTTAGAGTCACAGATGAAAGAAGATGGAATGCAAAAGGTGAAATTGTTACTGAAGCAGAGGCTACGGTATTTTTAAAAGTTAAAGATTCAAATATGATGACAGTAGGTACTGGAAATGGTCCAGTAAATGCTATTGATAGTGCATTAAGAAAAGCCCTAATTGATTATTATCCTAATCTCAAAGATTTAAAGTTAACTGATTACAAGGTTATGATTCTTTCATCAGAAAAAGGCACTGGTGCTATCACAAGAGTTTTAATTGAATCATCTGATTCCACTAATACACATTGGACAACTATTGGTGTATCTCCAAATATTATTGATGCATCTTACAGTGCTATTTTTGATAGCATTACTTTTAAGCTATTAAATGATTTAAAGAATAAAAATTGACTCCAAAAAACCCAAGCATAATTTTAGTTAGACCACAACTTCCTGAAAATATTGGAATGGTTGCTCGTGTTATGCACAACTTTGGTTTAAAAGATCTAATTGTTGTTTCGCCAAGAGATAAATGGTTAAACAATAAATCAATAAATGCAGCAAAAAAAGCAACGAAAATTATTAAGAATATTAAGGTTTATGATGATTTAGAAATTGCACTTTCTAATTTTTCTTATGTTGTGGCCACAACCAATAGAAGAAGATATTTGGAAAAAAATTCTACTAACGATTTTAAATTCATTAAAAGACAAATTATTGTTAATAAAAAAACAGCAATACTTTTTGGCCCTGAAAATTCAGGACTTTCAAATGAGGATTTGAGATTATCTGATATTATTTTTACTATTGAAACAAGTAGTAAAAGTAATTCATTAAACCTTTCTCATGCAGTTACTGTTTTAAGTCATAAATTATTTGAATTGAATAATTTAAAAATAACTAACTCTATTTCAATTGAAAAACATAATATTAGTAAATATCAATTATCTAAATTCTTAAATTATGTGATTGAGAAACTAGAAAATAAAAAATTTTTTACACCAAGTGAAAAAAAAGAAAGTATGAAAAATAATATTTATAGTATTTTCACAAAAATCCCTCTTACAAAGAAAGAATTGCAGACATTATGGGGAATTACTAAAAAACTTAATAAATAAGCCAAAAATTGAGTATATTAAATTTGACATAGGACTTTAAATCACTATATACCCCTCATAATAATGACAAAAAGACACAACGCTAAATATAAAATTGATAGAAGGTTAGGTGTTAACTTGTGGGGGAGACCTAAAAGCCCTTTTAATAGAAGAAACTCAAAGCCTGGTCAGCATGGTGTACAGGGACAAAGAAAGAAACTATCAGATTATGGAAATCAGTTATTTGCTAAGCAAAAACTTAAGTTTTATTACGGTGATTTAACTGAAAGACAATTTAGGAATATTTTTAAAAAAGCTTCCAATATTAAAGGTGATACAAGTCAGATTTTAATTGAACTTTTAGAAAGAAGATTAGATGCTACAGTCTATAGAATGAAATTTGTACCTACAATTTTTTCAGCAAGACAGTTAGTTAATCATGGTCATGTAAAGGTCAATGGAAAGAGAGTTAACATTCCATCTTATAGTGTTAGCGATGGAGATGAGATCTCAATAAGAGATAAAAGTAAAGATATTAACTTAATTGTAGAATCAGTTAGTTCTCAAGAAAGAGAAATTCCAGAATACTTAGAATTTGATGTAAAAGAGTTGAAAGGTCGTTTTTTAAGAGCGCCTCTAATTCATGATGTTCCTTATCCTGTAACTATGGAACCTAATTTAGTTATTGAGTATTATTCAAGATAATTTCTTTTTTATAACTATCATAAATATAAATTATTATTCCTATCCAAATAATTATAAATGATATTAACTTAATTTGTAAAATTTCTTCATTAAGAATAAATACTGAAGTTATAAAATGAAATGTTGGTGCTAAGTAAAATAAAACTCCAGCTAGACCTAATTGAATAAATTTTAAGCCCAAATTAAAAAATAATAATGGAAAAATTGTTACAGCTCCTGTTAGAATTAAAAATAATGATGTCTTAAAATCAATACTAAAGATACTATTTTCATTTTGCCAAAATAAATAAACTAAGTAGGGGGTAGATATTAAAGATATTATGAAAGTCTCATATAGTAAGCCAATTGGGGGATTAACATTAACTTGTTTTCTTAATAATCCATATATTGCCCATGAGGTTCCAATCCAAATTATTAAGAATGGAAATTGATTTAAATTAATAAATAAGAATAATATACCTGATAACATAAAACATACAGATGCAAATTTAGGCTTAGTTATTTTCTCATTTAAAAAAAAATAACCAAGAACAATACTTATCATTGGAGTAATGAAGTAACCCATTGATGCATCCTGAACTCTTTCTTGTCCTACAGAATAAATAAAACCTGCCCAGTTACCTGCAATAAGAAAAGCTGTAATTGTTAAAATAAAAATTCTTTTTCTAGATTTAAATATTTCAATAAAATCACTTATGTTTGAAATTAAAATTAATAATAAAAATAAAAAAATAAATGACCAGAAACCTCTGTGAGCTACAACCTCAATAGTCTCAACGTGATTTAATTCATTAAAATAAAGTGGTTGTGGAAGCCCCCAAAAAATTGCCGCAATACAGGAAAATATTACACCTTTAGAAAATTTATTATTTAACAATCTAGGACGGGTTTACGTCTATTCCATTTGTATTGAATAATTCTAATAATTCACCACTTTCAAACATTTCAGTTATGATATCACACCCGCCTATAAATTCTTTCTTAACATAAAGTTGTGGTATGGTTGGCCAATTAGAATATATTTTAATACCTTCTCTCATTTCATCACTCTCTAACACATTCACACTTCCAAATTTAACACCTACTTTATTTAATATTTCAACTACTCTTGCAGAAAATCCACACATTGGAAATACGGGGGTACCCTTCATGAAAAGCATTACATCATTAGAGTTAATTTCATTTTCTATATTTTGAGATACATGGTCGTTATTATTCATTATTACTCCGATACAGTTTTTAGCTTAAGTGCGTGCAAATCACTACCCATTTTACCATTAAAAGCATCATAAACCATCTTATGTTGTTCTACTCTTGTTTTTCCAGAAAAAGATTTTGATGTTACTGTAGCGCTGTAATGATCACCATCTCCTTTAAGATCTTCAATTTCAACAGTTGCATCTGGTATAGCTTCTTTAATAAATTGCTTAATTTGTTCAACAGTCATTGGCATACCTATAAAATAGTTCAGATATTAGTAAAAATAAAGATTATTTAATTTTATTTTTAAAAATCCAATCTATTTTCTTTAGATCATTATCATCTTTAATGATTTTCATGATTTCTTTTGAATTTAATATTTTATTTAATTCTTTATTTTTTTGAAAAACTTGGGAAAAATTCTTATTATTATTCCATGTTTCCATGGCACTTTCTTGAACAATTTTATAAGCTTGTTGTCTTTTCAGTCCTTTTTCAATTAATTTTAACATAATATTGTGAGTTCTATGTAAGCCTCCAAGCATATTCAAATTTTTCAACATATTTTTTGGATAGACTTTTAAATTCTTCATAATTCCATTTAAACGATTCAGTGCAAAATCAGTTGCAATTGTAATATCTGGAGTCATAATTCTTTCAACACTAGAATGGCTAATATCTCTTTCGTGCCAAAGTACGACATTTTCTAGAGAAGGTATTACACCACTTCTAATATATCGTGAAATACCTGTTAAGTTCTCACTCAATACCGGATTACGTTTGTGAGGCATTGCAGAAGAACCTTTTTGGTTAGAAGAAAAACTTTCTTCAACTTCTAATACCTCTGTTTTTTGTAGATTTCGAATTTCCACTGCAAATCTCTCAATAGAAGATGCTAAAATTCCTAGTACTGAGAAAAAATACGCATGCCTGTCTCTTGGAATTACTTGAGTTGATACATCTTCAGAATTTAGTTTAAGTTTTTTTGCTACATAATCTTGAACTCGTGGGTCTATAGAATTAAATGTTCCAACAGGCCCAGAAATAGCACAAACAGATATTTCGTTGATCGCCTGATCAAGTCTTTCTAAATTTCTTTTAAACTCAAAATAAAAGGAAGATAATTTTAATCCAAAAGTAATAGGTTCAGCATGTATACCATGACTTCTCCCAATCATTAATGTGTCTTTATATTTCTTGGATTTGATTTTTAAACTTTGAATACATTCTACTAAGCTTTTTCTTATTATTTCAGAGGTTTGCTTTAGTTGTACAGAAAATGAAGTATCAATAATATCACTTGATGTTACACCAAAATGAAAATACTTTGATGAGTCGCCAATATATTTGCTTACATTATTAATATATGCAACAACATCATGTTTTGTTTCTTTTTCAATTTTTTCTATTTCTTTAATATTAAATTTTGCTTTATTTCTTATTTCTTTTGATGCTTTTTTTGGAATAACGCCAAGCATTGCTTGTTTTTCTGCAATCAAACACTCAATCTCTGTCCAAATTGTAAATTTATTTTCTAATGACCAAATCTTTTCAATTTTAGGTCTATTATATCTAGGTATCATTTTTTCTACTTATACATCCTTTATTGGAAAAGCTGTATTATTTTTAGATAATGTAAATATTTCATTTCCTTCTTCTGTTATTCCAATTGTATGCTCGAATTGAGCAGATAAAGATTTATCTTTTGTTACAGCTGTCCATCCATCATTTAATATTTTTGTTTGCCATCCACCTAAATTAATCATTGGTTCAATTGTTAAAAACATCCCAGGTTCTAACATTGGTCCCTCACCTGGTTCTCCAAAGTGTAAAATACTAGGTGGAGTATGAAATTCTTTTCCAATTCCATGACCACAAAAATCTCTTACTACAGAATAACCTTTTCCTTCTGCAAGTTTCTGAATTTTATTTCCTATATCACCAATATGCTTACCAGGTTTAGCTTCACTAATACCAATTAATAAAGATTCATAAGTTATTTTCAAAAATTCATAATTTTTTTTATTTGTCTTGCCTGCTACAAACATTCTCGAACTATCACCATGCCAACCATTTAGAATAACCGTTACATCTACATTTACTATATCGCCATCAGATAGAATTTTTCTTTCAGAAGGAATTCCATGACAAACAACATGATTAACAGATGTACAAACTGATTTTGGAAAACCTTTGTAATTTAAAGGAGCTGGTATTGCTTTGTTTTGAATTATTTGATCATGACATATATCATTTATTTCTTGAGTACTTATACCTGGAACAATCTTTTCATTTAAAGAATCTAGAACATCAGCAGCTAATGAACCAGCCTCCCTCATGCCCTCAAAATCTTTTTTCGTATGTATTGGGATATTGTTGTTTCTCATTTAAAAAATAATTACTTACGATTAATAAATAATATATAGAAAATATCAATTAATCATATGAGTTCTTTTACTGCAGGAGTTATTGTTATTGGTGATGAAATACTTTCTGGTAGAACTCAAGATACAAACTCAAATTATATTGCAAAAAAATTATTGGAAGCTGGTATTAAGTTAGAAGAAGTTATTGTTATTCAGGATGATAAAAAAACAATAATAGAAAACGTATTAAAATATAGCTCAAAATATTCTTATGTTTTTACAACTGGGGGAATTGGACCAACTCATGATGATATCACTTCAGAAAGTATATCTGCAGCCTTTAATTTACAATATGAAACAAATAAAATGGCTTTTAAGATTCTTGAAAATTATTATCCAAAAGGTGAATTTAATGAAAGCAGGCAAAGGATGGCCAAAATTCCATTTGGTTCAGAGCTTATTTTAAATCCAATGACCGCTGCACCAGGATTTATTGTAAAAAATATCTATGTTTTACCCGGTGTGCCAGAAATAATGCAAGTTATGTTTGAGGAATTAATGAAAAAAATTAACAAAGGTGAACCAAAACTTGTTACAACAATTAATACTAATTTATACGAAAGTAAAATTGCAAAAAATTTAAAAAATATTCAAAACAATTATACAAATGCATCAATCGGTAGTTACCCATATTTTAATCTTGCAGCTAAAACAGGTGGTGTTAACATAGTTGTTTCATCATGGGATATGAAATCTATCCAACCAATAGTTGATGATATAACTAAGATGATTGAATTAAATGGTGGAAAAAGTTCTATAGTTTGATATTAGTCCAAAATTAGGCCTCGTGGTGGAATGGTAGACACAAAGGACTTAAAATCCTTGCCCTTTTGGGAGTGCCGGTTCAAGTCCGGCCGAGGCTACCAATCTCTAAATTATGTTTGCTTTTATTACCATTGGGACAAATAATTTAAAAAAATCATCTGCATTTTATAATAAAATTTTAAAACCTCTAAAAATTAAAAAAGTTTTATCTCATAATCGATATTATGGTTATGCTAAAAAAGAAACTCCTAAAAAAATTGAATTATACTTGATTAGACCTCATAACAAAAAAAAAGCAACCATAGGAAATGGTACAATGATTACTTTTAAAGCTAATTCTAAAAAAACTGTTAATGAATTTTATAAAATTGGAATTAGTCTTGGAGCAAAAGATGAAGGAATGCCTAAGCCCAGACATGGTAAAGATTATTATGCATATTTAAGGGATTTAGATGGCAACAAGATTTGTGTTTTTAAAAAAATTTGATCTTAAAAATTAAATTGTTCATTCAAAATTTTATCTTCAATAGAGTGTTTACTATCGAACAATACAGTGCATTTATTTTCATCTGAAGATACAATATTGACTCTACTAATATCTCTAAATTCAACATTGTCTGCAGTTACGCTAGATGAGCGTTCATCATTATTTAACACTTCGAAATCAATTTTACTAATTTCAGATAACAGAGCACCTCTCCATCTCCTTGGTCTAAAGGCACTGATTGGAGTTAATGCAAGTATATTTGAGTCTAAAGGTAGAATACTACCATGTGCGGATAGATTATAAGCTGTACTTCCAGCTGATGTAGATAACAAAACGCCATCACATATCAATTCTTCCATTTTTACTTTCTCATTTATTTTGATTTTAATTTTTGATGCCAAATGAGTCTGCCTCATAAGAGAAACTTCATTATATGCATATGCCTCAAAGATTTCATTATTAACACTTTGTGCAGTCATTTTTAATGGTTTAAAAGTAGATTTTTTAGCATTGGTAATCATGTCATTTAAACTTTCATTACTAAGATTATTCATTAAAAAGCCAATTGAACCAAAGTTTATTCCAAAAAATGGTTTTTTTAGTTTATTAAAATTATGAAGTGATTTTAAAAGTAATCCATCTCCTCCAATTGGAATAATATAATCGGCATCTTCCACAGAATTTTGTCCAAATAATTCTATTAGTTTTTTTTCTGTATTTTTTGCCTCAGGATTTTTTGATGATAAAAAATGAAATTTCATTATCCACCTGTTACGTTCATATGTCTTTTCATATATTTATTAATTTTTTCTCCAATCATAAAATCATGTTGTTTTGGTTTAATATTAAGAGCAAACTTAATTTTTTCTTTTATATAATCATCACTATAATCTTTTCTCATTATTTCTCTAAAATCAACAAAGTCATTCTGACCAAGGCACATGAAAAGTTTACCAGTGCTCGATATTCTTACTCTATTGCAAGAGGCACAAAAATTATTTGTTAAAGGACTTATAAACCCAATTTTATTAGAAACTAAATCACTAGTATAAAATCTTGCTGGACCTCCAGTACTATAATCAATTTTAGAAAAATTATATATTTTGTCTAGTTTTGAAAAAGTATCAGATAATGAGATAAACTGATATTCTCTTGATATATCTGTTTCTTTCATTGGCATTACTTCGATAAATGTAAGATCAATTTTTTTATTACTAGTCCAATTTATTAATTCTTCAATTTCATTTTCATTAAAATCTTTAATTACTACAGTATTAATTTTAATTTTTATGTTGTTATCAAGTGCTTCATTAATTCCATCAAAAACTTTTTCAATATTTCCAAATCTTGTTATTTTATTATATTTTTCGGGATTAATTGTATCTAGAGAAACATTAATCCTATTAATACCATTTAGCTTCAGTAGTTTTGCATATTTTTTTAATAATGTACCATTTGTTGTAAGTGTTATTTCCCTTAGATTTGTTTTTTCTTTTTTGGTATTAAGTTTTTCAATTAATTTTATAATATCATTTCTTACCAAAGGCTCACCCCCAGTTAATCTAATTTTTTCTACTCCGAGTTCTATAAAGTTGTCACATAACCTTTCAATTTCTTCTAAAGTGAGTACGTCTTTTCGAGGGAGAAATTGCATTTTTTCTTTCATACAATAAACACATCTCAGATCACATCTATCTGTAACAGATACTCTCAGATAATTTACTTTTCTTAAATACTGATCAATTAGTTGCATTTATATTAATTATTTTTAATTCAACTTCTCTAGGGTTAATAGTTTTTTTTCCAACATTTTCAAAATTAATTGTAACGATATTATTAATACATGATTGTACTTGACCAATTCCCCATTCTTTTTCTTTACTGACATTTACAACAAAAGTACCCGGTGTAAGATCACCTATATAAAAATCTGACATTTAAAAAAAATTAATTAATTCTTTTTTCTGCTTTTTCATGCATTTCTTGAGCTTCTAAACTCAATGTTGCAACTGGTCTTGCTTCTAATCTTTTGATACTAATTGGATCACCTGTTTCATCGCAATAACCATAGGAACCATCTTCAATTCTTTGAAGGGCTGCATCAATTTTATTAATTAGCTTTCTTTCTCTATCTCTTGTTCTAAGTTCGAAAGATCTAACTATTTCTTCAGATGCTCTATCAGTTATATCGGGTTTTGCCTCATTCTCATTCTGAAGATTATTTAAAGTTTGAGACGACTCCTTGAGCAAATCTTTTTTCCAACTTACTAATTTTTGCCTAAAATATTCTTTCATTTTGGCATTCATGAATTTTTCTTTCTGAGTTGGTTTATAATTTTTAGGTAATTTAGTCATAATTTTAAAACGCTGCTGATTTATCAAATGATTTTATTTATTCAAGCAATATTGAAATTTTATTAATTATAAATAATTCATATTTTTCAATATTTTAATAAAAATTTCATAAAAGAACAAAAATAGAACTTTTAAAAATAGAACAAAACGTGTACAAGTAAACATGATTTGCAAGAATCTTAATAAAAACATAGTAAATTAATGGAGAAATTTAATGTCTCAAGCTAAATTAAAAGTAGTAAATAACGAAAATTCAATGGATAAAGAAAACAGAAGTAAATCTCTAGAAGCCGCTGTAAGCCTAATAGAGAAAAATTATGGAAAAGGCTCAATAATGAAATTGGGCTCTAAAACAAATGTAGATATTGAAGCAATATCTACCGGTTCATTAGGGCTTGATATAGCTCTTGGTATAGGTGGAGTTCCAAAGGGGAGAATTATTGAAATTTATGGACCTGAAAGTTCTGGTAAAACTACTTTAGCTACTCATATTGTTGCAGAGTCACAAAAACAAGGTGGAAATTGTGCATTTATAGATGCTGAGCATGCTCTAGATCCAGCATATGCAAAGAAATTAGGTGTAAATTTAGAAGAATTATTAATTTCCCAGCCTGATACAGGTGAGCAGGGTTTAGAAATTGCTGACTCTTTAATTAAATCTGGGGGTATTGATGTGCTAGTTATTGACTCAGTTGCGGCACTTGTACCAAGAGCTGAACTAGAAGGCGATATGGGAGATTCATTGCCTGGTTTACAAGCTAGATTGATGAGTCAAGCTTTAAGAAAACTCACAAGTTCTATCGCTCAATCAAACACTCTAGTTGTATTCATAAATCAACTTAGAATGAAAATTGGCGTTATGTTTGGTAGTCCTGAGACAACTACAGGAGGTAATGCTCTAAAATTTTATTCCTCAGTAAGAATGGATATTAGAAGAATTGGTGCGATAAAGGATAAAGATGAAATCATTGGAAATCAAACTAGGGTAAAAATAGTTAAAAATAAAGTTGCGCCACCATTTAAAGTTGTTGAATTTGATATCATGTATGGTGAGGGCATATCTAAATTAGGTGAATTAGTTGATTTAGGTGTTAAAGCAGAAATAATTGATAAATCAGGATCATGGTTTGCTTATAAAAATACTAAAATAGGCCAGGGTAGAGAAAACGTTAAAAATTTTCTTAATGATAATCCTACTATAGCTAAAGAGATTGAAAATCAAATTCTTCAAAACGCCGGAATAGTTGAAAAAGCTATGATGGAAGGAAAAGTAGATAATAAAGAAAAAGAAAAAGAGGTTGAAGAAGTAAAAGAATAAAAAAAATAAATTTTTGATTAGCGCCTATTAGAAAATAGGCGTTTTTTATTTAGACAATAGAGTTTTCAAGTTATAATACCTTTGCATGAATTCAAATCAGATAAGGTCAACATTTCTTAATTATTTTAAAAAAAATGGACATGAAATTGTTCATTCTAGCTCTTTAGTACCAGATAATGATCCAAGTTTAATGTTTGCTAACTCTGGAATGGTACAATTTAAAAATATTTTCACAGGTAAAGAGACAAGAGAATATAATAGAGCAACTACTGCTCAAAAATGTGTAAGAGCGGGTGGTAAACACAATGATTTAGAAAATGTAGGATACACAACAAGACACCATACTTTTTTTGAAATGTTAGGTAATTTCTCTTTTGGAGATTATTTTAAAGAGTTGGCCATAGAACTAGCTTGGAATCTAATTACTAAAGAATATTCAATAAATAAAGATAGACTATTAGTAACTGTTTATTCTGATGATCAGGAAGCTTTTGATTTATGGAAAAAAATAGCTGGTTTATCTGAAAATAAAATTATTAAAATAAGTACTTCTGATAATTTTTGGTCAATGGGTGAAACTGGTCCTTGCGGTCCATGTTCTGAAATATTTTATGACCATGGTGATAAATGCGAAGGAGGCCCCCCAGGTTCTCCAAACGAAGATGGTGATAGATTTATAGAAATATGGAATTTAGTATTTATGCAATACGAGCAAATATCTAAATCTGAGAGAATAAATCTACCAAAACCCTCCATTGATACTGGAATGGGGTTAGAGAGAATGACAGCTCTTCTAGATGGTTCTAACGATAATTATTCAACAGATTTATTTAAACCAATTATAAATGAATCAACAAAACTATGTGGTGATGAAAGTTCAATAACAAATCCTAGCCACAGAGTGATTGCAGATCACTTAAAATCCTCCTCTTTTTTAATTGCTGATGGAGTAATGCCTTCAAATGAAGGTCGAGGATACGTCTTGCGAAGAATAATGAGAAGGGGAATGCGACACGCTCATTCTTTGGGTAATAAAGAGCCTGTATTTCATAAGCTATTTCCTATTTTTTTAGATGGAATAAAAAATTCTTATCCTGAATTAGATAGAGCAAGAGATCTCATTACTAATACACTGATGAATGAAGAAACTAAATTTAAGGAAACTGTTGAAAAAGGAATTAAAATTTTAGATGAGGAAATTTCTAACTCAACAAATATATTTAATGGAGAAGTAGCATTTAAATTATACGACACCTATGGATTTCCCTTAGATCTAACACAAGATTATTTGAAAAGTAAAAATATTGAAGTCGATATAAAAACATTTGAACAAAAAATGTTAGATCAAAAGGAAAGAGCGAGACAAAGCTGGAGAGGTACAGGAGACATCGAGGATGAAGGCATTTGGTTTGAAATAACTTCTAAAATAGAGCCAACAGAATTTTTAGGATATTCTGATATGGAAGCTGATTGTAAAATAATTTCAATCATATCAGACAGTAAGTCAGTAGATAAAATTAAAAAAGATAAAGAAGCAATTATAATATTAAATCAAACACCTTTTTATGGGGAAAGTGGTGGTCAGGCGGGTGATCAGGGTTTTTTTGAAAATGATAACTTTAAGTTTGAAATTATGAATACTACAAAAATATTTGGAAACTATTTTCTTCACAAAGGTAAAGTAATTAATGGTGAATGCAAAGTTGAAGATACCATTAAAGCAAGCATTAATACGGTGAATAGAGATTTTATTAAATATAATCATTCTTCAACTCATTTATTACATGCTGCTTTAAGAAAAATACTGGGCAAGCATGTCACGCAGAAGGGTTCACTGGTAAATTCAGAAAAACTTAGATTTGATTTTAGTCATAATAATCCAATTGAAAAAGATCAACTCATAAAAGTTGAAGAAATTGTAAATAATCAAATTCAAAACAATGGAATTGTTGAAATTAAAATTGTTGATCAAAAAAAAGCTATTGAAGAAGGTGCGATGGCATTATTTGGAGAAAAATATAGTGATGAAGTAAGAGTAGTAACAATGGGTCAAGAAAATGAATCATTCTTTTCAAAAGAATTATGTGGAGGAACTCATGTTGTTAAATTGGGTGAAATAAGTAAATTTAAAATAACTAATCAATCTAGTGTTGCATCTGGAATTAGAAGAATAGAGGCTGTATCTAATATTGCAGTGGATAAATATTTTAAAGAAATAGAAAGAAATTTATTAGAAAAAAATAAAAACCAAGATAATCAAATTGAAGATTTAAAGAATAAAATTAAAAATATTAATGCTGATTATAATTTTAAAATGCAATCTGAAGACAAAGGTTTGTTAATTAAAGAATTAATTCAAATACACGAAAAATTAAAACAAAATATGTCTATATCAAAAAATATTGATAATATTGTTATAAAAAAAATTAAAGAATTTAATTTTATATACTTGATTGCCGAAGACTACCCTAATAAATCTTTGAAAACATTTATTGATGAGCAAAAAAAACAATATAACAAAAATAGTGTTTCGTTAATAATTTCAAATAATGATAACAAACTATCTATAGTGCTAGGAGTAACTGAAGATATTACAGAACTTTTTGATGCTTCAAAAGAAATAAGAGAAATTTCGATTATTCTAGGTGGCAAGGGTGGGGGTGGTAGAAAAGATCTTGCTCAAGGAGGAGGATCAGATGTTAGTCAAATTAATGAGTGTATAAAATACGTAGAAGATAAATTAAATTCTATTAGTTAATTTGAAAATTATTTTTTATTGCGCTTAAAAAATCTTGAGTGTTTGACCATTTCTGATCTTTGTTAATTAATATTGCTAGATCTTTTGTCATTTCACCACTCTCTACAGTTTTAATACAGGTTTCTTCCAATTTTTTTGCAAAATTTATTAATTCATTATTACCATCAAATTCTCCTCTAAAACTTAAACCCCTTGTCCAAGCAAAGATTGATGCAATAGGATTAGTTGAAGTTTCTATACCTTTCTGATGATTTCTATAATGTCTTGTAACAGTTCCATGTGCAGCCTCAGCTTCTACTGTTTTACCATCTGGGGTCATTAACACACTTGTCATTAAACCTAGTGATCCAAATCCTTGAGCAACAGAATCTGATTGAACATCTCCATCATAATTTTTACAGGCCCAAATAAAATTTCCTTCCCATTTCAATGCTGAAGCTACCATATCATCGATTAATCTGTGTTCATAAACTATTTCTTTTTCTTTAAACTTATCTTTAAATTCAGTGTCAAACACATCCTGAAATAAATCTTTAAATCTTCCGTCATAGATTTTTAAAATAGTATTTTTAGTAGAAAGGTAAACTGGCCAACCAAGGTTAAGTCCATAATTAAAACAAGCTCTAGCAAAGTCTTTAATTGAATTATCTAAATTATACATTGATAGGGCTACACCAGATTTTTCAAATTCATATACATCTTTTGTAAACCCTTTAGATCCATCTTTAGGTTCAAAAACCATTTTAAGAGTTCCTGGTTTATTAATTAATGTGTCAGTCGCTCTGTATTGATCACCAAAGGCATGTCTAGCAACTACAATCGGATGGTTCCAGTTTGTTATAATTCTTGGAACATTCTTGCATATAATTGGCTGTCTAAATATAGTTCCCCCCAATATATTTCTTATTGTACCATTTGGAGAAAGCCACATTTGTTTTAATTTGAATTCTTCTACTCGATTTTCATCTGGTGTAATTGTTGCACATTTTATTCCTACACCATATTTTTTCACCGCCTCAGCCGCATCTTTTGTGATTTGATCATTTGTTTCATCTCTTTTAATCACTCCTAGATCAAAATATTTGATATTAATATCAAGATAAGGCAAAATTAATTGTTCTTTGATGTACTCCCAGATAATTCTGGTCATTTCATCTCCATCCATTTCAACTACAGGGTTTTTAACTTTTATTTTTGCCATTTAATTAATATATTTTTTAATTGATCAACTGTATCTATAATGTGAAAACTGTTTTGTAAATTTTTATTTGAAAATTTTTCATCTTCAAAAAATTTAAATTGTTGAAATAGATTATCCCAGAAATTATTTTTATTAAAAAATATTATTGGCTTATTATGAATCCCAATTATTTTCCAAGATACAACTTCTACAATTTCTTCTAAAGTTCCTGTTCCTCCTGGTAATGCTAAATACGCATCACCTAACTCAAATAGTAACTTTTTTCTTTCAGACATATTATCCACTATTTTTAATTCATCTATATTTTCAAAAATTATTTCTCTATCAGATAAAAAATTTGGAATTACTCCCATAATTCTATTTTTATGTTTTTTTGCTGTCTTAGCAACCACACCCATAATACCAACTTTTGCACCACCGTAGACAATATTTATTTTAAATGATGATATTAATTTGCTAATTTCTTCTGCATCTTGATAATATTTATTACTTAATTTATCTGAAGATGAACAATAGATAGTAATTGATTTAATTGTCATAGATTTAAAAGTTAATTTAAAAAAAATTTAATTAGAAATTTTTTTCTTATACCAATTCTTAATGTTTTCTCTAAACATCAAAGCTGACGGTGTCACAACTAATGTAAGAAATGTTGCAAAAAGTAATCCAAAAACTATAGCAGTTGATAATTGAACCCACCACTGAGTATCTGGAGATCCCCTTGTTATTTCTCTAGATATAAAATCAACATTCGTCATTGTTACCATTGGTAATAAACCTAGCACTGTTGTAGTTGTTGTCAGTAAAACTGGTCTAAGTCTTTGTGCTCCTGTTTTAATAATAGCTTCTCTTATGTTAGATGTTTTAGTCTTTAAAAAATCGAATGTATCAATTAAAATGATATTATTATTTACTACTATTCCAGCTAGGGCGATAACACCAACTCCTGACATTACGATACCAAATGGTTGTGCAGTTACCATTAGGCCAATAAAGACACCAGCAGTTGACATCACAACTGCAAAAAGAATTAAGAATGCACTATAAAAGCTATTAAATTGTAAAAGTAATATCATTAACATTAAAAATAAGGCAACTCCAAAAGCTCCAGTTAAAAATTCTTGAGCCTCTTTTTGATCTTCATTTTCTCCAATAAGTTCTGCTCTTATTTTACTATTCAATTCATAGCGGGGTAAATCTAACGTTCTTCCTCTCCAAGATGGAGCGGTATCCGAAATCCCTAAAACGTACTCAAGTTCTCTAACTTTTCCATCAGGATAAGTTCCAGGTTCTACATCAGCTTGAATATTAATAGCATTTTTTGAATCTACTCTAATTATATTTCCTGTTCTGTTATTTGGAACAATTTCAACAAAATTGGATATTGGGACTAAACCATTTGAAGTTGTTACTCTCAAATTATCAATTCTATCAAGCGTTCTCCCTTCATTAGGGTAACGAAGAAAAAGTGGAATACTTTCATTACTATCATCAGGTCTGTATTCCCCAAGTTTAAGACCATTAGTTGCAAGTTTTATAACATTTCCTATAGATGAGATGTTAGCTCCAAATTTAGAAGCTTGTTTTCTATCTACATTTATTTCCCATTCTATTCCAGGAGCTGGTAAATTATCTTCGACATTCATTAATTCAGGATAATTATCCATGAATTTTTTAAGCTTAATACCCTCATTAATTAAAAGTTTTTTATTATCACTAGTTAATTTAATATTAATTGGTTTACCTTCTCCAGGCCCACCTTGTTGTTCTCTTGATTCTACTTTTATTCCATTTATACTTTTCGTTGCAGCTAAAATCTCTGCTAGTATAATTTTGGATTTTCTTCTTTTATCCCAATCTGTATATTCCAAACTTATTGATCCTATAAAGTCTTCTGATGACTCTGATTGTTCACTTACATTTCCACTTAAAGAATAAATATTTTTAAATTCTTGTCTTTCTGATTGAAGTTTTAAAATTATATTTTCAACTCTTGAAACATAATCTTTTTTTTCTTCAACAGAAAGATTACCTCTTGCAAAAACCACAATTTTTGCAAGATCTGGTTCAACATCTGGGAAAAACTCAACACCTTCACCTACTTGAGTATAGGTATAATTTACTGCAACTAATACTACTAAAGCACTGATCATCACCTTCAAAGGATGGAATAATAAATAATTTAATATTTTAGCATAAAAACCTACAAAACCAGTTACATTTAAAACAGGCTCATTTGACTCTGAGGATAAGATTTTTGCATTTTTAGAAACTAATTTATCTGTAGAATTTACACTTTCTGAAATTTTATAAACTCTTGGAATTATTCTTATAAACACAAATATAAATAGAGCAAAACTCAATAAATATTTTCCAATTGTAATAAATAAACTAAATCCCTGAAATTCTAAAAGTCCTAATCCATAAGATATTAGATTATAAAAAATTAGTGATATCAGTAATGGTACAATAAATTGAAGTAGTATTCTTGATACAGTGTTTAAAATAGATCCTAAAACTGGAACAAAAAGTAGTGCCATAAATAATGAAGAAATAAGAACGCATATAAGCGTTATTGGTAGATATTTCATAAACTCACCAGCAATTCCAGGCCAAAATATTAGAGGTAGAAATGCTGCAAGGGTAGTTGCAGTTGAGGATATTATTGGGAGCGACATCTTTTTTGATGCGTTTGCAAAAGCATCTTTTACACTTAAACCTTCTTTCATTTTTCTATCAGCATATTCCACAACAACAATAGCCCCATCAACCAAAAGTCCTACAGATAAAATAAGTGCAAATAACACCACAATATTGATAGTAAAACCCATTACAGAAAGCGCTAATAAACCTGATAAAAATGACCCTGGTATAGATACGCCAACTAACAAACCTGATCTTACTCCTAAAGCTCCTAAGATTATAATTAAAACAAGTATTATCGCAGCTATTACATTATTCTGAAGACTGTTTAACATAGTTTTAATACCTTTTGATTGATCATTACCAAAAGAAATCTCAACATTATCTGGAAAGGTTTTTTGGGTTTTTGATGTAACTTTTTTTACTTCATCAATAGTATTTATGATATTTTCACCAATTCTTTTTGAAACATCAATAGTAATTGAATTTGATCCGTTTACGTTGGCATAAGATTGTCTATCTTCGAATGTTCTTTTTACTTCAGCAATATCTCGAAAAGTTATAACTGAGTCTCCACTAGTCTTTACAGGTGTATTTAAAACATCTTCAATAGTTTCATATAAACCTGGAACTTTAATATCAAAACTTCCATCACCGGTGTCCTGACCACCAGCAGATACCATCATATTATTTTCTCTTACTATATTAATAAGACTTTCCAAATTTATACCGTAACTTTCTACAGCAGTTGGGTTGATTAAGATATCAACTTGCTCATTTCTTTTACCTCCTATTTTAGCTTCTAAAACACTTGGAATTGTCTCTATATCATCTTGTAAAATGTCAGCTAAATCTTGAAGAGTTCTATTAGGCACATCTCCACTTAAAGAAATTGAAAGAATAGGAAATGTACTAATGTTTACTTCATTTACTGTTGGCTCATCTGCTTCACTAGGAAGGTCACCTTTAGCTCTATCAACTTTGTCTCTTATATCCACCATTGCTTGATCAGAATCAAATCCAGCATCAAATTCTAATAAAACATTACCTCCACCTGAATAAGCCGTTGATCTTACTTCTTTGACTCCTTCAACAGTTTTTACTTCATCTTCTATTGGTTTAACTAAAAGTCTTTCAGAATCTTGTGCTGAAATACCATTTTGATTAAGGGAAATATAAACTATTGGAATACTTACATCAGGAGATGATTCTTTAGGCATTGTAATATAAGTAGATGTCCCAGAAAAAATTATAAATAAAAGAATTCCCATAAAAACTCGAGAATGGCTAATTGCGTAATCTATAATATTAATTTTCATTTAGATTAGTTTATTTTTTCACCAATACTTATATATTCTTGACCACTTACAATTAAATTCACTTTCTCAGGTAATCCAGAAACCCACATTCCATCTATTGTATCCTTGATTGTTTTAGTTGGATAAAAAGTAACTTTTCTATCATTATCTACGGCTTTTACACCTACAGTCCCATCGTCTAATAAAGTTAATATAGAAGGCGGTATTTTGTGAGCTTTAAGCTCTGAACCTTTAATAACAATTTTTGTTGTTATACCACTTTTATAAGAGAGATCTTTGTTATCAGCTTCAATAGTAATTTCGAATGTTCTCGTGCTAGTCTCAGCTGATGGAGAAATAAAAGATATTATGCCATTTTTTTTAATACCGTTACTATCTTCAATTACAGCTTTAGTGCCAACACTTACTTTATTTACATCAAATTCAGATAAATAACCCTCAATTTTAATAGGATCTAAATCAATTATAGTAAATAGGGGAGTTCCTATTGAGATAAATTCAGTTTCCTCAACCATTTTTTCAGAAATAATTCCATCAAATGGTGCCTTGATAGTAGTTTTTTCTATATCTAGTTTAATGTTCTTTAAGATTGATTTTACATTTGAAATTTGCGCTTCAAGATTTGCTAAGGTAGATTCAAATTTTATTTTAATGTCTTCTCTATCAGCTTGAGCATTAGCAAGATTAAATGATGCTAAACTTAATTTTGATTTTGAACTTAAACCTTTATCAATAAGTTGTTTTGCAGAGGCATATTCAATTTCATATAATTCAATTCTCTCAACATTTTGTCTAAGAAGATTATCTCTGTTTTTTTCATTTAAAATTAGTTCTTTGTTCAGTCTTTCTAAATCTTTTTTTGCACTTGCAAGCTTTTCATTTCTATCCTCTAGTGAGATTGTAATCATTTCAGCATTTTGGGATACTCCATCTCCTCTTGCAAATTCAATATTATCTATATTGCCAGATGTTTCAGATTTAACATCAATTTTTTTATTATGAATAGTTTGGCCTTGTAATTCAATTGATTGGTCAATTAAGCTAGAAGTAAAAACCTTTGTTTCAACAGAAAATATAAATTCTTTATCATCATTATTTTCTGCATCTTGAGAATATGTAGATTCTGTATTAGCACTAGTTTCTGAATTATCATCTTGAGCAACAACATTATTTGTAAATTGACCAGAACCAATCCATCCAACAACAGTGGCAAGTATTATGAATGCTATAAATATTGATCTTTTCATTAAATGTCGTACATGTCATATATATTAAAGTGACTAAAAAACAATTTTTTGTTAGCTTAATTATCTTTTATGAAATCAAAAAACTGGGTTAATAGACAAAAAAATGATCAGTTTGTTAAGAAAGCTAAACAATTAGGGTATGTTAATCGAGCTGCATTTAAACTAGAAGAAATTGAGCAAAAATACAAAATAATTGAAAATTCTAAAGAAATATTAGAACTTGGATCTTCTCCAGGAGGGTGGACGCAAGTTATTTTAAACAACAATACAAATCTCAAAATAACATGTTTTGATTTATTAGATATGAAAATCAATAATCAGGATATAATTTTTTATAGAGAAGATTTTTTAAAATATAATTTTAATAATATTAAAAATAAATTTGATTTAGTTTTATCTGATGTAGCTCCTAATACAACTGGTCATCAATCAACAGATCATCTCAGGATAAGTCAATTAATATATGAAGTTATAGACAGATTAGAAATAATATTAAAAAACCAAGGATCATTTATATTTAAAATTTGGAAGGGAGAGGAAGAAAAGGAAATTATAACGATGCTTAAAAAAATTTTTGATAAAGTAGAGTATTTTAAGCCAAAATCATCAAGACAAGAATCAAGTGAAATATTTATAATATCAAGAGGATTTAAATTGCATGAAGGGTAAATTAGAAACTATTTTAATTGTAGATTATGGATCTCAATACACACAATTAATAGCAAGAAGAATAAGAGAGTTAGAAGTCTTTTGTCTTGTATATCCTTTTAATAAAATTACAAAAAAAATTTTAAATGAAATCAAACCATCTGCATTTATATTATCTGGAGGTCCTAGATCAGTTCTAGATAAAAATGCTCCAAAATTAAATCAAGAAATTCTAAAAATGAAAAAACCAGTTTTAGCCATTTGTTATGGTATGCAATTAGTAACAAAAAATTTGAAAGGTGTAGTAAAACGTTCCACACATAGAGAGTATGGTCACACTATTATAAATATTAAGAAAAAATCACTTTTATTTAAAGGAATTATTAAAAAGAAAATCAAAGTATGGATGTCTCATGGAGATAATATCAATAAAATACCAAAATTTTTTTCAATAACGTCTTTATCAAATAATAAAATTATTTCATCTATTGAAAATACTCAAAATAAAATTTATTGCCTTCAATTTCATCCTGAGGTCTATCATACAGAATTTGGTTCAAAAATAATTAATAATTTTGTTTTCAATATTGTAACAATAAAAAATAAATTCAAAATTCAAAAATTTATTGAAAATAAAGTATCAGAATTAAAAAATGAAATTAAGAATAAAAAAATAATTTGTGGTTTATCAGGAGGTGTAGATTCCACAGTTACTGCATATTTATTAAGTAAAGCTGTTAACAAAAATCTTCATTGTATTTTTGTTGACCATGGTCTTTTAAGAAAAAATGAAGCTAACGAAGTGTCAAAAATATTTTCCAAAAAATTTGGCAAAAACTTTACTAAAATAAATGCTTCTAATATTTTTTTAAAAAATTTAAATGATGTTTCCGATCCTGAGAAAAAAAGAAAAATAATTGGAAAAACATTTATAGAAGTTTTTGATAAAGCAGCTAAAAAAATATCAAATGTAGATTATTTAGGACAGGGGACTCTTTATCCTGATATTATAGAAAGTATTCCATTTTTTGGAGGTCCAACAGCTAAAATAAAAAGTCACCATAATGTTGGAGGCTTACCAAAAAAAATGAAATTAAAAATTGTGGAACCATTAAGAGAATTATTCAAAGACGAGGTAAGAAATGTTGGAAAGCAATTAAAAATAGATAAACATTTACTTTTAAGACATCCATTTCCAGGGCCAGGTTTAGCAATTCGAATACCGGGAGTAATTGATAAAAAAAAGATCTTAATTCTTCAGGAAGCAGATCATATTTTCATTCAGTACTTAAAAGAGAAAAAACTTTATAATAGAATTTGGCAAGCTTTTGTGGTCTTGTTACCAGTAAAATCAGTAGGCGTTATGGGAGATGAAAGAACATACAATTACTCGGTTTCACTTAGAGCTATTACTTCAGTTGATGGAATGACAGCTGATTTTTATATGTTTACAAATAATCAACTAAAAGAAATATCATCTCGTATAATTAATAAAGTAAAAGGCATTAACAGAGTATTATATGACTTTACTTCAAAACCTCCTGGAACTATTGAGTGGGAATAAACCAATGATTTGTATTAAAACTAATATACCAGAAGAAATCTGTAGAATAGATGATTAATTAAAAGCGATTTATCATAGTAAAGATACTATATGTATTTGGGTTTTTAGAACAAGAGAAGATAGAAATAAATATATGGAATGGATGAAACTATTGGTATGAAAAAAGATGAAAGACAAAATTATTTTGATAATTTTTATTAATAAACTTAGACAAATTTAAAAATTGAGAAAGTATAAATTAATCCAAAATTTTAAATATTTTTCTATTCAATGAAGATAATAGCTGATCTAAATTTTCATATTTCTTAATTTGATTTTTAGATTTTAAATTATAAAAAATTTTTCTTTTTTTTCTCTCTAGTGATTTATTTAGTATGCATTCTGGAGTTGCTAGACTATGTTTAAATATATAAAAAAATGCATTATTTTTATTAAAATCAATAGCATAATCTTTCCATTCTCCATTAGAAACTCCTTTAGAATAAAGATTTAGGATTTTGGCGAGTTCATCTTTGGAAAAGTAGAGATTGTGATTGTTAGTTGAAGCACTAGATGTTACTAAGCCCATAAATTAAGAGTATAACAAAAATTTATGCCTGTAAATGCCCCAAATGATAATTTAGATGTATTAGCACCATCATTTAATCTTAAAAATATAGATGATGAGATAGTTTCTTTAGATAATACAAAAGGATTAAATGGCACTGTTATTGTTTTTATATGTAATCATTGTCCATACGTTAAAGCAATTGCAAGTAGATTAAAAAAAGATGCAGATGAGTTACTAGAGCACTCAATAAATACAGTTGCAATTATGTCAAACGATGTAATTAATTATCCAGATGACTCCTTTGATAATATGAAGACATTCTCAAAAAAATATAAATTTAATTTTCCATATCTTTATGATGAAACACAAGAAGTAGCAAAAAATTACAATGCTGTTTGTACCCCAGATTTTTTTGGTTTTGATAAAGATCTCAAATTAAAATATAGAGGTAGAATAGACTCAGGTGTAATGAATGCAAATCAAAATTCAAATATTGAAAGAGATCTTTATAATGCAATGATTAAAATCAAAAATGAGGGAGTAGGTCCAACTAATCAAATGAATAGTATTGGCTGTTCAATAAAGTGGAAATAGTATGAGTCAGGAGAATAAAAATAATAGTTTATTAAAAAAAATACAAAATTTTATTTTCAAAAACTACATACAATTAATAATTTCATTAGTAATTTTGCTAATTATATTTATTGGATTCCAAACATATAATTATTTTAAAATTCAAGATATTAAAAACTCAAGTATAAGTTTTTTTGATATTATCCAAGATAATCAAAATGATTTAAGTAGTTTAGAAAAATTAATTGATGATGATAATATTTTTTCTATTTTATCAAAATTAAAATTAATTCAGCAAAATAATGAAAATAAAAATTTTAGTTACTCTAATGAATTGTATAAAGAATTACTTGCATCATCAAATTTAAATGATCTTTACAAATCGGCTATCGCTGCAAATGCTTCATACACAATGATTAATGCATCTTATGAAGATAATACTAATAATTATTTAAATGATATATCAATTTATATAAATGGTATTAACGATGAGTTAGATAGTTATTTTTCTATTAAAAAGGAATTAGAATATTTATTAATCGTTACAGAAATTGATCTTAATAAATCTGAATATAGTAATTCAAAAGCTTTGGATAAATATAATGAAATATTTAATTCAAGTTTTATTTCTGCCTCTACAAAAGAAAGAGTGAAAAAGATTCATGAGTTTCAGCTTTATAAGTAAAATAGCGCTATATCTATCTTTCTTATTTGTTTTTTCATGCGTGGATACAATATCTTCATTAAGAAATAATGACAACATTGATTCTGATGATTATACCTTTCAATTAGAAACAGAAGAATTATTAGATTTTAGTTTTTTTGAACAATATGATGAAAACGTAATAGATAATTATACATATAACGCCTCTGATTATAATTTTTTAGATAAAGATATAGCTGCATTAAAATTTAATAACTATGAAGCAAAATATAAAAATAATGAGCCAATAAATGTTATACAACTTGATGAAAGTTTTTACTCATTAAATTTAGACGGGCAACTTCTAAAATTTGATTTAAATAGTGGAAAGTTGATTGAAAGAATTAATGTTGGTTTAGATCAAGTAAATAAAGTACCTATATCTTTTTCTCTTTATAATAATGATTTTATTATTGCTTTTAAATCAGGAGAAGTAGCTAGAATTAACAAATTAGGTCAAGTTCTATGGTTATTTAAAAATGAAGATTTATTAAATACCCCAGTCAAAATCTTTGATGATTATCTGATAATATTATATCCAGAAAAAATTGTTTTTTTATCAATTTTAAGTGGAGATACAATTTATGAGAAAGAGTTTAAATCAAGTAATATAATTCAATCATCGGGAGGTAAGATTGTAAATTATTTTAATATCGTTTTCTTTATATTACCTAATAGTGAATTTAATTCTTTAGATACATATCTGTTTGAGGAACATAGTATAAATTTTGATAATATTGAACTTAATACCTCACTTAATAATTTAAAAGATCAAATACACCTGTACAAAAATTTTCTAGTTTATTTTGATGATGGCAATATTATTCATACTTACGATATAAATAAAAACAAGTTTCTATTAGTTAATTTTAGAATAAGTAACTCGTCTTCAGCTATATTTTTTAATAATTCATTAATTTCTAAAAATGAAAATTTTATTGAATTCTATAATATTAAGAATGGAAACTTATTCTCAAGAATTAATATCAACAAAATTCTTAATAAAAAATCAAAATTAATAAATTCTCTAATCATAAATAAAAATGTTCATTTATTTACAGATAATGGTGAAATAATTATACTAAATCAGAATCTTGAAATTCAAGAAACGATAAATTTTAAAATTAAAAATATTAATAAAGTTTATAATTATCAAAATAAAATTTTTATAAGTACTGAAAAAGGTATTACTTACATTTATTAAAATGAATATATTAATTTTAGGTATGCCAAATGTAGGCAAAACATCACTTTATAATTTAATTACAAATAAAAATAATAATATAATTCATGATACCATTGGTACAACAAGAGATTGGCACGTATCACCTCTTAAATTGAATAGAAATATTGATGTGTATGATACACCGGGAATAATTAATCAAAAAAGTTTAGTAACAAAGAGTGTCAGTTATATAATAAGGAAAATAGATATTTTTGTTTATGTTATTGACTACAAAGCAGAGAATTACTTTTTAGATAAAGAATTGATTAATGAATTAAGAAAATTTAATAAAGAAATAGTAGTTATTATCAATAAAGATGATAATTTTAGACAAGATAAAAAAATTGACAACCTTGGTATAAAGAATGTTTATTTTATCTCATGTTCACATAATATAGGTATTCAAGACTTTTTAGATTTTTTATCAGAATATGATGTTAAAGATAATAAGTTAATAAATTACGATTTTTCTTTAGGGTTATTTGGCAAAACAAATGTAGGGAAAAGCACTCTCTTAAACAAATTAGTAGGATTTGAGAGATCAATTGTAAGTAATCGACCAAAAACTACAACTGATATTGTTTCTTCTTCATATAATTTTAAAGGTAATACCTATTCAATTAAAGACACTGCAGGTTTAATTAAAAAAAATAAAATTGATAAAAATAGTCTTGATTTTTATGTCACCAAAAAAACTTTATCAATTATCAATGAAATTAATTTAAATATTTTCCTTATTGATATTGAACAAGGCTTTGACAATCAATCAAAAAAAATATTTAATTTAATTTATCAAAAATCTAATATTTTATTATTTATAATTAATAAAACTGATTTAGTTAAAAAAAATAAAAAGAAAGTAATTAATGAATTAATTAAAGATATTTATTATGAATTTTCTCAATCAAAAAATATAATTATTATACCAATTTCAACACTAAATAAAAAAGATATTTTATTTTTAAAAAATAAGATTCGTGAACTAATTTTGGAAATAAATAAAAATATATCAACTTCACAAATTAATAAGTGGTTAAATCATGTTGTTGAAAATAATTCTCACCCAAGAATAAATGGGAAAGAAGTTAAATTTAAATATGGCACTCAGATTTCAAAAAACCCCTTAACAATAAAAATTTTTTCAAACTTTTCAAAAGAAATATCTAATTCATATAAAAGATATTTGCTTAATAATTTTTATAATTTCTTTAAAATTAAAAGTAGAAATTTAAAAATTTTATTTTCTAAATCTAAGAATCCTTATGATTAGACATTATTCATCTGTACTCTTATAACTTTCAATAATATTATTATTATATTCAGAAATTTGCATAAGAATATTTGAATTTTCTACAAAAAATAAATGAAAATTTTTCAATATCTCAACATCATTATTATCAGTTAAATACAATACACTACTATAAATTATATATGAAAATAGGATGCCATATAAGATTCCAAAAAATTTATCAAATATCACTCCTAAAATTTTTTTATCTAAGTCACTATTTAAAAATTTTCTTATTCTTTTTAATATAAATAAACTAATTAAGAAAATTATTGGTATTGAAATAATTATACTTACAACACTAACAAATTGTTCAAATCTCTGTAAAAAATTAATATTTAAGAGTTGTTCACTTAAAAAATCTGAAAGATATTGATAACTATATATGGTTACAAATACAGAACCAACCCATGTTAATAACCCCAATATAGAATTAATAAATCCTTTCCAGAAACTAAAAATAACAATTACTGCAGTTAAAATTAATACTACATAATCAAAAAATATTAATTCAAAATTTAAAAAAGTCATTTTTGATATTTCAATATTGATGGTAAAGTAATTAATACTCCTATCATAGCAAATATCATTGCTAAACTAGTAAATAGACCAAAATAAACTGTAGGAATAAAGTTTGATAGACAAAGAGTAAGGAACCCTGCAGTTATTGCAATAGATGTAATTAAAACTGCATTCCCAACACTTAAATGTGTTTTTTCAATCATTTCACTATGATTTCTACCTAACTTTAGATTTTCCTTGTAACGATAGATATAGTGTATTGTATTATCAACAGCTATACCAATTGATATTGCTGCAATTGTAATTGTCATTATATCAAGTGGTATTTTAAGCAATCCAATTAAACCAAGAATAAAAGTTGAAGCAAAAATATTTGGAATTATGCCAATTATACTTAATTTTAAAGATCTAAATAATATTACAAACATTATAAAAATAGCTAAAATTACAAAACCTAAGGATTTTATTTGTGAGCTAAATAAAGATTTTAACATATTATTATATAATACTAATAGACCGTTAACTTTAAATTCTTCCAAGTTATCAAATTCATTCAATAAAAAAGAATTGATGTCATTAATAAGATCATTTCTTTTAATATCTTTCGAATCTTTGATTCTTGTAGAAATTTTAATCATATTTTTTTCAACATTTAGATAAGGATCAATTAAATCAGTTTTCAAATCATTAGGTATTTCATTATACAATACTGATAGTTCAAACATTGATAAATCATTTTTGTTTATTTTATTTGCAGTGTCTATAAGTGAATAAATTGAAGTAACTTTTCCAATTTCTATTCTATCTTCTAAATATTGATGAACAGATTTAATTGTTTCAATTTTTTCATTTGAGAACCAAATATTATTTTCTTCTCCAAACAGATCATCTGAGAAAAAATCATCTTCAATTTTTAAATCATCTTCTTCTTCAGTTTTTATTTTTGTATCAATTATTTGATCATCATTTTTGAATTTAAGAATAATGTCTAATGGTGTAGTCCCTCCTAATTCATTATCTATAAGATACATTCCTTTATAAATTTCTGTATTTTTTTTAAAATATTTTATAAAAGAGTTTTCAACATTCAGATTAGTAATTCCATATAGAGATATGAAAAATATTAAAATGTTTATACCAAGAATATATTTACTATTCTTATATGCAAAAGGATAAAAAGATTTTAAAAAACTTAAATTTAGAGAATAGCTTTTTTCCTCCTTTGAAAAAAAAGAAACAATTAGAGGTAAGATTACAAATGATGAAATTAAAACTATTAATAATGCTATTATCATTATAATTCCAAAATCAATTACAGGTTTAATGTCTGATATTACTAGGGACAAAAAAGCAACAATTGTAGTAAGAAAGGTATAAAAACATGGCCAAAACATCATTCTAAAATTCTCAATAATTTTAATATTCCTTTGTAAATAATTATTCATTATATGAACATTCATAGAAATAGATAAAACAAACATTAATGATAAGAAGTTTGCAGAAACTGCTGTAATTTCAAAATTAATAAAACCAGCTAAACCTATTGACAAATAAACTGCACTAATTGACGTAAGTAAGATAGCAAATACCCATTTGACTCTTCTAAAAATCAAGAAAAGAATTAAAATTATTATTAAAAGTACTATTAAACTGAATGTTAAAATATCATTTTTTACATAAGAAATAACATCACTAGATATCATTTCTACTCCACCTAAAAAATATTTATAATCTTGATTACTGCTGTCAATTATATTTCTGATCTTATAAATTAATTCATTTCTTTCTTTATCTATTTCTGATTTTATTCTGAAATATTTTCCTTGTATTAAATATTTACTTTTGTTCTCTTTAAGATCAATTTCTTTAATATTATCATTTAGAAATATCACTAATGATGTTATATTTTTATCATTATTTATAACTTGATCACTGTAAATTGGACTTTTTCTAAATTCCTCTAAAACATCTTCAATGTTTAAATTTGTATTTAATATTGTTTCGTAATTATCATTTGCTAAATCTAATAGAGTAGAATCATTGAGTAGTAAAATAGGCGCTTTATTAATATTAAATATAGAATAAATTTCTGGTAACTTTGATAATTTATTACTGATATTTTCAATTTCATTTAATAATATTTTATTTATTTTTGAGCTACTTTGAATTGCTATAACAAGACTATTTTTTGTAGGAAATATTTCTTGATAATAAGAGTAATATTGAAAGTCTAAGTCATTCTGAGCCACTAAGCTATCTGAAGAGGCATCAATTCTAAAATCTTTAATATAAAAACTAGCTGTGATTAAAGATAGAAAAAAAAATATAAATAAAATAGTTCTTAATTTATTGATCATATTCTCTGTAAACTCTACTTCCAATAGAGGTTAATATTTCATAAGATATTGTATCGCATTTTTTTGCGAAATTATTTATCATATTCTCATCATTAAAAATATCAACATACATTCCTACTTTTAAATCATGACTATTTTTAGATATATCTATAGTGAATAAATCCATTGAAACTCTCCCAATTATTTTGAAAGAATTATTTTTGTAATAAACTATTCCTTTGTTACTCAATCTTCTAGGTATACCATCTTCATAACCAAGGCCAATAATTGCAACTTTAATTCTTTTTTTTGTCTTAAATGTTTGATTGTATCCAACATATCTATTTTTATTTATATACTTAATCTGCAATATCTTACCTTTAAGTGTAAGTACGTTCTTAATTTTCTTTTCTAATTTAGAATTTTCAAAGCAGCCGTAGATACCAATTCCAGGTCTAATCATATCATATAAATATGATTTATCCAAAATTGCTCCATGACTATTTGCCAGACTATAAATAATTTTTTTATCAAATTTTCTTATTAATTCGTTGAAAATTTTTTTTTGTTTTGAATTATATTTATTATTATTTTCATCTGAGCTAGACAAATGGCTCATTATTAATTTTATATTTTTACATTTAGTATCAATTTTATTAAAATCTTCTACTGGGATTCCAAGTCTATGTATTCCAGTATCGATATGAATTGCATATTTTAAACTAGTTTTTTTTATTTTTTTATATTCATCAAGACTGTTTATAATAGGTACAAGATTTGCTTTTGAAAACAAATTTAATTTATGATTTTGTAAACCATTCAATACATAAATTTGAATATTTTTATTTTTATTTTTTAAATTTATTCCCTCATATAATGTTGATACAAAAAAATGTTTACAGCCTAATTTAATTAATAATTTTAATATTTTTTTATCACCTAATCCGTAAGCATTTGCTTTGATTGTTGGGGCAACGATTAATTTTTTATTAAGTTTTTTAAAATAATTATAGTTATAAATTAAATTTTTTACGTTTATATTTAGTATACCTGTATCTTTAATCACTCAATGATATTATCATAATCTTTTGAAGTTAGATCACTGAATTTAGTATAATTTGCATCAAAATGCATTTTAATTGAACCAATTGGTCCATGTCTTTGTTTGGCAATTATAATTTCAGCCTTATTATAATTTTCATTAGTTAACTGCTGCCAACGCGAAACTCTTTCATTATACTTCATATCATCTTCTTCTGATTTCCTAATTGGCTCTAGTCTCTCTAAATAATAACTTTCTCTATAAATAAAAATTACTACATCTGAGTCCTGCTCAATTGTTCCACTTTCTCTTAAATCTGACAGTTGAGGTCTTTTATCTTCTCTTTGCTCAACTTGCCTAGAGAGTTGAGATAATGCAACAATTGGAATATTTAGTTCCTTTGCAATAGATTTTAAACCTCGAGTTATTTCTGAAATTTCCTGTACTCTACCATCATTTCTATTATTAGAAGAACCAGACATCAATTGTAAATAATCTATTATAATTAAATTAATATCATACAGTCTTTTAAGTCTTCTAGCTCTTGCTCTTAGTGTTGGAATTGTTAATACTGGATTGTCATCTATTATTAAATTCAAATTCTCTAATTCCGAGGATGTTTTTGCAATCTTATTAAAATCATTTTTATTTAATTCAGCTTTCCTCATTTTATCACCTGAAATTTTTGTTTGTTCTGCCAAAATCCTTGTTGCAAGTTGCTCAGATGACATCTCTAAAGAAAAGAATGCAACCTTACCCCCATCTACAATTTTTTTATTTTCAAATTCATCTTTTTCTTCTTGATATTTAATAGCGCAATTAAAAGCAATATTTGTACCTAAAGCAGTTTTACCCATAGAAGGTCTTCCCGCTATAATTATTAAATCTGACTTATGCAAACCACCTAATTTTTTATCAAGGTCTTTGAAACCTGTTGGAACACCCGCAATTTTTCCCTCTCTTTTATAAGCCTCACTTATAATATCTACTGCACCTTGTAGCGCATTACCAAAATTTATAAATGACCTATCTGCATTTCCACTTTGTGATAAATTATACAAATCATTTTCAGCATTTTCTATAAGATTTTCTGATGTTATATTTGTATTTGAATTTGTTTCTTGAATTAAATTATGTGCAACACCAATTAAATTTCTTTTTACATATAAATCATAAATAATTTTTCCATAATTATAGGTATTTTGTGTGGATGGTGTGCTATCTTTTAGCTGATTTAAATAATTAACTTTATTTATTTTATCATTATCTTCAGGAAGATAATTCTTCAGAGTTATTGGTGAAACTAAAATATTTTTATCTAATAAATTCTTGATCGTTGAAAAAATTATTTTATTGGTTTCGTCTACAAAGTGACTTTCATCAAGGAAATCTGATACTTTTTCATAATTTTTATTATCCCATAAAATACACCCAATAACAGCTAATTCAGCATCAGTATTAGAGAAATTACTATCTTCAATAGATGTTGATTCCTTTGAATTTAGAAGTTCAACTGACATTTATACTTGATAAACTATCTCAAATAGATCAACAATGGTAACAGAAAATTTTTCGTTAATAAAAATTTAATTGTGTGAATAAGTTAGTTTTTATCAACAATAATAGAGAATGTTTCGCTTATGCCTTCGTAAGGATTAATTTCGATAAAATGTTCACCAATAGATTTAATTTGAGTCTTAATTGTTATATCATCAGATTTTACTTTTAATTCATTCTCTATTAGGAGGTCTATAATTTCTTTTTTTGAGATTGAACCATACAACTGATTTTTTTCATCAGCTTCTTTAGAAAACTTCAGCTTAATTTTTTTTATAGAATCAATTAATTTTTTTGCTTCATTAAATTTAATTTCCTCGTTTTTTTTAATCTCATCTTTAATTTTTTCATACTGATCAACATTTTTTTTATTTTCTCTAAGAGCCATATTGTTAGGGAATAAATAGTTTCTTGCGTAGCCGGGTTTAACTAAAACAGTATCTCCCATTTTTCCTAATTTTTTTATATTAGTTGTGAGTATTACTTTCATGGAGAATATGATTTATTTGTGTACGACATTAATGATAGAAATCTTGCTCTTTTAATTGCTTTTGCTAATTCTTTTTGTTTTCTTCTTGAAACACCAGTAATCCTTGCAGGAATTATTTTTCCTTTCTCGGTAATGTATCGAGATAATAATCTGATATCTTTATAGTCAATATCCGGTGATCCAGGCTGACTAAATGGACAAAACTTCTTTTTAAGCTCAAAAGGTGAATTTGATTTTTCGTCTCTTCTTGTATTAACTTTATTTCTTTTCATTGTTTAATTTTGTAGGAAGTTCTTGGTGTTTATTTACTTTAATAAAAATATATCTGATTAAATTTTCAGATTGATTTAACTCTTTGCTAATATCTTTAACTACAGATCCTGAAGCTTCAATTTGAAGAAAGTTATAAAATGCTTTTTTGAATTTATTTATATTGTAGCTTAAATCTCTAAGTCCCCAATTTTCTTCACCAACTATTTTTGCAGACATCGAGAATAATGTAGATTTAAAATTGTCAATTTCGTTTTTAAGAGTATTTGTAGCAAGGTCAGGGCTAAAAATAAGTACTACTTCAAATTTAATCATATAACTCCACGGTTAATCTTATATTTTTTAATATAAGAGAAGTTGAACTTGCATATATTAAAATTTTAAAATAAATCAAGGATTAATGACATCTATTGTATTTCCTGGTCAAGGTAGCCAAACTGTTGGTATGGCTAAGGATTTTCATGATAATTTCAAAATAGCAAAGATAATATTTGAAGAAATAGAGGATTATGTAAATATAAATTTGAGAAAAATTATATTTGAAAATGAAGGAAATAAATTAGATTTAACCCTGTACACTCAAATATCTATATTTGCAACATCATATGCAATATTTAAAACTTTATGTTCCGAAACAGATTTTAATAATGAAAAAATTAAAGTTATGTTAGGTCATTCACTCGGTGAATTTACTGCCCTGGCTTGTAGTGATAAAATTAATATCAAAGATTGTAGCTTAATATTAAAAAAAAGAGGAGAATTAATGAATAATGCTATTGCTCCAAATGAAACGGGAATGGCAGCATTAATTGGAAAAAACTCAAATCAAGTTCAAAAAATTATTTCAGAAAATAATTTAAATTTAGAAATTGCTAATGATAATTCTGAAATTCAAATAGTAATCTCAGGAAAAATGGAAGATTTAAATAATAGTAAAGATCTATTTTTAGATAACAGCATTAAAAAATTTGTTTTACTTAATGTTTCTTCAGCATTTCACAGTAAATATATGATTAATGCTCAAAAAAAATTAGCTGATGAAATTGAAGAGCTAACTTTTAAAGAAAATAAAATAAAAATTATTTCTAATTATGATGCTAACATTTACGATGATAACATCTCTATTAAAAATAATCTTCAAAATCAAATGGCTAATAAAGTTAATTGGACACAAAGTATAAAAAAACTAGAACAAACTGGCGAAAAAAAAATAATAGAAATTGGCCCAGGTAAAGTATTAAGTGGATTAATTAAGAGAATCTCAGATAACTTTGATATTATATCAGTAAATAAAGTATCAGATTTAGAATAAAATGAGTCAAAGTAAGAAAATTTTTTTAACAGGTGCTTCAGGAGGTATTGGCACAGCTATTTGTGAAAGATTTATTAGTAATGATTTTACTCTGGTATTAACTGCATCTTCTAATGAAAAAATAAATATTTTAAAAAATAAATATGGTGAAAAACATTATTACTATAATGTAGATTTATCAAATGCAGAAAATCTTCAAAACAATTTAGATAATATATCTAATGAGCATAAAGATATAATGGTTATAGTAAACAATGCTGGAAAAACACATGACAACCTTATCTTTAGAATGAAAAATGAACAATGGTCTGAAGTAATACAAACAAATTTAAATTCAAATTATCAAATAATAAAAACTTTATTACCAAACATGTTATCAAATAAATATGGAAAAATTATAGGAGTGTCCTCCATAGTTGGTTCAACTGGCAATCCAGGACAATCTAATTACGTTGCTTCAAAATCTGGTCTTGTAGGCCTTTATAAGTCAATAGCGATTGAAGTGGCAAAAAGAAACATTAATGTGAATGTAATTTCTCCTGGATTTATTTCAACAGCGATGACTAATAAATTAAATGATGAGCAGAAAAAAAAATATTTGGAAAAAATTCCAATGATGAAATTTGGAGACCCAAAAGACGTTGCAAATTTGGTATATTTTTTATCAACGGACGAATCTTCATACATAACTGGACAAAATTTTCATATTAACGGTGGAATGTTAATGGTTTAATTAGTTGACATACATTCAAACAATAATCTAAAAGTAAAAAATAAGGAGATAAATATGAGTGAAATTCAAGAGCAGGTAAAAAAAATTGTTGTCGACCATTTAGGAATTGATGAAACGAAAGTTCTACCTGAAGCTAAATTTATAGATGATTTAGGTGCAGATAGCTTAGATACTGTTGAGCTTGTTATGGCTTTTGAGGAAAAATTTGGAATTGAAATACCTGATGATGCGGCTGAGAGTATTCAGACAGTTCAAAATGCAATAGATTATATACAAAGCAAAAAGTAGATTTTTTAACTAAATTTTATGAGAAGGGTAGTTGTTACTGGTATTGGATTACTTACAACTCTAGGTACTAATAAAGAATCTTCATGGAATAATTTAATAAATTGTAAGTCTGGAATTAAAAAAATAGATCACTTTGATGTATCAAATTTACCTGCAAAAATTGCAGGTTATATAAATAATAATCCTGATGATGAAAATTATTTTAACAAATCAGGTTTTATAGAAACAAAAGATATAAAAAGAAATGATAGATTTATTCAATATGGGCTTATAGCAGCTAAAATGGCGATACAAGATGCAGGTTTAGACGACTTAAGTGATGAGGAAAAATTAAGAACTGGAGTTTCTGTTGGCTCAGGAATAGGTGGTCTCGAAACAATTTATGAAGGATCATTAACAATTAATAGTAAAGAAACAAAAAAACTCTCTCCATTTTTTATACCTTCCTCTTTAGTAAATCTTTTATCAGGTCAAATTTCAATAAAATATGGTTTTAAAGGACCAAATCATTCTGTAGTAACTGCTTGTGCGACAGGAGCGCACTCAATTGGTGATTCTAGCGAAATGATAAAAAGAGGAGCTGCTGACGTAATGGTAGCTGGAGGATCAGAAGCAGCAGTATGTAAATTAGGTATTGCTGGTTTTTGTGCCGCAAGAAGCTTAAGCACTTCTTATAATGAAAAACCAAATGAAGCATCCAGACCATGGGATAGAGATAGAGATGGTTTTGTAATGGGTGAGGGATCAGGAATTATTGTTCTTGAAGAAATGGAGTATGCAAAGAACAGAGGTGCCAATATATATGCTGAGTTAGTTGGGTATGGAATGTCAGGCGATGCCTACCATATAACTGCTCCTTCAGAAGATGGAGATGGTGGTTTTAGAGCAATGAAAGCTGCGGTTGATATGGCAAAAATACCAACAAATAAAGTAGATTATATTAATGCTCATGGGACATCAACAATTAAAGGTGACCAAATAGAGCTTAATGCAATATCTAAATTATTTAATCATGATATCCATGTTAGCTCAACTAAATCATCTATAGGTCATCTCTTAGGCGCTGCAGGTAGTGTAGAATCAATTTTTTCAATTCTTTCTTTAAATAATAATATTCTACCTGCTACTTTAAATTTAAATAATCCAATTGAAACTTCAAATATAAATTTAATTCCTAATGAGCCTTTAGAAAAAAAGATTTCTTATGCTTTAAGTAATTCTTTTGGATTTGGAGGAACAAACACTGCATTATTATTTAAAAATATTTAATATTTTATTAATTTTTTTATTTTTCTTTATTCTTTATATATATTTTTTTTTAAATAAAAATTTATTATTTAATTATAATCCTATAAATATAAAAAAAGGAGCAAATATTGAAGAGATTATTAATACTAATATTAATAATTTATCTGAAGTAGAAATAGAGTTATTTAAAATTTATTTTAAGATTAATAAAATAATAAAAAATAATTTTATACATTATGGAGATTTCAAGATTAATGATGATACTTCATTATTAGATTTTATAAATACGATAACTAAACCAAGCAATATTCTAACAAAAATTACTATTGTAGAAGGATGGTCAAAAAAAAAATTAGACATCGAATTATCTAAATTTTTTGACAATTTTTATTCAATACCACATAGTGATATTATAGCAGATACATATTTTATTCAAAAAAATACTGATTTTAATTTTTTTATTAACAAATTAAAAGATATTAAAAAAAATTTTTTTTTAAAATATCAAAACAATAAATTATTAAATAAATTTAGTATTCATGAAATAATGATTATTGCATCTCTTTTAGAAAAAGAGGGATTAGATGAATTAGACAAAAAGAAAATATCCTCGGTAATTTTTAATAGGCTAAATGCAAATATGAAATTACAAATAGATGCAACTGTATTATATGCTATCACTAATGGTGATTATAAATTAGAAAGAAAGTTGCTTCTAAGAGATTTAAAATTAGATCACCCATTCAATACGTATATTTATAATGGATTACCACCACAACCTATATCCTATGTTGGAAAGAAAACTTTAGATATATTATTTGAGAATTATCAGACTGATTTTTTGTTTTATTTTTTTGATAATTCTTTAAAGATGCATATATTCTCAAAAACTTATAAAGAGCATAAACAAAAACTAAATGAATACAGAAATAAGTAGTAAACTAATTATAATATCCTCTCCTTCTGGAGCGGGTAAAACAACTTTATGTAAATTACTAATAAAGAAAATGAAAAATATAAAACTTTCTATCTCTTATACCTCAAGAAGTAAAAGATTGAATGAAATTGATGGTAAGGATTATTATTTTGTAAGTAAAAAAAAATTTGAAATATTAAAAAAGAAAAATTTTTTTATTGAAACAGCAATAAATTTTAATAATTTGTATGGATCCCCTTTAAAAAATATTAATATTTCAAGAAAAAGAAACCAACATATTTTATTTGATATTGATTGGAAAGGAGCTCGTAAAATAAGAAAAAATTATAAAAAAGATGAAATTATAGATTTTTTTATTCTCCCACCATCCAAATCAGAACTAAAAAAAAGATTAATTAAAAGAGGCAGAGATAATAATAAGGAAATAAATCTTAGACTTTCTTACGCTTTAGAAGAAATGAAACATTATAATGAATACAAATATGTTCTAATAAATGAAAAAGTTCTTAATACTGTGAATGAAATAAAAAAAATAATTGAATATCATCAGCTTATCATGATTAAAAAAAATATTCTAAAAAATAAATTAAAAAAGATTATAAATAATTAATAATTCATTAATTTTTAATTGATCAACTCTCTTATTTAGTAAATGAATATCTGATTTAATTTTAATATTATTATATATTTTTTTTCTAACATTTTTAAAAATTATATTTGAAAAATTATTAATTTTAAGAAAATTGATTTTATTTTTATTTAATATAAATTTTACTACTGTAGATTTAACTTTTGGTTTAGGATTAAAAACATTTGCAGAAACATCAAAGCATCTAGTATATTTTGAAACAATTTTTGTTAAAAATTTGTATTTATTCATTTTTGGTAAATCATAATCAAACTTCATTGCTACTTCTTTTTGAATCATAAATATCATTTCATTAATATTTTTATTAAAATTATAGAGATACAATATAATTTTAGTACTCACGTTATAAGGTAAGTTTGAAAATACAATTAAATCTTTATAATCAGTTAAATTTGATTTGAGTATGTCAACATTAATGATATTTATGTTTTTATTATTTTTATATTTATCTTTTAGAAAAATTGATATTTTATAATCTTTTTCAATAAGTAAAATTTTTTTTGGATTTTTTTTTAAAATTTCATCAGTCAGAAAACCATATCCTGGACCAATTTCAAGAATATTTTTATTTTTAATCCTTGTCTGATTAACAATTTTTTTAGAAATATTATGATCAACTAAAAAATTTTGGCTTAATGATTTTTTAGCTCTTTCCATTAATCAATCTATGTTTAGCAATTCTTTTAATTAACCTGTAACAATTTATAAATGATTTATTTGATACTTTCTTAGAGCCTACTAGATCGTAAGCTGTACCGTGATCGGGTGATGTTCTAATTATGTCTAAATTACCTGTATAGTTAACTCCTGTAAATTGACTAATAAATTTAAACGGTATTAAAGCTTGATCATGATACATAAAAATAAAGCAATCATAATTTTTTAAATTTTTTTTAATTAATATACTATCAGCTGAATACGGTCCACTAACCAGAATTCCATTTGTTTTAAGTTTATTAATCACTGGTATTAATAGTTTTTTTTCTTCTAGTCCTATTTCACCATTTTCTCCAGCATGTGGATTTAATCCCGATATTATCATTTTTGGTTTTGCGATATTGAAATCAATACTTAAAGTTTTATTCAAATTATATATTTGATTATATAAAAAATTTTTTCTAGAAATGTTCTTTGATATTTTCTTTACTTCTATGTGAGTTGTTAATGGAGAAACTATAATTTTTTCATGATATAAAATCATATTTGAATATCTTTTTTTATCTATTTTTTGAAAATATTCAGTATGACCTGAAAAATTTTTATATATTTTCTTTTTAATTAAATCTTTTCTTAAGGGCAGAGTGATTAATCCTATACAAACTTTTTTAACACATAAATTATAAGCATATCTTAATGATTTAAATGAATTATCTTCTAAGTCTTTAGCATTATAAGAAAAAATATTAATTTTATCTTTGAATAAAATTAGATCTTTAGAATTTTTATTTACTATATTTGTTTTATATTTTAATTTTTTCTTTTTTATATATTTGTTAATAATATCAATATTCGTGAATAAAATAAAATTACTAAATTTTTTATCTTTTAATGTTTTTAAAAATATTTCTATTCCTATACCTTTAATATCACCAATAGTTACACCTATAATATTATTCATTGAATTTAACTAGATTGTATATTTTTGAATACTTATCAATAAATTTTTTTTCAATATTGTTTATATTTAAATTTACAATTTTATTGAGATTTACATTTTTTAATATATCTTTATCAAACTTTATTTCACATAAAATTACGTATATGTGCTCATCATTATTTAAAAACTTAATATAGTCATCAATATCTAATAAATTATTTTTTAGATCATCATTTAAATCATTAAATCTATATTCTTTGCTAATTATATTTGTGGAATCAATTAATTTGATTAGATTTTTACATTTTAGATAATCTTTATCGAGTTCATTTTTAGATCTAATACTAAATATATTAGCAATTATTCCATCATAAGTTGCAAACTTTTTTTCTATAAATATTAACGATAGGGAATCATTTTTACTTAAGACAAAAAAATTTTTATTTTGTAATATATTTTTTCTTAAATTATAATTTATTTCTGTAACATTTTTTATTTCTTTTTCTTTTAAGAAAAAATCAATATTATTTTCATTTAAAAATTCAATTAAATTTTCAATATTAATATTATTTAAATTATTAATTTTATTTTTTAATTTTTTATCATTTATTTTAAAATTAACATACTTTATTTTAAGATTGTATAAAAGGTCAATTTCTTCTTTTGGAGTATCTAAATTACCAATACTTGAATTAAGTGTTTTCTCTAATACAATTTTTCTTGTGAAATCAATTTTTATATTATTTAAAATATTTTCTTCATCTATCTCATAACTATAATTTCTATTATTTTTAATATTATTATTTAATATATTACTATAAATTTCCTTTATCTTTTCATTGTGATTATTACCTTTAAAATTTTTTGAATAATATTCATAAAATAAGTTTGCTGATATGAAGTCATCAATAATTTTATTTTTACTAATTTTTTCATTATTTCCAACAAAATCTAAATACTGAAATCTTTTTTCTAAATCTAATTGAGTAAAAGTAGTTTGATTAATTTTAAATATTATTCTGTTTTCCAAGCTTGATACATCTGAATAGTAAAATAATATTAGTAATAGAATTAAAATTTTAATATCAAATATTTTAATTGTTTTCAAATTTTGTTTCATCAATTTTTACATTTTCCCATTCTATATCTTGTTTATCATTTTCAGATACTGCTAAGTTTGTTGATTTATAACTGCCAATATTTTTAAATGAAAACATAATTGTTAAAATATCTTGTGGTTTTAAGCTATCTTCTTCATATGACTTTCTATTGAAATCAATATTAATGCCGAAACACTCATCAAAATAACTATAGCCAATTGTATATTCTTTATTTATCTCTTCTTTAAGATCATAGAGTCCATTAAAATTAATTGTAGAAAATTTTGAAATTTTCTTACTTAAAAATGAATAATTAATTGTTTCTATATCTTTGCTAACAATATTATTTATTTTTGAATTGTGATCAAGGTAAGATAAATTTATATCACCATACTTTGTAATAGATTTTACATTTACATTTTGTTTTTTTAAATATGAATCATTAACATCGTATCTGAAATTATACGTAATCTCATTTTTATTAAAATATTCTAATGATCCAAGCAAATCACTTAAATGATCCTCATTTCCTTGTTCATTATGAAAATTACTATTATTTGTAATTTCGTAGGATTGTGATAAATTTGATTTTATATTCTTTGTAAAAGCACTAAAACCGTAAGTTATTCTCTTTGAATTATCCATTTTGTCATTTCCGCTGTATCTATTTAATCGATATACATTTTCAATAGAAAAATCATTATTAGTTGAATCTTCATTTGATAATTTATTACTATTAGATATTCCAGGACTTATTACAGCATGTATTTTTGGATTAAATGTTATATTTGGTAAATGCTTTTTAAGCTTAAATGGACTTTCAGAGCTGATTCCAATTATTGGAAAAAATCTATAGTATGAACCTGTTTTATAGTTACTACCACTTATTAATTTATTTTCAGTATTAAATATTTGATTATATATTTCAGCATCAAATGAAATTTTTGAATTAAAATTTATTATTTCTTTATTAATATCATATTTATGTGACATCTTTTGTTGATTTTTTGCATGTATAATTGTGCTTTTCTCTCTAAAAATATTATAAAATTCAAAATCAGAATATGAAATAAATCCAAATTTGTTATTATAACCTGTAAAGTATTTTACTTTTGGTAATACTGTGGGAATCATTTTATTATCTTCATTTTCTTGATTAGTTTGATAAAAATTTAAACTAACTTTTAATTGGTCATCAATTTTTCTTAAATTAAAACCTTCTAAATTTATATTTGTTGATAACGAATTAGTGTAACTTAAATCATCATTAGGTTTAGTTATTTGAATATAATTTTTTGAAGTTTGCAATGCAGAGTCTATTTGAACTCTATAATTTTTATTAAGATTTTTATTAAATTGTGTTATTAAACTAGCATCAGTTAACCATTTATTGTTATTTTTATTTTCAAAATTTGAATCAAAAGTTAAATCAGTTTTAAAATTTCCTCCAGAAATAACTTGATTATAATCAAATATAAATCTTTGAGATGAATCGACACCACCTCCATAGCGAATGATAGGTGTAAACAAAAGTTCTTTATCAGTAGAAATATTGAAATAATAAGGGAATGATGTTGATTGTGAAGTTTTAGTATCAAAAAAATTTAAAGCCACAGATGGTGTTAAGAAGCCTGATTTCCTCTCTTTTCTTAATGGAGAAGGTGTAACAATATAAGGAATATAAAATACTGGAGTATTGAGAACTCTCATTTTAGAGTGTTTTTGATATAAAAATAGGTTTTCATTGTCGTGAAGTATTTTCTCACCTTCTAGTTGCCAAGTAGGGCAAATAAATTTTCCAATTTTAATTCTTGAATTACAAGGTGTATAAACACCTTTTGAAATTATATCAATTTCACCCTTTCTTTTAAGTTTATTTCCAATAAGTCTTGAACCATCATTTAATCTAATTTTAGGATTATTAAATTCTGCAAATTTAAGATCTTTGATAAAAAATCCATTTTCTCCTTCAAAAAAATTATTTTTATTATCTTTAAAAGTAAATTTAGTAGGTAAGATAATTTTTTCCTCAATTTTATTATAAATTATTAATTCTGATAAAATTATTTGATTTTCTTGAAATATTTTTGCATTACCTTTAGCAATTATATTTTCATCTTCATCATAAGAAATTGAATCTGCATAAATTAGTATTTCTTTCGCATTATTTAAATTAGGTATAGTTAAAGAAAATATAATAAAAAATAATAAAATGATTAAATTATGAATTTTACTCATTTTCAATTTTAATAATTTGATATAATCCAATAAAAAATGGAATTAAAAAAATAATTAAATATGACATTAGAAAATTTAACGATAAACTAACTGTCAATTTAGTTACTAGCTCTTTTAACAAAAAAATCATAAAACCTACAGATATAGCTAAAAATAAAACTTTAAAAAAATTCTCATTTCTTTGAAACTTACTTGTAAAACCTAAAATTACAAAACCTAAAATTACTATAAAAATTGGCTTAAGTATTTCTGATAAGTAATATAACCCGATTTCTGAAGAATATAAGTTAAATTTAGATAGTGTTCTTGAATGATTTAAGTATTTGAAAAATGGTACAAGTTTATATTTTGAAATAGAATTTATTAAATTTTTGTCATTAAAATTAATTTTTAATTTGTAGTCTTTTAAAGTTGAATAATTTGAGTTATTTAGATTATAGATATTAACATCTTTTAATAAAAAAAGATTATTTTCAAACTCTCCATTTTCTGCCATTATTAATTTATTAGAACCATCAATAATTTGTAAAATTATTATATTATTTGCATTCATATTACGTAAATTTATATTTTTGATATTAATGTAACTAGAATTTTGTTGATCTATATTGTTTTTGATCCACATTTCATTATTTGATATTTTAATAGAATATAAACTTTTATCTTTTTTATCTAATTTAGAATCATATATTTTTTCCATAAATACCGATAATGGATTTATGAGAAATAAAAATAATAATCCCATTATAAAAATAGCTAAAGCAATAGGAACAAAGATATCAAATATAGAATAACCTAGATTTCTCATTGAAACGAATTCATTATTACTAATTAGATTTCTAATTAAGAACGTAATACTTATAATAGTCACAAACGGGATTATTTCATTTAAAATTGAAGGATATTTTAAAAATGAAAAGTAAATAAAATTAATAATATTTTTATCACCCTCAGAAATAATCCTTGAAAGCTCCAATAGATTTACAAAAATTATAAATAACGAAATGATTAAAAAATTAATAACTAAATATTTGTTTGTTAAATAAAATAAATAAATATTAATTTTTTTCATATTTTTTTTTAATATTTGAAATGAAGAAAGAAGTAAAAATAAGAAGCAGAGCAAATAACGCATAACTATAAATAGCTATTTCAGAGTTCTTTAATATTTGATTTATAATTATTATAGATGTGCATGAAAATGAAAAATAGATATTATTAAAAGTATCAAATT
>CACMGM010000004.1 GCA_902613275.1 uncultured Alphaproteobacteria bacterium
CATCTCAATTCTGAGAGCAATAAATGAACCTATAGCACCGCCAATAAGTATCGCGGCACCAATTTCATAATAACTGAGAACTGATTTGAACATTAGCGTTGTGAACACCGCTATAATCATACCAATAACACCAAAAATGTTACCCATTCTTGAAGATTCAGGGTGAGATAAACCTCTTAGAGCAAAGATAAATAATAACGCAGAAATTAAATATAATATCGCAACCATGTTAGAAGACATTATTCTTTTTCCTTTGTTTTTTTTGTTTTTTTCTTAAACATCGAGAGCATTCGATATGTTACTAAGAAACCTCCAAAAATATTAACTGAAGCTAATACAACACCTATTAATCCAAAAATTTTTGAAGTGTCAAAACCTTGAGGACCGGCTGCCAATATTGCCCCAACTATAATTACGCTTGATATTGCATTTGTCACACCCATTAATGGACTATGTAAAGCAGGAGTAACAGACCAAACTACATAATAGCCAATAATACAAGCTAGGAAAAATACTGTTAGTCCGATAACAAAAACTTCTGAAGAATGTGCTTCCATATTACTTAAATTGCTCCAATCTTACATCCCCGTCATGCGTTAGCAAAACAGAATTAATTATTTCATCGTCAAAATCAAAATTTATATTTTTATTTTCTTTGTCTATTAATAAACTTAAGAAGTTAAAGATATTTTTGGCGTACAGTGCTGAAGCATCTTTAGCCACTCTTCCAGGAACATTTCCATAACCAACGATTTTTACTCCATTATGCACTACTATTTCATTCATTTTACTTAAAGGGCAATTCCCACCAGCTTCCACAGCCAAATCAATTACTACTGAACCTGGTATCATCGAAGAAACCATTTCTTCGGTGATTAAAACTGGTGCTTTTTTGCCAGGAATAAGAGCTGTACAAATTACTATGTCTTGTTTTGAAACTGTATCAGCTATTAATTGAGCTTGTTTTTTCTTATAATCTTCACTCATTTCCTTTGCATAACCACCTGCGGTTTCAGCATTATCAGCTTCATCATCTTCAACCATTATGAATTTTCCACCAAGACTTTCAACTTGTTCCTTAGTTGCTACTCTTACATCAGTAGCAGAAACTACTGCACCAAGTCTTTTTGCTGTTGCAATTGCTTGCAAACCAGCAACTCCTACACCAAGTATCATTACTTTTGCTGGATTTACTCTTCCAGCAGCAGTCATCATCATTGGAAAAGCCTTTCCAAATTGCTCCGCTGCATCAATTACACTTCTATACCCCGCTAAGTTAGCTTGGGATGATAGAACATCCATACTTTGTGCTCTACTTATTCTAGGAATTAATTCCATACAACATGATGATATTTTGTTTTTATTTAAATTAGAAAATTCAGATTTATTTTCATAAGGGTTTAAAATTCCAATAAGTAATGAATTACTTTTTAAGTTATTTATGTCATCAGTGCTTGGCATTCTAACACATAAACAAACATCAGCCTTCAAGCATTCAGATCTAGTAACAATTTTTGCTCCAGCTTCTTCATAATTTGAATTTTGATATCCTGAAGTTTCTCCTGCTCCATTTTCAATTATAACTTCAAAACCCAGTCTAGAAAAAAGCTTTACTGATTCAGGGGAGATAGAGACTCTTGTCTCGTTGTTATCATTTTCTTTAATAGCAGATAAGAGCATGAGTTCTTATATTGATAGGTTCGCTAAATTTAAAGCTTTTTGTTGGTTTTCCATTAGTTTTTTTGAGTTAAAATCCTCAATGAGTTCGTGAAATATTCTATACCAATTAACTTCAGCTTTTAAGTGCATAAAGACTGAACCTAATCCTACTGCCGCTCTATCCATAAAAACAAATTCTTTTGGGGGTTTAACACCACCAAGTTTCTTCAGTTCTTGATGAACTTCAGATGCAATTTGTGCTCCATAAATACCGCTATCACTTTCTTGTATTTTTTGAACTTTATCTTCCATTAAGGGAGAATATAAAAATCCTGCCCATTTATTTAATACTTTTAGTTTTTCTTTAGTTATGTCTGTAAATCCCCATTGTTCATAGGCATGAACTGCTTTTGAATTATCTTTTTCTTGAAGAGCAAAGTATAAATCTATTACACCCTGAATGAAATTACCATTAAATATTCTCATACATCCGAAATCATAAATATTAATACTAAGATCTTTTTTTTGAACAGAATAATTTCCTAAATGTGGATCTCCATGAAGAACACCATATTCAAAAAATGGTTTATACCATGCTTTATACATATTTGATGCTAATGTATTTCTTGTTTCTTTAGATGACTTTTTAAAATTTAAAATAGGCTCTCCATCAAGCCAACTCATAGTCAGCAGTCTCTTTGTAGATAATTTGTCATAGGTTTTTGGTACGTGAACAAAATTAATGTTTGAAAAAATATTTCTAAATACTGACATTAATTTTTTTTCTCTTTCATAATCTAACTCTTCTTTTAATCTGTCAGTAATCTCTTTATATACTTCATCAGTTTTAATAGCTTTATTATACGACTGATAAATTGAAAAAATCATTTTTAATTGCGAGAGATCTGCACTTACTGCTGAGGTCATGTCAGGATATTGAAGTTTACAAGCTACTATTTCATCATTTTTTACTTTAGCTTTATGAACTTGCCCAAGTGAAGCTGCTCTTGTCGCTTCTTTATCAAACTCTATAAAATTTTTTTGCCAATCCTGTTTTAATTCTGCTGCCATTCTTCTTTTAACAAACAACCATCCCATAGGAGGAGCATTTGATTGTAAATGCATAAGTTCTTGTGCATATTCATCAGGAAGTAGATCAGGTATTGTTGCCGATAATTGTGCCACTTTCATTAATGGCCCCTTAATACTTCCAAGGGCGGCTCTAATTTCAGAGGCATGTTTTTCTTTGTCTAACTTAACCCCTAAATATCTTTGACTTGCAAGCTTTGTAGCTAATTTTCCAACTACACCACCTACTTTTGCATATCTAGTAAGTTGTTTTGTTAAAGATTTTGCTTCTTTATCTTTCATCAATTTTATTCTTCCAATTGGTCAATGAGACTCTCAATAACATTAACACCTTTTTGCCAAAAATCTTTTTTCTTCGGATTTAATCCAAAGGGTTTCAAGAGTTTATCATATGTATTACTTCCACCGCTTTCTAACAAAGTAATATATTTGTCTTCAAATTTGGGTAGTTTACTTTCGTATACATTAAAAAGAGAATTTACAAGACAATCTCCAAAAGCGTAAGCATAAACATAAAATGGTGAATGAATGAAATGAGGTATGTAGCTCCAAAAATATTTGTAATCATCATTAAATTTTATTGAAGGTCCTAAGCTTTGCTTTTGTACATCAATCCAAATTTTACAAATCTCATTAACACTTAATTCTTTAATTTTTCTTTGGTCATGTATACGCTTTTCAAATTCAAAAAATGCAATTTGTCGTACGACAGTATTAAGCATATCTTCAACTTTATTTGCTAAAAGTCCTTTACGCTCATTTTCTTTCTTAGTTATAGATAGAAGAGATTTAAAAGTTAACATTTCTCCAAAAACACTTGCAGTTTCAGCAAGGGTTAACGGTGTTGAAGAGTTAAAATAAGTTTGTTTTTTTCCTGCTAAATATTGATGAATTCCATGTCCTAATTCATGAGCAAGAGTTGCTATATCTCTTGCTTTACCCTGGTAATTAACAAGTATAAATGGATGAACTGATGGAACAGTAGAAGCAGCGAACGCACCAGGAGATTTTCCCGCGATTACTGGAGCGTGTATCCATGAATTATCAAAAAATTTATTTACAATATTTCCAGCTCTCTGATCAAAATTTGAATAAGCATCAGATACAATTTGTCTAGCATCTTTCCAGGAATAAATACTCTGTGATTGAAAAGGAAGAGGTGCATTTCTATCCCAATACATCAATGATTTCTTTTTAAACCATTTGGCTTTTATTTTATAATAGCGATGAGCAATTTTTGGATAATTTTCTTTTATTGTTTCAGTCAATGCCTCTACAACTTCATCTTCAACTACATTAGACAAATTTCTAGAGCTGACTGGGTTTGGTAATCCTCTCCACTTGTCATTGATTGATTTATCTTTAGCAAGATTATTGGTAATGGATGTGAACAAACTAATATTTTCTTTCAAAACACCAGATACAACCTCTGCAGATTTTTTTCGATTTGATTCTTTTTTATCAGAAAGAAAATTAAAAATTTCAGCACTAGATAAATTTTTACCTTTAAATGGAAATTTAAGTGACGCAATTGTGTCATCAAATAATCTTACCCAAGCTGATCTAGAAGTAATACTTTTTTCTTGAAGTAATTTTTCTGTTTTAACATCTAATTGATATGGTTTAAATTTTCGTATATTTTTAATCCAGTTTTTATAAGGTTCTAATTTCTTATCAGCATAGATTTTATTTAATTTTGCATTCGAAACTTCATTTAACTCAAGACTAAAGAAAACTATTGATGAAGCTATATTAGTAATTTGTTCCTGCATTTGTTGGTAAAAAATTTTATTCTTTTCATTATTACCGTCCTCTGCAACTAAGAGATGTGCATATGACATAATTTTATCAATTTTTATATCAATGTTTTCTAATTCAATGATTGCTTTTAAGAGTTGACTGGGACTAAGCTTAGTAATTTTATATGTGTATTTTTTTTCAAATTTTTTTGTAATTTTTCTGAGTTGATTTAAATCATTATTTAGATTCTTCGCTTTTGGAGATTCGTATAAATCTTTGAGGTTCCAAACTGGCAGTTTTCCGAGCGTATTTTTTGTTAAATTTTGATAATTTTTTTGTTTCATATTTTACTATTTCGATATAGGTCTATTATCAGAGCTTTGTAGGGAGGATTAAAAGTATGATTGTTAATTTTGATGAATTTAATAACATACCTAGTATTTTTTATTATCAATCAAATGATCTGAAAGATCAACCTTATTTGTGGAAAAAAGAAAATGATAAATATGTTTCTTTAAGCTGGTTACAAGTAAAGGAGCAGGTTGAGAGTTTGGCAACATATTTAAAAGATTTAGGAATTTTAGAGGGTGATAGAGTATTAATTTTATCTGAAAATAGACCTGAGTGGCAAATTACTGATTTAGCAATAATGTCTATTGGAGCAATATCTGTGCCTGCTTACACTACAAGTACAACAAATGATTATGAATATATAATTAAACACTCTGGGGCTAGATGCGCCATTGTATCTTCACACGAATTAATGAAGAAAGCTCTACCTGCAATTGAAAAAAATTCTCACTGTCAAAATGTAATTAAATTTAATGATGACAATGAAACTTATTCAGAAGTTGTAAATATAATATCTTATAATAAAATTATAAATGATAATTTAGAAAAGAGTAAAGCTTCTAATAAAATAGAAGAGTTGTCAAAAAATTTTAACAGAAAAGATACAGCATGTATTATATATACCTCTGGAACAGGGGGGAACCCTAAGGGAGTAATGTTGAGTCACGGAGCTATGTTAAGAAACTGTGCTTCTTGTGATAAATTACTTGAAAGTCTTACTAAAGATTTAAAAAAAGAGATTAGATATCTTTCTTGGTTACCATTATCCCATTCCTATGAGCATACTTTACAATTCTTAGAAATGGGTCAAGGTGCACAGATCTATTACGCGGAAAGTATTGATAAACTATTAGTGAATATGGCTGAAGCTGCTCCACATTTTATGACAGCTGTTCCAAGATTTTATGACTCTTTACACATACGTATTTCACAAGGACTTAAAAACCAAAGTAAATTAAGTCAAAGGTTCTTTGCAATTACATTAAATCTAGGAAAGAAAAAATATTTTGATGAACACATGAGTTTCTTTGAAAGATTTATGAATGGATTAATGGATAGAATAGTAAGAAAAAAGGTTAAGAAAAGATTTGGTGGAAGTCTCAGAGCCTTGATATCAGGAGGCGCGGCACTAAATTTTGAAGTTGGATTATACCTAAGCGCCCTTGGTCTTCCACTACTTCAAGGCTACGGACAAACTGAAACGGCTCCTGTTATTTCTGCAAACCCTCCTGAAAGAATTAAATTAGATACTGTTGGAAAAGTTCTTCAAGGAAATGAAGTGAAAATTTCTCAAGATGGAGAGATTTTAGCTCGTGGTGAACTAATTATGAATGGTTATTGGAATGATCCTGAATCAACTAATAAAACTATAATTGATGGGTGGGTTCATACAGGTGATATTGGTGAATTTGATGAAGAAAATTATTTAAAGATAACGGATAGGAAAAAAGATATTATTGTAAATGCTGGTGGAGATAATATTTCTCCTTCAAGAATTGAGGCAAAACTAGATATTGAACCTGAAATTGCTCAATCAATGTTATATGGAGATTTCAAAAATTACCTAGTTGCAATCCTAGTGCCTAATAAAGATTTTGCTTTAGAATGGGCAAAAGAAAATAATGTTGAGGGTAATTTAAATAAAATAATTCAAGATTCTTCATTTAATACAAAAATGAAAGAAGTTGTAGATAAAGTCAATAAAAGCCTTTCTAGTATAGAACAAATAAGAAAGTTTATTTTAATTGATAACGAGTTTACAATTGAAAACAACATGATGACACCTTCCATGAAAGTAAGAAGGTTTAAAGTAAAAGAGATGTATGGAGAGAATTTAGAGGAACTATATTAAGTTTATCCCTTATCAAACTTTTCTTTTTGTTCAGGAGTGATTTCTTTTTGAAATTTTGTTTTCCACTCTGAGTATGGCATACCATAGATCATTTCTCGTGCTTCATCGTATGAAATAGAAATATTTTTCTTCTCTGCAGCACTAACATACCATTTTGAAAGACAGTTTCTGCAAAAACCAGACAAATTCATTAAATCAATATTTTGTACATCTGTTCTATTTTTTAGATGATGAATCAATCTTTCTGCAACATCAGCAAGTAAATCTCTATCAAAGTTTTTGGTCATATTACGTAAATAAATTATATAAATCTTTTTTTGTGTTATATATAATAATTAATGAAACGTAACAGAAAAGCTAAAATTTTAGCTACACTAGGACCTGCATCATCAGATAAAAAAATAATAGAAGACTTATTTGTGGCAGGATGTGACGTTTTTAGATTAAATTTTTCACATGGTAATTTAGAAACTCATAGAAAAAATTATGAAACTATTAGATCTCTTGAAGAAAAACATAATCATGCCTCATGCATATTAGCTGACTTACAAGGACCCAAGTTAAGAGTGGGTACATTTAAGAATACAAAAGAAAATTTAGTCAAAGGTCAAAATTTTATATTAGATCTTTCAAGTGAGCCTGGAGATAATAATAGGGTTTACTTTCCTCATGAAGAAATTTATGATTTTTTAACACCTAATACTATTTTATTAGTAAATGATGGAAGGATTAGATTACAAGTTATAGAACAAAAAAAAGATAGTTTAATTACAGAAGTTTTAAATGATGCTGAAATCTCAAATAACAAAGGTGTAAATATTCCAGATGTTATTCTTCCAATAGACGCTCTTACAAAAAAAGATAAATCTGATCTTATGAAGGCATTAGATATGGGAGTTGATTGGGTTGCACTTTCTTTCGTACAACAAGCAGAGGATATTCACAAATTAAAAAAAATAATTAATAATAAAGCACTCGTGATGGCAAAAATTGAAAAACCTTCAGCAGTAAAAAATATTGATGATATTATAAACGCTTCAGATGGTATTATGATAGCTAGAGGTGATTTGGGTGTTGAAATGCCAACTGAACAAGTTCCGATAGTTCAAAAAAATATTATTAAAAGATGTAGGCACTTTGGAAAACCAGTCGTTGTTGCGACACAAATGCTTGAAAGTATGATTGAAAATCTTGTTCCAACGAGAGCTGAAGCATCTGATGTTGCTAATGCTATATACGACGGAGCAGATGCTGTAATGTTATCTGGCGAGTCAGCCGTTGGAGTGCATCCAATAGAAGTAGTAATAACTATGAATAAAATTATAGAAAATGTTGAAAATGATAAAAATAATTATGATTTACGAATTATACAAGAAAATGTTGATGATGTTAATAATACAGATGCAATAACATTAGCAGCTTACTCAATTGCAAAAAAATCAGATGCAAAAGCAATAATTACATTTTCTGTAAGTGGAAGAACAACGACTAGAATGGCTAGAGAAAGAGCACCCGTTCAAATTGTTGGTTTATCTCCAAATATTAATACTACAAGAAAAATGCAATTATACTGGGGTGTAAACTCCTGCCATACTCAAGAAGATGCTCAAAATGCACAAGATATGGTTAATATTGCATGTTCAATTGCAAAAAATAAAAAATTAGTAAAGCCAGGAGATAACGTAGTTATCTCAGCTGGTGTTCCATTTGGAAGTGCTGGTACTACTAATCTACTTAGATTAGCTGAAATAATTGCTGATAAAGATCTTAAGTAAGCTTATTACAAGCTTCTTTTATTCTGTTGCACGCTTCTTCTAGAATTGCATCACTAGTTGCATAAGATAAACGAAAATAAGGAGATAATCCAAATGCTGCACCATGAACTCCTGCTACACCTTGATCTTCTAAAAGGTATGTCATGAAATCTTCATCATTGGAAATGTGTTTTCCATTCGCTGTCTTTTTTCCAATTATCCCCTCACAATTTGGATAAACGTAAAAAGCTCCTTCTGGTTTTTGACATGTGATTCCATCAATATCATTTAATTTGTTCAATACTAAATCTCTGCGTTTTAAAAATTTTTTATTATGCTCGTTTATAAAATCCTGTGGACCACTAATTGCTTCAACAGCAGCAGCCATTGTAATTGAAGAAGTTGATGTTGTGCTTTGTGATTGTATTTTGTTCATAGCAGTAATAATCTCTTTTGGAGCTCCACAATATCCAAGTCTCCATCCTGTCATACAATATGATTTTGAAACACCGTTTAGTGTCAAACATCTCTCTTTCAGCGAAGGTTCGATAGAAGCAAGAGTATGAAATTCTACACCATCGTATACAATTTTTTCATATATATCATCACACATTATAAGAACATTAGGATATTTTTTTAAGATAAGTGCTAAGTCTTCTAACTCTTTGTTTGAATAAACTGAGCCAGTTGGATTACTAGGACTATTTAACATTAACCATTTTGTTTTAGAGTTTATATTTTTTTCTAGTTGTTCTGGTGTAATCTTAAAATTTTGTGATTGAGGACACTTTACTATCACGGGCTTCCCTTCTGCTAATAAAACAATATCTGGATAACTAACCCAAAAAGGAGCTGTTATAATGACCTCATCTCCTGGATTAATTGTTGCCATCATAGCATTATAGATAATGTGTTTGCCTCCGACACCACATATGATTTCATCTAATTGATAATCTATATTATTATCTTCTCTAAATTTTTTCTGAATTGCCTTTTGTAATTCTGGCGTACCTTTGCCTGGTACATATTTAGTTTTACCCTCTTCCATCGCTTTACTAGCTGCATCTCTTATATTTTTTGGTGTATTAAAATCTGGCTCACCTGCTGCTAGAACAATTACATCTTTACCCTCATCTTTTAAAGCCTTGGCTTTGACATTTATACCTACAGTCATTGAAGGTTTTATTTTACTCAGTCTATCTGCAACAAAATTCATTTAAATTATAAAATGTTCAATAATTAGACTAGCACAAGTTAACAACAAAAAAATAGCAAAAATCTTTCTTAATACTAACTTATCTATATTTGATGAAACTTTTGCACCAATTCCAGCAGTAAATATACTAGTTATCGAAATAAAAAAAACTATTATAACATTTACGTAACCGATAGAATAAATGGGAAGTTCATTAATATTTGACCCAGTATACATAAATGTTAGTGTTCCTGGTAAGGCAATTAAAAAACCAAAAACAGCAGAGGTGCCAACTGCTTCATGAATCTTTTTTGAAAACATTGTTAATGCAGGAACACTAAAACTACCACCACCTATTCCAATTGTTGCAGATAAAAAACCAATAGAAGAGCTCATTAAAAAATTAATTATATTAGATGATGGTATATTGTTACTTAAAATTATTGGGCTTTGTTGAAATAGCATATTTAATGAAATCATAAGTGCCAAAATTACAAAAAGAATAACTAAATTCTGTCCTGAAATAGAACTCGCTGCAAGTGAGCCTACTATTGACCCTATTATTATTCCTATTGCCCATTTTTTTACAATTATCAAATTTGTATTTTTAAGCTTAATATGCGATCTTATGGAGGAAATTGAAGTAAAACAAATTACACCAAGTGAAGATGCTACAGCAACATGCATAACAATTTCAGAGCTGTAACCAAGATTAAGTAAAATAAAGTAAGTTACAGGAACAATTATTATTCCACCTCCAACTCCTAATAATCCTGCAATAAAACCAGAAACTAGACCTGTTAATAAAAAAATAAATACTATTGCAGTCAAATATATTACCGTATTTTAAGTTTTATTAATGTAGTAAACAATTTAATATAAAAGTAAATAAGACTATGAAACATGTACATTGGATAGGAACGGGATTATCTTCTATACCAGGAATTAGAAGATTAGCTCAAAATTTAGATAATTTTACAGTATGGAATAGAACATTAGACAAGGCTATGAAGAGTATTAACCATGTAGATAAAAACAATGTGAACGCTAAACAATTTGATATTAATTTATTATTTAATGAAGCAAATCCAGGTGATATTATTATTTCTCAACTTCCAGCAAACAAACATTTAGAAATAGCTGAACTTTGTTTAAAACATAAATGTCATTTTGCATCTACAAGTTACCTTAATCCAAAAATAAATGCGCTAAATGCAGATATAAAAAAAGAAAATTTAGTATTTATCAATGAGGTTGGTTTAGACCCAGGTATCGATCATTTTTTTTCTCATTTACTTGTCAGTGATCTTAAAAAAATCTCAACTGAAAAAACAGAAGTGGTTTATGAATCATTTTGTGGCGGTTTCCCAGCAATTCCAAATGATTTCAAATATAAGTTCAGTTGGTCTCCAGCTGGAGTAATTAAAGCCTTAAACAATGATGCAAAATATATAACAAAAGGCAAAATAAATACTGTAACACCTTACAAATCTATTAGCTCTTATTCAATATCTGGTGAAAATTTTGAAGCTTACCCAAACAGAGACTCAACACCTTATATAAATGAATATTTGTTTGATAAGAATTGGGAAGTAAAAGAATTTGTAAGGGGAACTTTGCGACTACACGGTTGGAGAAATGCATGGCAAGATATATTTTCAATGCTTGAAAATAAATCAGATAATTTAGAAGCTGAAATAAATCAAAAAAGTGAAGAATTATTAAAAGATAATAAATATTTACCCGAAGAAGAGGATCGAGTTGTACTCTCTGTAAAACTTAAAGCTTTTGAAAATGACAATAAAATTTTTGATAGTTCTTATTTTCTAGATGAAAAAGGAAGTGGTGAAAATACTGCAATGGGCAAACTTGTATCAATTACTTTATCAGCTGCAATTGATCTAATTATTGATAATAAAATTGAGTCTGGTGTTAAAACTGCACCACATAAAACAGAAAACATAATGTATTTTTTTAAAATTTTAAAAGATTATAAAATTAATATCCAACAAGAGAATGGATAATCAATTAACCCATATTGGTATTCTTAGAGAGTCTAGAAATGATGAAAATAGAACTCCATTAGTCCCAGAACATATTAAAAAATACAAAGAAAGTAATCCAAATATTAATTTCATTATTCAGCCATCAAACAAAAGATGTTTTTCTGATGAAGAATATGAATTATCTGGTGCTAAAATTAATGAAAATTTAAATGAATGCTCAATCATATTTGGAGTTAAAGAAGTTGATCCAAATATTTTAATTAATAATAGGACATATCTTTTTTTTTCTCACACTTTTAAAATTAATAAACAACAAAAAAATATTGAAAAAAAAAAGAAAGACCTACTATTATCAATTTTAAATAAAAAAATTACATTGATTGATTATGAAAATATCAGAAGCAAAAGTGGTACTAGGTTTTTAGGTTTTGGAAGATTTGCAGGTATTATTGGATGTTATAATACATTAAATTTATTATTTAAAGTGCTTGGGAAACAACCTCTTGCTAGTGCCTATAAAATCAATGATTACAAAAGATTGGCATTAAGTTTAAAAAATTTATATTTTCCTAAAACTACAATCCTAGTTACTGGAGATGGTAGAGTTGCAAAAGGAGTAATTGAACTTTTAAATCAAACAAACATTAAAGCAGTATCAAAAAAAGACTTTTTGGAAAAAAAATTTGATCAACCTATTTTTTGTAATTTGGAAACAAAAGATTATATCACAAATAATTCTTCCACTAATTTTAACATTGAGCATTTTATTGATAACCCTCAAGATTATTCAAGTTCTGCATTACAATATTTAAAAGAAACTAATATACTTATAAGTGCACATTATTGGGACCCATCTTCTCCTAAAATATTTGAGAATGAAGACTTAAAAGATTTACAAAATTTAAAAATTGTTGGCGATATTACTTGTGATATTAATGGCTCTGTCCCAACTACGATACGATCAACAACAATTGAAAAACCAAATTATTGGATTGAAAGAAATAATTTAAAGGAAATAGATGAAAATAATGATGGAATTGCTGTTATGGCAGTTGATAATTTACCATCTGAATTACCACGGGATTCAAGTACAGAATTTAGTGAAGGTATAATCAACGAAGTTCTTCCTTTTTTATTCAAAGAAGATGATGGAAGAATATTAAATGGAACAATAACAACAGATGGTAGTTTTTTAGAAAAGTACAATTATTTAAATAATTACATTAAAATTAATGAATAAAGCAGAAAAAAAACATCAACTCTCTTCTGAACTCACAACACCTTTTAAAATTGTCAGTGATTTTAATCCAAGTGGTGATCAGCCTAAAGCAATTCAAAGTATTGTCAAAAGTCTAAATGAAGGAGAACAAGAACAAGTTCTCTTAGGTGTCACTGGATCAGGTAAGACCTTTACAATGGCTAAAGTAATTGAAAAAGTACAAAAACCCACCTTAATAATGGCACCAAACAAAACATTAGCAGCACAACTTTATGGTGAAATGAAAAACTTATTTCCAAATAATGCTGTTGAATATTTTGTCAGTTATTATGATTATTACACACCGGAAGCATATGTTCCAAGATCTGATACATATATTGAAAAGGAGTCATCAATAAACGAACAAATTGATCGCTTAAGACATTCAGCTACAAGATCACTAGTGGAAAGAAGAGATACAATCATAGTAGCATCAGTTTCTTGTATTTATGGTATTGGATCAGTTGATGCGTATTCTTCAATGTCTTTCACTTTGGACAAAAATCAATCAATAAGTAGAGAGATAATTATCAGAAAGTTGGTAGAGCTTTTATACAAACGCCGCGATATGGATTTTAAAAGAGGTAGCTTTAGAGCTAAAGGAGATATTTTAGAAATTTTCCCTTCTCACTATGAAGATATTTCTTGGAAAATATCTATGTTTGGAGATGATATAGAGAGTATAACACAAGTGGACCCACTCACTGGAGAGAAGCTCGGAGAACTTGAACAAATAAGAATCTTTGCAAACTCTCATTATGTAACCCCAAAGCCAACAATAAAAAAAGCAATTTCAATGATTAAAACAGATTTAAAAAAACAATTAGAAATTTTTGAGAAAGAAAAAAAATACTTAGAAAGACAAAGGTTGGATGAGAGAACTACATTTGACTTAGAAATGATGGAAACTACTGGTAGTTGTAATGGTATTGAAAATTATTCTAGATATTTATCAGGAAGACAGCCGGGAGAACCTCCTCCTACACTTTATGAATACATTCCAGAAGATTCACTATTGTTTATTGATGAAAGTCATCAGACATGTGGTCAAATAGCAGGAATGTATAAAGGAGATTTTTCAAGAAAATCAACTTTGGCTCAATATGGTTTTAGACTACCAAGTTGTGTTGATAACAGACCTTTAAAAAGAGAAGAATGGGACGCAATGCGTCCACAAACTATATTTGTAAGTGCAACACCAGGAGATTATGAACTTGAAAAGACAGGTGGTACCTTTGTTGAACAAGTAATTAGACCAACAGGTTTAATTGATCCACCTATTGAGATAAGGCCAACTAAACATCAAATTGATAACTTAATTGATGAATGTAAAAAGACTATAGATAAAGGTCATCGTGTTCTAATCACAACACTTACAAAAAAAATGGCTGAAGATCTTACTGAATATATTAATGAAGAAGGATTAAAGGTAAGGTATCTTCACTCTGATATCGATACATTAGAAAGAATAGAAATTATTAGAGATCTAAGACTTGGAGTTTTTAATGTTTTAGTTGGTATAAATCTTCTTAGAGAAGGCTTAGATATTCCTGAATGTGCTTTAATGGCTATATTAGATGCTGATAAGGAAGGTTACCTTCGTTCTAGAACTAGTTTAATTCAGACTATTGGTAGGGCTGCAAGAAATGTTGAGAGTAAAGTCTTAATGTATGCTGATAACATTACCACTAGTATGAAAGAAGCAATCGAAGAGACAGATAGAAGACGAACAAAACAGCTAGAATATAATAAAATAAATAAAATTACACCAATCAGTATTAAAAAGAATATTCAAGAAATAATTGAGAACACAGCTGAACAAGATCATGTTACAGTTGAAATTGATAATGCAAAAGAATTAGTTGGTAAGGATCTTAATAAACATATTAAAAATTTAGAGAAAAAAATGAATGAATTTGCTTCAAAACTTGAATTTGAAGATGCAGCAAGATTACGAGATGAAATTAATAGATTAAAGGCAAAAGAAGTGGGTCTTTCTAATAAAGTTTTGCAGTTTAAAAAAAATTAATGGATATTGTATTTTCAGAAACTAACCAAACTGGAATCATTAAACTTAATCGTCCTAAAGCTTTAAATGCTCTCAATTTAGAAATGGCAAAAAAATTCCATGACAAATTATTAGAATGGGAAGAAAAAGATAATATCTCTAGAGTATTGTTAATTGGAGAAGGTAAACATTTTTGTGCAGGAGGTGATGTAAAATCTCTTGTTCTTGCTGGAAAAGAAAACTCTTTAAAACATGATTTTTTTAAAATTGAATATAAACTTAATTATTTAATAAGCCAATTTAGTAAAGAATTTCTTTCAATTTGGAATGGTGTAGTGATGGGAGGCGGGGTTGGTTTATCAATCTATGGTGATCACAGATTGGCAACAGACAATTCAAAATTTGCAATGCCAGAATCTGCCATTGGCTTTTTTCCAGATGTTGGTGGAAGTTATTTTTTATCAAATCTTCCAGGTAACATTGGTAAGTATATTGGCTTAACGGGTGAGGTTTTAGGGTTAAATGAATTAATTTTTTTCGGATTAGCAACTCGCTACTTTAAAAGTAATAAAATAGAAGATGTTAAAGAAAAATTTATTACAATAGGAGAAATTTCACACGATAATTTTGAAGTAGAAAATGATACATATCTAATTAAAAATATGAATTTAATAAATGAACTATTCAATGGAAATATTCAAACAATCATATCAAATTTAAAAAGTCATAATTCAGATTTTTCAAAAAAAATTTTAGATATTCTTTTAGTTAAATGTCCAATGAGTCTTGCGATAAGCACTAAACTTATAGATGATGCAAAAGGTAAATCGTTAAAAGAATGTTTAGAAACTGAATTTCAATTAAGTCAAAAAATAGTATACCGTAGTGACTTTGATAATGGAGTAAATTCTGTGCTAATTTCAAAAGATCATAATCCTATTTGGGAGCCATCAAAAATAGATGAAATAAATATAGAAGATCTAGATTTTTATTTTGAAACTCATACTGAAAATCTTTATCTATAATATTACAAATGAGTAATAAAATTCCCACTTCTGCTAAAGTAGTTGTAATAGGTGGTGGTATAGCTGGATGTTCTGTAGCTTATCATTTAGCAAAATATGGATGGAAAGATGTGATCTTACTAGAAAGAGATCAATTAACTTCTGGAACTACTTGGCATGCAGCAGGACTGATTGGTCAGATCGGTGCATCAGCAACCATTACAAAACTTAGAAATTATTCGTTAAATTTATATAAAGACCTGGAAAAAGAAACAGGATTGGCAACAGGTTTAAAGCAAAACGGCTCTTTAACTATTGCAACAACTAATGATCGATTAGAAGAATTAAAAAGGCAAGCTACTTTTGCTCAAAGATTTAATATAGAAGTTAATGAATTAGAAAAAAATCAGATTAAGGATATTTATTCTCTTATAAATACTGATGATGTTTTTGGAGGAATTTTTATTCCAAAAGATGGTCAAGCAGATCCTGTTGGTATAACGAATGTTCTTGCGAAATCTGCAAAAATGCATGGTGCAAAAATTTTTGAACATTGCCCAGTAAATAAAATCCTTACTAAAAATGGATCAATAGAAGGGGTAGATACAAAACATGGAAGAATTAAATGTGAATATATTGTTCTAGCATCTGGAATGTGGTCAAGGCAGATAGCAAATGATATTAATGTAAGTATACCTCTATATCCAAATGAACATTTCTATATATTAAGTGAGCCATTAAAAGAAATTTCTAAATCACTTCCAGTTCTAAGAGATTACAATAATTGCTTATATCTAAAAGAAGATGCTGGAAAAATTTTAGTTGGAATTTTTGAACCTAAAGCTAAACCAGCATTTACAGATACGTATAAAGTCCCTAATGATTTTTCTTTTGGAGAACTTCCAGAAGATTTTGATCATTTTGAACCACATTTAAAAAATGCTATGAAAAGAATACCAGCCCTTGAAAATGTAGGTATAAGAAAATTCTTTAATGGTCCTGAAGCTTTTACCCCAGATACAAATTATCTTTTAGGTGAAACACCAGAAGTTAAGAAGTTTTATGTTTGTTGCGGATTTAATAGTATTGGTATTCAGAGTGCTGGTGGTGCAGGTAAGGTAACTGCGGAATGGATTATGAATGGTGAGGTTAATGATGATCTTTACTCTTTAGATATTTCAAGATTTGAAAAATTTCACTCTGAGACAAAATTTATAACTGAAAGAGTTACTGAATCATTAGGAGATTTATATGCAATGCACTGGCCTTACAAACAACATGAATCTTCAAGAAATATTAAAATGCTTCCTTTTCATAATGATTTGAAAAAAAAAGGCGCATGTTTTGGTCAAGTGGCCGGTTTTGAAAGACCGATGTGGTACGCTCTAAATGGTAAGAAACCAGAATATGAGTATAGTTATGGCTATCAAAATTGGTATGATGCAGCTAAATATGAGACAACTAACACAAGAAAAAATGTTGGTTTATTTGACTTAAGTGCCTTTGCAAAATTTGAAATTAAGGGAGATACTGCCTTCAACGATCTTGAGCGAATATGCTGTAATAATATTAAAAATAATCCCGGTGATACAACTTACACGCAAATGCTTAATTCAAATGGTGGCATTGTTGCTGATTTAACAATTACTTGTATTGATAAAGATTCTTTTCGTATTGTAACGGGTTCATCTGTGAGGGAACATGATAAAAAACATATTTCAGAAAATCTAAGTAAAAACACAACTTTAATTGATATCACTGAAAGTTTAGCTTGTTTTGGTGTTTTTGGTCCTAAAAGTAGAGAAATTCTAACGGAAATATTTGGAGAACATTTTTCAAAAGATAATTTTAAATTTGGAACTGCTAAAGAAATTTCAATAAATAATGATAAATTAATTTTCCAAAGATTATCTTTTGTTGGTGAACTTGGTTGGGAAATTTATGTTCCTATAAAGGTATCTAGAGAAATTTATTTAAAGTTAGTTAAAGTTGGAGAAAACTATAACCTTTCGCATGCTGGCGCTCATGCACTAGATATTATGAGAATGGAAAAAGGATATTTACATTGGGGTCATGATATTTCACCAGCTGAGAACCCATTTGAAGCTGGATTAGAATTTAATGTTAAATTAAATAAAAAAACAGATTTTATAGGTAAAGAAGCTTTAAAAACGAAAAATAGAATTAAGAAGAAACAATTAACAAATTTTGTTTTAGAAAAATCTACGCCAGGAAATCCGCTCTTATTACATGATGAGCCCATTTATTATAAAAATAAGATTGTGGGAGAAACAACTTCTAGCAATTATTCATTTTGTTATAATAAAAATATGGTTTTTGGATATATAGATTCAGAAATAGATTTAAAAAAATTAAATGGAAGTAATTTTGAAGTTGAGGTTGCTAAAAATAAATATGTTATGTCTGTTCAATTTAATCCATTGCATGACCCTGAAAATAATTTTACAAAAATATAGTTTTTTACGATCTAATAAATGAAAAAAATTAGATTATTTTTTTCTATAGTAGTAATTATATTAATAATTATATCTATCTTTATTTATATTTTTATAAATAATTTTGAAAAAGAAAAAATAATTAGTGATATCGAGAAGAAATTTGAAATTAAAATTAACGAAATAAATAAAACTAAAATAAATATTTTTCCAATTGTTAAGCTTAACACAAACTTAGAAATTAAAGATTACAAAAATAATTTATACATTGATAATATTGATATTGATATTTCTCAGCCACTATTTCAAGTTGCAGGAAAATTGGACATTCTAATTGATAATTTTAATATTAATAATATTAATTTAAGTGAAGTAAAGATTAATGGAAAAGTAAATTATATTGAAAATTATCTTAAATATAGTGATAATTTAGAAAATTTATTTGACTCAATTTATAAAATTAATGGAAAAATAACTTTAGAAACAACTAATGAAGAAAAATTTATTATTTCTTTTTTAAAATTATTCTTTGAAAAATTAGAAAATCAAAAAAATCAAAAATTTGCATTTTCTGAATTAATAAATGCTTTTGGTAATGAAAGTTCTAATTTTAAAGGCTCAATAAATAAAAATAAAAATATTTTAGAAACTAGCAAAATTGAAATTAGTAATAAAAACAACAGAATTCTTATAAAAGGAGAATACAATTACAGTAATAATGTTATGGATATTATTTTAAACTTATCTCAAAATAATGAAATATATTTAACTACTTTGATAAAAGGAAACTTAAATAATCCTAATATAAGTTTTGATAAAAATTCAAAATTTTTTCAAAATTCAAACTCAAATGAAAATAATATAATTGAAGAAAGCGTTATTCAGTTTTTAAATAATTTTTTTGATTTCAATGATTGACTTATTAAATATAGTTAGCAGTGTGTTTGGATATATCCTTGTTGGATTTTTTGTAAATAAATTACAAATACTTCCAAAAAAATATATTGATTATTTTGATTTTACAGGTTTTAACATTCTTTTACCTTTAGCTTTAATTATATATTTTTGGCAAGTCTCATTTCCTAAAATTGACTCTATTGGCCTGATGATCTCATTTTTTGCTTCAGGAATTTTTATATTCATTACTGGATTTTTGATTAGCAAACAATTTTTAAATTTTAAAACAGATGACTGTGCACTTTTTGGATTAGCTTCTTGTTTTGGTAACACAGTAGCAATGGGAATACCTCTTATGTATGCAGTTTTGGGTCCAATCAATACAATTCCTTATATGATATTAGTTTTTTTTCATGGTATTATTCATTTTAGCTATACTGTTATTATAATAGAAGTTTATAGAAATAGAAAAAAAAGTATTGTTGAAATTTTTTATCAAATATTATTAGGTATAATTAAAAATACTGTTCTTTTTGGAATGATAATTGGATTCATTCTTAATTATTCTAATCTTGTTGTTCCATCTATTATGAAAGGGCCTTTAGATATTTTTGTAAAACTTGCTCTTCCAATGGTTCTCATTTCTTTAGGACTTGCATTAGGAAATTTTAAAATTAGAGAAAATATTTATGGTGCAATACTATTAACTATCTTAAAAAATTTTATTCAACCTATAATTGCATTTTGTTTAGCAAATTTTATACTAGAACTTGATAATCTCTTGGTAATTATTGTTACTATGGCTGCAGCTTTACCAAGTGGGTCTCAGTCATATTATTTTGCATACAGATATAACTCTCTAAAAGCTGTAGTTTCTTCCAATGTAATATTAAGTACGTTTGTTAGTTTTTTTACACTGTCTTTATTATTAGTATTTTTTGATATTACGTAGATTGAGAAATAAACGATTGTATTCTCTCTTTTTTATCCATAGTTTTTACACTAAAAGGAAAAATCTCTAGCATCTTATCATATACATCAATTGCCTGTTGAAATTGACCCTGATGAATAAAAATTAAACCCATTCCATCTAGAGCACCAAAATGTCTTGGTTCTAATTCAAGAGTTTTAATGATGTCTTGCATAGATTGATCAAAATTACCCATCATAAAGTGAACTGTAGCCCTTTTATTCCAACCTTCTGCAAAATTAGGATCTTCTTCAATTAAATTATTAAAAAATCTAATTGCTAGTGGATAATTTCTTAAATTCATAGCTTGAATACCCTTCTCAAAATATTCAATTACTTTTGGATCATCAACTTCATACCATATATTCCAAATGTCAGATATCAAATCTCTTATCTCATCCTGATTTTCAGTCTCATTTAATTTTTTAAACAAATTATTTAGCCGTGGATCATTTTGATCTGCTAATGCTATCTTGCTAGCAAACAAAAGGCTTATACTGACAATTAATATTTTAGAGATAACTCTCATATTTAAATGATTTTTCGGATTGATTTCTTTTCTTTTCATGCTTTCTCGTTCTCCCTGTTACTCTAGTTCTCCATAACTTAAATGATCTAGGTTTCAGATTTGTTCTCATTATTTTTATAACCTCTGATTCGGTTACACCGTAAATTCTTTTTATTTTTTCAAAAGAGGTTTTATCGCACCAGGCTAATTTAATAATATTATCTATATTCTCCTGCATTTTGTAAATATATAGTTCTCTATTAATTAAATTCTAAAAAAAATGATTGATTTGTATTCATCCCCTACCCCTAATGGTCGAAAAATTAGCATTATGCTTGAAGAATTAGGTGTGGATTTTAATCCAATTTTTATAAATTTAGATAAAAAAGAACAGTTTAGTGAAGAGTTTTCAAAAATATCTCCTGCAAATAAAATTCCTGTAATTGTAGATAATGATAACAACCAAACAGTTTTCGAATCCGGGGCTATCCTTCTTTATCTGGCAAAAAAATATGATAAATTTCTAGATAAAGATAAGTATTGGGAAATAATACAATGGGTTTTTTTTCAAATGGCTTACGTTGGGCCAATGCTAGGCCAGGCTCATCAATATTTGTTTTATCATCCTGGTAAAAGCAAATTTGCAGAAGATAAAACAAAAGGCTATGCACAACATATATATTCAATTTTGGATAAAAGACTTTCTAAACAAGAATATTTTTCGGATACCTATTCAATAGCTGATATTTCAATTTGGCCTTGGACAGCTCGTTATGAAAGACATCAAATAAATTTGCATGATTATCCAAATGTGTTGAGATGGTATAAACAAATATCAACAAGACCTGCAGTTATTAAAGGATATAATTCTGTAGGCGAATCTTATGAAATCCCTAAACCCTAAGCGTTATAAAATAGTACTGAGCCTGCGGTTATAATTAAAAGGATTGCTAAAAACCATTCAACAATTTTTTTTAATTTTTCATTATTAAGATATTGTCTGATAATACTTCCTCCATATGCCCATATACTAATGGAAGGAATATTAACTACTGTAGACATAATAACCATAAATAGTGTTCCAATTATTATATTTTCATCTTTTGGATAATATAATGTTACTGCAGTTGAACAGATTACCCAAGCTTTTGGATTTACAAATTGAAACAAAACTGCTTCATGATATTTTAATGGTCTTGATCTATCTTCAGTCTTTGAAATATTTAAAGACCCAAACATTTTATATGCTAAATAAATAATGTAGCCTGCTCCAACATATCTTAAAATATCATAGAGTATAGGATAGGTAATAAACAAAGATCCAAGACCTAGACATACAAGTGCTAATTGCAAACCATGACCAGAAGGAATCCCAAAAATATTAGGTATAGATCTTATAAATCCAAATTTTATACCTGATGCAGTTAAAATACTATTGTTTGGACCTGGAGTTACGTACATAATAAAATTATACACTGCTAAAGCAGCTATTAATTCCCATGTAATCATTTTTTAATCTCTAAAATTTACAAATTGGATTGGTATACCTATCTTAGCATCCTCAATAAGCTTCATTACACTTTGTAAATCATCTTTTTTCTTTCCTTCAACACGAAGTTCATTCCCATTGATCTTTACTTGAACTTTTAATTTAGAACTTTTGACATCAGAAGTAATTTTTTTACACAGAGATTGCTCAATTCCTTCTACTAATTCATACGTCTGACGAATTTTATTTCCCCCAGCTTTTTCCATATCTTTTTTTTTTAAACATAAAGGATCAACTTTTCGTCTAACAAAATGAGTAACGAGCATGTCATTTACTTGACCAGCTTTCATTTCATCATCAGTAATAACAACTATAGTATTTTCTTTTTTTTCAATTGAAGTATCTGATCCTTTAAAATCGTATCTGGTGGTAATTTCTCTTGCCGCATTTCCTAGTGCGTTATCAATTTCTTGATGATCTAATCTGTTTACAATATCAAAACTAGGCATTTATTTAGTTTATTACATCGTCATTTATATCTGGCAACTGTTTTTTAGTACTTAATCTTCCTAATTTTTTCATCTTTTCTACTTTTTTAGTCAAACTTCCTGAACCATCTTGCAATCTTTGTTTAGCTTCATCCATTTTCGATTTAGCTAAATCTATTGAATGATTAGCTTTTACAAATGACTCATACACACTGACTGTTTTATCATAAATATCCGATGCAGCTGATGCTATATCTTTTATTGTTTTAGATTGTTTATCAACCCGCCACATATTTTCTACAGCTTTAAGTAAAAAGGGTAAAGTTGATGGACCAACAATAATTATTTTATTGCTCCATGAATCTTCGATAAGTTTATTTGCCTCATTATATAAAGTAAGTAATGCTGGTTCTATTGGAACAAACATTAAAACATTATCAATTGTATTGATTCCATATATTTTTGAATAATTATCTTTACTCAAACTTCTAATCGAAGTTTTTGTTGAATCCAAAAATTTTTTCAAAAATATCTTCTTTTGTTGATTGTCATTTGTATTAGAATAATCATGCCAAGAAACTAAGGATACTTTTGAATCTATAATTATGTGTCTATTACCTGGCATATGAACAATTACATCTGGTTTTTGTAAATTACCATCTTCATCTCTAAAAGTTTTTTGAGTTGAATACTCTTCTCCTTCTCTTAAACCAACACTATCTAAAATATTTTTAAGTACAAATTCTCCCCAAGGACCTTGTTGAAGCGCACCACCTCTAATTAATGTATTCTCAATTCTATCTTGAGCTAAATTAAAATTTTGTAAAGATTGCTGAATTGATTGCATGTGATTTTTTAAAGAAATAAGATCAGTATCATCTTTTATTTCAGAACTTTTTGTTTTGCGAAGAAAAAATAAAATTGATAAAAAACCAACTCCAGATAAAAAACCAATAATGAAAACAAATATAAGATTTTCAAACATCACAAATTAGATAAGATATAAATATATTATCAAATATCTAGCAATTTTCCCAATAGATACAAATATTAAAAAAAAAGTAACATTATATTTTACTGTACCTGCTGCAAATGCGATTGGATCTCCAATAATAGGCACCCATGAAAATAATAATGACCATTTTCCATGCTTTTTGAAAATATCTGTAGCTTTTTGTAATAAATATTTATTTACTGGAAACCAAGGTTTCTTAATTAGAAAATTTACAAAGTAACCACATATCCAACTGATTAGAGATCCTAAAATATTACCTGCTGAAGCAAAAAATAATAATAAAAATGGATTATAATTATTAGATAATAATAGTGCAGATAAATATGTCTCTGAAGCAAAAGGAAAAAAAGTGCCTAAAGACAAACAAAAAATAAATAATGATGAATAGATCAAAGTATTTCTTATTGTTAATTTATGTTAATGTTATCTTACTTATCAATTTATGAACGATTTTCCAAAAGAAGAATTTATTTACAGAATTGAAAAAATACAAATACATATTGAAAAAGAAAATATTGATGCAGTTATTATAACTTCACCGTCAAATTTTAGATATTTAACTGGACTTGATAGTAATTTTTGGGAAAGTCCTTCAAGACCTTGGTATTTAATTATTTCAAAAAAAAATCCAATTAAAGCTATAATACCATCTATTGGTATTACAGCTATGCAAAACACATTAGTCAATGATATCGAAACTTGGGAGTCTCCAAATCCGAAAGATGAAGGAATATCTTTATTGAAAAAAAACATCAAAAGTTTTCCTAAAAATTCAAATATTGGTTTTGAATTAGGAAATGAAACTTTTTTGCGAATGAGTATTAACGATTATCAGGATATTCAAAAAAATTTATCAGAATATAATTTTGTTGATGCTAGTAAAATACTTTGGAGTATAAGAAAAATAAAATCTGAAATAGAGATCAGTAATATTAAAGAAATTTGTTCTATTACAAGTAAGGTGTTTGATAATTTTCCTGAAAAAATTAATTTAGGAATGAGTGAAAAACAAATTACATCAATATTTAAAAAAGAATTAATTGAGAGTGGTGCAGATTATATTCAATATATGGCGTGTGCTTCGGGACTTAATGGTTATAATCAGATTATCTGTAACCCAACAGGAAGAGTGACTAAAGATGGTGATATTCTAATTATTGATACCGGCGCAACTTTAAATGGTTATTTTTCAGATTTTGATAGAAATTTTGGCTTTGGAAGTATTCACAAAAAAGTTCTAGATGCATATAATAAATTGTGGGAAGCAACTGAGAGAACTTTAGAAATTATAAAACCTGGAACTAGTTGTTCAGAAATATATTCTAAATTATCTTTTAGTTTAACAACTAAAAATATATCAGTTGGAAGGATGGGTCATGGTTTAGGCTTACAACTGACTGAGCCGCCAAGTATTATGAAAAATGACAAAACATTACTTGAGGAAAATATGATTATAACTCTTGAACCATCAATTGAAATGGACGAAAATAAAGTATTAGTACAAGAGGAAAATTTATTGATAACTAAAGATTCCTATAAGCTTTTAAGTACTAGAACTCCTGAAAATTTACCTATTATTAATTAGTTAAATAACTGATTCAATTTTAGGCATAAGTCTAATTAATTCCTTCGTATATTCATGCTCAGGATTATTAAACAATTCCTCTGTATCTTTTGTTTCACAAACAGCACCATTTTTTAGTACAATTATCCGGTTACACATTTGGCGAATTACAGGAAGATCATGGCTAATAAATAGCATAGTGAGATGAAGTTCATCTTGTATATCTTTTAATAAATTCAATATTTGAGCTTGTATACTTACGTCTAATGCAGAAGTTGGTTCATCACATATTAATAATCTTGGTCTTGTTGCCAAGGCACGAGCAATGGATATTCTCTGCCTTTGCCCTCCTGAGAATTCGTGCGGGTATCGATCTAGAGATTGTCTGGTCATTCCCACAATATCTATTAGGTCATAAACATTTTGTAAAAGTTCATTATTGCTAATATTTTTTTGAAAAAATTTAATTGGTTCTGCAATAATATCCTTAACTTTAAAACGAGGATTTAGAGATGAGTAAGGATCTTGAAAAATCATTTGAATTTGACCTCTACTATTATGAATTTGATATTTTTTATTTGAATTATATAAAGGTTCATTATTATAAATTAAATCACCTTTGTTAGGAGCTATTAATCCAGTAATAATCTTTGCAATAGTTGATTTACCTGAACCAGATTCTCCAACTAATCCAAGTGTCTCGCCTTCGAATAATTCAAAAGATACATTGTCGACAGCTTTAACTATTTTATCATTAGAACTTTTATTAGAAATAAATGAAAAACCACTACCTAAAGAATTATCATCAAAAATTTTAGTAACTTCTTCAAGTTTTAATAATTTTTGATTTTTATTTTCCCTTATGCCCCATGTTTTAATAATATTTTGAGTCAAATCCTTGGAACTAGATGTTATTTCCTTACCATCGGGGCTAATCAATTTAAATCTATCAATTTTCTTATTTGTTGGTGGCACTGAAATTACTAAGCTTCTTGCTTCTGTTGATTTTGGATTTGTTAATAATTCTTTCGTCTCACCTTGTTCAACAATATGTCCGTATCTCATGACAATAACTTTATCAGTAGTCTCTGCTATAACTCCCATATCATGGGTAATAATTATAACACCAAGATTTCTTTTCTTTGTAAGATCTTTGAGTAGTTCTAATATTTGATATTGAATACTTACATCCAAAGCTGTTGTTGGTTCATCTGCAATTATTAAGTCAGGTTCACAACTTATCGCTAAAGCTATCACAACTCTTTGACGCATACCGCCACTAAATTGGTGTGGATAGTCCTCTATTCTTTTTTCAGCGTTCTCTATTCCAACCTCTTTAAGTAATTGAATTGATTTTTTAAGTGAATCTTGATAACTTAAATTTAAATGAGCCTGAATAGTTTCAATTAATTGATCTTTTATTTTAAACAGAGGGTTTAATGAAGTTTGAGGGTCTTGAAAAACAAATCCTATTTTTTTTCCTCTAATGTTTTGAATTATCTTTTCGTTACTCCTTAATTCAATATTGTCTATTTTAATTGAGCCATCTGTGATTTCACCTGGAGGATCAATCAAGTTAATTATCGCATTTGCAATTGTAGATTTTCCAGATCCAGACTCACCGACAATTCCTAATATTTCACCTCTTTCTAAAGAAAATTCTACATTTTTGCTTGCAACAATAGTTTCCTTTCGTGTTGGATAACTTATATTTAAATTTTTAACTTCTAAAAAACTCATCTCTTTTTTAATTTTGGATTTAAAGCATCTCTCATCCAATCCCCTAATAAATTAATTGATAATGCTAAAACAATTAAGAAAATTGCTGGAAAAAAAGTAATCCACCACTCACCTGAAAATAAAAAATTATTTCCAAACCTTATTAGAGTACCAAGAGAAGGTGTTGTTGGTGGAACGCCAACACCTAAAAAACTTAATGTGGACTCTGTAATAATTGCAAGTGCCAATCCAATTGTAGCAATTACTAAGATAGGCCGAAGTATATTTGGTAAAATATGCTTAAACATAATTAATATATTTGATAGTCCAATAATTCTCGAAGCTGAGACATACTCTTTATTTTTTTCTACTAAAGTTGATGCTCTTGATACTCTTGCAAACTGAGGCCATTCAGAAATACCAATGGCAAAAATCAAAACATAAATTGCCATTTCATCATGCATAGATTGTGAGATAATTGCCCTTGCAATTCCATCAACAAGTAAGGCCATTAAAATACTTGGAATAGTTAACTGTACATCTGTAAGGCGCATTACAATAACTTCATATCTACCGCCAATATATCCAGCTGTTATTCCAAGAAATACTCCCAGTATCATAGCAAAAATTATAGATGCAAAACCAACGATCAGTGAAATTCTTGAACCATAAATCATTGTTGAAAACATATCTCTTCCCTGCTGATCAGTACCTAAAATAAAACTAAAACTTCCTCCCTCCGACCATACTGGTGGGGTAAAGGCATCCATTAAAGAAACTGATGCTGGATCAAAAGGATTATAAGGAGCAACTATCCCAGCAAATACAGAACAAAAAAGTATAATAAAAAATATTGTTGAGGAAATTACTGCTAATTTAGAATTAAAAAAACTGTATCCAATATCAGTATCATATATTTTATCATACATTTTAAGAAGCATTTCTAACTACCCTCTTCCTTAAGCCTAATTCTAGGATCAATGAAATAGTATGTGATATCTACAACAAAATTTATCATAACAAATATAAATGCTACCATGATCATATATGCTGACATTATAGGAATATCGACAAAGTATACTGCTTTGATAAATAATGACCCCATGCCTGGCCATTGAAAAACTGTTTCTGTAATAATTGAAAAAGCAATTAACGTTCCAATGTTGATACCAGTAATTGTAATAACTGGAATTAATCCATTTTTTAGTGCATGCTTATAGTTAATAGCACCCCTTTTTATACCTCTTGCTTTTGCAAATTTAATATAATCTGTCTGTAAAATTTCCATCATTTCAGCTCGAACTAATCTAATAACATAAGTCATTTGAAATAAACTTAACGTAACAGATGGAAGTATTAGTGCTTTTAAACCAGAAGTAGTTAAAAACCCTGTAGTCCAAAAACCTAATTGTGTGACTTCACCTCTTCCAAAGGATGGAAGAACTCCTAAAATTACTGAAAACAAATAAATTAACATTATTCCTATAATGAATGTTGGTAAGGAAACTCCTGCTAGAGAAATCACAAGGATAATATTAGAAATAAAACTGTCTCTGTGAATACCAGTATATACACCTAAGATAACACCACTGATGATAGCTATTAAAGCGGAGACAAAAACTAATTCTAAAGTTGCAGGCATTCTTTCAGCAATTAAGTCTGATACTTCTCTTTTTAATTGATATGATATTCCAAAATCACCCTGAATTATATTAACTAAAAAACGAGAAAATTGAACATAGACAGGATCATTTAAACCCAATACTTCTCTAACTTCAGCGCGTCTTTCATCTGAAGCATCTTCTCCAGTCATACTATTTACTGGATCACCTACAAAATTAAATAAGGAAAATGAAACAAAGGCAACAACAATCATTACAATAATAGATTGAATGAGTCTTTTAAAGAAATAGCTAAACATGGATAAATTTCTGGCCAGTTAACTGGCCAGAAAATATAAAATTGATTAGTTTACGTTTGCAAATCTAAATAATGGCTCGTTGTTCATTCTAATTGGAACATCGACATTACTTTTTGATGCTTGGTTAACAACTTGGTGATGTAAAGGAAGATATGTTACATCATCTTGAGTAATATCCCAAGCTTCCGCAATCATAGCATTTCTTTTATCTGCATCAGTTTCAACACCCATTGCTGCTACTAACTCGTCAACTCTAGCATTGCTGAAATTAACTTTATTCCAGCTACCAGCACTATCAAATAAGTATGAGTATACATAATGACTGTCAAAAGTTGGAACACCCCAACCTAACATGTACATATCACTAGTCATACCATTTGCGTCACCTTCTTTAACTTCTGAGAAGTGTTGGCTTTTAGTTTTTGCATCAAGAGTTACATCAACTCCAATTTTAGCAAACATACCAATTGCAGCAACACAGATTGCTTCATCGTTTATATAACGATCATTTGGACAATCTAGCGTAACCTCAAATCCATCTGGATAACCAGCTTCAGCTAATAGTTTTTTTGATAGCTCTGGATCATAAGGTAATCTTTCATCGCGTGCAGCTGTATGACCATTTACACCAGGAGCAGTTATAATTCCAGCAGGAACACTTTGCCCTCTCATTACCTTATCCTTAATAGCATCCATATCTAAAGCATGGTACATAGCTAAACGAACTCTTTTATCTGCAAAAGGATTTTTACCCTTGATATTAGATGAGTTTAATTCAGCAGAACCTTGATCCATACCAAAAAATATTGTTCTATTTTGAGGAGTCATTTTTACACCATGACCAGCAGAAGATTTGATTCTCTCAATATCTTGAACCGGAACAACGTTTGTGTAGTCAATTTCTCCAGAAAGGAGTGCTGCAACTCTTGTTGCATCATTTGCAATAGGAAGTAGTTCAATAGTGTCCACGTTGAATGTACTGTCATCTCCCCACCAATCATTATTTTTTTCAAAAACAGTTCTTACGTCTTGTTCTCTAAATGTAATTTTGAAAGGTCCAGTTCCATTTGCATTAGAAGCACAGTAAGATGTTTCACCAGCATCCCAGTTGTATGAAACTTCACAACCATTTCCTTTTGCCCAATCTTCAGACATTACAAATATCTGAGTTAGTTGGTTTAAAAGAATTGGATTTGGTCCATCTGTTACAACTTGAACCGTATGATCATCTAAAGCTGATGCTGATTTAATACTTTTGATTAGATCTACCATATCAGATGGAGCAGTTTTTGCTCTATTGATACTAAAAGCAATATCGCTAGCTGTTAAGTCTGATCCATCATGGAATTTTACACCCTTACGAATATTAAATATCCAAGTATCAGCAGAAGTTGTTTCCCATGACTCAGCAAGCTGCGGAAGTATTTCCATATTGATACCTGGAGTTACTAAACCTTCGTATACTTGACGTGAAACCATGTGTGTTGGTCCTTCGTTTTGTGCGTGCGGATCAAGAGTTAACGAATCACCTGGCATTGACCATTTAATATTATTTGCAAATGCTGGCGAAAAAATACCCATGAAAAGCATAGACAAAACGATGCTTAAAGTTTTTTTCATATTATTTCCTCCATAGAAATTTGATGTTAGACCCATACTACTTCAATGGAAATATTCAATATTATTAGTATTAATAAGTGCTATATTTTGTCATAATTATTAATATTAATTAGCATGTAACCCCTGAAGGAGGCTTAATATAGTGAAAAGAATAGAGAAGGCACAAGAGGTCTCGAAAATACTCAATCGTATATATAAAAAAGTACCTATTCCTCTTTCCCACAAAAATAAATTTGAATTAGTTGTAGCTGTACTTCTTAGTGCACAATGTACAGATGAAAGAGTTAACCAAGTTACACCAATGCTATTTAAAAAAGCAAACTCAGCTATAAAAATGACAAAAGTGCCAAAAAAAACAATTTATAATATTATTCGCCCATGTGGTTTAGCACCTCAAAAATCGAAAGCAATATTTGAACTATCAAGAATACTTGTTAAAAAATTTAAAGGAAAAGTTCCAGAAAGTTTTGAAGAATTAGAAAAATTACCTGGTGTTGGTCACAAAACGGCTAGTGTTGTTATGTCTCAAGGATTTGGTCATCCAGCATTTCCAGTTGATACACACATTCATCGTTTAGCTCAACGTTGGGGTTTAACAAATGGTAAAAATGTTGTCCAAACAGAAAAAGATTTAAAACATCTATTTCCAAAAAAATCTTGGAATAAACTTCATTTACAAATAATATTTTATGGAAGAGAATTTTGTCAGGCAAGAAGCTGTTATGGATTAGAATGCGCAATATGCAGGGTGTGTAATCCAAAGAGAAAAACACCTATCAAAACAAAAAAGTAGTAATTAAAAGGGCTGAAATACAACAAGTATAAGTATAAAAATCAAAATTACTGCTGGAGCTTCGTTTGTAATTCTAAAAAATTTAGTGGAATATTTATTTTTATCATTTTTAAAATCATTGAGACATTTTAAACAAAAAAAATGATAGCCAGATAATAAAACTACAAATAAGATTTTTAAAAGCAACCACGTATCAATACCCACGTAATGTATAAGTGAAATACCAGAAATCCACGTCACTATAAAAGATGGAAACATAATTATTCTGTATAATTTTCCTTCCATTAATTTGAATGTTTCTGAAGTTTCTTTAGTAATTTCAGGATTAGCATGGTTTACAAACAAACGTGGCAGATACAAAAGCCCAACCATCCAAGCTATGATACTAAAAATATGTATAACTTTTAGAGTATTAAATAACATGATTTATTCCCATACTGCATGAGGAGGCATTGACATTAATATAGCATCAACATTCCCACCAGTCTCTAGACCAAATTTTGTACCTCTATCATATAATAAGTTAAATTCTGCATAGCGACTACGCTTAATTAATTGTATCTTTTTTTCCTCTTCACTCCACTCCACATCCTTTAGTGAAATTAAAGTATTTTTGATAAATTGATGAAAATAAGTACCTACGCCTTGGACAAATTCAAAATCTTTTCCCCAATCACCAGTTTGAAGGTAATCAAAAAATACTCCTCCAACACCTCTTGGTTCATTTCTGTGTTTGAGAAAAAAATAGTCATCACACCATTTTTTAAATTTAGGATAATAAGATTTATCATATTTATTACATAAAACTTCTAAACCACGATGATATTTTTCCTCATCCTCAAATATTAAAGAAGGTGTAATATCCATACCTCCACCAAACCATTCCTGAGTGGTTTTAATAAATCTTGTATTAAAATGCATAGAAGGAATTTTTGGTGAAACAGGATGTAACACAACACTGATGCCAGTTGCATTATAATTTGGATCTTCTTTCGCACCTGGAACAGCTTCTCTCATATTCTCGTTAAAGGTACCGGCGACGGTAGAAATGTTTACACCACCTTTTTCAATAATATTACCCTTTATTTTACTCATTTTACCACCACCATCACCTTTGTGATCCCAGATACTTATTTCAAATTTTTTTTCATCAATGCTTTGAATAGTTTCAACTAAATTATCTCGTAATTTTTCAAACCATTCTTTTGCAGTATTAAATTTGGGATCAGCAATCATAATGGCCAACCTTGAATATGTTTTTTTATCAGATTTACAAAAACGTCTATGTGATCATCGTGATCATTCAAGCAAGGAATATAATGGTAATTTTCACCACCTGATTCCATAAAATATTCTTTATTTTCTTCCTCAAGTTCTTCAAGTGTTTCAAGACAATCACTACTGAAACCAGGAGATATTATATGTATATTTTTAATTCCTTGTTTTGGTAGTTCTTTCAAAGTTTCACTTGTATATGGCTTTAACCATTCTTCCCTGCCAAATCTACTTTGAAAAGTAGTCATTATCTCATCATCAGATAATCCCATATGTTCTTTGACCAGTCTTGTGGTTTTAAGACAAAAGCAATGATATGGATCACCATTAGTCAAGTATCGTTTTGGTATACCATGATAACTAAAAATAATTTTTTGTGGTTTTGAAGTTTTTTTCCAAAATGACTTTATTGAATTTGACAATGCTTCAATATAATTTTTTTCTTCAAAGTACTGATTGATAAAACGCATTTCAGGTATCCAACGCCATTTCTGCAATACATTTGTTACTTCATCAAATGTACTACCTGTTGTTGCAGCACAATATTGCGGATACATAGGTAGAACTAATAATCTTCTTACTTGTTTTTTTTGAAGTTTTAACAAAGCATCCGGAATAGATGGGTTGCCATAACGCATCCCAACTTCAAAAACTATATTTTCATTTTTTGAAGAAAAAGATGATTGAATTTTATTCAATTGTCTGTTCGCAATATCTAAAAGTGGAGAACCTTTATCAGTCCAAATTTGTTTGTATGCTTCTGCTGACTTTGATGGTCTTATTTGTAAAATTACTAGCTTCAATATAATTTGCCATAAGATTTTAGGTAATTCGATTACTCTTGGATCTGATAAAAATTGATTAAGATAAACTTTTAGTTCTTTTTTATTTGGAGCGTCTGGAGTACCTAGGTTAGTAATTAAAACACCAATTTTTTCTTTACTACCGTGCTCATAATCTTTTTCACCTATATATTTAACCATATCTATTAGCTAAATTCTTTTCTGATATTTTCTATAAATAAATGAACATTTTTTTCTGGAGTATTTTTGTTAATTCCATGTCCAAGGCCACAAATCCAGCCATTAAGATTTTCAATTGATTTCATTTTTTCAATAAAATCTTTTAAATCATTAAGAAATGTATCTGTTTCACTCAACATTAATTGTTCATTGAAATTTCCTTGAATAAATCCATGTTTTTGATTTTTAAACATAAATTTAAGATCTATTGTGTGATCATAGCCAAAACCAGCAAAGGGGAAACTGATGGTAGAATTTAAATCTGTTAAACTCTTACCTCTTGAATAATAGCCAAGTTTATTTGGAAAAGAAATTGCAATCTCTTCCAAAAATTTTGAATAGATTTCATGAAAATTTATTTTATCTAAATCATACAAGGAGCTATCAAAAATCATGACAAGTTCAACACCTGCATCTAATTGTAATTGAATATTTTTCTTTAGAAGGGGTAAAAGAATTTTTGAAATAAATTCTAAATTCATTTTAGTGTCGATTAAATCAGAGTTATTATTTCCAAATGCATATTTTGATAATGTCCAAGGGCCACCAACAAATCCAATTAAACTTTTATTATTTGGCAATTTCTCTTTTGTTATTTTTATAGCTTCAAATTGAAATTGCATATGCTCAATGGCACGATCAGTATTACTATAATCATTAATGTTTTCTGAATTTATATAAGAATTAAATTTTGGTCCTGGGTCAAACTTTAATTCTAAACCAAGTCCCTCCAAGATAAATAAAATATCACTGAATAAAATTGCAATATCGTAATCAAACTCTTGTATTGGACCAAAAGCGACTTCTGCGGCTAGATCCGGAGTTTTACAAAGTTTTTCAAAAGTATATTTTTCTTTGAGCTTGCGATAATGCGAATGGTACCTCCCAGCCTGTCTCATGAACCAAATGGGTGGTGTTTTTTGAATATTTCTTTTGAGAGCATTTTTGAATAAAATATTTGTCATTTTTAGGCTTTTAGTAATTTTTTCTTCCAACTATCATAAGATAGCTCAACAAAAAGATTTTTATCATTACCTAATATTTTACTAATCTCATTGTAAGTATTTCCTGGGCCACAAAAATGATATTTTTCTATAATTTTCGGATATTTATCAATACTCGCCTTAAAAGCTGAACTGCTCATCCAATAAAAGTACTTTTTCTTTTCTATATCTATTTCAAAATCAATAGACTCCAATTGATACGTTTCAATTTTATTTTTTATCGAACTTTCAGGAGATTGAGAATGAGTTAACTTAACCCAAGGATTATTTGTGAGCGCATTGATGTCTTTATCAAAATCCTCACCTAGACCATCTGAAGTTCCGTTAACCCAAATACCTCTTTCAGATAAATTTTTCCATGTTCTTAAACCACTTGTCCAAATAACATTATTTGATTGGATTTTTGACTTATCTAGGATTGAGCTAATTCGTGAAACATAAATACATTTATTTTGTAAATTATTTATATCATCGACATTTTCATTTAATTGTTTTCTAGAAAATATTTTATAATTTTTTAAATTTTCAGGATAAATTTCATCTGTTGTATTACTAGAAAAACTTATATCTTTTGAATCAATAAAATCCCAGCTCTCAAAATGATTGCCATTTTCATCTTCACCTCTTTTGGATACAACTAACCCTAATTTATGTGATATGTAAGATACTCCTATTTTTTGGTGACATCCCCCTCCATAATTTTTTAAAATATTTCTTTCTTGAATAACATTCGAATAATCTTTGGAAAAATTAATATCATTTAAAATTTCGTTAAGTTTATTATCTTTAATTCTTGTTTCAATCGCTAGAGCTCCTTGTCCAGGAGAGCAAGGGTTGATAGACAATGGTAAAACAGACCATAGACATTCATTAATATATTTTTTTAGAGTTGTTTTTAATTCATTAAATTCAGAATAATTATTCAAAAGTAATCTATCTATTGCAGCCTTAGCGACAATGAAACCATCGCTATTAGGATCTTCCAAAAATTTTTTAAATCTAGTGGGTATGTTACCTCTTATATTTTCAAAGCAAACTTCATCAAACTTTTGTGGAAGATAATTTTCAATAAAATTTTCTAAATTATATTGTCTTCTTGGTGATGAGCAAAGAATAGTAATTTTCCTTCTATCTAATTTTATGTTTTTTTTTAAAAATAATATATCTCGTTTATCAGCACGTTTTAATGTAGCAGCAATTTTAGTTTTATCACCCACTTCAATTGGAAGATCCTTCCAAGAGTGGACAATTAAATCACATTTGTTATTTATTAATTCATCTCTTAAATCATTAGTAAAAACACCTTCTGTTGGCATTTTAGAAAGAGGTGTTTTTAGATCTTTATCTCCTGAAGTACTTCTTGTTAAAAATTCTATTTCTACAAAAGAATGTTTAGATTGCAAATAATCGGAAAATTCACGTGCTTGAATTATTGCCAAGTCACTTTTTCTAGATAAAATTCTTATTTTCATTACTTATATTTCTATAAATAACACTATATTTTAAAATTGGTAATGGTTGAATTTAAGGGTACAAAATCTTCGTGGGGTTTGGTTGCAAAACTTTTTCATTGGTCATTGGCACTTCTTCTTTTTTGGCAAGTTGCAACAGGGATTAGCCTTCATAATATGGAATTTTCTCCTCTTAAAATGGGTTTTATTATTACTCATAAATTTTTTGGCACCTTAGTCTTTAGTTTAGTTGTGCTTAGATTAATGTGGAAATACATATTTAACACTCATCCTAAATATGAAAATATTCCATTATTTCATAAATTGGTTTCGAATTTAGTCCATTTTGTTCTTTATGGTTTAGTTATTATTATTCCTATTCAAGGCACCTTTATGACATGGCTTGGAGGAGAAGATGTTCATCTCTTGGGATTAATTAAAATACCACCTTTAATCGAAGAGAATTTTTTTTTATACCCTCAAGCTCTAGCTATACACTACTACTCAGCACTTATGTTAACAGCTCTTTTTTCACTTCATATTGCAGCGGCGTTGTATCATCGATTTATAATTAAAGATAAATATGGTGTCTGGAATAGAATGTCTTTTAGTAGAAATAAGGTGTGACAATTCATTCAATTAAACACTTACAATTAAAGATTGGGTAAGATATCTAACATTTATGCAATACAAAAATTTCTTTAAATCTGAATTGAAAAATTTAAAAGATCAGGGTCTTTATAGGGACTTTAGAAACATAGACAGACCTATAAGAAGTTTTCCAAATGCAGATGAAAGTTTCAAAAATAAAGAAAGAGAAGTAGAGGTTTGGTGTTCTAATGACTATCTGAACATGAGTCAGCACCCAGAAGTCGTAAATGAAATTGTAAAAACACTACTTGAATATGGATCTGGTTCAGGTGGAACAAGAAATATTTCTGGTACATCAACCTATCATACTGAACTTGAAAAAAAACTGGCAAATGTTCATAATAAAGAGGCGGCATTAGTTTTTGCTTCTGCTTATACAGCAAACCAATCTACTTTATGGACTTTAGGAAAAAAAATTAAAGATATTGAGATATTTTCTGATGAATTAAATCACGCATCTTTAATACAAGGTATTAAGAATAGTGGAGCTAAGTGTCATATATTTAAGCACAATGACATTGATCATTTAGAACAGTTACTAAAAGAGTCAAATGCAGATAGTCCTAAGTTAATCGTTTTTGAAAGTTTATACTCTATGGAAGGTATAAGATCGCCTATAGTTAAAATTGTAGAGTTAGCAAAAAAATATAACTGTATGACATATTTGGATGAAGTTCATTCAGTTGGACTTTACGGTGAAGAAGGTAAAGGTATTGCGGTAGAAATGGGAGTTGAAGATAAAATAGATATTATTAATGGAACTTTAGCAAAAGCATATGGTCAAATGGGAGGTTATATTGCAGCTAGCTCAGAAATAATTGACTACATTAGAAGTTTTGCTCCAGGTTTTATTTTTACAACTTCAATCTGCCCATCAATTGCTGCAGGAGCAGCTAAAGCAATAGATATTGTTTCTCTAGCAGAGCAACTAAGAATAAGAATAAAAGAAAATGCAGCTTTAATAAGAGAAAATTTAGATGCCTTAGCAATCCCTTATTTGGATACAAATTCTCATATTGTAGCAGTATTAATTAATGATCCTTTTTTATGCAAAAAAGTGTCTAAAGATTTAATTGATGATCATGGTATTTATGCACAGCCAATTTTTTACCCGACCGTACCAAAAGGTTTAGAAAGACTGAGAATAACTGTTACCCCAAAACATAGAAAAGAGAATATTGAAAAAATGATTAAGGCTCTTGATACAGTTTGGTCTAAAAATAATTTACCAAGAAAAAATAATAATAAAGTTTCAGCAAATATTTAAGTTTTAATATTGATATCAATCTGCCTAGTAGCAAAACCATAATAAACTACTGCTAACGTTATTATAAAACCTCCAATTATTACAGTTGTACTTGGCACTTCATTAATCCCAAAAATAGGAAGCCATACCCAAAGAACTCCCCCAACAACTTCCATTAAAGATAAAAGTGCTAGCTCAGCTGAGGGTAAATATTTTGCTCCAAGACTATAAAGTATCAAACCAGCTGCAACAATTAATCCATGAAGTATACTTAAATAATTATTTATTTCAGGCATTAAAACAAAAGGTTTGAAAGAAAATCCTAAAACAAAGAATGCAAATAGTGCACAAAATATTCCAGCTAAAACAACTGTTGTAAATTTTGGCGTTTCAGGTTTCCATCTTATTGTTACAGTATACAAAGCAAAACCAGTTGCAGAAATAAATCCTATTATTGCTCCTAAAGCAGTTCCTGAAATACTATCATTAATAATCATTACACAAACACCTATAAAAGCTACAACCATGGCAATTAATGTTGATCTTTTAAGTATTTCACCAAGAACAAAATAACCAACAATAGCGGCAATAAAAGGCATAGCTGCTAACATAAATAATGTAACGGCAGCTGTAGTCATAGTAATAGAAAAAATAAATCCTGTAAAAGCTGTAGCTAGGAATAATCCACCAAGTATTGATGATGTTCCTATTTTGAGAAAATTTTTATAAAAAGCAAATCCTTCCCGAAAAAATAAATATATAACAAGAATAATTGAAATTGTTAAACCTCTATAAAATAAATATTGAAAAACATATTGATGGCCATCTACCATATATCTAACAGTCAACGCTCCAAAACTCCAAAAAATTCCAGCAAGAAAAACTACACAAAAGGCATATAGATAAGAATTTTGACTCATTGATTAAAGGTCAAATCATTAAATTTGATAAAAGTAAATTAATATTTTAGTTATTTATTTGAATAACCGTTTCTTTACTTCCTGTGATCTTAAAATTGACTTTGTTATCATCATTTTTTTGTATTTCAGATACAGCTGACATTTTACAACTAGCAATAAAAAGAAATAAAAAAATTATTGGCAACTGCCTATAGAGCCAAGAGCACATTTTTTACCGTCTATCCATATAGCATTCGACAAATTTGCCTCATCAAAAATTGCACCTGAAATATTAGCACCAAGTAGATTTGCCTCATACAAATTTGCACCTTTAAAAGTTGCTCCAAAAAGATTTGATCCTTCGAAGTTTACCTTAGCAAGATTTGCATTATCAAAATTAGCATTATTGCAATTTGCACCCTGCAAGTTCGAAGCATATAAATTTGAGTTACTAAAATTTGAGAAAATAAAATTACCTATGGATAAATTTGAGTTGTTAAGTTGAGATTTTTCAAAATTTGATAAAGATAAATTAACTCCTGACATTTGAGAGTTTGCCAAACCAGTACCAGAAAGATCTAGATTTTCTATGAAATTACAATTTGTCCAATCAACCTCATTTGCTGGTTGATCTTCACATGCAGCAAATACAGATAATGAGCTGAAGAAACTAATGATAAAGAAAATAAAGAATTTCATATCAATTTCCTATGATCAGTTTATGTTAAATTTAAGGCAAATTAGCGAGAAGTGAGTTTTAATTCAATCCTTCTATTTTGCTGTAAATCACTCTCGTTTTCTCCATCACTGATAGGATAAAACTCTCCATATCCTGCCGATGCCAATCTATTTGGTGGAAAACCAAGATCAAGAAGAAGTTTTAAGACTGTATTAGCTCTTGCTGAAGATAATTCCCAGTTAGATGGATATCTAATTGTCTGGATAGGTCTTTTGTCTGTGTGTCCTTCTACCATTATTATCCAATCAATATCTGTTGGAATCTCATTAGTAGTCTCTTTTAAAGTGAGACCAATTTCACTTAACTTTTCTTTACCAGATAGTTGTAAATCTGCTGAAGCAGAATCAAACAAAAGCTCTGATTCGAAAATAAATCTATCTCCAACAATTTTAATGTCTTTTCTATCACCTAGTATAGATTGTAATTTACCAAAAAACTCAGATCTATATTTTTGAAGTTCAAATACTTTAGATGTAAGGGCTTTGTTTAATTTTTCACCAAGCACATCTATTTCTAAATCTTTAATCAAAGCCTGAACTTCACTGGCTTCTAAAGCACTATTAAGTAAAGCTATTTCTTTTTGCAAGGTATCAATTTGATTAGAGAGAATTTCAACCTGTTCTAATGTTTTTGAAGCCTGTATTTCCATTTTTTCAATTTCTTCAAGTGATGTTTCTTTTTGTTCTTGATTATCTTCTTCTAATGAAACAATTTGATTTTGAAGAATTTCAAGTTTTTCAAGCTGTTGTTTTTGTTTATCTTCTGACAAAGAAAGAACATTATTCAGTTCAGATATTTTACTTCGAAGATTAAAAATGGTGCTATCTTTCTGAATTAAATCTTTATTTAATCTTGCTAATTCTTCATTTTTAAATCTAATTGCTTCAAGTTGTTCATTAAGTGATGCATCTTTTAAACCAAGACTATCATTAATTTCTAAAAGATCATTCATTAGTTCTTGATATTGAGATATTTGACTTTGTAATTCTTCATCTCTTAACGATAATTCAATATTTGTCTTTTCTAATTCATCATTTAAACTTAGAAGTTTTTCATTTTGACTTTGTAATTCTTCATCTCTTAATGATAATTCAATATTTGATTTCTCTAACTCTTTATTTAAACTTAGTAGTTTCTCATTTTTATTTTTTATTGCCAATAATTGCTCTTCAATTCCTCCATCCTCTAAGCCCAAACTTTTGTTGATTGCAATTAAATTATTATTCTTTTCATTTAATTCTGTAATTGTAGCTTTAAGAGATTTCTCACTTTCTATTAGTTTGAAATTAGCATTATCTAATTCTTGATTAAGTATTTTAAGCTGATCAATCCTTGTTGCTAGCGCTTTATTAATCCTTTCCCCTAAACCTTCGGTTTCGAGTAAAGCAATTTCTTGTCCTTCATATGTTTCTAAAGCATTTGCAACTATTCTTAACTCTTTTAGAAGACTGCTAATTTGCTCTGATAAAGCTATAATATTTTGCTCTTGTACAAATATTTCTGATCGTTTTTTTGCTACATCTGTTTGTAATTGTTCACTTAATAGCTGTTCATCTTGTAAATTTAATTGAGTATCTTCAAGTTCTTTCTCAGTTTCTGAGAGTATTGAAAGAGCTTCCTCTTTATCTTTAGTTTCAATAACTAATATTTTTGAAAGTTCATTAATTTGTGATCTTAAATCTTGGAGTGCCTTATCTCTTCCGGATATAGCATCACTCAGATATATTTGCGAAACTGTAAAAACCATTAACACAAAGATAATTACAATCAATAATGTAGCTAAAACATCTACAAAACCTGGCCAAATATTTGTTGTATCAGCAAGTCTATTTCTTAAAGACCTAGTAGACATTATTATTTTTTAATTTTCTTTAATTCATTTTCAATATTCTGAAAATACTCTTTTATTTTTTTTGCTTCTAATATTCCATTTTTGCTTAAAGCCTCTGCCAAGTTGATTAGAGTGGATTGAGTATTTAATTGTGAAGATAAGAAGTTTGATAATTGTTTATCAAGATTTGAGGAATTAGAATTAATTTTGTTAAGTATTTCATTAAACTTATCTAAATTATTAGATATTTTTGTTTGATTCTCTGATGATTTTTTAAAAGCATTTAAAAGATTTTCTAAGTTATCATAAATTTTTTGAATTGCTTCACCAGTTTGCTTATCTTCAACTCTAGAAAAATCTGGAGAAGAATTGTTATTAAGTATTTTTTCAAAATATTGACTAAATTTATTTTGAGCTTGTCCAAGATTTAAATCAAGTAATCCTAATATTAAAGAACCAGCTAAACCTAATAAAGAACTGCTAAATGCAATACTCATACCTTCAAGTGGAGCATTTAATCCATCTTTAAGTGAGTTAAAAAAACCTGCAACATTTGTATCGTCTATACCTAAACCACTAATAACATTACCTACAGAACCAATTGTTTTAAGAAGGCCCCAAAAAGTTCCTAGTAGACCCAAAAAAACTAATAAGCCAACTAAGTAACGTGAAGTTTCTCTTATACTCACTAAAGTCATATCAGAGTTTTCAATTAATCTATTAATTGACGAACTTTTGAAAAAAAACTTTCCATCAAGATTTTTTAATTCAAGAGAAATATTTTTGTCTTGCCCTCTTAAAGTAGAGAATGCATCTATAGAATTTGTAATATTAAAGTTGGAGTAAGATATAAACTTGTAATTTAAGTTAATGAGATGAAAATAATTAAATCCAATACCAATTATTAAAGCTAATAAAATTATAATGTTGATAAAGATATTTGATAAAAAAGCATTTTGTAAAACTGGGTATAATAAAACCACAATGACAAAAACAGCTACTAAAAATATCGAAGCTCTGATTATGTAATTGTTTAATGATTGTGCCATATTTAGAGGATTATATCACCTATCTTGGAAATTCAATAAATATAAACTGTTTAGTTGTAGATATAATTTCTTGTGAGAGGCAAATTGTTAATATTCTTTGCGATTTGTATTTGGAAAACAACATTACCCATATTTACAAAAGAATACTTACTTGACAAAAGATAAAACTCCCACATTCTAAAAAAGCGCTGATCAAACATTTTTATAATTTTATCTTTATTTTGGATAACATTTTGATACCATCGTGAAAGAGTATGAGCGTAATGAAGTCTTAATACTTCAACATCAGTAACATTTATATTAAGTTTTTGTGTTTCTTTCATAATTTCAGATAGCGATGGAATATATCCACCTGGAAAAATATATTTTCGTATCCAGGGGCTTGTGGCAGTTGGTTTACCTCTTTGGCCAATTGAGTGTAAAAGAAAAACTCCGTTCTCTTTCAAAAGATCATCAGCTTTACCAAGGTATGTTTTAAAATATTTAACTCCAACATGTTCAAACATTCCTACAGATACTATACGATCATATTTTTCTGTTTCATTTCTATAATCTTGTAAAGCAAAAGTAACATTATCACTTAAGCCTTCTTTTTGTGCACGTTCAGAGGCTGTTTTAAATTGATTTTCTGAAAGTGTAATTCCTTTGACTTTGGCTCCAGTAGATTTTGCTATTTCTATTGCCATACCACCCCAACCACATCCGATATCAAGAACACTCATGTTTTTATCAATTTGCAGTTTTCTGATTATGTGTTCTTTTTTATCTTTTTGAGCTTGTTCCAAACTAATGTTAGGATTGTGAAAATATGCACAAGAATACTGCATGTCTTTGTCTAAAAATAGTTTGTACAAATCTTCATTGATATCATAGTGGTGCGCAACATTATTTTTTGAATTAACAAGTTTATTAATTTGCTGAAGTTGCATAAAAAAAGAAGATAAGTATTCGTAAAATTTATAAAATTTATTGTTTGAAATAAAATCATCGTAACAATTAGTTATTAGATTAAGAAATTCTTCTATAGTTCCTTTTTCAACAACTAACTCTTCATTCATATAAGCTTCACCAATATGTAAATTAGGATTAAAAAAAAGTTTTCTCTCAATAGATTTGTTTTTTAATCTTATACAAACGTGTGGATTTGAATTTCCATATTTATAAATCTTGTCGTTAGAATCTATGATTTCTAATGTTCCGTCAAAGTTAAGTTTTTTCAGTACACTGAATAACATTTCATTTTATTTTAAGAAAAACATCTCTTATGTCAATAACTCTAAATTATTAACATTTGATGAGAAAATAATTTGTAGAGATTGACTTAAGCAGCAATGCGACGATTTTTTTGAGCTTCTTTTTCTTTTTTAAGCTCTTTTTCGTCAATATACGCAACATCGCAGTGACTCTGACAATAAGGCTTCCCAGCAACGGTATCAGCTTCACAAAAATGAAAATCTTTCTCTTGTGGATCTCCAATTGGCCATTGGCAACTTGAGAAAGTGTGCATCACACTGTTTTGTTTAAAATATTTTTTTAATATAGACATAATAATTTTTTTATTTCGAAATAGTTTATATTTATGAAAAAACCAGTATTCAACATTAAATATAAAAAAGTTGTTAATTATCAATATGTTAGTATCTTAATCTTTTTGACCTACTATATGTTGATACATAATTTATAAGAAAAACGAATCGGTTTATCGAAAAAATAAAATTATAAATAACAATGCCAAAAAAAACAGATAGGATTTGATCACAAAACTTTTAGTTAATTTGGATTTAGGAGGTTTTCTCAAATATATAAAGAAAACAATAGTACTCCAAAATAATAAAAGTATTACCCAGCCTGTTAAAAATGCGTAATAAAAATCGACAGACATAAGTTCCCTAAAGAATTAATCTATATAGCGCAGTGTAAACCTGTTTTTTGGATATATTTTTGATGATATTCTTCAGCTTTATAGAATTCCTTAGCTTCTGATATTTCAGTGACAATATTTATTCCTTCACTTTTAGCATATTCATTTTTTGAATGAATAGACTTATTTTTTTGATCTTCGTTATAATAATATATCGCTGATCTATATTGTGTTCCAATATCAGGACCTTGTCTATTTAATGTTGTAGGATCATGACACTTCCAGAAAACCGTCAAAATATCTTCATAAGATATTTTAGAATTATCAAATTCAACTAAAACAACCTCAGTATGATTTGTATTTCCTTGGCAAACACTTTCATAAGAAGGATTAATAGTATCGCCTCCAGAATAACCAACTAAGGTATTTATTACGCCTGGAGTTTTACAAAATGTTTCTTCCACACCCCAGAAACAACCTGCGCCAAATAATGCTTTTTCCATATTTATAAATATATATGTAATATAAAATATATCAATTTTTATGAGCCCAAAATTTAAAATTTTAGATAAAAAGAATATTCACAATGGTTTTTTTAAAATGAATGAAGTTACTCTTAAATACAAAAAATATGATGGAAATTGGAGTAATGAAATAAAAAGGGAGTTATTTGGTGGCGCACAAGTATCTGCAGTCTTACCATATGACCCTATAAATAAAAAAATTGTTTTAATTCAACAGTTCAGACCAGGGACAATTTCTAAAGATAATCAAAATTATCTAGATGAAATAGTTGCGGGAATAATTGACTCTGGTGAAACTCCAGAAGATACCGCAAAAAGAGAATGCTTGGAAGAAACTGGATGTGAAATAAGTAATCTTTCATCTATACAAGGTTACTTTCCTGCACCAGGATCATCCGAATCTTTTTATAATCTTTTTTTAGGCGAGGTAATTGCTCCAGATAAAGAAATTATAAGGGGTCTAGAGAATGAAAATGAGGATATATTAGTTAAAAGTTATAGTTTTGATGAGGTAAAAACAAAGATGAATAAAAAAGAAATTTTAAATGGACTTACACTTATAGCATTACAATGGTTTTTTTTAAATATTGAACGGTCTTAAGTTCCTATACCTCTTTCATAAGGTTGAACTAATTCTTTACATATTAAGTTCATATCTAAAGTCTCAACATTTTTATCTATAGTTTGGTATTCCTGACACTCATATAATTCATTATCTTTTTGAAGAACTGTAACAAATAAGATTATTGTTAAATCATTTCCAACTTCTATATCGCTTATAGCATAGCTCTTTACTTCAAATCCTTCGTTTATAAGATCTTTATAAGATTTCTCTGACTCTAGCCATTGATCTATATTTGGATTAGCTATTGAAAGGTTAGAAAAAAACAAAAATACAGAAAATAAAAAAATAGTTAGTTTTCTTTTAGCCATTGTAGAACTTCATTTATATGTTTGTTAGGAGGAAAAATAGGGTAGAATACTTTTTTAACAATATTTTTTTCCACAATAAGAGTTAATCTTTTAAAATAAATTTTGTTTTCAATTTCAAAATGTGGCATTTTTAATGAATTGAGCAAAATATTTTCTGAATCACTTAAAACATCATAAGGAATTACTAATCTATCTGTCATTTCCTTAATATAATCTATTGTTTGAGTTGATATTCCTATAGGCAGCGCATTGAGTTTGATTAATTCTTCATAATTATCTCTAAAACTACAGGTCTCCACAGTACAGCCAATGGCGCCTGGAGTTTGATTCCAATTTTTAGGTAAACTTTCATTTGGATTACCTGTCATAGGATAAAAATATAAAATTAAACGAAAAGTGTCAGATCTTTTTATTTTTAATAGATTTCCCTCTTGATTTTTAAGAGAAATATCCGGCAAAAACTTATTTAAAAGATGATCAGCTTTTCCATCATTTTGCGGTTTAGGAAATTTGCTATAATCCATACTAATTTGTCTTGTATAATCCAATTCTATATACCATAAGATAGTTTTATGACTCAAATTAAACCTCTATCTAGTATGGAAACTCCTCGCTTTGCTGATGTTGCTACTTTTTTTCGTTTACCTGTTGTGAAAGATTTAAATAAATTAGACTACTGTATTGCGGGTGTACCATGGGATGGTGGAACTACTAATAGACCTGGAGCTAGACATGGTCCTAGAGAAATCAGAAATGCATCATCACTTGTAAGACTTTATCACCCAGTTTCACTTAAGAGTCCTTATGATAAATTTAATATAGCAGATATTGGTGATTGTCCTGTGAACCCAGCAGATTTAGAAGATAGTTTAAATAAAATAGAAAAATTTTACTCTAATATTTATAATTCCAAAACAATTCCATTATCAATTGGAGGTGATCATTTAATTAGTCTTCCAATTCTTAGAGGTATTGCGAAAGAAAAACCTTTAGGTTTATTTCAGTTTGATTCTCATTCTGATACTTGGGATACCTATTTTGGAGGATTTAAATATACGCATGGTACACCATTTAGAAGAGCTATAGAAGAAAATCTGATAGATCCAAAAAAATATGTAATCCTTGGTATTCGTGGAGCCTTATATGATCCTGAAGATTTGATTTGGGCTAGAGAACAAGGTGTAACTATTATTACTATAGATGATTATTATGAAATGGGATTTAATAAATGTGTTGAAAAAATTTATGAAGTTCTAGCTAATACAGATACTTATTTTACATTTGATATTGATGGAATAGACCCAACTTTTGCACCAGGCACTGGAACTCCAGAAGTAGGAGGCTTTAATGTGAGAGAGGCACAAACTATTATAAGGGCACTAAAAAAAATTAATTTTGTAGGTGGTGATGTAGTAGAAGTTTCCCCTCCATTCGATGTTAATAATATGACTTCTTTAGTTGGAGCAACAATTGCATTTGAAATGCTTTGTACAATGACAAAGGCAAATTAAAGTTCTTCAAAATTAGAAGTTCCAACACATAATACATTTTCCAAATTAAGATATTTATCAATATTATCTTTATTGACTCCCCCTGTTGGTATGAATTTTATATTCCTTAAAATACTTTTAATAGATTGTAATTTTTTATCCTCTCCATTTAAATTAGCTGGGAAAAATTTAATTATTTCATAACCTTTTTTATTAAGATGTATAAACTCACTAACTGTTTCAGCTCCAGGAATATATGATAAATTATTAATTTCTAAAATCTCATCAACAATTCCAGGAGAAACAAAAAAGTGAAAATTATGATCTTGACCCTTAATAAAATCTTCTTTTGTTAAAACTGAGCCTAACCCAAATTTATGTTTGGTAAAATGTTTTTTCAATTCTAGCGCTATATCAAAAGATTGATTTTCTCTCAGTGTTATTTCAATATATCGAATAGCTCTATTCATCTCTAAATATTTGCTTAAGCGATCAATATCATTGCTTAAAGTTGTAGTATTAAGAATTGGTAAAATTTTTTGTTCTTTTAGATTTAATTGTAATTCGCTATTTAACATCAACTATTGCTCCTTTTTGCATGATTATCTTTGAACCCAGAAGACTGGCTTCTTTTAGAGCTAAAGCTGGATCATTATGAATAATAAAATTTGATACGTAGGCAGCATTAAATCCATCTCCAGCTCCTGAAGTATCTACTACTTTTCTAATAAATTTATTTCTTATTGTATATTTTTTTTTATTTTGAATTGCGTAAGTTAATTTAGCATTTTTTCTAAATATACCATGATCTATTTTGTATTTATTTATTAATTTTTCAAAATTTTTTAAACTATTATCTTTTTTCCAAAATTTTAGATCTTCACCTGACACAAAACAAATATCAACAAAGTTTAAAATAGAATGCAAAAAATTGTTTAAATTTTTTTTAGTCCACCGATTAATTCTAATATTAAAATCAAATATAATTTTTACTTTTTTATTTTTTAATAATTTTAACAAATCAACAAAAAGGCTTATTTTTGATGGATCAATAATAGAAAGTGTAATTCCAGAAAAATAGATATAATCAAAATTCTTCAAATTTTTAAATAATGAAACAAAATCTATCTTATTAAAATAATTTTTTGCTGCGCTATTATCTCTCCAATAAAAAAATTTTTTTTCTCCATTATTTTTGTTCTTAATTAAATATAAACCAATTTCATAACTATTAATTTGCTTGATTAATTTTGTTGAAATTTTTTTAGAATTTATAAATTCCAAAACTGATCTATTTAAACTAGTTTTACCAATAGCTGTAAGAAAAGAGACATCAAAATATTTTTTGTCAATATAGTTACAAAAATTTAGCGTATCACCAGCAAATGATTGCTGAAAAATGTTATTATTAGTATTGGCAATTTCAATCATACATTCACCAACTGAGCAAATTTTTGTTTTCATAATTAACTTTAGTCGTGATGAAAAACTTCTTCCATACTAGACCACCATTCTCCTTTTTTTCTATTATGGTCTGGAATTTGACATGGTCCACAAACACTCCACCACTCTTGAACTTTAGGGTTTGAAGCCATTAGCTTGTTATCTCTATCAAGATTGTCTCCATGATATTCAACATATCCAAAAAGAGTATTTTTATGCAAATATATAGAATAATTCTTAAAATTAAGTTCTGTTAAATTTTCTAAGACTTCAGGCCAAACATTTGCATGAAGTTTTTTATATTCTTCTATTTTTTCCTCTTTAATTCCAAGAGTCATACCTAATCTAATCATTTATAAATATTCCTTTCTTGTTATTTTAAAACTGTATGCATGCTCGCATGGTTTATTATCTGGTCTCGTTATATGAAGTCCATTTTTGGTATGTTTCCATTCTACTTTGTCAGCGCTTCCTAATAATTCTACCCTTTCAATTTCATTATCAAAAAGTTTATATATACTTTCTATCGTAAAATCTTTGCTAGGCCATCCTAATGCAGTTGCATACAAAAAATTATCTTTTGTAGTGAAACGAAAATCTTTAGCAGTATAAATTAGTTTTGCTCGGTTATCTGAAAAAGGTCCTGCATGATTCATTTTAGTTGGGCCTTCTCCATATTGATCCCATGTTTCTGTTTCAAATATTGCTTCTCCATTTACATCAAGCCAATTTCCAATACCTTCTAAAAGATTTTTATCTTCTTCTGGAATTGTTCCATCAGGTTTTGGCCCAATATTTAAGAGCATGTATCCATTTTTACTAACATTATCTATTAAGTAGTGAACTAAATCTGTCGTAGTTTTATATTTTGAATTCTTCATATAAGCCCAAGCACTTCCATCGTGAACTGTGGTATCAGTAATCCAATCATAGTGAGTTAATTCTGACTCTCTTCCTAGTTCAAGATCTAATAATCCAGAGCCGGGAGGAAGATCATGCCATTTATAAGATACGACTACTTCATTACTCCACTCAGTTTCTTTGTTATAATAATATGAAAGAAAATCTTTTTTATACTTTTCGTGAATAAATCTAATTCCAAAGTCAAACCATACATAGTCTGGTTTATAATTATCTACTACTTCTTTTAACCTATTTAACCATCTTTCATGAAAAGCTTTACTAGGCTTGTCTTGATGTTCATTTTTTCTACCCCAATGATCAGGATATACAGCCTGATTTCCTATTAAATCTAAATTGTGAAGTTCACCATATAAACTTTCATATTCCTTTTTTGATGTATCAAAATCATTATTCCAGTGAGGGAAAAAAAACCAGTTTTCAGCATGATGCATTGCTACCATATATTTCATCCCTTTATTTCTAATTGCTTTTTCAAGTTCTCCAACAATATCTCTTTTTGGCCCCATCTTGGATGCACACCATTCGGTATCAGAACAATTCCACATTGGAAAACCATCATGATGCTCTGCTACTGGTCCAGCAAATTTTGCTCCAGATCGATAATACAAATCTGCCCACTCTTCTGCATTAAATTTTTCAGCAGTAAACATTGATATAAAATCTTTGTATCCAAATTTAGATGGATGACCATAATGTTTACAATGATAATCAAACTGAGGACTAGGTGGTCTATACATCCAATAAGGATACCACGTTACATTAGGTCCTGCAGCTGGAACAGAATAGATTCCCCAATGAGCATAGATACCAAACTTTGCTTTTTTAAACCAATTTGGTGTTTGATGTTGTTTTATTGATGACCAAGTTGACTCAAAATTGTTTTGTTTCATAACTTAATAAAATTTAAATTTATATAATCTTTTAAAGACTATAGAATTGAGTTGCATTTTGAGAAAATATTTTATTTTTTTCATCTTCAGAAAAAGAATTGCAATAATTCATTGCTAAATCAAACCAATTTGAATAGTTATCTGCCATTGTTAAAACAGGCCAATCACTTCCCCACATTAATTTATCGGATCCAAAAGTATTAAGAATAAAATCAATATAAGGATCAAGCTGTTCTTTTGTATAATCTGGACCAACTTCAGTGAGAATTCCAGAGAATTTACAATAAACATTACTTACATTTGATAGTTCAGTCATATCTTTTTTCCATTGGTCAATTTCAGACTTGGTAATCACGGGTTTAGCAATATGATCAATAACTATAGGGAGGAAATCATATTTTTTAACAAATTGAATAAGATGTTGAAGATGATTTGGTCGAACTAAAGCATCAAAAGTTAAATTTTTTGTATTTAAATAATTTATATTTTCTTTTAGGCGATCATTTAACATCCAAGCATCATCTTGAATATCATGTATCATAGGTCTAAAACCTTTTAAAAATTTATTCTCACAAAGTTTATCAATGTCATCTTTAGCATTGTTACCATCTAAATCAACCCAACCCACAACACCTGCAATAAATTCATATTTAGATGCTAAACTTAATGTAAATTCTGTTTCAGCAAAAGTGTCAGCAGCTTGGACAATTACTGTTTTAGTAATATTTTTTTGTTTTATAAGTGGCTCAAGATCTTCTGGAAAAAAATCTTTATACAAAACTTTCATATCTGGAGTCATCCATGAATAATCTCCTCTTGAAAGTTTCCAAAAATGTTGATGACTATCTACGTACATTTATTTCCAATATGTTCCATTATTATAATCGAATTCATCAAGAGAACTATCCTTTATTTTTACAGAATATCCGGGATTTGTAGGGGTTACATATCCACCATCTTTTATTATTGCTGGATTTACAAAATGTTCAGAGCAACTTTCAGCATATTCACTTAATAATAAATCGTGATTGGATATTATAAACTTATTAATTAGATTTAAATGTTGAACATATTCACATAAACCAACACCACCAGCGTGAGGAATGACTGGGGTATTAAATTTACTTGCTATTAAAAGAACAGGTAAAATTTCATTAATACTTGCAATTCTACAGCTATCAATTTGACAATAATCTAAAGATTTATTTTCTATAAATTGTTTAAACATAACTTTATTTTGTATCATTTCTCCAGTTGCAAGGTTGACATCTGGATGTGCATCTTTAATTTTTTTAAATCCTAAAACATCATCAGGATTAGTTGGTTCTTCATAAAATAAAATATCGAATTGTTTTAATTTTCCAATATTTTCAATAGTCTCATTGACACTCCATATTTGATTGGAATCTACCATCAATTTATTTTCATTACCTATTAATTCTCTTACTAATTTACAGCGATGAATATCCCTCTCTATATCTTGCCCAACTTTCATTTTAAAATGAGTCCAGCTCTTTGATAAATTTTCTTCGACTAGCCTTTTCATTTTTTCATCTGAATATCCTAGCCATCCTGCTGCTGTTGTATATGCTGGAAAAATAGTGGAATTTAAATCATCTAAATTTGAAGGTAAATTTGTTTTTTTCTGATTAATTATTTTAGCCGCTTCATCTTTAGTGATGACATCATCAATATAAGAAAAAGAAAGTTTATCTAATAAATCTCTTGTTTCTAATTCTATTATGTATCTCCATAATGGCTTTTTATGAAATTTAGAAATTAAATCCCATATTGCATTAAAAAAAGCTGCTGCTGCAAGATGTGTAACACCTTTTTGTGGTCCTACCCAACGCAATTGACTGTGGTTTGTAATTCTTTCCCATATTGATGCAATATCCTTTTCTATTTCCTGAATATCTTTTCCAATTATAAATTCTTTAAAATATTCTATAACTGTACAACAAAGATCATTACCCTTTCCAATTGTAAAAGTTAAACCAATACCATTTAAATCTTCTTGATCTGTGAATATTGTCACGTAGGTTGCAGAGTAATCACAATCAACATGAACTGCATCAGTTCCCAAATTATCTTTTGAAGTTGGAAAACGAATATCCTGAGTTTTAACATCAATTATTTTCATATTGGACATCTTTCATCAATTAGTTTTTCATTAACTAAATCTTTCCACAAATCTTCAGGTATAGGAAAATTTAAAAAACCTAAGTTTTGTTCTACTTGATCAAACCTGTCCATTCCGAGTATCATAGAAGTAACAAGTTCATTTTTATAACAAAATTGGATAGATGCTGCAGGAACAGGTACTTCATATTTCTTACAAATATCTGCTATTTTTAAGTATCGTTGTTTAACTTCTTCTGGAATTTTATCATAAAAATAAGTAATGTTTTCACCTACGCCTTTGGCTAAAATTCCTGAATTAAAAATTCCTGCAAGAATTATTCCAATATTATTTTTTTCAGCAATTGGAAAAAAATCGTTTAAAGCATTTTGATCTAATAATGAATATCTCCCAGCTAATACCATGCAGTCAAAATCTCCAGCATTTGCAAATCTTGCACATATATCAGAGTCATTTACTCCAACTCCAATAGCCTTAATAACTTTTTCTTCTTTTAGTTTTTGAACAGCTTTGTATGCTCCGTCCATTGCTAATTTAAAATAATGATCAACCTCGTCACCAAAATTAAATCGATCTACATCATGTATTAAACAAATATCTACTTTTGAAACAGCTAATCTTAATAATGATTGCTCAAATGATCTCATAACTCCATCATAAGAGTAGTCTAAATTTGGAGAAAAATTTAAACTGCCTGCAAACCTTCCTCTGTCTATATTTTCCTTTTTAGCTGGAGTAAGATACCTGCCAACTTTAGTTGATAAAAAGTAACTTTCTTCATCTACTGTTTTTAAGAAATTTCCTAACCTATGTTCACTGAGACCATAGCCATAAAGAGGAGATGTGTCATAAATATTAATGCCAGCTTCATACGTTTTTTCTAAAATATTATAACAACTTCGTTCATCTAAACTTTCAAACAAATTTCCTAAGGGGGCACCTCCAAAACCAATAGCAGTAAGATTTATATTTGTTTTTCCTAGTTGTCTTTTATTCATGGATATTCCCCATAATTGAAGAACTCATTTGTTCATAATTGTGATTGTTAATAGTTTCCCCAACAACTTTAAAATCTTTCATTGTAATAATTCGATCAGCAAGACTAATCATTTCAGGCATATCACTTGTTATCAAAATAATAGAAGTACCTTTTAATGATAGTTCAATAATTAATTCATGAAGGTAAGATTTTGTTTTTATATCAATACCAACTGTAGGTTCATCAATAAATAATATATCAGTTCCTGAAGCAAGCCATTTAGCTACACTAATTTTTTGCTGATTACCTCCAGATAAATTAGAAACGATTTGTTGATATGAAGGAGTTTTAACTTCTAGTTGTTTTACATAAGGATCTACTTTATTGTAGACTATTTGATCATTTAAAAATGAAAGTATTTTTTTAAGATTTGACCAAACTGTTATTCCAGCATTAGACAAAACGTCATGCATCAGAATTAATCCTTCTTTTTTTCTGTCTTCACTTATGTATCCAATTTTAAATTTTTCTAATGCATCTTTTGGAGATTTGATTTTTATTTCTTTATTATTAAGGAAAATTTGACCGGAATTTATTTTTTCTAAACCTAAAACACATTTTAAAAGTTCTGTTCTGCCAGCTCCGACTAATCCATATAAACCAAGAATTTCACCTCTTTTAAGATTTAAGTTGATATCCTTATGACCTAAATCTGTGTTTATAGATTGTAAATTCAATAAATTTTGATCATCAAAATTCACTTCTTTTTTTGAGTTAATTATTTGCTCATCCCTACCAATCATTAATTTTACTAATTGTTGTCTATTAAGATTTGTGATTTGTTCTGACTCACATGCATTTTTTCCATCTCTTAAAACAGTAACTTCATCACAGATCTCAAAAACTTCTTCAAGTTTATGACTTACAAAAACAATACTTACATCTTGTTCAGCAACTAATCTCTTAAGTAATATAAATAAGTTTTTTGTATCCTGAGGAGATAATGATGAAGTTGGCTCATCTAATAATAATATTTTAGATTCCAACGAAAGAGCTTTTGCTATTTCACATAATTGCATTTTTGCTACAGTTAAATCTGAAACTATTGTGTTTGGATCTATGTCTAATTCCATAATATCAAGCCATTTTTTTGACTCTTTTGCTACTGCGTTATAATCTATTAATCCTAAGTTATTTTTAGGTAGATTAGTTAACATTAAATTTTCACCAACTGAGAATCTTCTAATAAGATTTCTTTCTTGGTGAACAACTGAAATTCCTGAATTCATTGCTTCATTAGGTGAATTAAAAGATTGTACTTTATTATTCAAAAATAGTTCACCTTCATTTTGATTATAAACACCTGTAATTATTTTAATTAATGTAGATTTACCTGCTCCATTTTCACCAAGTAAAGCATGGATTGATTTTTTTTTAAGTCTAAAGTTTGCATTATCTAATGCTTTAACACCAGGAAAATTTTTGGTAATTTTTTTAAGTTCGAGTATATGATCACTCATAAGAAAACACCTTTGTTCTTCTTTCTTCTCTATACTCTCTATATCTATTTATAAAGACAGCTAATAAAATCATAAAACCTAAAAATATCTGCACAAAAAAAGGATCAATTTTAAAAATTACTAAAGCTTGTGAAATTATTGAAACTAGGATGACTCCAAAAGCAGTAGCTATAACATCAACTTTTCCACCTGCTAAAATTGCACCTCCAATAACAGGAGCAGCAAAAGATGGTAATAACCATGAATCACCAATATTAGGAGTTCCAAGTTGTAATCGACAAACTACTAACATACCACCTATCGCAGCTAATAGTCCTGAAATAACGTGAGCATAAATAACAATTTTTGTTGAAGATATTCCTATTAGCTCAGATGATTGAACATTATTTCCATAAGCTAACATATATCTGCCAAGTGATGTTCTATTCATTAAAATCCACATCAAAATTGTTATAATTATTGGAATTATTACTAAATATGGAATAGGTCCAAGGATTTTAGCATTTCCAAAAAATTTAACAGCATCAGGAATTTCATAAAAAGGTTGTGCTTCTGTTATACCTAAATTCATTCCTTTAAAAATATAGAGTGTTGCTAGTGTAATAATAAAAGCAGAAATACCTGATTTAACAGTTATATATCCATTAATAAAACCACAAGCTAATCCTATTAATAGTCCAATTAACATAGCAGGTAATATAGACATGGAATAAACCTCCATTAAACCAGTGAAGGAAATAGCAACTAAGCCACCAATAGCTCCAACAGATAAATTCATTTGACCAATAGCAATTATTATCATCTGAGACATGGCAACAACTAGCATAAGACTTACACTCAGCATTAATACATATAAATTAAATGGAGAAATAAATGCTGGCTTAAAAAATGAAATTAAAATTGAACCAAGTATTATAACTAAGCCAAGTCCAAACCAATCTTTTTTAAGTAGATTACTCATGACACAATTGAATTTTTAACTGTGAAATATTCTCTCGCTCTGTCTAATAAAACAGCTCCTAATAAAATCATTCCAAGAAAAAATCTTACCCAAAATTCTCCGACATCAATAAGATATAATCCATTATTAATTAAAGTAACGAGTATAGCTCCAAGCATAGTTCCAAAAACTGTTACTTTTCCTCCAGATAAAAGTGTGCCTCCTAATACTGGTGCTAAGAATGCTGGTAACAACCAGTCAAAACCTAAATGACCTGCCATCGATGGAATTGCAGCGCCGATTCTTGCTGTTAACATTATTCCTGCTAAAGCTGCTAAAAATCCAGATAGCATGTGGCAATAAATAAACATTCTATCAACTGAAATACCTGATAGCTCTGCTGCATCAGGATTAGCTCCAGCCGCAATTAATTTTCTGCCAATGTCAGTATATTTAAATACATAATAAAGAATAAAACAAGTTAAGACACTTATTATTAAAAGTGGAGAGATATATTTATTAAAAAGTTTTAAACTTCCAAAGTCTGTAAAAATTTCAGGTAGTTTTCTAAATGCTTCTGCCTCAGTTAGAAGAGTCATAAAACCAAAATAAATACTCATAGTTGCTAAAGTCACTATAAAACTATGAACGCCTGTTCTCACAGTTACAAAACCATTAATCCAACCTAAGAATGACCCAAAAGCTAAAACTAGAATTATTGAAATTGAAATTGGTATACCCATACTCTCCATACACCAACCTCCAAACATTGCTGCAGAAACACCTAATGCACCTAAAGATAAATTTAATCCTCCAGTTAAAATAACAACCATCATTGCAAGGCCTATCATAATATCTAATGCTACTACTCTAGATAATGCATAAATGTTAAACCTAGATGTAAAACCATCAGTAGAGAATGAAAAAATACAAATAAAAATAATTACAAGACACAACAAACCAAATTGATTCGTTTTTATAAAATTAGGTATTTTAAAATTCATAAAAAAAGGGGGCTTTTAAGCCCCCTATTAGTTTTTTTAACTTGGGCAGTTTAAGTAAGTGCTATCAAATGTTTCAAGAATTTCTAATGAAATTCCTCTCATAGCCATTACGTAAGTATCAACATCACTGATGTCTACAAATACTGTTCCAGAGTCAATAAATTGATCAGTTTGTGCAGTAGATTTCCAAGGTGCATCTGATTTAAATTCACATCCTTGTCTAACTTTATCCATTACATAAGAACCAATGTATCCTTGACCATATGGATTTTGCAACATTGTTCCATGCACAAAACCATCTTTAATAGCTTTTAAAACTACTTCATCATGATCAATTCCAACCATTTTAATTCTTTTGTCACCCATGTTAGTTAAAGCTTGAGCGGCTACAACAGCTGGAACCCATGCTGTAGTAACAATACCGTCAACTTCACCACCTTGAGCTGCCATAAAAGCATTGATTTTTTCATCAGCTGGTTCGTAAGCATCGATATCTGCAATTACTTGGATAATTTCAACTCCACCACCTGCTTCTGAAACAGCTTGTTCAACAGCATTAATTCTTAATGTTGTGTTAGGATCAACTAGGAAACCAGTGAAGTGGGCAATTTTACCTTTTCCACCAAGTGCCTTAATTAATTCTTTTGTTCCAAGATAAGCTGAGTGACCTGTATCAGTTCCAAAGCAAAACTTAGCTTGAGTTGGCTGTTCTACACAACCAGCTAAAGCAGCAGTAGGTACACCAGCATCATCAAGTTCACCTAAAATTTTGTTTGTTCCAACTGCATCACCAGGGAACACAAGAACTGCGTTGTAACCTTGACCAACTAAACTTTCAATTAACTCGTTTTGTTGACTAAGATCCCACTCTGCAGGGACTCTGTAATCTGCTTTGCCTAATCCAAAATCTTTTACAGCGTCTAATCCAGCTTGTTCCCACGCAGCAAAATAAGGGTGTGGGCCACCTGGAACTAGAGCAACTTTAGTAACACCATGACCGCCTGCAAAAACAGTTGATGATATTAAAGCAGAAAAAGAAATTATAAATATTAAAAATTTTTTCATTATTCCTCCTAAAATTTATTCATTTAAGCAGATTTAAAAGCTAAAGCAACTAAAAATAAATAAAGTATTTATTTATTTATATATTGATTATACAATTGTCGCATGCTGTACTCATTTAGATGGTTTGGTCATAATGATCCCTCAAAATTAGATCAAATTCGACAGATAGGAGTTGATGGAATTGTATCATCGCTAGCACAAATAAAATATGGTGAAAAATGGAGCTCAATCGAAATCAAAAAGAGAAAAAAATTTATTGAAAGTTTCAAAATTGATAAAAATAAAAAATTAACTTGGAGTGTTGTTGAAAGTCTTCCTGTGCATAATGATATAAAAAAAAGATCAGGAAAATATAGATATTATATAGATCAATACAAAAAGTCTTTGATGAACTTAGGAAAGAATAATATTAAAAATATTTGTTATAATTTTATGCCTTTAATTGATTGGGTGAGAACAGATTTAAATCATCAACTTCCTAATGGTGCTTTTGCTCTAAAATATAATCATCTTCATGTCTGTGCATTTGAAAATTTTATTTTGAAGTCTAAAACAGCAAAAGAAAGGTATTCATCCAAAGACATCCATACTTCAAAAAAAATATTACAAAAAATGAATTCTAGTGATTTAAAAAAACTTAAGATGTCTCTACTTGGAGGGTTAGCTGCAAACGATAGAAAGTATACAATTAAAGATTTAAATTATGAGATTGATCAATTTGCAGAATTAAATCATAGTGATTTACAAAACAATTTAAAAGATTTTATAGAAGAAATTTATCCAATCATAAAAAAATATAATATTCATTACAATATTCATCCAGATGATCCTCCATATAATGTTTATGGATTACCAAGAATTGTTTCTGATGAGAAAGATATTAATTTTATTGTGAATATAAAAAAAGATACAAATGTAGGTTTAACTTTTTGTACAGGATCCCTTGGTGTTAATAAAAAAAATAACTTAGTCAATATAATTAAAAAATACGGTTCTTATATAAATTTTATTCATTTAAGAAATATAAGACACATTCCAAATTCTCTTGATTTTTATGAAGATGATCACCTTAATGGAAGCCTGGACATGGTGTCTATTGTCAAAGCAATATTGAAAGAAGAAAATAAAAGGAAAAAAAGTAATCATCCTATTAAACAAATTCCTATGAGGCCTGATCATGGGCATACAATACTTCATGACCAATTTAATTCAGTAATACCTGGATATTCATTATTAGGCAGAATGAAAGGGCTAGATCAGCTTAAAGGTGTAATAAAAGCTATAAATTAATTTTTACCTTATATTTATTTGCTAAAAACAAAAAATCAGTTTTTAATTCCTTATCTATTGGAATACCTGTTTTTAATCTTTTTTTAGAAGTAATTTTTTCTTTTTCGCCCGGGTATAAAATTGGATTATTATTTTTTTTTGATTTTTGTTTTTTTAGATCACTCATATAGTTTTTCATACCTTTAAAATATTGTTTTTTTGTAGTGAAAGCATTTAATGAAATGGCGATTAAGAAATGTCCTAACTTTCTTGGTGTACTAAAATCTGGTCCAATCATTGATAATAAACGGTATCCATGAGCCATACCAATAAGAGGTCCGCACATTATTTCTACTGAAGAAGATAATCCAAAACCTTTATATCCATATTCTTTACCTCCAAGTGGAGCCAAAGAAACAGCGTTATAAGGGTTAGTTGTGTAGTTGCCGGATTTATCAAGTGCAATCTCAGAATTTAATTTAGTAGAATTTGCTCTGGCTCTCATAACTTTATTCCATGCTATCGAAGTTGAAGAAAAATCTGCATGTAAAAAATCTTTATTACCTATTGGTGCTGTAAAAGAATAAGGATTAGTCCCGTGAAAAGGTTTCTTACCATTGTACGGTATGGCAAAAGCATCTGAGTGTGTAAATGAAAAACCAACACAGTCGTTTTGTGCAATATCCTTAGAATATACACCTGCAGCACCATAGTGTGAGGAGTTTATTATGCCAATTGAAGCAATGCCATTCTTCTTTGCCATAGATGATACTATTGTTGATGCCTTTAAAGCTGCTACATGCCCTAAGCCATCATCAGCATCATAGACAGCTACACCTCTATTTTTTTTTATAAGCTTCATTTTAGGTTTTGCTTTTATTCTTCCATTTTCAATACATTTTACGTAATGAGAAAATAATCTAATACCATGACTGTCCACGCCTCTAATAGAAGAATCTAAAAGTGATTTAATAAGTAAATTTCTATCTTTTTTTTGAACAGATAGTTTTGACAAAATGCTATCAAAAAATTTATTTATTTTGTTAGGTAAAATTTTCATCTTATGAAATTATTTCTTTTAATAAGGATTTTAAAGGATTTTCTTTCATTAAATTTAGATTTTTTTGGACTGCTGTTAACATTTCTTCTTTTTTACTTTCAGAAAGATTAAAAATATTTTTATTATTAATTATTTCTTCAAAAAAATTATCCTTATTATTTTTGTAAACACTGTAAAAGTATTCTTTATTTGCATCATCCAGTCTATTTTGATCTTCTTCAATAATTTGAAATAAGAAAAATAACCAAGAGGCTATGATAAATTGAATATATTTAGCTACTCCTTTATTATTTTTGTAGGTATCAAGTATTCTTATAGGTATTTTTAAAGAACCATCCATAGCAATTCTTAACAATTTATCCTCTATGTAAGTATTTTTAAATCTTTCTAAAATTTTCATTTTGTACTCATTAATATTAAAGTCATCTTTAATTTCTAAAGTGGGTAACACTTCTAGGTCTAAAAAATTTAAAATAAAATTGTAAATATTTTTATCCTCTATTGCTTGATGAACATATGTATACCCACACAAATGACCAATGTATGCTAAAGCTGAGTGGGACGCATTCAGTATTTTAAGTTTATTATTTTCATAAAATTTTACATCTTCAACAAATTTTATTTTATTATTTGATAAAATATTTTTTAGCTCATCATTATTTGATTGAATATACCAATCTCTATAAGGTTCAGTAACCACAATTGTATTATCATTATATGGCAAGTTAAAATATTCAGATTGTTTATTATTATTTGGAACAATTCCATCAACCATAGACAATGGGAACTCAATATTATTATCAAACCAATCTAAACACTTTGGATATTTTTTTTCTATAAATTGTTTAACTAAATTTTTTAAAATTTTTCCATTTTCAGACAAATTATCGCAACTTAAAACGATTAATTTTTTTTTGTTTTGCTTATATCTTTCTATTATTCCAAAACTTAGATGACCTATCAAAGTTGATAACTCTTTATCCTCTAGATCATTAATTATTTGATTCGAAAAATTTAATTTTTTATTTTTATCAAAATGATATCCCTTTTCTGTAACAGTAATTGTAATTAATTTAATTTTTTCAGATACAATTAAATTTCTTATTTCATTCTTGTGTTTTAAACCAAATAAAACTTTTTTAATTGGATTTAAAATATCAACTTTTTTGAAATTATTTGATATCCTTACCAAAGAATACAAGTAGTCTTGTAATTGCATTTTATTATTTGTTTCTTCAGACCTTAAATTGACCCCAATTATGGAAATGTTTTTATTATTTTCTAATATTTCATGAATATATAGTGCTTGGTGAGCTCTATGAAAATTACCAATACCGAAATGAAGTATGCAATCTTCATTATTATTAATATTATAACTTGGAAATGATTGTTCTTTTAAAAGATTTGTATTTATGTTTTTATTTAATTGCATATTAATAATTAAAATATACTTAAACAGAAGATGATCAATAAAATATATAAAAGTGTGCTTATAACTGGTGCATCAAGTGGTATTGGCTTAGAAACACTTAAAAGATTTTTAAAAGAAAATGTAAAAGTTTATGCTCTTGATAAAGACGTTTCAATATTAGAGAAATTGAAAAAAAAACATAAATTTGAAATCATTCAAATTGATCTCTTTGACACGGATCAAATTTATAAAAAACTCTCCAAAGTAAAAGTTGATATTGTAGTTTGTAATGCAGGCATTGGAAGAGGGGCTGAAGGTATATTAAAAGCATCAAGGCAAGATATTGAATTATCTACAAGATTAAATGTCGAGTCTTATCTTCATACTTTAAAAGCTATTGTTCCAGAAATGATAAAAAGAAGAAAAGGACATGTAGTTTTAATGGGGTCTCTTGCAGGTCTATACCCACAAATGAGTACTGTTTATGGCGGTCAAAAAGGTGCTATCCATAGAATCGCACAAAGCTTAAGAATTGAACTTAGCGGTTCAAGAGTTAAAGTTTCTGAAATATGTCCTGGAAGAACTAAAACAAATTTTGGTAAAGCTGCATTTACAGATAAAAATAAAGCTAAAAAATTTATGTCTGGTTTTACTCTTCTCGAGCCAAGAGATATTGCTGATGCTATTATGTTTGCAGTAAGTGTTAGATGGCGAAGCAATATTAGCACTATTGAAATTTCTGGCACAGAACAATCCCCAGGCGGAGTGCCGATTATTCCAGTAAAAGATCCAATACTTTCATAAATTAATTAAATATTTTTTATTTTAATATAATAAAATTAATTATGGAAAAACCTGTCAGATATGGTGTTATTGGCATAGGAGGTATGGGAGCAAATCATGCTAAAAAATTACAAGAGAATAAAATAGAAAATGCCATCCTAGCCGCAGTTGCTGATTCAAATGCAGAATATAAAAATAAATATGAAAATATTCCTTTTTTTGAAAATACTGATAATTTTTTTGATAATAAAATTATAGATGCGGCAATCATTGCTACACCTCATAAATCGCATATAGATCTAGCGAAAAAAGCTCTCGAAAATAATATTAATGTTATAATTGAAAAACCCTTAGCAATAACTAGTAAAAAGTGTCGAGAATTTATTAATATTTCACAAAGTTTTAAAGCATTTTTTACTGTTATGCTAAATCAAAGGAGTAATCCTGTTTATGTTAAGATAAAGGAACTAATTAATGGAAACGAAATAGGTAAAGTTCACCGTTTTCAATGGACAATAACTAATTGGTTTAGAACAAACTATTATTATCAGACGTCTAATTGGAGAGCTAAATGGGAAAGTGAAGGTGGAGGCGTTTTAATAAATCAGAGTATTCACCAACTTGATTTGTGTCAGTGGTTATTTGGTATGCCTGACAGTGTATATACTGATTTGGGATTAGGTCGCTTTCATGAGATAGAAGTTGAAGATGAAGTGACTTCAATCTTTAAATATAAAAATGGATTAAAAGGTGTATTTATTACAACAACAGGTGAAGCTCCTGGTGTAAATAGATTGGAAATTGCATCAGATAAGGGTTTAATTACAATTCAGGATAATAATGTTATATGGGAAAAAATAGATTCATCTACTGAATTCATTAAAAACTCTAAAACACTTTTTGGGATGCCTAAAAAAGAAAAAATTAATTTTAATTTTAAGGCTGATTTGGATCAACATATTGAGCATCAAAGACTTATTCAAAACTTTACAAACTTCCTCCTAGGAAAAGAAAAACTGTTAGTGAATGGAAAAGATGGTTTAAATTCAGTTGAATTAATTAATGCGATGGTTCTATCGGGATTAGAGGAAAAAAAAATAGAGCTTCCTTTAGATGAGGTTAAATATGAACAAAAATTAGAAGAAATGATAAGTAAATCAAGATGAAAATTAATCAAATTGCAGTAACTCTTTATACCGTTAGAGATTTTTGCCAAAATGAAAAAGATTTATTTGAAAGTCTAAAAAAAATCAAAAATATTGGGTATAGTAGCATTCAAATCAGTGGTGTTGGTTTAATTAATCCTAAAACAATAAAAAGCATGTGTGAAGATTTGAGTTTAGTTATATGCGCTACACATGAACCAAATGAACAAATTATAAATAATACTGATGAAGTTATTAATAAGCTAAATATTTTTAATTGCGAATATTCAGCTCTTCCTTATCCATTAAATGTAGAGATGAAAAACTTAGAAGAAATTGATAAATTCATAGAAGATATAAATATCGCTGGCTCCAAGTTTCATGCAGAAGGAAAGGTGCTATGCTACCATAATCATGCACTTGAATTCCAAAAAGTTCAAAATGAAATAATTTTAGAAAGAATTTATAAAAATACAGATAGTAGATTCATACAAGGAGAGCCAGATATTTATTGGATACAAAAAGGTGGTCAAAATCCATTAATGTGGTGTAAAAAATTAGATCAACGAATGCCATTATTACATTTAAAAGATTTTATAATGATAAATGATCAAGAAAGTTTTTTTGCAGAGGTTGGCTTAGGTAATTTAGATATCAAAAATATTGTTAAAACAGCAACAGATTCAGGTTGTAAGTGGTTTATTGTTGAACAAGATGAATGTAATGGCGATCCTTTTGATTCACTTCAGATTAGCTATAATAATTTAGTAAAATATGCAGTTACTTAAGAAAAAAACTTTTTGCGTTTTGATTTAATAAATTATTAATATCCCTTTCTATTATAAATTTTGATAACTCGTAATTTTTCTTAGAAAGATCTTCATAATATTCATATAAAATTTCATATAAGATATTTTTGAAATGAGACCATTTATATATAAGTTGATCAGTAACTCTTGCATCGGAATGCTGAGGTATAAATGATAGACCTAGCATATCAATCCTCATTTTTAGAACAATTTTTATGATACTTGGCTGGTTCATAAACCACCAAAAACCAAATATTTTTAAATTAGGATGTTTACGAGCTAAGACAGTTAATTCGTGCTGATCATTTAAAGATAAACAAGTTACAAGAAATTTGTTTTCCGGAAAAGAATTACATAATTTACTTAGTTCTTTGAGATTAATATCACCAATCCCATCTCCAGCTAAACCAAAACTACTATTTACAGCTCGTTTAACACCTAACATTAAAGACAATGGGATATTTTTTTTATTTAACCATGATAAGATTAATTTCCAAAGAGGATCATTTAAGATTTCTTTAAAATTATCTGAATTTGCTGAAATAGCTGCATACACTGGATTTGATACTAAAAAACAACTATCTAAATAATTTATTACAATATCATTTGCTTTTTGATTTATCTTAGTTTGATTTTTTGCAACCTCAGTTGCTTGGGAATTGTTAATAATTAAATCATCTAGTCTTAATGATGATTGAAATATATTTCTATCCCATTCATTATCTTTATATAAATTCCATTCATCAATATCAAATGGATTATTTGTCATTACTAAAGAAGAAACGTTTGATAATTTTAAAATTTTTTCATCTGTAAGAGATTTATTTTCATATTCATTTTTTAGTTCTTCAAAAGTTTTATTATTATAATTAATATCTAATTTTTGAAGTACAGTTAGTACGCCTTTACACGCTTCAGAAATTGGTGTTCTATTTTGAAATAATTCTTCCCAGATAAGTTTTGCTTTATTTACTTCATCCAGAGAGTAAAATTTTTCTGCACTTATATTTGCATTGGTTAATAATTCTGCAATTAAATAATGATAGTTTAATAAATTAATAAAACCAGAAAGAGAATGACTTTTAAAGGCAGATGGAAATAAATGCGTATGAATATCAAAAGTTTTTGTATTATTAATAACGTCTTCTAAAGTATCAGATAATTCCTGATTAGACATATTCATCACTTAATATTGCCAAGCCTAATCGCATTTTTTTGAGCTTTGATTGCCAATTCCATAACTTTTAAACAATGTGATTGATCCATTGCAGTACTAGTTCTTTTTACAACATCACCCATTAATCTCTCAAAATATGTTAGGGGTTCTTTAGAAGCATCTTTATATTCATATTTTTTATTATTAACTAAAAAAAGGTGATCTGTACCCTCTCTACCAACAAGATCGACATACTTTCTTAATTCAATGTATCCTTTTGTTCCTAAAATAGTCAATCTGCCATCGCCCCAATTAGGTAAAGCATCAGGAGTGTACCAGTCTACCCTAATGTAACCTCTACCCTTATCTCCATGAATTAAAATTTCACCAAAATCTTCAAACTTATTATGTTCAGGATTTGAAAAATTACCTCTTGAAGAATTTATAATTTCTACATTTTTAGATCCAGTAAAAAATAAAAACTGATCTATTTGATGTGAAGCAATATCACATAAAATACCACCATATTGATCGTAATCAAAAAACCAATCAGGTCTAGTTTGAATATTCAATCTGTGAGGTCCCATTCCAATTGTTTGAACAACATCTCCAATTTCGCCCGCTTGAATTAAATCATAGGCAGCTTGAACTGACGGCACTTCAAATCTTTCAGAAAAATCAATTGAAAAAATTTTTCCTGTTTTTTTTGCAGTATTTTCAATTTCTTTAAGTTGTTCTAAAGTTGTACATCCAGGTTTATCTAACATTACATCTTTTCCAGCATTCATACACTCAATAGCTAAAGCTGCTCTTTTAACTGGAATGTCTGCTATCAATACTAATTCAATTTCTTTATTTTTTAATAAATCCTCTTTATTTGTAAAGCGGGGTATATCAGGATGTTTTTCATTAAAATCTTTCGTAATATTATTATCAGTTTCATTCCACCAACCAACACATTCGCATCCCAAATTTAACATGCCATTTAATTGTCCAAAAATATGTCTATGCTCAACCCCCATTGCAGCAACTTTAATTTTTCTCATGATTAAATATTTTACTCCATTGTAATTAGTATATTTTTTTTAGATGATTCTATCATTGCATCAATTAGATAATGAACTTTCAATGCTTCTTTTCCAGTAATTTCAAATTTTTTATTTGTATTAATTGATTTTGCAAAATTAAGTATAAGATCTTTATGCCAATCAAATGGAAAAGCCATAGGATCAGCACTACTGCCAGTTCCAGATTCCTCTCCAAACTCTTCTTTTTTACCATTCCTCCAATTAATAATAAGTGTTCCTGCTTCAAGTTTGACTGTTGCATTTTCACAATGAAGAACAATTGACTCTGATGAGCCTGGAAAAACACTTGTTGAAGCGAATAAAGATGCAATTACGCTATTTTTAAATTTAATACCACCAGTTACAAAATTTTCTGACTCCATTTTATGAAACTTTGTAGTTTCCGCCATTACCATCACGTCTTTAACATCCCCTAAAAGACTGATAGCAAGATCAAGTGTATGAATAGCTTGGCTTATAAGAACTCCTCCACCATCTCTCTTGTATGTTCCTCTACCTTGTTCATCATAATAGGACTGTTCTCGCCACCATGGAATATTGATTTGAGCTGAAAAAATTTGTCCAAATTTATTCTCATTTATTAATGATTTTAATTTAATTGAGGATTTTCTAAATCTGTGTTGAAAAACTATACCGAGATTAACTTTATTATTTTCACAAATTGAGACTATACTTTTTGCATTTTCTAAAGTTCGTTCAATTGGTTTTTCCATTAAGATATGTTTTCCATGTTTACTTAATTGCTCTACTAGTTCTAAGCGTTGATTTGGAGGGGTGATGATATCCACCATGTCAACTTCAGGATTATCATAAATGCTATCAATGTCTTGAAATGAATTAAAATTATAATTTTTAGAAAAATTTTCTCTTTTTTCCTTATTTCTAGAAAAAACTCCAACTACATTAATATAGTCCTTTAATTCATTTAAAGCCAAGGCATGGGGTTTTGCAGCCATACCCGTACCAATAATGGCAAGTCCAATTTTTTTAGAACTCATTAATTATTTTTTTTTGATACAGACATGCCATTCTCTTCAAAAAGATGAACTGAATCTCTTTTAAAACGAAGATATAATTCTTCTCCCTTATTAATTTTATATTGCCCGGTATGATGAACAATTAATTGTTTTATTCCTTCACCCTGACAATAAAAGTAAGTTTCACTTCCGAGCTGTTCAGTAAAATCAACATATACTTTCAAATCTGAATTTTGCTGTTCACAAACTTCTATATGTTCAGGCCTTATCCCAAGAGAATAAGGTGTATTATTTTGTAAATTTTTATGATTTGTTTGTAAATTCAATGCATCTGAAACTAAATTAAATGAACCAGACTTATCAATTGCATTAACCTTTATAAAATTCATTTTTGGAGATCCAATAAAACCAGCTACAAAAATATCACTGGGATTATTATATAAATCAAGTGGTGCTCCTGCTTGTGCAACATAACCATTATTTAAAACTACTATTTGATCAGCCAATGTCATTGCTTCAACTTGATCATGTGTAACATAAATCATTGTACCACCAATTTTTTCATGAAGTGCTGATAATTCTTTTCTCATTGTTACTCTTAACTCAGCATCAAGATTAGATAAGGGCTCATCAAACAAAAAGGCTTTTGGATCTCTAACTATTGCTCTTCCAATAGCTACTCTTTGTCTTTGACCACCAGAAAGTGCTTTTGGTTTTCTTTGAAGATACTCTTCAATTTGTAAAAGTTTAGCTGCGCTATTAACTTTTTCTTCAATTGTTTTTTTATCAATTTTTAAATTTTCCAATGCAAAGGCCATATTTTTAAAAACAGACATGTGAGGATACAAAGCATATGATTGAAAAACCATAGCCAAACCTCTTTCTGAAGCGGGTATATTACTTACTTCATTTCCGTCGATTAAAATTTCTCCCGATGTAATTCTTTCTAATCCAGCAATAATTCTTAATAATGTTGACTTACCACATCCAGAGGGGCCAACTAAAACTAGAAATTTTCCACTTTCAACTTTCAAATCAACTCCATGAATTACTTCTGTTTGATCATAACTTTTAAAAATTTCCTTTAATATGATTTCAGTCATCTATCTCTTCTCATTATTGCTTTGTCAGGGTCAGCATGTTGTAAGTGTATAGGAGGCATCCCATTCAAGATTTTTCTTATATCATTCATCATCATATCTCTTATATTTTTATATGAATAATCTAAAGCACCTGCAACATGTGAAGTAAATAAAATATTGGATTTTTTTCTAAAAGTTGAATCTGCTGGCACAGGCTCGACTGGATATACATCTATAGCTGCTCTAAAATATTCATTTTCAGCAAGTTCAATAAATTCGTCGAAATCAACAACCTCCGCTCTACTGACTAGAACTACTGAACTATTTTTTTTAATTAATTTTAATTTATCTTTACTAATAAATCCTTCATTTTCAGTAGTAACTCCAGCTAATATGAATATAAATTTATTGTTAGATAATAAATCATCAATCGATACAGGGTTTACACCCTGGCTTTCTAAGTATTCATTAGATAACCATGGATCAAATACTGAAATTTTACAGTTAAATGGTTTTAACAAAGGAAGTAAACTTTTTGCTAAATTTCCAAACCCAATTAAACCAACATTTGAGTTAAAAAGTGTATAAGCAAATTTATTTTCTTTAATTCCATATTGCTCTTCAGAATTTAAAAATTTTTTGTAAACCCCCAATACATTTCTAGAAAGTGAGATTGCGTAACCTATACAAGCTTCAGCAACAGCAGGAGCCATGGCAGGTGCAGCTGATAAAACATAAATACCTCTTCTATGTGCTTCATGATAATCAATATTCGGTTCCCAATTTGCTTTGACATTTATAATTGCTTTAATTTTTTTTGATTTATCTAAACGTTCTTTAGGCATAGCAGTCTGTCCAACTAATATTTCAATTTCTTCAATATTTTTATCTACAAGTTCATCAGGAGCTCGACTACCAAAGTGATAGATTAAATTAGATATTTTTTCTAATTCATTCTTAACATCACTGGTAAAAACCATTTCTTCATTTCTTGGATAAGGGTCAAAAAAAATTAGAGGTTTGTCTTGCATTACTTCATACCTGTACTTGCTATTCCTGTTGTTATAAATTTTTGTAAGTAAGCAAATATAATTGCTATAGGTAATAAAGTTACCATAGTCATTGATAATACATAATTCCACTGACTAGTAAGTTCTCCGTGAAATGCGTTTAATCCAATTTGTAATGTATAAACTTCACTTTTTGATAAAACTATTAAAGGCCATAAGAAATCATTCCATCTCCACATTATGGAAAAAATTGCTAAAACTGCAATAGCCGGTATAGATAAAGGTAGGACTACTCGCCAATAAATTGCCCATTCACTTGCGTGATCCATTCTTGCTGCTTCTATAAGCTCTCTAGGCAATGTAAGCATATATTGACGAAGTAAAAAAACTCCTGTTGGTGTTGCAGCACCTGGAAGAATTACACCCCATAATGAATTAATCATTCCAAAGTTTGCAACAACATAAAAAACTGGAACCAAGATTATGGTTAATGGAATTAACAATGTGCCTATAACAAAAACAAGTGCAAAATTTTTTCCTCTAAACTCATATATAGAAAGTGCGTAAGCTGCCATTGAGTTTATTATTAAAGTTATTATTGTTGCAACAACAGTAATGAAAGTTGAGTTTTTGAAATAAAGTAAAAAATCATATTTTCTTAGAGGATCAACATAGTTTTCCCACTGAATTTTAAATTCTCTAATTTTTTCTCTTTTATCAATCGGTACTTTTACTGTTTCTTCTGGGTTTAGAGGATCAACCATTTTAGCATTAATTCCAATTCTTTTTATTTGTGCTAACTGCTTTACTGACCCATCTTCTTGCGTCACATTAAAAATTGGTAAGGGTTTATCGTATCCTTCAACATCAACATGAATTTGAGAAAGTGGCAAAATTGTTGGGGGATATTCTTGTATACCTGCTAATGTCTTTAATGAAGATAATCCTAACCACACAACAGGACCAAACATTAAAAGAACACCTAGAAATAAATAAAAATAAGAAAAATAATCTGTCCAATGATATTTATTTTTATATCTTTTTTTTGTAGCAATTTTTATTATTCTTGAAGCTGTTTCAGACATATTAAATTTCTTGATGTTTACTTTCTTTGTTTCGACTAAAATACAATTGCATAAGTGTTAAAAATAAAAGTACCACACCGAGAACCATAGATGCGGCGGCTGCAAGACCAAAATTTTGAACAGATCCAGATGAAGCAAATCCTGTGGTAAAAATATATTGAACAATCAATGATGTAGATGTTCCAGGCCCACCACCAGTTAAAACATATATTTCATCAAATGTTTGAACACCTTTTATTGAGGCAAGAATAAATACAACTAATAAATTTGGCATTAGAAGAGGTAGAGTTATTCGAAAAAAAATTCTTTCTCGGCTAGTGCCATCCATTTCGGCTGCCTCATATAAATTTGGAGGTATTGCTTGAAGACCTGCTAATACAATCAGAGTGTAAAAACCCATATGGGCCCATATTGATACAAAGATTACAGATGCCATAGCCCATGATGGATCTGTTAAAAATGATACTTTGTCTCCACCATAAGACTCAATTATAGCATTGAAAGCTCCATTTTTTAGCAGTATCCATTGCCAAATCAAACCAACAACAACTGGTGACAATAAAACAGGGAAAAAAAATACCGATCTAAAAAAGCCTCTGCCAATAATTTTCTTATTTAATATCACGGCAGTCAAAACCGAAAAGAAAATCATTAAGCCAACTTGAAAAACAACAAAGAATATAGTGTTATAAACTCCTCTCCAAAAAAAATCTTCTGTACATGTATTTGG
>CACMGM010000005.1 GCA_902613275.1 uncultured Alphaproteobacteria bacterium
TAATAAAATAAATTTGAAAAAAGGTATTGTGAAAGATCCATTGATTCATGAACAAGTATGCAATGATATATCTAATTGGTTTAAAAAAACAATTAAGGCTGAAGTTGTAGGTTTAGTCGAAAGTCCAATAACTGGACCAAAAGGAAATAAAGAATTTTTGATTTATAGTATTTTAAAGAAATCTTAAACAATGATCAGCTATAGTTGTGGCAACCATTGCTTCACCGACAGGAACAGCTCTTATACCAACACATGGATCATGACGACCTTTAGTAGATATTGTTGTTTCTTTTAATTTTGTATTAATTGTTTTTTTTGGCGATAATATTGAGCTTGTCGGTTTTACTACAAATCTAGTAATTAATTCTTGGCCCGTTGTAATACCTCCAAGAACTCCACCATTATTATTTGAAAGGAATAAAGGTTGTTTATTTTTTATTCTCATTTCATCAACATTAGAGATTCCAGTTTCATAAACACTGCTAAATCCATTTCCCATTTCTACTCCCTTAACAGCATTAATAGACATCAATGCCTTAGCAATATCAGAGTCTATTTTTTCATAAATCGGTTCTCCTAAACCAGCTGGCAAACCTTTTACTCTAATTTCAATTATAGCACCTAAAGAGGAACCAGATTTTCTTGCAGTTTGTATTTCGTTTTCCCATATTTTAATAATTTCTTTATCAGGACTCCAAAAATTATTTTTTGGAATAAAATTATTATTCCAATTATCATAATTAATTTTATGATTACCTATTTGAATTAATGCACCTGTTATTACAACTTGATTTTTAATTTTATTTTTTATGATTTTTCTTGCTATTGCCCCTGCTGCTACTCTCATTGCAGTTTCTCTAGCACTAGATCTACCCCCACCCCTATAATCTCTTATGCCATATTTTTTCCAATATGTATAATCTGCATGACCTGGTCTAAATTTACTTTTGATATCACCATAATCTTTTGATCTCTGATCTTGATTGTAGATAATTAGAGAAATAGGATGACCTGTTGTTTTTCCCTCAAAAGTTCCAGAAAGTATTTCAACTTTATCCCCTTCTTTTCTTTGAGTCGTAAATTTTGACTGACCAGGTTTTCTTTTATCTAAATAGGGTTGAATATCTTTTTCAGTTAAATTTATGTTTGATGGAACTCCATCGACAACACAACCAATGGCTTTGCCATGGCTTTCTCCCCATGTAGTAAAATTAAAGATTTTTCCTATTGAATTAGAAGTCATTTTTTAGAATTTGTAAATTCACCTAATAATTCTGAAACACTTTCACTCTCATCAACTGCAACCATTCCTACAGTATGATAGCCACAATCGACATGTTGTATCTCACCAGTAACGGCACTCCCAAGATCACTTAAGAGATACAAAGCAGAATTTCCAACATCTTGTTGATTTACATTTCTTTTAAGTGGAGCATTAAGCTCGTTCCATCTTAGAATAAATCTAAAATCACCTATTCCTGATGCTGCCAAAGTTTTAATTGGGCCAGCACTAATGGCATTAACTCTTATATTTTTTTCTCCCAAATCTACTGCTAAATATCTAACACTTGCCTCTAAAGCTGCTTTTGCAACTCCCATAACATTATAATGAGGCATAACTTGTTCTGATCCATAATATGTTAAAGTTAAAATTGATCCACCATTATTCATTAGAGGTTCTGCTAGCCTACAAGCTTCTGTAAAAGAATAACATGATATATGCATAGTTTGTTTAAAATTATCAGAAGATGTATTGTAATATTTACCTCTTAATTCATCTTTGTTGGAAAAACCAATTCCATGAACAAGAAAATCTAATTCACCCCATTTATTTTTAAGTGTTTCAAAAACATTATTCATACTTTGTGAGTCTGAAACATCACAAGGAATAATAGTGTTAGACCCTATTTCTTCTGCAAGTGGCTGAACTCTTTTCTTAAGAGCTTCTCCTTGATAAGTAAGTGCAATTTCTGCTCCCTGTTCTGCTAATTTTTTTGCAATACCCCAGGCAATAGATCTGTCATTTGCCACTCCCATAATCAGACCTTTTTTATTTTGCATCAACATATTGTAAATCAGTGTTTTTTTATAAATATAGATATATATACTTATAAAATAATATTCATATCTATAATATGCAATCAAATCAAAAATTAATAAATTCTGATAAAAAACCAATTGAACTTTTTCAAGAGTGGTTTGAAGAGGCAAAGAAAAGTGAAATCAATGATCCAAATGCTATGAACCTTGCTACTATATCTTCTGACGGTAAACCCAGCTCACGAATTGTTTTACTTAAATCATATGATGATAAAGGGTTTGTTTTTTACACAAATTCAAATAGTAAAAAAGGTAGAGCAATTAAAAACAACGATAGTGTAGCTTTAAATTTTCATTGGAAAACACTTCAAAGACAAATAAGAATTGAAGGTAATGTTTCACAAATTTCAAACGCTGAAGCTGATGAATATTATAATTCAAGGCCACTAGGAAGTAGAATAGGAGCTTGGGCTTCATTACAGTCAGAAGATCTAGATGATAGATCGACATTAACTAAAAGAGTAGAAGATTTTAAAAAAAAGTTTTCAGATAATGATGTACCAAGACCTTCACATTGGAATGGCTACTTAGTAGCGCCTGTATTAATTGAATTTTGGCAAGATATGCCATTTAGATTGCATGACAGACTTGAATTCCGTATTGAAAATGATGGTTGGGTTACAAGAAAATTATATCCTTAATTATCTTCTTTCCATTTTTGTAAAATCCATGAACTAGAATTTGATTTATTGTCACCACCTATACCCCAAAGTAACTGTATATTATTTTTTTCACAGAATATTGTTTCTGGTGTTGTATTATTATTTCTATCACCTCCATTTGCAAATTTAATAATTGATTTTGGATATTTATTTTTTACTTTTTTAAGACCATCGATACACGTCTTATCTCCATCATCAAATTCTATAACATCAATAACATTTTTTAACTCATTCATAATTATAGTTCTTTCAATAAAAGGAAGAAATTCCTTACCCTTCTTTTTTTGAAGCCATAAATCAGAATTTAGCAAAACTACAACTTCACCATGTTTAGCAGCTTCTTTAATTAATTTTATATGACCACTGTGAATTGGGTCAAAACCTCCACTGACAACAACTATTTTACGCATACTTGCTTCTCCATTTTTCTGGATCTTCTAAAAATTCTTTTAAGTTTGAAACCTTATCTTCAGAATATATTTTTTCACTTTCAATATAATTTATTACATCTTTCCAAGTACACAGTGAGTGCATATTTACATTTAATTTAAATAATTCTGATTCATTGAAATTAAAAATATCATAATAAAATATTACAAATATATCTTTAACTTTTAATCCAGCTTCACGCATTGCGTTAATAAAAATTATTTTACTACCTCCATCAGTAGCTAGATCTTCAACTAAAAGAGCTTTTTGATTTTTTTCAAATTCACCTTCAATTTGTCTGTTTTTTCCAAAACCTTTTGTTTTTTTTCTAATATAAATCATTTGTCTATCTAATTTTTGAGAAATAAAAGCAGCATAGGGAATTCCAGCGGTCTCTCCACCAGCAATAATTTCTGTCTCAATATTATTTTTAGTTAAATAATCTATGGCTTTATCAATTATAAAATTTCTTTCTTTTGTAAAAGAAATAATTTTTCTACAATCAACATAAACAGGACTAGCCAAGCCTGATGTAAGAGTAAAATATTTATCAAATGAAAAATTAATAGACTTTATATCTACTAATATTTTAGCTATCTCTTTAGACATTTTTTTAAGTTATTTGCGCAATATGTTCAAATGATAAATTTCCAGGGACAATCATTATTGGTATTCTTAGGTTTGTTATTTCATTACTCACTAGAGAAGTTATTATTGGACCAGGGTTTTTACTATTTGGATCAGTATTGGCAGCTAAAACAAGAACATTAATATTTTTTTCCTCATCTAATAATTTTTTTAATTCAGGTATAGTATCCCCCTCTCTTAAAGAGAGAGCAGGATAGTCACCTGTTCTTTCTTGGACAAATGAGGCAGCTTTTTTAAGAATTGCTTCTGCTTCTTCTCTAGCTTCCTCTTTCATAATGTCTGTAACACCTTTTGTTGTTAGAACATCCAAAGGCTCTATGAATGTTGCAATTATAATCTTTCTTCCTGTTTTTTTTGATCTTGCACAAGCATATTCAAGAGCTGTATTCATTTCTTCTGAATTATCTGCAACAACTAGAATATATCTATCATCACTCATTTACTTCTCCTAAATAAAGCAGCAGCAATAAAACCTGAAAATATTGAAAAGATAATTACAAAAACTCCGTATGTAGCTGCATTTTCATTTGCAAAGTCAAATATTTGACTTCCTATACCAGTTTTTTTTATAACTATATTTTTTTGATCAGTACTCATAATTGTATTATTTCTTATATAGTAAATATCAACATTATAAATCCCTGGTATTGTATTTGTAGGAAAAAAAACGCTAGTTTGAAATAATTTATCTTTGACTTTTTTCATTTCAAAACTTTTATAAAATGATTGTTCTTTTTTTATTCTAACAAAATTTTCATTCCAACTTTTTTGGTCATTTTTGAAAATAAAATTTTGATTAAAAGTCTTATTATTTAAAATTTTTTCAAAACTTAGATCCTCATTAATTAATATCGATTCAGGCAAGATTTCGTTAATTTCTTTTGAGGAGGACAAAAAGAATAAAGATGGAATGTTACTATAGGTAACGTATTGATTATTTATCCATATTCCAAAATACCTCTCTTTTTTTTGTATTCTCATTTTTGATGGTGGCCCTTTTATTGTCAAAAGTGTCTCATGATCATTTTTTAGTAATCCAAAAATAATAATTTCTTTTCCATTAAAATCTGTTTTTAATTCAATACTATCCTCAGATAAGTCAAAGTAAATTTCTTCAGCATTAAGAAAGTTATAAAAAAAAATTACAGTCAATAAAATTGTTAGATTAAAAGCAAACTTTATATATAAATTTTTAATCATCTATTTTTGTCACTTCTAAAATATAAAATTCTAAATAAAATCCAATTAATGCAAAAATTGATACTAATAAAAAAGATGCTTTCTCAATCAATATATCAATCACTAATATATCTTTTTGCATAAGCATATAAATTGGAATTACAGTGGATAAAATAACTATACTTAGTTTTGCAAATGAATCATTAAATAATATGTCTTTAAATATTTTATTAAGATCTTTTTTAATAAATACTCTAAAATTTGACCAAATATAAATTTTGTTAAATGAGTTTATAACAATTATTAGAATTAAAAAATATTCTATGTTCTCCAGATCAAAACTAATGATTGTAAAAATAAAATATATGAAGAGACAAACTACGATCAATAAATTAATGGAAAAATTAAACATTGATATCATATCATTACCAATGAAAATAAATCATTAGGTCTTAAAACTAGATCTGTAAAAATTTTACCACAGACACCCAGTACTAATATAGCCAAAATACCTCTCAAATATTCTGCTTTTAATTTAGACCCAAAAATTACACCAATTTGTGCACCAATTACTCCTCCAAATATCATTAGTGCAGACAGCACAATATCTACATTATAATTTATGTAGGATTGAAAGAATGTTGCATTAGCGGTAACAAAAATGATTTGAAATAAAGATGTCCCAACTACTATACTTGTTGGCATTCCAAGTATGTATACCATTGCAGGTATCATTATAAATCCTCCTCCAATTCCCATCATTGCGGACATTACTCCAACTGCGAACCCTATCAGTACAGGTGGTATCGCACTTATATAAAGTTTTGATCTATGAAAGCGAACTTTGAATGGAAGTCCGTGAAACCAAGAATGTTGATGCAGTTTTGTTCTTTTAGTGTTTCTTGCTCTATAGTGTTTTATTGTAGTTCTTGCGCTTTCAAAAGCCATACTAAAACCAATAAAACCTAAAAAGAAAAGAAATAATAACTGAATAACTAAATCTATTTGACCAAAATTTTTTAGATAACTGAAAATATTTACACCAACTGTGGAGCCAATTAAACCTCCTATTAAAAGGAATATACCCATCTTTATATCAACATTTCTTTTTCTCCAGTGAGCAATAAAACCTGAAACTGAAGTTGCTAAAACGTGCGGAGCTTCAGAACCAACAGCTACAACTGGAGGTATACCTAAAAAAATTAATAGTGGTGTCATTAAAAATCCACCACCAACACCAAAAATTCCTGAAAGTATCCCTATACTCATACCAATAAAGATAATAAGAAAAATATTGACGTTCATTTCAGCTATTGGAAGGTAAATTGACATATTTTTTTATGAATTTTATATAATTATTACTTAATAAGTACAAATTATATTTACTTTGGAAAATTATATAAAATTATTTAGTACTATGATTCCAATATAACTTACAATTCCAACACAACAAGCTGCAGAAAAGCCAACATAAAATGGTCTTATGCCTAAGCTTTTTAAAGAAACTAAATTTGTACTTATGCCAACAGCTGCCATTGCTATTGCTAAAGAATACTCAGCAATAGATTTAATAATATTGATTATTAATTGCCAGTTATTATTAGTTAATATTTCAAAAGCTAAATTATTATTTTGAATTCCATAATCTCCAATTGATCTAATAAGACCCATAAGAATAAAACCAATTATGAAAATTGGAAACATAGATATTATTGATGGTTTGCTATTATTTTCACCAATATTATTTCTTAGATACATATAGCTTATTGTAGGAATGACGATTATCATACTGACATTTCTTACTAATTTTGTAATTGTCGCTATATCCATAGTTTTTGGTGAATTGAATTGTTCCGCATATATCAATCCAGCACCAGCAACTTGAGCAGTTTCATGTATTGAAGTTCCAAGAAATAATCCTGATGCTAGCTCATCTCCACTGAAAAGGTAATATGCCATAAATGGATAGAGGAACATTGCAATTATTCCAAATATTGTAATATTAGCTATGGCATAAGCAACTTCCTCTTTATCAGCATTAATTGCAGGACTAGTTGCTACAATTGCAGATGCTCCACAAATACTTGTTCCAACTGCAATTAATGATCCCATTTTTGAAGAAACATTTAATAAATTGCATAAATAATTTACAACCAAGATTGATATAATAATACAAGCAACAATTAGGGGTATTCCAACTATTCCAACTTTAAAAATATCTAAAAGTCCTAGCCTAATACCAAGACATATTATTCCTAACCTTAGAATAAATTTTAAAGAAAACTTAATTCCTTCTAAAAAAAAATTATTAATATGAAATATATTTCCTATCAAAAGACCAAATATTATTGATAGCATTATTGGTGATACTGGACTTTTTTGTAAATTTAAAATTTCTTTTCCGATAAAATCACTTAGGTATATGCCTGAATAAGCAATTACAAAACAAAAAATAATTCCTGGGAATATTTTATATATTGAGCTTAACATTTTAAATATTCTTTATACAAAAAAAATATTTTTTACATATTTATATTAAACTTAGATATTTTTTGCAGTATTCCATTCTTCTTGAGTATTAACATTGAAAAAATTCTTTTCCTGGCTTTTGTCGAATTCAACAAATTTATATTTGTGCTTTTTAACCCAAAACATAATTTTACTATTTTTTAATATTAACTCATTTTCTAAACTAGTTATTAACGATATATGCCACATTGCTATTACAGGATGATGTCTACTATTTGATCTTGCAATCAATATTTTTACATTTTCATCATATGCCTCTAAAAACTTATCGAAAAGATTATCGGGTAAAAATGGAGTATCACTTGGAACAGTAAAAATCCATTCTTTGTTTGTGTAATTTTCTTTAGCCCACAACATTGATGTGTGAATTCCTGCTAGAGGTCCCACAAAACCTTTGAATCTATCTTCAATTATTGGGTAATTAATTTTCTTAAAATTTTTTAAGTCATTAGCATTTATTATTATTTCATTACTATATTTTTTAAGCTTGTTTATTATTTTGTCTAAGATTGTAATTCCATTTATTTTAGCAAAAGCTTTAAATCCTCCTCCAAATCTTTTTGATTGACCCCCTGCAAGTATGGCAAACAAAATTTTTTTCTTATTAATGGTCAATTCTATGTTCTCCAGAAAGTGCTAAATATTTTTTTCCCTTTGCTCGTCCAATAAGTGTTAAATTCGAGCCTCTCGCCAGCTCTACACCCCAAGCTGTGAATCCTGATCTAGAAATTAATATTGGAATACCCATTTTTATAGTTTTAATAACCATTTCACTAGTTAGTCTTCCTGTAGTGTAAAAAATTTTATTTGAAGAGCTAATTTTTTTTAAAAACATAAAACCAGCAATTTTATCTACAGCGTTATGTCTTCCTACGTCTTCCATATAAATTAATGGTTTATTATTATGAATAATGGCACAACCATGTATTGCTCCTGTTTCTAAATATAAGCTCGGTGTTAATGTAATTTTTTTTGAAATTTCATAAATCCATTTATGTTTAATTTTCTTTTTGGATTTTAATTTTGATTTTTTTATTTCCGCATAGATATCTCCAAATACTGTACCTATTGCACAACCACTAGTTGTTATTTTCTTTCTTAATTTGTTTTCATAATTTGTTTTACGTTTTGTTCGTACAACAACCACATCTAAATCTTTATCAATTTCAACTTTTCTAATTATATCATTTTTCTTAAGCATATTTTGATTTAATAAATACCCAACTGCAAGATATTTTGGGTGATCACTAATAGACATTAGCGTTACTATCTCTTGATTATTAAGAAAAATTGTAAGAGCTTTTTCATTAATTACTTTAGAAATTATTTTATTCCCTTTCTCATCAAAACCATTTAGTTTTGTAATTAAGGACTTATTATTAATATCAGGTGAGACTAAATATTTCTCTTTTTTTGCCATTTGTTGTAATTACACTAATAATATAAATGAACATATTAGAAATTTTCACAAATTCCATACTATTAATTATTACTTTAGATAGTGAACTATGGGACATTATACTTTTATCATTATTTGTAAGTTTTACCGCTCTAATTATTGCATCATTATTAGGTTTTATAGTAGGGTATTATTTTGCAATTTATAATTTTTATTTCAAAAAAATTATCTTAATAATTATAAACTCATTGATGGGAATTCCTCCAGTTGTAGTTGGTTTAATTGTTTATTTTATTTTTGCATCAGGTGGACCCTTAGGTATCTTACAACTTCTATACACACCCTCTGCGATGATTATTGCTCAAACTATAATAATTTTCCCAATAATTTCTTCATTATCTCATGAGATATTTTCTAAAAATTGGTTTGAATTTAAAGATCAGATAAGATCCTTAAATATTCCCTTTTGGGGTTCTGTTAAACTTCTATTTAACCATAGTTATTTTTTATTAATAACAACATTATTATCTGCTTTTGGCAGAGCAATTTCAGAAGTTGGTGCAGTTATGATTGTGGGTGGTAATATTGATCATTATACACGAGTAATGACAACTGCTATATCTTTAGAAACTAGAATGGGAAATTTAGAATACGCTATGGCATTAGGATTAGTTTTAATATCAATAACAATAATTATTTACTCTCTTGTATATTTGTTAAATAATAGATCTATTAAATGAAAATAGTAGGAATTGTTGGCTGGAAGAATTCAGGGAAAACGACTATTGCAACTAAAATTATAAATAAACTTAGCTCTAATAATTTTCGTGTTGCTTCAATTAAACATGCACATCACGAATTTGATATAGATAATGAAAATACAGATAGCTTTAAGCATAGATTAGCGGGATCTTCTCAAGTATTAGTTAGTTCATCGAAGCGATGGGTTAAAATATCAGAGCTAAACAATTCAAAAGAAAAAACATTAGATGAATTAATTAATCAACTTTCAGAAATTGATATTGTAATAGTCGAAGGGTTTAAAAATGAAAATCACCCAAAAATTGAAATAATTAAAAATGACAATGATAATTACTTATTTACCAAAATTAAAAATATAAAAGCTATTATTACAAATAATAAACTTAAAACTGACTTGAGAATTTTTAAGAATGACGAAATTGATAATATAGTTGATTTTATTTTGAGAGAATTTTAATGAATAAATCACCTCTAACCAAAAAACAAATTGTTAATTTATTTAAAAAACAAAAGGTTATAATTTTTAATTCTGAAAAAGTTAATTTAGAAAATTCTGAGGATAGATTTCTTTACGAAAATATAAAAAGTAAAATAAATTTACCTCCTTTTAATAATACTGCTGTAGACGGTTATGCTATTTTAAAAGCAGATTTAAAAACAAAAAAAATTTTTTTTTGTAACAGACGAATAGCTGCTGGAGATAACAAAAATATAAAAGTAAAACCTGGCGAAGCAGTCAGAATCTTTACAGGCGCAAAAATGCCTACGAATTCATCAACTATAGTTATGCAGGAAAATACATACAAGAAAGGAAATAAAATTCATTTAATTAAAATTCCAAAATTTGGAGATAATTATAGATTAAAGGGTGAAGATATAAAGAAAAACCAAAAAATATTGGAAAAGGGGTCTAAATTAAATCAACAAAATATAAATTTAATTGCTGCTACTGGTATTAGTAAAATAAAAGTATTTAAAAAAATTAAAATTGGTTTCTTTACAAGCGGTAATGAATTACGAAAACCAACTAAAAATTTAAAAAATTCTGAAATTAATAATTCAAATTATTATAGTTTATATAATTTACTTGATAAGAATTTTATAGAAAAAAAATATTGTGGAAATCTCAAAGATAATTTTCAATCTATTAAAAATAAAATCTTTAATACTTCAAAAAAATTTAATGTAATAATAACTGCTGGTGGTGCATCTGTTGGTGATGAAGATCATGTAATTAATGTTTTATCTGAATTAGGTAAGGTATATTTTTGGAGAGCAGCAATAAAACCAGGAAGACCAATTGCAGTTGGAAAAATAAATAATTGCTACATAATTTGCTTACCAGGCAATCCAGTTTCTGTTCAATTACTATATGCAATGTTAGTAAGACCATTAATAGAAAAATTATCTGGTGGAAATTTTAAGCTCCCATCATCAACTAAAATTACAGCAAATTTTTCTATGAAGAAAAAAACAAAAAGAATGGAGTGGTTACGTGTAAATAAAGAAACTATAAATAATAAAAATATTGCAAATAAATTTCCTAAACAAGGTTCTGGTATGATTAGTTCTATATCCTATTCTGATGGTATAATTGAAATTGATGAAAATGTTTCTCAAGTAAACAAAGGAGATATTTTTGATTTTTATAATTATGAAAGTCTATTTTAATTTTTAATTTTAAATCTATAACGAATTACAATTTTATCTTTTATTTTTTCACAACTTAAATATTCATAGTTAGACTGATCACAATAATGTTCAAAGTCTGCTTCAGCCAAGGGATCAGTTGCAATAATTTTAATAATTGTATCTTTGTTTAATTCTGATGCAAGTTTTCTAGCCTTAAGCACTGGTATAGGACATTCTGTACCACTAGTATCAAGAACTAATTCTTCATTTTCAACTGAATCTTTCATAGTTTTCTGATACTTAATATATAGTATAATATTAATTGAAATGGATAAATTTGTTTCTCAAACAGAAACTTCTCTAAAAAAGAAGAAAAGACGTTGGACTCCAAAAGGAAGACAAGTCGAAGATAAATATTTAGATGAAGTTTCTAAATTGTTTTCAGGGTTAATATTTAAACGAGATGAATTAATAGAATATTTGCATATATTACAAGATAAATTTGGTGTTTTGTACGATAAACATCTAGTAGCTTTATCAACTATTATTAACTTACCTCTTTCTGAAATTTATGAAGTTGCAACTTTTTATGCTCACTTTAATATAGTTAAAGATAGTAAAGAATATAACCCAGTGAATGTTGTAAGGGTTTGTGAAAGTTTAACTTGTGAATTATTTGGCGCACACAAATTACTTCAAGATATAAAAAAATTAGAAAATAAAAATATAAAAGTTGTACCTGGGCCATGCATGGGAAGATGCAATGTTGCTCCTACTGTTTGCGTAGGAAAAAATTATGTTGATGTGGCGAATTTTGATAAAGTTAAAAAAACAATTGATGAAAAAAATTTTGACCCCTTCATTCCAGATTATATAAATTTATCTTCTTATAAAAAAAAAGGCGGTTATGAGATTGCGAACAAAATAAAAAATGGTGTTATCTCAAAAAAACAAGTTTTGGATTCTTTAAATGTAAGCGGATTGAAAGGTAAGGGTGGCGCTGGATTTCCTACAGGAAAAAAATGGGAAATTGTTTCAAATTACAATGGTAAAAAATATGTTGCTGTTAATGGTGATGAAGGTGAGCCAGGAACATTTAAAGATAGGTCATATTTAGAAAGTGACCCCCATAGATTTTTAGAAGGAGCTTTAATTGCGTCATATTTTATAAATGCTCAAAAAGTTTATATTTATATGAGAGATGAATATCCAACAGTTATAAAAATTTTACTCGATGAAATAAATAAAATGGAAGATGAAAAAATAATTCCAAAAGACTTCTTCATAGTGAGAAGAGGGGCAGGAGCCTATATTTGTGGAGAAGAGTCAGCAATGATAGAAAGTATTGAAGGCAAGAGAGGATTGCCAAGGCATAGACCACCTTATGTGGCTGAAATTGGTTTATTTGGATGTCCTACTTTAACAAATAATTTAGAAACTCTTTTTTGGGTAAGAGATATAATTGAAAAAGGAGCAAAGTGGTTTGCTGAAAAGGGGTCGAATGGGAATAAGGGTTTTCATAGTTTTTCAGTATCTGGAAGAGTAAAGAACCCAGGAGTAAAAGTTGCCCCAGCCGGTATAACAATTCAACAATTAATTGATAAGTATTGTGATGGTATGGCAGATGGACATACTTTTAAAGGATATCTTCCAGGAGGTGCATCAGGCGGTATTCTACCCGCTACTATGAATGATATTCCACTTGATTATGGATCAAAAGAATTAATGGATGCCGGATGTTTTTTAGGTTCAGCTGCAGTAGTTGTATTGTCGGATCATGATAATATGAAAGATGTTGCACTTAATTTACTAAAATTTTTCGAAGAGGAAAGTTGTGGTCAATGTACACCATGCCGTTCCGGTACGGAGAAAACTGTAAAATTAATGCAAGAAAAAAATTGGAACAAGGAAAAATTAAAAGATTTAAGTGAAGTTATGACTCAAGCATCGATATGTGGTTTAGGACAGGCTGCAACAAACCCATTAAATTCTGTTTTAAAATATTTTAGCAATGAAATAACTTATGACTAAAGAGAAAACAAAATTTTATTTAAACGAAAAGTTAGTTGAAGCAAATGCTGATGAAACTATTTGGCAAGTTGCAAATAGACTTGGAACAGAAATCCCACATTTATGTTATTCCGATAAACCTGGCTATAGAGCAGATGGAAATTGTAGAGCATGTATGGTTGAAATTGAAGGAGAACGTGTGTTGGCAGCATCTTGTATCAGAAAGCCAACTGATAGTATGAAAGTAAAAACTTCTTCAGAAAAGGCTAAAAAATCAAGAGAGTTAGTTTTTGAATTACTTCTAGCTGACCAGCCAAAAAAAGAAATTGCTCATGATAATAATTCTGACTTTTGGAAATGGATAGACAAAGTTGAAGTTAAAGAAAGTAGATTTCCAAAAAAAAACTTCATGTCAGGCAGATATTTCTCATCCTAGTATGGCTGTAAATCTAGATGCATGCATCCAATGTAATCTTTGTGTAAGAGCATGTAGAGAAGTCCAGGTAAATGATGTCATCGGAATGGCATATCGAGGAGAAAATTCTAAAATTGTATTCGATTTTGATGATCCAATGGGTGACAGTACATGTGTGGCATGTGGTGAATGTGTACAAGCTTGTCCAACTGGAGCATTAATGCCGGCATCCATCGTAGATAAGGATGGTGTTGGTCATAGTAAGGTAGATAAAAAAATTGATAGTGTTTGTCCTTATTGTGGTGTCGGTTGTCAGATAGAATACAATGTAAAAGATAACAAAATTAAATACGTTAATGGTGTTGACGGTCCCGCAAACAAGAATAGGTTATGTGTAAAGGGAAGATTTGGTTTTGATTATGTAAATAACCCAGAAAGACTTACAAAACCACTGATTAGAATTAAAGACAAAGCAAAAGATTTGCATCCAAACATTAATTTTTCAAATATTCATGAATATTTTAGAGAAGCATCTTGGGATGAAGCTTTAGATTATGCTGCACAAGGATTTTTAAAACTTAAAAATCAACGAAATGGCACAAGTAATCTCGCGGGATTTGGATCAGCTAAATGTTCAAATGAAGAAGCTTATTTATTTCAAAAATTAATACGAACTGGTTTTAATACTAACAATGTTGATCATTGTACAAGGCTTTGTCATGCATCTTCTGTAGCTGCTTTATTGGAAACTATTGGTTCAGGAGCTGTTACTGCTCCATTCTATGAAGTTGAACATTCAGATGTGATAATAGTCATTGGAGCAAATCCAACTGAAAACCATCCTGTTGCAGCAACTTTTTTTAAGAATGCTGCTAAAAAGGGTTCTAAATTAATTGTGATGGATCCTAGAGGTCATTCTTTAAAAAAACATGCAACTCATATGTTACAATTTAAACCAGGATCTGATGTTGCTCTCTTAAATTCAATAATGAATGTTATTGTTGAAGAAAATTTATTTAATTCCGAATACATTAAAAAACAAACTGAGGGATTTGATAAATTAAGAAAACATTTAATGAATTATTCACCTGATATAATGGAAAACGAAACAGGTATTGATCCAGAATTAATAAGAGAAGTAGCGCGCTTATATGCCAATACAAAAAAAGGAATTATTTTCTGGGGAATGGGCATTTCTCAACATACACATGGTACCGACAATGCTAGGTGTTTAATTTCACTAGCCTTAATGACAGGAAATGTCGGAAAAAGAGGATCTGGCTTACATCCTTTAAGAGGACAAAATAATGTCCAAGGAGCTTCGGATGCTGGTCTTATACCAATGATGTACCCTGATTATCAATTAGTTGATAAAGATAATAATAAAGATTTTTTTGAAAAACTCTGGAACACTTCTTTAGATGATAAAAAAGGTCTAACTGTTGTTGAAATTATGGATGCTATTTATGAGAACACAATTAAAGGTATGTATATACTAGGTGAAAATCCAGCAATGTCTGATCCTGATCTTAATCATGCAAGAGAAGCTCTACAAATGTTAGAGCATTTAGTAGTTCAAGATATTTTTTTAACTGAAACAGCAACATATGCTGATGTTATTTTCCCAGCTTCAGCATGGCCTGAAAAAAATGGAACAGTTACTAATACTAATAGACAAGTACAAATGGGAAGAAAAGCTTTAGACTCACCAGGTGAAGCAAAAGAAGATTGGTGGATAACGAACGAACTTGGAAAAAGAATGGGTTTAAATTGGAAATATAATCATCCCAAGGAAATTTATGAAGAAATGTCACTAACAATGCCTTCATTAAACAATATATCTTGGGAAAGATTAGAAAATGAAAACTCTGTAACCTATCCAAGTAAATCTCCAACTACACCAGGAGATGAAATTGTTTTTGGTGATAAATTTCCAAATGAAAATGGTAAAGGTAAGTTTGTTCCAGCTAGTGTTACTGCACCAGATGAAGTACCTGATAAAGAATTTGCGATGATACTAACGACAGGAAGGCAATTAGAGCATTGGCATACTGGAGCTATGACTAGAAAAGCATCAAATTTAGATGCCATTGAACCGGAACCTTCAGTTTCAATATCACCTAAAGATATAATTAAAAATAATATGAAAGCTGGCGATAAAATAAAAGTCACAACTAGAAGAGGTTCAATAGATATTAGAGTAAGGCAAGACAGGGCGATTCCTGATGGAGTTATATTTATTCCATTCTGTTATAATGAGTCTGCCGCTAATCTTTTAACTAATCCAGCTTTAGATCCATATGGAAAAATTCCTGAATTTAAATATTGTGCAGCAAAAATTGAGAAGTTATAAATATTTTATGATTAAAAAAACATTAATAATTTTATTTCTTGTATTTAGTCCAATCACAGCATGCTCTTCATTAAGTGAATTAAACGAAAGAGTAAAGGGTGATGGAGTTCCTTATATTCCTGGGATTTAATTTATAAAATTCTTGTCGAATTTATAATTTAATATAAATGCAAAAATAATGCCGCGTTAGCTCATTTGGTAGAGCAGTTGATTTGTAATCATCAGGTAGTCAGTTCGATTCCGACACGCGGCACCACCTTAATTGTATTTAAGTTAAGTAAAACTGATATAAAGCAATCGATGTTGCATTAGAAACATTCAAACTATCAATTTCAAATTTTAAATTATTTTTCATTTTTATCTGAATTATTTCATCGCATTCCTTTTTTACTAATTCTCTAATACCTTTTCCTTCAGACCCAAAAACTAATACTGATTTTTGTGAAAAATTTAATTTTGAATTTTTATTTTTCGAACTGTCAAAGCCATAAATCCAATAATTATTTTTTTTAAGAAAAGAAATAGCTCTTCTAATATTTGTCACTCTAATATAATTTACAATTTCTGCGGCACCGGAAGCTGATTTATAAAGTGATGAAGTTAGTTCTGGTGAATTATCTTTGCCAACTATAATTCCTGCACAATCAAATAATGCACATGATCTCATTATTGAGCCAATATTTTGAGGGTCAGTTACTTGATCTAAAATTAAAATTACCGATTTTGATTTTTTACTTTCTACTTTTACAAATTCTTCTAAACCTGGCCAAGTAAGATTTTTTGTTTTTAGAACTACTCCCTGCGTTGTGTTTTCATTTCCAAATCTTCTTGTGAATTCATTTTGAGGAAGAATGGTAATTTTTTGAGTATTAGATTCATATTTTTTGGCAAAATTTGTCTGATTTTTATTAATTATAAGCTCAATATTCTCTCTTTTATCATTTTGAAGGGCTGCCTTAACAGAATGTTGACCAAAAATTGTATGAATCCCTTGATTTTTTTTAAATTTATTATTTCTAAACTTACTCATGGTTTAATATCACAGATTTGTCTAATTAATACAATCTAGATATGTACAAAAAGGCATTTTTTGTCTAAAAGGCCGTTGCTTTTACGAGTATACGTATTTTGCAAAGGTGAAGTTGCTGTTTTAGATTGACATATATACTAATTTATTAGTATTGGCCAATTTCTTCAAATGGAGGGGTGGTCGAGTGGTTAAAGGCAGCGGACTGTAAATCCGCCCGCGTGAGCGTACGTAGGTTCGAATCCTACCCCCTCCACCATTATGGAGGTAATGGGATGAAAGCATTAAAGTGAGTGTGTGAAGCAGTCAGTTTAGTTGCGGGTGTAGCTTAGTGGTAAAGCTCCAGCCTTCCAAGCTGGCTACGAGGGTTCGATTCCCTTCACCCGCTCCATAACAAAATATTATTGGGGTAAAAAAATGGCTAAAGCAAAATTCGAAAGAAACAAACCGCATTGTAACATAGGAACCGTTGGTCACGTTGACCATGGTAAAACAACATTAACCGCTGCTATAACAAAAATATTAGCAGAGACAGGTGGAGCAGAATTTACAGATTATGCAAACATTGACAAAGCACCTGAAGAGAGAGAGCGTGGAATAACTATTTCAACTGCACACGTTGAATATGAAACTGAAGCAAGACACTATGCACACGTTGACTGTCCTGGACACGCCGATTATGTAAAAAACATGATCACTGGCGCCGCTCAAATGGACGGAGGCATCTTAGTTGTTAATGCAGCTGATGGACCAATGCCTCAAACAAGAGAACACATACTTCTAGCAAGACAGGTAGGTGTACCTGCTCTCGTTGTATACATGAACAAAGTTGATCAAGTAGATGATAAAGAGTTGATTGATCTTGTTGAAATGGAAATTAGAGAACTTTTAACATCTTATGAATTCCCTGGTGATACTATCCCAATCATTAAGGGTTCAGCTTTAGCAGCACTTGAAGGTAGAGATGATGAAATTGGTAAAAATTCAATTATGGAATTAATGAAAGCAGTTGATGAACATATACCACAACCTAGCCGACCTGTAGATCAGCCTTTCTTAATGCCAGTTGAGGATGTATTTTCAATTTCTGGTAGAGGTACAGTTGTAACTGGAAGAATTGAACAAGGTCAAGTTAAAGTTGGAGAGGAAATCGAAATCCTTGGAATAAGAGAACCTCAAAAAACTACTTGTACTGGTGTTGAGATGTTTAGAAAACTTCTAGACTCTGGTGAGGCCGGAGATAACGTTGGTGTTCTTCTTCGTGGAACAAAAAGAGAAGAAGTTGAGCGTGGTCAAGTATTAGCAAAACCTGGTTCAATAAAACCTCATACAAAATTTAAAGCAGAAGCGTATGTTTTAAAAAAGGAAGAGGGTGGAAGGCATACACCATTCTTTTCAAACTACAGACCTCAATTCTACTTTAGAACAACTGATGTAACTGGAACAATTAAATTACCAGAAGGCACCGAAATGGTAATGCCTGGTGATAATATTGCTATGGAAGTTACTCTTTTGTCTCCAATTGCAATGGACAAAGGTTTAAAATTTGCAATTAGAGAAGGTGGAAGAACAGTTGGCGCTGGAGTTGTTGCTGAAATTATTGAATAGTTTTAGAGACCACTCTATCGGTTAGCCAATACTTATTAGGAGTGTAGCTCAACTGGTAGAGCACCGGTCTCCAAAACCGGGGGCTGCGGGTTCAAGTCCTGCCACTCCTGCCAAGAGAAATGAAAATATGAATATTGAAAAAAAGAAAACATCACCAGCTCTTTTTGTAAGACAAGTTAGACAAGAGTTACAAAAAGTAACATGGCCTCAAAGAAGGGATACTTTTATTTCATCGGCAATAGTCATATTATTGATTATATTATTCTCATTATTTTTTCTCTTAACCGATCAAATATGGTCTTTTTCAATAAGAAAAATAATTGAAATAGGTTCAGGTTTTTAATGAATAAAGCAAGATGGTATGTGCTTCATGCCTATTCAGGTTATGAAAAAAAAGTTGCTGACAGTATTTTAGATCAAGCAACAAAACTTGGTGTCAAAGAACATATTGAAGAAATATCTGTTCCAGTCCAAAATGTTGTTGAAGTAAAAAGGGGTGTTAGAGTAAATACAGAAAGAAAAATTTTTCCTGGATATATTCTTATTAAAATGAGTTTAAATGATGATACATGGCATATAATTAAAACAACACCAAAACTAAGTGGTTTTTTAGGTAATAAAGGCAAGCCAATTCCAATAAGTAATGCAGAAGCAAAAAGAATATCTGAACAAGTTATTGATGGTGTAGAAAAATCAAGACCTGCAATCATGTATGATATTGGTGAACAGGTTAAAGTAATTGATGGACCTTTTGCATCATTTAATGGAGAGATTGAGCAAATAGATGAAGATAAAGCGAGACTTAGAGTTGCTGTTTCAATTTTTGGAAGATCTACACCTGTTGATCTAGAATACTCTCAGGTAGAAAAGGTATAAAATATGGCAAAAGAAATTTTAGGATTGATTAAATTACAAATACCTGCTGGAGGAGCTAATCCATCCCCTCCTGTTGGCCCAGCACTTGGGCAAAGAGGTCTTAACATAATGGATTTCTGTAAAGCATTTAATGATAAGACTAAAGATTTAGAAAAAGGAGCGCCAATTCCAGTCATTATAACAGCATACAAGGACAGAAGTTTTGACTTTACTACAAAATTACCACCAGTAAGTTATTATCTAAAAAAAGCTGCTAAAATTAAAAAAGGAAACTCGACTCCTGGAAGGTCATTAGTAGGTAAAGTCACATCACAAGATATTGAAAAAATTGCAAAGGAAAAAATGCAAGATTTGAACGCTATCGATTTAAATGGAGCGGTGAATATGGTTAAAGGATCAGCTGTTTCAATGGGTATGGAGGTAGTAGGTTGATGAAAATAACAAAAAATAGAAAAAAAATATTAAATAATTTTGATACCACTAAAATTTATGAGCCACTTGAAGCAATTAAAATATTAAAAGAAAAATCTTATGTTAAGTTCAATGAAACAATTGATATTTCAATTAATCTAGGAATTGATAGTAATAAAACTGATCAAAATATTAAAGGTGTGGTAAAACTTCCAAAAGGATCTGGCAAGATTGTAAAAGTCGCAGTAGTTGCAAATGAAGACAAACACAATGATGCAAAAAATAATGGAGCAGATTTAGTTGGAAGTGATGATTTAATTGAAACAATTTCTAAATCAAAAATAGAATTTGATGTATTAATTGCTACTCCAGATATGATGCCTAAATTAGGGAAAGTTGCTAAAATACTTGGACCAAAAGGATTGATGCCAAATCCTAAACTTGGAACAGTTACAAATGAAATTTCTCAATCAGTGAATGATGCTAAATCAGGTCAAGTTAAATTTAAAAATGATAAATCTGGTATTGTGCATGCTGGTGTTGGAAAAATAAATTTTAGTGAAGAAGATTTGTTAGAAAATATTAAAACATTTTTTTCTTCAGTTAGTAAAAGTAAACCCGATGCCGTTAAGGGTTCTTTTATAAAAAAGGTTACCATAGCTTCAACTATGGGAGTTGGATTAAATATTAACCAAGCTAGCTTGCGTTAATTAATCCAAAAGATGATCATTGATCATCACCTGTCAAAGACTGCAGGAGCTTTGAGCTTAATATCCTGCATAGACTGAAGCGAGTCATTGATTTGCTTCTTGACAGGCTTTAAATTAGTTTGGTGGTCAAACTAATTTTAGCTAATATTGGATCTTTTAGATCCAATTAAAACCGAGGTTGACGTGAAACGTTCTGAAAAAAAAGATTTTGTAAGTAATCTCAAAGAAGAATTTTCAAATTCTACTTCTGTAATTGTTGCCGAATATTCTGGTCTAACAGTTAATGAAACAGAGCAGCTCAGAAAAGAAATGAGAGATAATGGCGCAAAATTTAAAGTAACTAAGAACAGACTCACTAAACTTGCTATATCTGAAACTCAATTTAAAGATATTTCTGAGCTTTTTATAGGCCCAACGGCAATTGCTTATTCTGATGATGCAGTAGCACCAGCAAAAGTTGCAGTTAGTTTTGAAAAAAAATTTGAAAAGTTTAAAATTATCGGTGGAGGCTATAACGGTGAGAAAATTGACAAAGAAAAAATTGATTTTCTTGCAAAATTACCTTCATTGGATGAGTTAAGAGGAAAAATAATAGGATTAATATCTGCACCTGCTCAAAAGATAGCTTCAATTACAATTGAGCCTGGAGTACAAATTGCGAGATTAATTAGTTCTAACAGTAGCAATAAACAAGAGTCGAACTAGGTAATAAGGAGAAATAAATGGCTGATTTAAATAAAATAGTGGAAGACCTCTCTTCTTTAACTGTGCTTGAGGCAGCTGAATTAAGTAAACTACTTGAAGAAAAATGGGGTGTATCTGCTGCTGCTCCTGTAGCTGTTGCAGCAGCTCCTGCTTCAGGTAGTGAAGAAGCCGCAGCAGAAGAGAAGACAGAATTTGATATTGAACTATCTGAATCTGGATCTAACAAAATTGCTGTTATTAAAGAGGTTCGCACCATTACTGGACTTGGCTTAAAAGAAGCAAAAGATCTAGTTGAAGGAGCACCCAAACCACTAAAACAAGGGGTTAAAAAAGAAGAAGCTGAAGAAATGAAAAAAGCATTAGAAGCAGCTGGCGCTAAAGTTACATTAAAATAAATTAAAGTATATTGTAGGCCTTAAAAAGGCCTACAATTAATATTAAAAAGTTTAATTAAGGAGATAAAGTGAGTTTAGATCATATTAATATAAAAAAGATTAGAAAATCTTTTGGTAAAATTCCTCTGGTAACATCCTTACCAAATTTGGTTGAAGTTCAAAAAAGATCATTTGATAATTTTTTACAACTGAGAACTGATCCTGAAAAGAGAGAGAATATTGGTCTTCACTCTATTTTTAAATCCGTATTTCCAATACATGATTATGCTGAAAGAGCTACTGTTGATTATGTAAGCTATAATCTTGGAGTTCCAAAATATGATGTTGAAGAATGTTCACAAAGAGGAATGACTTACGGAACACCTCTTTTAGTTAATTTTCGTTTAATAATTTGGGATATAGATGAAATTGCAGGAACTAAATCTGTTAGAGATATAAAAGAGCAAGAGGTATATATGGGTGATATCCCACTAATGACCAAAAATGCTACTTTTGTGGTAAATGGTACGGAGAGAGTGGTTGTAAGTCAAATGCATAGATCTCCAGGAGTTTTTTTTGATCATGATTTTGGAAAAACTCACACTAGTGGTAAATATCTTTTCAATGCTAGAATAATTCCTTACAGGGGCTCATGGTTAGATTTTGAACATGACGCTAAAAATAACATTCATGCTAGAATTGATAGAAAACGAAAATTTCCAGTTACTACACTTTTTAAATGTCTCCTGGGCGATTTATCAGAAAAATATATTAGAGAATGTGAAGAAAATAAAATTGAGCCTGATTCAAAAAGAATTCTAGGTATGACTAATGAAGAAATATTATCATTATTTTATGATAATATTATATATAAGAAAAATAACTACGGTTGGTCATTCAAAGATGATCTGTCATTTTTTAAATCAAAGATACTAAATTACGATTTACTAGACTCTAAAGATGGTAAAGTAGTTGTGTCTAAGGGCACTAAAGTTAATCAAAAAATACTAAATGATTTAAAAAAGAAAAATGTCTCAAACATAACTATCAGCGAAGAGTCATTACTAGGCTTTTTCATATCTTCAGATATTATTGATGAAAAAACAGGTAAAATATTTTTTGAAGCTGGATACGAAATAGATGAAACTTTTTTACAATTCCTTAACGAAAATAAAATAAATAGAATTGATATTCTTAAAGCTGACAATATTGAAATTGGTTCTTACATAAGAAATACACTTCAGTCTGATAAAGCAAGGTCTAGAGAAGAGGCATTATTTGAAATTTTCAAAATATTACGACCTGGAGAACCTCCTACAATAGAAACTGCTGAAAATCTTTTTAACAATCTTTTTTTTAATGCAGATAGATATGACTTATCTTCTGTAGGCAGATTAAAAATAAATGCCAAATTTAAAAAGAACTCTTCAATTGAACAAAGAATTTTAGACAAAAGTGATATTTTGGATGTTGTTAAACATATGCATAAACTTATTGATGGTAAAGGTGAAATTGATGATATTGATCATTTAGCTAATAGAAGAGTCAGATCTGTAGGAGAACTTTTAGAAAACCAATATAGAATTGGCCTACTAAAAATGGACAGAGCAATCAAAGAGCGATTAAGTTCCTTGGAAGTTGACAATATAATGCCTCAGGATATTGTTAATGCTAAACCAGTTGTTGCTTCTATAAAAGAATTTTTCGGATTAAGTCAACTTAGTCAGTTTATGGATCAAACAAATCCTTTAAGTGAAATAACACATAAGCGACGAGTTTCCGCACTTGGACCAGGTGGATTAAATAGGGAAAGAGCCGGATTTGAGGTTAGGGATGTACACCAAACTCATTATGGTAGAATATGTCCAATAGAGACTCCTGAGGGAGCTAATATTGGATTAATAAATAGCTTAGCTTCTTATTCAAGAATTAATAAATTCGGTTTCATTGAAACACCATACAGAATCGTTAATTCGGGAAAGGTTTCTGATAGAGTTATTTATTTGAGTGCAATAGATGAGGAGGATTTTGTTATTGCTCAAGCAAATGCAGAAGTTGACTCAAAAGGTAAATTCGCAAATCAAATTGTTAGTTGCAGAAAAAATGGTGAATTTATCAATGTAGATATTGATGCTATAGATTTGATGGATGTATCACCTCAGCAGTTAGTGTCAGTAGCTTCATCACTTATTCCTTTTTTAGAAAATGATGATGCAAATAGAGCTTTAATGGGTTCAAATATGATGAGGCAAGCCGTTCCATTAATCAAACCTAAAGCTCCTCTTGTTGGAACTGGTATGGAATATACCGTTGCCAATGATAGTGGATCAACAATTGTTGCAAAAAGAGAGGGTATAGTTGATCAACTAGATGCGAATAGAATTGTAATTCGAATAACTGACAAAAATGACAAGACACTTAATAAAATTGATATTTATAATTTATCAAAATTTCAGAGATCCAATCAAAATACTTGTATTACCCAGCGTCCACTTGTTAATGTTGGAGATAAGATTCTAAAAAATCAAGTGATTGCTGATGGTCCAGCTACTGATCTAGGCGAACTTGCTTTAGGAAGAAATGTTCTAGCAGCATTTATGCCATGGAATGGTTATAATTTTGAGGACTCAATCCTAATTTCTGAAAAAGTTGTTCAAGATGATGTTTTTACTTCTATACATGTTGAAGAATTTGAAGTTATGTCTAGAGATACTAAATTAGGCCCTGAAGAAATAACCAGAGATATTCCAAATGCTAGTGAAGAAATGCTTGTGAATCTTGATGAAACGGGAATAGTATATGTTGGAGCTGAGGTTAATTCTGGAGATATACTAGTTGGTAAAGTAACTCCAAAAGGAGAATCTCCTATGACGCCAGAGGAAAAATTACTAAGAGCTATTTTTGGAGAAAAAGCTGCTGACGTAAAAGATACAAGTTTAAGAGTTCCTCCAGGAGTTAAAGGTACAGTTGTTGAAATAAGAGTATTTTCAAGAAGAGGTATTGAGAAAGATGAAAGAGCAATAAGTATTGAAAATAATCAAATTGAAGTAATTGCTCGTGATAGGGATGATGAATTAAAAATACTTGAAAAAAGTTTTGGTAATCATCTTAGAGAGTTACTTAACAATCAAACTTTTATTTCAGGTATTGATAAATTTACAAAAAATAGTCAAATAAAATATGAACAAATCGAAAGTTTGAGCTTAAATGAACTTTTAAAAATTAATATCTCAGATGATAAAAAAAATAATCAAATAGAGCTTTTAGTTAAAAACTATCAAAATCAACTTGGAAATATCAATCAAAAATTTGAAAATAAAATTGATAAAATTCAAAGTGGTGATGAACTACTTCCTGGTGTTTTGAAATTAATAAAAGTATTTATTTCGGTGAAGCGTAAACTGCAACCTGGAGATAAAATGGCAGGTAGGCATGGTAACAAAGGAGTCATATCAAAAATTTGTCCTGTTGAAGATATGCCATATCTTGAAGATGGCACTCCAGTGGATATAGTATTAAATCCTTTAGGTGTTCCAAGTCGAATGAATATTGGTCAAATTCTAGAAACACACTTGGGATGGGCTTCAGCTTCAATAGGAAGACAAGTTAATGAAATGATCAAAAAAATTCAATCAGCTGGCAATACTAGCGATCTAAGAAATAAATTATTAGAGATATATAATTTAGAAGACCATCAAAAGTTAATCAAAGGTATGAATGACGATGAAATTTTAGAATTAGGTAATAATTTAAAGGATGGAATTCCATTTGCCACGCCAGTATTTGATGGTGCAAAAGAGAAGGACATAACCAATTTATTATCTCTTTCAGGTGTTTCAAAAACCGGTCAAGAAACATTATACGATGGTATAACAGGTCAAAAATTTGAAAGACCAGTAACTGTAGGTTACATGTATATGTTAAAGTTACATCATCTTGTAGATGAAAAGATACATGCTAGATCGATAGGTCCTTATAGTTTGGTAACTCAACAACCACTAGGAGGTAAAGCTCAATTTGGTGGTCAAAGATTTGGAGAGATGGAAGTATGGGCTTTAGAAGCCTACGGTGCAGCCTACACACTTCAAGAAATTCTAACTATAAAATCTGACGATGTTGCAGGCAGGACAAAGGTTTATGAATCAATAGTTAAAGGAGATAACAATTTTGAATCAGGTACTCCAGAGTCTTTCAATGTTATGGTAAAAGAATTAAGATCTCTTGGATTGAATTTAGATTTTAAAGAAAATTTAAAAGATAATAATGTTACTAACTTAATAGGATCAAATGAATAAAGAACTTACAAATATATTTAATCAGAACCAAGGTGTTCAAAACTTTAATAGCCTTAAAATATCTATAGCTAGTCCAGACGACATAAGGTCATGGTCATTTGGTGAAATAAAAAAACCTGAGACAATTAACTATAGAACATTTAAACCAGAAAAAGATGGATTATTTTGTTCAAGAATTTTTGGTCCTGTAAAAGATTATGAGTGTTTATGTGGCAAATATAAAAGAATGAAATTTAGAGGTATCATTTGTGAAAAATGTGGTGTTGAGGTAACTCTTTCTAAAGTTAGAAGAGATAGAATGGGACATATAGAATTGGCAGCACCAGTGTCTCATATATGGTTTATGAAATCTCTACCTAGCAGAATTGCAACACTTTTAGATATGACAATTAAAAATCTAGAGAAAGTTCTCTACTTTGAGCAATTTATAGTTGTTGAACCAGGTTTAACGGATCTTAAAAAAGGAGAGATAATATCGGAGGAACAATTTATTGATTATCAAGATGAATATGGTGAAGATTCATTTAGTGCGGCAATTGGAGCAGAGGCAATAGAGCAAATGCTGTTGAGTATAGATTTACAAGCAGATTATGATCAATTAAAAATTGATCTATCAGAGACTAAATCTGAATTAAAAAAAACTAAAATTACAAAAAGATTAAAACTTATAGAGTCATTTCTTACTTCTAAAAATAAACCGGAATGGATGATTATGAGGGTTCTACCTGTAATTCCACCAGAATTGAGACCATTAGTACCTCTTGATGGGGGCAGATTTGCTACTAGTGATTTGAATGATTTATATCGAAGAGTCATAAATAGAAATAATAGATTAAAAAGATTAATTGATCTAAGAGCTCCAGACATAATTATCAGAAATGAAAAAAGAATGCTACAGGAGTCAGTTGATGCATTATTTGATAATGGTAGAAGAGGAAGAGTAATCACCTCAACAAATAAAAGACCTCTTAAATCTCTATCTGACATGCTTAAAGGTAAACAAGGAAGATTTAGACAAAACTTACTTGGTAAACGTGTTGATTATTCGGGAAGATCAGTAATCGTAGTAGGGCCAAATCTTAAACTCCACCAATGTGGAATCCCTAAGAAAATGGCACTTGAACTTTTTAAACCATTTATATTTCACAAACTTGATATTTATGGTTGGGCAAACACTATTAAAGCAGCAAAAAAACTTGTTGAAAAAGAGGATCCTAGAGTATGGGATATTTTAGAAGAAGTAATAAGAGAGCACCCTGTTCTGCTTAACAGAGCTCCTACATTACATAGATTAGGAATTCAGGCATTTGAACCAATTCTGATAGAAGGTAAATCAATACAATTGCATCCCCTTGTATGCACGGCTTTTAATGCAGATTTTGATGGAGATCAAATGGCAGTGCATGTTCCTCTAAGTCTAGAAGCTCAACTTGAAGCTAGAGTATTAATGATGAGTACAAACAACATTCTACATCCAGCAAGTGGCAAACCAATTATAGTTCCTTCTCAAGATATTATTTTAGGAATTTATTATCTATCAATAATCAGAGAAAAACAAATTGGAGAGGGCAGAAGCTTTGTTGACTTAAATGAAATATTAAAAGCTTTAGAAAATAATAACGTTACACTTCATACAAAAATAATAGCTAGAATAGAAACATTTGATGGAAACTTCTTAAAAGTAGAAACCACTCCAGGGAGAATGATATTAGGAAATATTTTGCCAAAGAATAAAAATATAAATTATGAGATTATAAATAAAGTACTTACAAAAAAAGAAGTTAGTAATATAATCGATTCCGTTTATAGATTTTGTGGACAAAAAGAGACTGTCTTATTTGCTGACCATATTATGCAAATCGGATTTAAATATGCTGCAATAGCTGGTATTTCATTTGGTAAAGATGATCTAATTATTCCATCTGACAAAAATGACCTCTTGAATACTACACAATTAAAAGTTCAAGAATATGAAGACCAGTATCAAGATGGATTAATTACTCAAGGAGAAAAGTATAATAAAGTAGTTGACGCCTGGTCAGAATGTACAAATAAAGTTGCTGACAAAATGCTAGATGTAATTTCAAGCCCATCTGATGATCAACCAATTAATTCTGTCTATATGATGGCTCATTCTGGAGCTCGAGGATCTGCTGCCCAATTAAAGCAGTTATCAGGAATGAGAGGTTTAATGGCTAAACCTTCAGGAGAAATTATTGAAAATCCAATTAAATCAAATTTTAAGGAAGGTTTATCAGTTCTTGAGTACTTTACTTCCACTCACGGAGCTCGTAAAGGTCTTGCCGATACAGCTCTTAAAACTGCAAGTAGTGGATATTTAACTAGAAGATTAGTAGATGTTGCTCAAGATGCAGTTATTAGAGAACTAGATTGTAAAACTAATAATGGTGTTATTGTAGAAGAAATAATTGAATCAGGAAACATAACCTCACCTTTAACTGAAAGAATATTGGGTAGAACACCAGTTGAAAATATTGTTGATGAAAATGAACAGATTATTGTTAATTCAGGTGAAATTATTTCTGAAAAACATTTAGAGTTAATTTCAAAATTAGGAATTAGATCATTAAAAATCAGATCTGTACTAACTTGTGAGACAGAAGATGGTATTTGTTCTGTCTGCTATGGAAGAGATCTGGCAAGAGGAACTCCGGTAAATGTTGGAGAGGCAGTTGGAATAATAGCAGCTCAATCTATCGGCGAACCTGGTACACAATTAACTATGAGGACATTTCACATAGGTGGTGCAGCTAGCTCATCAGTAGAGCAATCTAATGCTTCTGCAGGAGTATCAGGTAGTGTTAAACTAGAGAACATTAAAATAATTGAAGACAAGTTTAAAAATAAAATTGTTTTAAGTAGAAATGGTAAAATTAAAATAATTGATAAAAATACTGATAAGTATTCATCAAGCATACCTTTTGGATCTAAGCTTCTTGTAAATGATGGTGACAATGTTAAAAATAATCAGATACTTGCAGAATGGGATCCTTACACTCTCCCTATAATTGCGGAAAAAAATGGTTTTGTGAAATACATTGATTTAAAGCAAGGTATTTCATTCAGAGAATCAATCGATGACACAACTGGTATTTCAAGTAAAATTGTTATTGATTGGAGCCAAAATCAAAAAAGTAAAAATTTTAAACCCGCAATCAATATAGTTGATAATTTTTCAGATAATGATTCAGATCAAACAAATTTTGCAAATTATCCAATGTCAATTGATTCTATTTTAAGTGTAGAGGATGACCAGGAAGTATTTGCCGGTCAGGTTATAGCAAGAATTCCTAAAGAGTCTTCTAAGACAAAAGATATAACTGGTGGTTTACCAAGAGTTGCTGAACTTTTTGAAGCTAGAAAACCTAAAGACCCTGCAATAATGTGTGAAATCGATGGTAAGATTTCTTTTGGTAAAGATTATAAAAACAAAAGAAGAGTAATTATAACATCATTAGACGAAAAAGAGACCTTTGAGCTTTTAATTCCAAGATCAAAATATTTAAATGTACAAGAGGGCGATTTTGTAAAAAGAGGCGATGTTCTTGTTGAAGGAACTCCTGTTCCACATGATATTCTTAGAATTTTAGGAATTGAAGAGCTTGCTCGATATTTAGTTAGAGAAGTTCAATCAGTCTATAAGTTACAGGGGGTTTATATAAATGACAAGCATATTGAGACAATAGCAAGACAAATGTTACAAAAGGTTCTTATTAAAAACTCTGGTGATTCTAATCTAATTGTGGGCGAGCAAATTCAAAAAAGAGATGTATTAAAAATTAATAAATTTTTACAAAGTGAAGGTAAAAAAGAGGTGATATATGAGCCTGTTTTACTCGGAATTACAAAGGCAAGTTTACAAACTAACTCATTTATATCAGCAGCATCTTTTCAAGAAACTACCAAAGTTTTAACTGATGCCGCTACCTTAGGCAAGGTAGATACTCTGAATGGGTTAAAAGAGAATGTTATTGTAGGTAGATTGATTCCAGCTGGAACAGGAAAAATGACTTCTGATTATGAAAACATAGCACAGCAAAGAGATAAAGAAATAATTGATAAGAACCAGCCTGAAAATATAGAAAATTAGCAATTTTTTGGTATATCTGCTTGACTTTAATGCAATCAATTAATAAAGACCCCTACGATTTGTTAAAGGTCGTGGATTAAAATCCAAACACTTAACTAAAGGATGAAATGCCAACAATAAACCAACTTGTTAGAAAAGGTAGAACCACTGTTAAAAAAAGGAACAAGGTACCTGCATTAGATAAAAGTCCGCAAAAACGTGGCGTTTGTACTAGAGTCTATACAACAACACCAAAAAAACCAAATTCAGCCCTTAGAAAAGTTGCAAGAGTTAAACTTACAAATGGACAAGAAGTATCAGCATACATACCAGGTGAGGGTCATAATTTACAAGAACACTCTGTCGTTTTAATAAGGGGTGGTCGTGTTAAAGATCTTCCTGGAGTTAGATACCATATTTTAAGAGGGACATTAGACACTCAAGGGGTTTCTACAAGAAAGCAAAGACGATCTCTATATGGAGCAAAACGTCCTAAGTAAATATGTCTAGAAGAAGAGCAGCAGAAAAACGTACAATACTTCCTGATCATAAATACAAGGACTTGGTTTTAGCAAAGTTTATGAATAGAATTATGTTAGATGGTAAAAAATCAACATCAGAAAAAATTGTTTATGGAGCATTTGATCTTGTATCCAAAAAAACAGATAAAGCACCAATTGATTTTTTTCATGAAGCATTAAATAATGTTAAACCTTCTTTGGAAGTAAGATCTAGAAGAGTTGGTGGCGCAACATACCAAGTTCCTATGGAAGTTAGACCTAAAAGAGCTCAAACCCTTGCCATGAAGTGGATTGTTGACTCAGCTGTAAAAAGGAATGAAAAAACCATGAGAGAGAGAGTTGCTAATGAAATTATTGATGCATTTAATAATAAGGGGAACGCTGTAAAAAAAAGAGAAGAGACTCATAAAATGGCAGATGCAAATAGAGCCTTCTCACATTTTAGGTGGTAAATATGACAAGATCTCATCAATTATCAAAATATAGAAATATTGGAATTATGGCACATATTGATGCTGGTAAAACAACAACAACTGAGAGAATCTTATACTATACTGGTAAATCTCATAAAATTGGTGAGGTTCACGATGGTGCTGCAACTATGGATTGGATGGAGCAAGAGCAAGAAAGAGGTATTACAATTACTTCAGCTGCAACTACTTGTTTTTGGAAAGATCATAGAATTAATATAATTGATACACCTGGCCATGTAGATTTTACAATAGAAGTTGAGAGGTCTTTAAAAGTACTAGATGGAGCTGTAGCAGTCTTTGATGGAGTTGCTGGAGTTGAACCTCAATCTGAAACAGTTTGGAGACAAGCTGATAAATATAAAGTTCCTCGTATGTGCTTTGTAAATAAATTAGATAGAACAGGCGCTAATTTTTTTATGTGTGTAGATATGATTTCAGAGCGTCTGGGATCATATCCTTTGGTTACTCAATTACCAATAGGAATAGAAAGTAACTTAAAAGGTGTCGTTGATTTAGTATCAAATAATGCGATAATTTGGCAAGATGAAAGTCTAGGTGCAAAATTTGACATTGTTGACATTCCAGATGATTTGAAAGAGCAATCAGAAGAATATAGATTGAAATTAATCGAGAAGGTAGTTGAAGAAGATGACTCCATTATGGAAAAATATTTAGAAGGTAATGAGCCCTCAATTGAAGAACTAAAATCATGTATAAGAAAAGGAACTCTAAATGGATCATTTGTACCCATCTTAACCGGATCAGCTTTTAAGAATAAAGGTGTCCAACCACTATTAGATGCTGTTATTGACTATATGCCATCTCCTACAGACGTTGCAAGTGTTAAAGGTGTAGATATTAATGATGATTCAAAAGAACTAACTAGAAAATGTGAAGATAACGAACCTTTTAGTGCTTTAGCATTTAAAATAATGACTGACCCTTTTGTAGGTAGTTTAACTTTTGCAAGAATTTATTCAGGTTCTATTAATACTAAAGATTCTGTTTTAAATTCCAATTCAGGTAAAAAAGAAAATATTGGTAGAATGTTATTAATGCATGCAAATAATAGAGAAGAAATTAAAACTGCGAATGCTGGAGATATAGTTGCATTAGTAGGTCTCAAAGATGTAACAACTGGTGAAACATTATGTGCTTCTGATAAACCAATAGTATTAGAGAGAATGGATTTTCCTGATCCTGTTATTGAAGTTGCTGTAGAACCTAAAACTAAAGTTGATCATGAAAAGATGGGGCAAGCATTGGGAAGATTAGCACAAGAAGATCCAAGCTTTAGGGTAACAACAGATCATGAAAGTGGTCAAACTATTATCAAAGGTATGGGAGAACTTCATCTAGAAATTCTTGTTGATAGAATGAAAAGAGAATTCAAAGTTGAAGCCAATGTTGGAGCTCCACAAGTAGCATATAGAGAAACAATTTCAAACTCATTTGATGTTGATTATACTCATAAAAAACAATCAGGGGGTGCCGGTCAATTTGCTAGAGTAAAAATAAAATTTGAACCAGGAGAACCTGGTAGTGGCTATGAATTTATTAATCAAATTAAAGGTGGTAACATTCCAACAGAACACATTCCTGGAGTTGAAAAAGGTTTAATTGCGCAACAACAAACTGGAGTAATAGCTGGTTTTCCATGTATAGATTTTAAAGCAACATTATATGATGGTGCTTATCATGATGTCGACTCGAGCGTTTTAGCCTTTGAAATAGCTTCCAGAGCTGCTTTTAGAGAGGGTATTTCTAAAGCTAAACCTGTTCTTCTCGAGCCCATGATGAAAGTGGAAGTTGTTACACCAGAAGAGTATATGGGTGATGTAATCGGTGACCTTAATAGCCGTAGAGGTCAAGTTCAAGAAATGTCAACAAGAGGGAATGCAAACGTAGTTGATGCTATGGTTCCCCTTGCAAATATGTTCGGTTACGTAAACAATCTTAGATCTTTATCTCAAGGTAGAGCCAACTATACTATGCAGTTTGATCATTATGAAGAAGTTCCCTCAAATGTTGCAGAAGAAGTAAAGGCAAAATTAGCGTAATGGATAATCAAAATATAAGAATTAGACTTAGGGGGTATGATAATTCTCTTTTAGATGCAAGTACTCAAGACATAATTAATACTGCAAAAAGAACAGGCGCTAAAGTAAAAGGTCCGATCCCACTACCAACTAGATTTGAAAGATTTACAGTAAATAAATCACCTCATATTGACAAAAAAAGTAGAGATCAATTAGAAATAAGAACACACAATCGTCTTTTAGATATAATAGATCCAACACCTCAGACCGTTGATGCCTTAATGAAGCTTGACTTATCAGCTGGGGTTGAAGTGGATATAAAAATTTAATATGCTTAGATCAGGTTTAATTGCTACAAAAATTGGAAATAGTTCATACTATTTTCAAGATGGTAAAAATACTAATGTTACAGTTTTGAAAATTGATGAATGTATTGTAGCTAATGTTAAAACTCTAGACAAAGATGGATACAATGCCGTTCAGTTAGCTTCAATAGAAACAAATAAAGATATTTCAAGTATAAATAAACCACAAAGAAAAATTTTTTCTTCAATAAAAATTAATCCAAAAAAAATTATTAAAGAATTTAGAGTTGATGTAGATAATATATTAGAAATCGGTACGAAGCTTAATGTAGATCATTTTAAGGTTGACCAATACATCGATGCCAGTAGCTTTTCGATTGGTAAAGGTTTTGCAGGCGTAATGAAAAGACATAACTTTGGCGGGCTTAGAGCTTCACACGGTGTTTCTATTTCTCATAGATCACATGGTTCTACTGGTCAAAACCAAGATCCAGGAAGAGTCTTTAAAGGTAAAAAGATGGCTGGTAGAATGGGTAACAAAAAAGTAACAAAACAAAATCTAAAAGTAATTGATATAGACAGTGAAAATAACGTTTTAATTGTTAAAGGTTCAGTTCCAGGTAAAAAAAACTCCATTGTTTATCTTAAAGACTCGGTTAAAAAATCATAATGAAAAAAACAGTTTTAAATCTAAAAAATAAAACAGTCGGAGACGTAGAGCTAGATTCAAGTATTTTTGGTGTTAAAACTTTTCCTGACATCATACATCAATATATTAGATATCAAAATGCAAAATCAAGACAAGGTTCACATAAAACTAAGACAAGATCCGAAGTAAGTGGACGTAGTAAGAAACCTTTTTCTCAAAAAGGTACTGGAAACGCTAGACAAGGAAGTAATAAACCACCTAACTTTAGAGGTGGAGCTGTTGCTATGGGTCCTCAAAATAGAGACCATTCTATCAGTTTAAATAAAAAAGAAAAAAAACTTGCGTTGAAATCTGCATTATCAGTTAAATTTTTAGAAGAAAAAGCTGTAATTATAGATACTTTTGAAATTAAGAGTTTAAAGACAAAAGATCTATATTCAGATTTAAAACAGTTTGATTATAAATCTGCTTTATTTATATATTCTGAAAATGGGATTGATAAAAATTTTAAATTAGCATCATCCAATATCCCTGGAGTTTCTATTTTGAATCAAAAAGGAATAAACGTCAAAGATTTAATAACATTTGACAAAATTTTCATTGAACAAAAATCAATAAACGAAATAACTAAGAGGCTCTCATGAAAAATAAATTTAAAAATATTACACTTGAAAGAGCTTACGATATTGTAAAGAAACCAATAACAACAGAAAAATCTACAAATTTACAACAATTTAATCAATATTCTTTTATAGTTTCAAAAAGTTCAAATTCTTTTGAAATTAAAAACGCTATTGAAGCTATTTTTAAGGTTAAGGTAACTAAAGTGAATACCTCAATTTTAAGAGGTAAGGGTAAAATATTTAAGGGTCAATATGGTTTTAGAAAAGACACCAAAAGAGCAATCGTGACACTTGATGAAGGTAATACAATCGACTCTTCATTGGAGATCAAATAATGTTATTAAAGTTTAAACCTACGACACCTGGATTAAGAGGTACTGTTCTAGTTTCAAAAAAAGAACTTTCTAAAGAAAAACCATTTAAATCATTAACAAAAAAATTTAAATCAACTGGAGGAAGAAACAACCAAGGCAGAATTACCTCAAGAAGAATGGGGGGTGGTGTTAAAAGAAAATATAGAATTATAGATTTTAAAAGATCAAAAACGGATGTTATGGCCGAAGTTATAAGAAATGAATATGATCCAAATAGATCTGCATTTATATCTTTATTAAAATATGAAGACGGTGAACATAGTTATATTATATCACCAAAAAATATCAAAGTTGGTGAAAAAATAATTTCAGGTGAAAATGTTCCAATTAAAAATGGCAACTCCTTACCAATAAACAATATACCTGTTGGAACTAATATTCATAATATTGAATTGAAGCCCGGAGCAGGTGGGCAGTTAATTAGATCTGCTGGATCATCTGCTCAAATTGTATCTAAAGAACAACCTTATGTACAAATTAAATTAATTTCAGGAGAAATTAGACATGTTAATAAAAAGTGTAGGGCTACAATAGGAGAGGTTTCAAATACTGATCAAAAAAACATTAAACTGGGTAAAGCTGGGCGAAAAAGATATTTAGGTTTTAGACCGAAGGTCAGAGGTGTTGTTATGAATCCAGTCGACCACCCTCATGGTGGTGGAGAAGGTAGAACATCAGGAGGTAGAGACCCTGTTACTCCATGGGGTGTTTCTACAAAAGGGAAAAAAACAAGAAATAATAAAAAAACCAATAAGTTTATAATTAGAAGGAAGAAAAAATAATGACAAGATCAGTTTGGAAAGGCCCGTTTGTAGATATAACTTTAATAAAAAAGGCTGAAAAACTTTCACAGTCTGGAAGAAAAGAAGTATTAAAGACATGGTCAAGAAGATCTACTATTCTTCCACAATTTGTAGGTCTTACTTTTGGCGTATATAATGGTCAAAAATTTGTTCCAGTGACTATTAATGAACAAATGGTTGGACACAAATTAGGAGAATTTTCCCCTACTAGATCTTTTAAAGGACACACAGCTGCAGATAAGAAAGCGGAACAAAAATGAATGAAAATTTAACAGCAATTGCAAAAGACAATATGATTAGAATAAGTCCTACAAAACTATCAATATTAGTAAACGCAATAGTCAACATGAAGGTTAGTTCGGCAATAAATCAATTACAGTTTTCCTCGAAAAGAATTTCTAGAACTATTTTAAAAGTACTAAACGCTGCTGTTGCAAATGCAGAAAACAATAAACAACTAGATATAGATAAACTTTTTGTTAAAGAAGCTTTCGTTGGTAAAAGTCTAAGAATGAAAAGATGGAGACCTCGTGCAAAGGGAAGGGCTGCTTCAATTATCAAACCATTTAGTAAAGTAACAATTGTTGTTGAAGAAAGATCAGAAACGAAGAAGGAAAAAATATAATGGGACAAAAAGTTAATCCTTATGGCATTAGACTGGGAATTAATAAAACTTGGTCATCAAGGTGGTTTTCAAAAAATGAATATACAAAATTATTACACCAAGATTTAAAGATTAAAGATTATGTTGAAAAAAAACTCAAAAACGCAAGTATATCTAAAATTAATATTGAAAGAGCGGCAAAAAAACTAAGAATTTCTATTTATAGTTCAAGACCAGGTATTATAATTGGAAAAAAGGGAGCTGATATTGAAACTCTAAAAAATGATCTTTCAAAAATGTCCAACCTTGAAGTTTTCTTAGATATTAAAGAAGTAAGAAAACCAGAAGTTGAAGCAAAACTAGTTGCAGAAAATATCGCATCACAACTTGAAAGACGAATATCTTTTAGAAGGGCTATGAAAAAAGCAGTTCAATCTGCAATGAGATTAGGAGCAAAAGGTGTAAAAGTTGTATGCAGTGGTAGGTTGGGAGGAGCCGAAATAGCTCGAACTGAAAAATACCATGAAGGTAGTGTACCATTACATACCTTACGAGGCGATATAGATTATGCTACTGCAGAAGCCGAAACAACTTATGGAATTTGTGGTATTAAAGTTTGGATTAATAAAGGTGAAATCTTGTCAAAAGACCCATACGCAAGTGAAAAAAAACAAATTGATCAAGGGAGTGTTAGATAATGAATATGCTTTCACCAAAAAAAACGAAATTTAGAAAACAGTTTAAAGGAAGAATCCATGGAACTGCTAAAGGAAATTATGCTCTTAACTATGGCAGTTTTGGACTTAAAGCTATTGAACCTGAAAGGGTTACATCAAGACAAATAGAAGCTGCAAGAAAAGCGATAACAAGATATCTAAAAAGAGCTGGTAGGATGTGGATAAGGATTTTTCCAGATGTGCCTGTATCAAAAAAACCGGCAGAAGTGAGAATGGGCAAGGGCAAGGGATCAATAGAATACTGGGCCTGTAGAGTTAAACCTGGGAGAATTATGTTTGAGGTTGATGGTGTAAATGTAAATGATGCTAGAAAAGCTATGACTTTAGCTGCTGCAAAGTTACCTATTAAATGTAAATTTGTTGAGAGAAATATATAATGAATAAAAAAACTAATTTAAACAATAAAAAAATTCAAGACGAGATCTTGGTTTTAAAGAAAACTCTTTTGAATTTGAGTTTTCAAAAATCTTCTGGACAACTTGAAAAAACATCTAAGATGAAAGATACAAAAAAACAAATTGCTAGATTAAGAACAAAATTGTCAAATCTAAATGGAGACAGAAATGCCTAAAAGAATTTTATCTGGAATAGTTGTTTCATCGAAGTCAAATAAAACAATCACTGTTGATGTAACTAGAAGAATTAAACACAAACTTTATAAAAAAATTATTAGACAAACTAAAAAATATCATGCTCATGATGAAAATAATGAGTTTCAAGTTGGTGATACAGTTTCAATAATAGAGACTAAACCTATTTCAAAACTAAAAAAATGGAAAGTTATTCCAAATTCCGAGGGTAAATAATGATACAAATGCAATCTAAGCTTTTTGTTGCTGATAACTCAGGCGCTAGAAAAATCCAATGCATTAAAGTTCTTGGAGGATCAAAAAGAAGATCGGCATCTATTGGAGATATTATTGTTGTTTCTATTAAAGATGCACTGCCAAGAGCTAAAGTAAAAAAAGGTGATGTATACAAAGCTGTGATAGTAAGAACATCCAAAGATTTTAAAAGAGCTGATGGTACAGCAATAAGATTTGATAAAAATGCTGCAGTTTTATTAGATAAACAAGAAGAGCCAATTGCTACAAGAATATTTGGCCCTGTTACTAGAGAGCTTAGAAATAAAAAATTTATGAAAATAATTAGTCTTGCGCCAGAGGTATTATAATGAGTAACAAATATAAATTAAAAAAAGGCGACGAAGTTATTGTGTTAGCTGGTAAGGATAAAGGTAAAACTGGGAAAATAGTAAAAATGATTCCAAAAAAAATGAAAGCAATCGTTTCTGAGATTAATAGGGTAAAAAAAAATCAAAAACCAGACAACAATAATCCTGGTGGAATTATTGATAAAGAAATGCCAATGCATCTTTCAAACCTTTCATATTATGATCCTGAATTAAAAAAAGGTGTCAGAATTGGTTACAAATTTAATAATGAAAAAAAAGTTAGAATAAATAAAGCCTCTGGTAAGGAAATCTAAATGAGTAGACTGTTAGAAGAATATAATAATCAAATAAAAAAAGAATTAAAATCTAAGCTTGGTTTTAAAAATTTATTTGAAGTTCCTAAATTAAAAAAAATAATATTAAACATGGGAGTTGGTGAGGGCAAAGATGATTCAAAGTTGATTGATAAAGCTGTTGAAGATTTAACTCTTATTTCTGGACAAAAAGCAGTCAAGACAAATTCTAAGAAAGCAATTTCAGGATTTAAAATTAGAGCAGGTATGCCATTAGGAGCAAAAGTTACATTGAGAAATAAAATGATGTATGAATTTCTTGATAGATTAGTGAATATAGCAATCCCCAGGATTAGGGATTTTCGAGGTTTAAACTCTAAAAGCTTTGACAGCAGCGGAAATTTTTCCATGGGTGTTAAAGAACATGTAATTTTTCCAGAAATTAATTTTGATAAAGTTGATAAGATAAGAGGTATGGATATTACAATCTGTACTTCAGCAAAAAATAATGAAGAGGCTTTAGAACTTCTAAAAAGTTTTAATATGCCTTTTAAAGACAATCAGGTTAGTTAAGGAGTAAGATGGCAAAATTAAGTTCAATCCAAAAAAATCTTTTTAGACAAAAAATGATTAAAAAATATAAAGAAAAGAGAGAAAATCTTAAGCTTAAAATAAAAAATAAGAGCATTCCTTTAGAAGAGAGAATTGCGTTACAAAATAAATTAAATGATCTTCCCAGAAATGGATCATCAATTAGACATAGAAATAGATGTGAACTTACTGGAAGACCAAGGGGAAATTATAGGAAATTTGGTTTATCAAGAATTAAATTTAGGGAACTTTCAATGACTGGTAATTTGCCAGGTGTTGTTAAGTCAAGTTGGTAGGAGAATATATGGCTTTTAACGATTCACTATCTGATATGCTTGCTAGAATAAAAAATGCTCACCAGGCTAATAAAGTATCAACTTTATGCCTGAAATCTAAGCTAAATATGAATGTGCTGAGCGTTCTTAAAGATGAAGGTTATATTAGAGATTTTAAAAATATTGAAGAAAGAAAAGGAGTCAATTCAATAAAAATTGACTTAAAATATTATAACGGTAATCCTGTTATAAAAAAAATAAAAAGAATTTCAAAACCTGGAATAAGAAAGTATTCAAAGATCAGTGAATTAAACAAACCTTATGGAGGACTGGGCATTTCTATTCTCTCAACTCCAAAAGGTGTAATGTCAGACCATCAAGCAAAAAAAAATAATGTTGGTGGGGAAGTATTGTGTGAGGTTTTTTAATGTCAAGAATAGCTAAAAATCCTATAAAAGTATCCAAAGAAGTAGAATGTAGCTTTGATGGAGGTATTTTCACTGCTAAAGGTAAATTAGGCCAAATGCAAATAAATGTTAATTCAAACTTCAATATTAATATTAATGAAGATGAAGTTAGTGTTTTGCCTATTAAAACTGAAACAAATGATCCAATATGGGGAACAACCAGAGCTATTATAGCGAATACAATCAATGGCGTAACAAATGGATTTAGCAAAACACTAGAACTAAATGGTACTGGTTATAGAGCTAGTGTTTCAGGTTCAAAATTGAAGTTAGAGTTAGGTTATAGTCATGATATTAATTTTGATATTCCTGAAGATGTTAAAATTGAATGTCCAAAACAGAATTTAATTAAACTTACCAGTATAAATAAAGAGAAACTAGGTGCAGCAGCAGCTAAAATTAGATCATTTAGAAAACCTGAACCTTTCAAAGGAAAAGGAATAAAATACATTGATGAATATATCTTTAGAAAAGAGGGAAAAAAGAAATAGTTATGAAAGATAGAAAGCAAAGAGCAAGATACAAAGTAAAAAGCGTTTCAAATAGAAACAGGCTAACCGTCTTTAGATCAAATAACCATTTATATGTCCAATTAATAGATGATAAAAACGGTACTACACTTGCAAGTGCATCATCACTTGAAAAATCAATAAGAGAAAAAAAGTTACAAAGAAAAGAAATAGCAGAAGAAATTGGCAAAAACATAGCCAAAAAAATAATTTCTAAAGGAATTGATAAGGTTGCCTTTGATCGAGGTAAATACAAATATCATGGTTTGATAAAAATACTTGCTGATGCAGCAAGATCAGAAGGTTTAAATTTTTAGAGGTATATATGTTTGATAATGAGAAAAATGAATTTAGCGAACATTTAGTGACAATAAATAGAGTAGCTAAGGTTGTTAAAGGAGGCAGAAGATTCGGTTTTGCTGCAATCATGATTGTTGGTGACAATAAAGGACAAGTTGGTATTGGAACAGGTAAAGCGAAAGAAGTTCCTGAAGCTGTTAGAAAAGCAACTGAAAATGCAAAAACTAAAATGATTAGGGTTACTTTAAAAGAAAATAGAACTATTCATCATGATATAGTTGGTCGTTTTGGAGCAGGAAAAGTTATACTAAGATCAGCTTCACCAGGTACTGGTATTATTGCTGGCGGACCAATGAGAGCACTTTTTGAGTCTCTTGGTATTAAAGATGTCGTTGCCAAATCTACAGGAACATCAAATCCTCATAATATGTTAAAAGCAACTTTAAATGCTTTTAAAATGTCAGAGTCACCCAAATCTGTTGCTGCTAAAAGATCCAAAAAAATCAATGAAATCAATAATAGTAAGAATAAATAGATATGAAAATTAACGAACTAAAATCTACTTTGACTTCAGGTAAAAAAAATAAAAGAAGAGGAAGAGGTTCAGCTTCAGGGCTTGGAAAGACTGCAGGAAGAGGTGTTAAGGGTCAAAAGTCTAGATCAGGTGTTTCCATTAATGGTTTTGAAGGTGGACAAATGCCATTGTATCGTCGTTTACCTAAAAGAGGGTTCAATAATCCATTTAAAACAAAAATACAAATTATAACTTTTAGTATGATAAATAATATTTTAAAAAAATATAAATTTGAGGCCGATGGAATAAAAGAAGAAGAGCTATTTAATAAAAAAATATTTAAAAGATCTAATGGAAGCCTAAAGCTTCTTAACGTTGGTGAGTTAGAAAAGACTACTAATTTGGAAATTTCATATGCATCTAAAGATGCTGTTGAGGTTTTAGAGAAATTAGGTTGTAAAATTAAATTAACAAAGAAATAGATGGCAACAGCTACAGACAGACTAGCAAATAATCTCAATTTTGGAGCTTTAGGTAAGGCTACAGAATTAAGACAGAGACTTTTATTTACTTTGGGAGCACTAATTGTATTTCGTTTAGGAACATTTTTACCAATACCTGGTATTAATCCATTAGCTTTACAGCAATTTTTTGAACAACAATCTTCAGGCATCTTAGGGATTTTTGATACATTTTCGGGTGGTGCTCTTGGTAGAATGGGTATCTTCGCATTGGGTGTTATGCCTTATATATCATCTTCCATAATAATGACCTTAATGCAATCTGCCATACCTTATCTAAAATCACTTAAAGAACAAGGTTCCAAAGGCAGAAGACAATTACTACAATTTACAAGATACGTAACTGTTTTAATAGCAGCAGTTCAAGGATATGGTGTTTCAATAGGCTTAGAATCTATGCAGACCACATATGGAAATATTGTTTTTGAACCAGGCTTATTTTTTAGATTAACAACAGTTATAACTCTTGTTGGTGGAACCGTTTTTCTTATGTGGTTAGGTGAACAAATTTCATCAAGAGGTGTTGGAAATGGAATTTCTCTGATAATAACTGCCGGAATAATAGCAAACTTACCTGGTGCATTTGTAAGCACTTTACAATTGGGTAGAACTGGTGAATTAAGTATTGCATTTATATTAGGTATTTTAATTCTAATTTCATTATTGATAATTTTTATTGTATTTATTGAAAAAGCTCAGAGACGTTTGCCTGTTCAATATCCCAAAAGACAAGTTGGCAATAAAATTTATGGAGGTCAAAGTTCTCACTTACCATTGAAAATCAATACAGCTGGTGTTATCCCTGTAATTTTTGCATCTTCTATTTTACTTCTACCAAATACTATGTCTGGGTTTGGAGCTGGCTCATCTAGCGACATATTCATTTTAATTTCTAGTTACTTGGGAAGAGGACAACCACTGTATTTGGCTTTTTATGCTGCTATGATAATATTTTTCGGATTTTTTTATACATCAATTGTTTTTAATCCCGATGAACAAGCTGAAAACCTTAGAAAATATGGAGGTTTTATTCCAGGAATTAGACCTGGAGAAAATACAGCAAAGTATATTGAATTTGTATTAATAAGATTAACAACAATTGGAACAATTTATCTTACCTTTGTTGCATTGCTGCCAGAATTTCTCTTATCAAGAACATCAATTCCATTTTATCTGGGTGGAACAGCCTTGCTAATTGTAGTAGTTGTTATGATTGATTTTATTACTCAGGTCCAATCACACCTATTCCAGCATCAATATGAAGGGTTATTAAAGAAAACTAAGCTAAAAGGTAGAAGATAAATTGCATAACTTAATTTTTTTTGGCCCTCCTGGGGCAGGAAAAGGAACTCAGGCTAAAATAATTTCAGAATTTTTAAATATTCCACATTTATCTACTGGAGACATATTAAGAAAAAAATTAACAGAAAACGACAGTCTTGCAGAAGAACTTAAAAAAATTATGTCTTCAGGCAAACTTGTTTCAGATGATACTTTAAATTCTATAGTTTCCTCCAGGCTAAATTCTGATGCAAAAAATGGTTTTATTTTAGACGGATATCCAAGAACACTAAATCAATCAGAATTTCTTCAAAATTTTCTTTTACAAATATCAAATCCAATAAACTATATATTTAATATAGAAATAAATTTTGCAATTTTGAAAGATAGAATACTTAAAAGATCTTTAGAAGAAAGTAGAGAGGATGATAACATTGATGTTTTAGAAACTAGGTATAACGAATACATTGAATCCACACAAAAGGTATCAAGTTATTATAAAGATAAACATTCAAGCATATTTTATGAGATAGACGGATCTTTGCAAATTGATGAAATTACAGAAAAAATTAAGAAAATTTTAAAAAAATCATGAAAAACAGCCAAAATTTGATATATCTTTCCTTGACTAATTATATAATTATCATGTATTCACCCTCATTCATTTTTTTTGGATTTCATTATGGCTAGAATATCAGGTGTTAATATTCCTACAAATAAAAAAGTTAATATTGCTCTTACATATATTTATGGAATTGGTAAGAAAATTGCTTTAGATATTTGTAATGACGCTTCAATAGATATTACTAAGAGAGTTAGCGAATTAAATGAAGAAGAAGTAAATAAAATTAGAGATTTAATTGATAAGGATTATTCAGTTGAAGGTGATTTAAGAAGAAAAATTTCCTTAGATATAAAAAGATTAAACGATCTTGGGTGTTATAGAGGACTTCGTCATCGAAAAAAATTACCTGTTAGAGGACAAAGAACTCACACTAATGCTAGAACAAGAAAAGGTAAGGCTGTTGCTATTGCAGGGAAGAAAAAGGTTACCAAAGGTTAATATGGTAGAGAAAAAAAAATCTAAAATTAAGAAAAAACTTTCATCTGGTGTTGCTCATATTGTATCTTCTTTCAATAATACTATTATTACTATCACAGATGAAAAAGGTAATGCTCTGGCATGGTCATCATCAGGTCATAAAGGTTTTAAAGGATCTAGAAAATCTACACCATATGCTGCTCAAATTGCAGCAGAGGATGTAGGTAATAAAGCAAAAGAATATGGTTTAAAAAATCTAAAAGTAGAGGTATCTGGTCCTGGTTCAGGTAGAGAGTCTGCACTTAGATCTCTGCAGTCTATAGGTTATGTGATCACTTCTATTAAAGATGTGACACCTATCCCTCATAATGGTTGCAGACCTAGAAAAAGAAGAAGAGTTTAAAAAAAGGAGCATTTAAGTGTTACAAAAGAATTGGATTGAATTAATTAAACCTACAAAAATGGAAGTAAATGTAGACGAAAGTAATGGAAGAATTGGAAAGTTAACAGCCGAACCTTTAGAAAGAGGCTTTGGATTAACGTTAGGAAATTCAATTAGGAGGATATTACTTTCTTCTTTACAAGGAGCAGCAATTACGTCAGTAAAAATAAAAGGTGTTGTCCATGAATTTTCAACCATTCCTGGAGTTAAAGAAGATTTAACAGATATACTTCTAAATTTGAAATCGATAGCAGTTAAAGTTCATTCACCAGGTTTAAAAAAAATGTATATAAAATCCTCAGGCTCTGGAGAATTAAGAGCTGGAAATTTTGAAACTGACTCAGAAACAGAAATAATGAATCCTGATCAATTAATTATGACACTTGATTCTAATGCAGATGTTGAAATTGAAGCAAACGTTGAAACTGGCAAAGGTTATGTATCAGCTGAGGTTGCTGAAGATGAAAATAAAGTTATCGGTGAAATAAAATTAGATGCAATGTTTAGCCCCGTTATTAAAGCATCATATAAAATTGAAAATAGTAGAGTTGGTCAAGTGACAGACTTTGATAAATTGGTTTTTGATGTTGAAACAAATGGTGCAATTACTCCAGATGACGCAATAGCGTTGGCAGCAAGAATCTTACAGGATCAACTTCAGCCATTCATTAATTTTGATGAACCAGAAGTCTTACCTGATCAATCTCAAGTTGAAGCTTTGTCTTTTAATTCTAATTTACTGAAAAAAGTAGAAGAATTAGAGTTATCTGTTAGATCTGCTAATTGTCTTAAAAACGATAATATTATTTACATTGGTGATCTTGTTCAAAAATCTGAGTCAGAAATGTTGAGAACTCCAAACTTTGGAAGAAAATCTTTAAATGAAATAAAGGAAGTTCTTCAACAAATGGAACTAAATTTAGGCATGTCCGTTCCTGATTGGCCACCTGAAAATATTGATGAACTTGCAAAAAAATATGAAGATCCTTTTAATAAATAAACTAAATGAAACATAATATTAAAAATAAGAAGTTAAATAAAAATTCCTCTCATAGAAAAGCAATGTTTATGAACATGTCAAATGCCCTAATTAAACACGAACAAATAACAACTACTCTAGCAAAAGCTAAAGAACTTAAAAGATTTGTAGAAAAAATAGTTACATTAGGTAAGAAAGGTGATTTGTTATCAAGAAGAAAAGCTGTTTCTATTTTACAAGATCAAAAGATGTCAAAAAAAGTCTTTGATGTACTCGCTGATAGATATAAAAATAGAGGTGGAGGATACACTCGTATTATAAAACTTGGGAATAGATTTGGTGATAATGCGCCCACTGCAGTAATCGAGTTTGTGGATAGAGATGAAAACGCAAAGGGGCTTGATAGTGGACCAGTTGTTGAAAAAAAATCTACGGAAGAAGTAGAGCAACAACCTCAAATTTAAAATATATTGTTTAATTTAATCCTTGTAGCTACAGGTGGAGCAACCGGAGCTGTTTTAAGATTTATTTTAACTAATTTAAGTAAATATTTATTCGCATCTAATGTTTATGGAACACTGTCAGTAAATATTTTAGGATCTTTTTTAATTGGATATCTTATTACTTCTAATATCTTAAGGAATTTTTCTGAAGACTTTATTAAGTTTTTTTTAATTGTAGGATTACTTGGTTCTTTTACTACTTTTTCTGCTTTTTCTTATGAAGCGCTAAGTTTAATTATGGAAAAAAAAATCTTTGTATCTGTTGTGTATATTTTATTTTCAATATCAGTTTGTATTTTATCTGCATATTTTGGAATAATAATAAATAAGTAACAAATTGATAAAAAATATAAAAATTAAAGAAAATTATGATGTGAGATTAGACAAGTATTTGAAAAATTTATACTCCTCTCTTACTCAAAGTTTTATTGAAAAAAATATAAGAAAAAAAAATATATTAATTAATGATCGTCGCACTACTTCAAATTATCTTGTAAAAATAAATGATAATCTAAGTATTTTAAACTTTCACAACCAATTATATAAAAATAGAATAATTTATAAGAAAAATATAAAAATTTCTAAAAAAGATTTAATAAAGTTTAATAAATCAATAATATTCCAAAATGATGATTTTCTGGTTTTAAACAAATGGGATGAGATTGCAACTCAAGGTGGTAGTAAAATCAATGTATCTATTGATCATATAATTAAAACGATTAACTCAAATTATAGACTCGTACATAGATTAGACAAAGAAACTACAGGCTTACTACTAATTGCTAAAAATTTAAAATATGCAAAATATTTTTCAACGCTTTTTAAACAGAGACATATTAAAAAGTTTTATATAGCTTTATGTGACGGAACTCCTAAAAATAAAACATCACAAGTAAATTTGAGTATAAAAAATAAAAAACTCAAAACTGAAAATAGTTTAACTAATTATAAAGTACTTAACACAAAAAATGGAATTTCACAGTTATTGTATAATCCTAAAACTGGCAAAACACATCAGTTAAGAATTGTTTCAAAAAATCTTGGCTGTTCCATTATAGGTGATAAAAAATATAATGCTTTATCCAATTTAAGAAAAGAAAAATTAATGCTACATGCTTATTGTTTAAAATTCTCAATTAATAATAAGTTAGTAGAGTATGTAGCAGATTTACCTGAACATTTTGTAACTTTTATTAAAAAAAATAATTTAACATTAATTAAAAATTTCCAAATTCATTTAGATTCTTTTTAATTTATCTATAAATATATTTTTAAAATATTCATCAAACTCACCTTGATCCAATTTAATACCTAATTCTTCCATAGAAGTATTTTCATATTCTTTTAAACCACATGAGTGAATATAATTATAATATCTCAGATCAGGATTAATATTGAAACTCATACCATGATAAGTAATCCATTTTTTTACTCTAAGACCAATAGCTCCAATTTTTTTTTCTTTATCAAAAGTTATTTTATTATTTTTAATTACCCAAATACCGACTCTATCTTTAAATGCTCTCGCTTCAATATTGTAATTTTTTAGAAGGGTAATTAATGAATCTTCAATTATAGATATGAACTTTCGTATATCTTTTTTTTTATTATTTAAATTTAACATAAAATAAACAATTCTTTGACCTGGGCCATGGTATGTTGTTTTGCCTCCACGATTTGTTTTAATTACATCAATAATACTTGAGTTTAATACCTCATCATTTTTAGCACTAGTTCCTTGAGTAAAAACATGATTATGATTTAAAAACCATAATAATTCTTTAGACAGATTGTCATGTATGTTTTCTACTTTTGATTCCATAAACCTGACTGCCTCATCATAATTTATTTCATTCCTAGATATTTTAACTTCAATCTCTTTCATCTTGTTTATTTTACTTTATTGCTAGTTAATATTCTATCTGATATTTATACTAGTATATAGGCGGCTGTGGCGGAATTGGTATACGCGCAGCGTTGAGGTCGCTGTGGGATTTATCCTGTGGAAGTTCAAGTCTTCTCAGCCGCACCAATTTATATGGAAGAAATAATTATTAAAAAAGATCAGGATTCTTCAAGTAAATCTGTTGAATTAGTAACTGATTATTTAGAAAATTATAAATATGAAAAAGTTTTATCTTATTTAAAAGATATTCATAATGCTGATATTGCAGATATTCTTCAAAATTTAGATCCAGTTCTAAGACTAAGCCTTTTGAATATAATTGATAAGAAGTTTGATCCTGAAATTTTAACTTATTTAAATAATAGTGTTAGAGAGGAAATAATAGAAACTTTGGATATAAAACAATTAGCTAATAATGCTAAAAGTTTAGATATCGATGATGCTGTCGATTTAGCTGAAGACTTAGAAGAAAAAGATAAGACAATATTTTTAGAAAATTTAAATAAAGAAGAGCGTACATTAGTTGAAGAAGGATTAAATTATCCTCAAGATTCTGCTGGAAGATTAATGCAAAGGCAATTTGTTGCAGTTAATCAATCATGGAATGTTGGTAAAGCAATTGATTATTTGCGAAACAATAAAGGAAACTTACCTGAAGATTTTTATGATATTTACTTAATCAATAATAATAAAGAAGCAAAAGGAATAGTTCCGTTGGGAAAATTAATGGGTTCAAAAAGAGAAATAGAATTAAATACAATAACAAATAAAGATTTAAGATTAATAGATGTAAATACAGATCAAGAGGATGTAGCTTTATTATTTAATAAATATGGATTAGTCAGTGCTCCAGTTATTAATAATCAAAAAAAAATTATAGGATCAATTACAGTTGATGACGTTGTAGAGGTTATAGAAGAAGAAAGAGAGGAAGATATTTTAAAGCTTGGAGGTGTTGATCACACAGATTTGTATGAATCAGTTATTAGCACAACAAAATCAAGAATTTCATGGCTAATTGTTAATTTAATGACAGCAGTTGTAGCTTCCGTAGTAATAGGTTTATTTGAAGCAACAATAGAAAAAGTAGTGGCCTTAGCTATTTTAATGCCAATAGTTGCCTCTATGGGTGCTAATGCTGGTACTCAAACTTTAACAGTCGCAGTGCGAGCTATTGCAGTAAAAGAACTAACTACTGGTAATGCGTTAAAAATAATAACCAAAGAAACTCTAATTGGTGGTATAAATGGTATTATATTTGCAATCATAATATCTTTAATTTCTATCTATTGGTTTGATAATTTGATGTTGGGATTAATAATAGGTCTTGCCATGATACTCAACTTACTTATTGCTGGTTTTTCAGGAATTGTAATTCCACTATTACTAGATAAACTAAAAATTGATCCCGCATTAGCATCTGCAGTAATTTTAACTACAATAACAGATGTATTTGGTTTTCTATCTTTTCTTGGATTAGCAACTTTGTTTTTACTATGATTTGGACTATTAAAAAAAAGAAATGCTAAAAAAAAACGACCTAATAGATTACTTTTATAAAGGAATTAAAGATAAAAATGATTTGCGCATAGGTGTAGAACACGAGAAATTTGTTCTAAAAAAAGACAGTTTACAACAATTATCTTATGAAGAGTCAAACGGTATAAAAGATATTCTTTTAAAATTTGTAAACAAGGGATGGAAACCAAAGTATGATGATAAAAATACTACAATAATTGCTCTAGAAAGATTTGGTGAAAGTATAACTTTAGAACCAGGTGGTCAGATCGAATTATCTGGAGCTCAATTAAAAAATATTCATCAAACCTGCACAGAAACAAATAGACATTTAAAAGAGTTAAAAGAAATTGGTGAAGAATTTAATTTTATATTATTGGGCTTAGGTGTGGAACCCAGCTTATCTATAGACGAATTACCTTGGATGCCAAAACAAAGATACTCCATAATGAAAAAATACATGCCAAAAGTAGGTACTCTGGGACATCATATGATGAAACGTACATGTACAAACCAAGTAAATTTGGATTATCATTCTGAAGAAGATATGATTATTAAGTATAAATTAATGTTAAATCTTGAAGGAATTGCAACTGCAATATTTGCTAACTCACCATTTGATCAAAAAGAAGTCTCTAAATATAAGAGTTTAAGATCTCATTTTTGGCATCACACGGATAAAGATAGAACAGGTTTATTACCATTTGTTTTTGATAAAGATTTTAATTTTGAAAAATATGCTGAGTATGCTCTTGATGTGCCAATGTATTTTGTAATTAGAAATCATAAATATATAAATATGACCGATTATACTTTTAGAGATTTTATGAATAATAACATCTCTAAAGATTTGCACATTGAAACCACTATTGAAGATTGGATAAACCATTTATCAACTTTATTTCCTCAAGTTAGATTAAAGCAATTCTTAGAAATTCGTTCCATGGATGCATGTTCATGGGATTTAATATGTTCCCAACCTGCTTTTTGGATTGGTATTTTATATAACGATGAATCTATTGATAAAACAAATGAAATAGTTGAGGGCTGGACTCAAAAAGATAGAAATTTGATTAATAGTTTAGTGCCAAAAGAGGGTCTACAAACCAAATTCAAAAATGGCATTTTGTTAGATATTGCACAAAAATTATTTGAAATTTCAAAATCAGGTTTAGAAAAAAGAAATATTCTAGTCAAAAATGAAAAATATAATGAAACATTTTATCTTAAAGATTTAGAACAAAATCTATCAAATGGCCATTCACCAGCTGATTTATTAATCAGCAAATATAATGGTGAATGGAAAAAAAATATTAATAAAATATATGAGGAAGAAATTTTCTAATGAAAAAAAGTATAGCAATTCAAATGGATAACATTGAAAAAATTGATTATGAATTCGATACATCTTTTTTAATAGGTTATGAGGCGCAAGAAAGAGATTATGATATTTTTTATTACAATCCAAAAGATTTATTCGTAAAAGAGAACACTATTCAAGCATCTGGATATTATTTAGAGTTATTGCTAGATGAAAAAAATTATTTCAATTTTAAATCAAATAAAATAATTGCCAAATTAGAAGATTTTCAATTTGTCTTTTTAAGACAAGATCCTCCTTTTGATATGAATTATATCACATCGACTTATATTTTGGACTTACTTCCATCCTCAACAATTGTTGTGAATGATCCAACAGCAGTTAGAAATTCTACTGAAAAATTATTTACATTTAATTTTAAAGAATTTATGCCACCTACTTTAGTAACAAAAGATTTAAAAATTATTAAAGAGTTTTTAGATAAAGAAGAAGATATTATAACCAAACCACTTTATGGCAATGGAGGAGAGGGTATACATAGATTTGATAAAAGTAATTTCAATTCTAAAATATTAGAGGAATATTTACACTTGCCTATAATGGTCCAAAAATTTATCAATGAGATAGAGCATGGAGACAGGAGAATCGTTTTTTTCGATGGAGAATATTTTGGTTCAGTTGCGAGAATACCACAAGAAGGTAATTTAAAGGCAAATTTTCACGCTGGCGGTAAAGCAAGTAAAACTGACCTAGTTTATAGAGACAAAGAAATTATCGAAAATTTGGGACCGAAACTAAAAGAGCACAATCTTTTTTTTGTTGGAATTGATATAATTGGAAATTATCTAACAGAAATAAACGTAACTTCACCTACAGGATTGAAGCAAATTAATGCATTAAACAACGTAAAATTAGAGAAAGATTTTTGGGATAAGCTTGAAGCAAAATATAAATTAGTTTAATTATAGTATTTAAAGGAAAACATATGCACGAAAAAAGAATTTTAATACTCAGACTAAAAAATTTTGAAAATATAAATTTAAATTTTCTTATAATAATATTGATGTTATTTGGTTCAATTTTACTAGCGATTTCCGCTAAAGTTCAAGTACCATTTTGGCCAGTGCCAATGACAATGCAGACGTTTGTCATATTCTTAATAGGGATGACATATAGTGTAAGATTATCTTTTGCTACAGTTGCATTTTACCTTTTTCAAGGAGCTATAGGACTTCCTGTTTTTGCAGCTGGTGGTGGCGTTGCTTATTTAGTTGGACCAACAGCAGGATATCTTTATGGCATGTTATTTGCATCAATCATTATAAGTTATTTAGCAAATTTAGGTTTTAGTAAAACATATTTTAAAGCTACAGTATCTCTATTAATTGGTTCTGCTATTATTTTTTCATTTGGTATAATCTATCTTGGTTATTTTATTGGTTTCGAAAAAGCAGTAGTTGCTGGTCTTTTACCATTTATTCTAAGTGAATTGTTTAAAATTGCACTAGCAGTTGCTTTGATCCCAACTTTACACAAAATTATTACAAAATAATAATTAATGAAAATCGGTATTGATGTAGGCGGTACCAAAACTGAGGGTATTCTTCTAGATCCAAATGGAACTGAAATAGATAGAAAAAGAATTAATACTGAAAAAAGTTATGATGGAACAATTAAGGGAATACTATCCATTATAAATCATTTTGAAGATAAACACGGCAAAGCAGATACTGTTGGTATGGGAATGCCAGGAGCCATATCAAATGATACAGCTTTAATTAAAAATGCTAATTCCATATGGTTAAATGGCAAACCTTTTAAGCAAGATTTAGATAAAATTTTAAGTAGAAATGTGAATTTGGAAAATGATGCTAATTGTTTTACTCTTTCTGAAGCGGTAGATGGAGCTGGTAAAGGGTTTGAAGTTGTTTTCGGAGTCATTATAGGAACTGGTGTAGGCGGTGGTATCAGTATCAATCAAAAAGTAATTAGAGGTCGTAATAGCATAAGCGGAGAGTGGGGACACATAGTTTTGCCAAGTAGAACAGAAGATGAAAAAAAATATGTTAAAAAATGTTATTGTGGAAAAGAAGGGTGCTTAGAGACCTATATATCTGGACCAGGCTTTTCATCTGTCTATAATTTACGTTGCAATAAAAATTATAATTCACATCAAATTTTAGATGGTTTTAATAATAAAGAAAAAGATAGTATCTTTGCGCTAAATCAATATGTCGATCATTTAGCAAGAGGCTTATCTCTAGTTTGTAATATTCTTGATCCAGATGTGATTGTTTTGGGTGGAGGAATGTCAAACATCGATTTTATTTACGAAAATATAAATGATGCTCTAAAAAAATATGTTTTTACAGATACGCTTCACACTAAAGTTGTAAAAAATATTCATGGTGATTCAAGTGGGGTAAGAGGAGCAGCTTGGCTTTCCTAAATACCACCCATAGATATATATTTAATAGTTAAATAATCATCAAGGCCATATCGAGAACCTTCTCTTCCCATTCCTGATTCTTTAACTCCACCAAAAGGAACTTCCGCAATTGTTGGCAGCCCATTATTGATAGATACAATTCCATATTCAAGTGCTTCAGCAACTCTCCAAATTCTTCCTATGTCTCTTGAATAGAAATATGAAGCTAATCCATACGGTGTATCATTAGCCATTTTAATCACCTCGTCATCACTAGAAAATTTATAAAGAGGAGCAACGGGTCCAAATGTTTCTTCAAAAGTAATTTTTGCCTTTGTAGATACATTTGAGAGAACAGTTGGTTGATAGAAATTTCCACCAAGTGAATGCACATCTCCACCAATTGCTATTTTAGCTCCCGTATTTACTGCATCTTGTACATGATCAATTACTTTTTCTAAAGAGGATTGATCAATTAAAGGACCAGACACAATTCCATCTTCAAGTCCATTACCCACTGTTATTTTACTGACTTCATTTGTAAATTTCTCTAGGAATTCATCATAAATGTTTTCATGCACAAATATTCTATTTGAACAAATACATGTTTGACCACTATTTCTAAATTTACTTTGAAGTGCGCCAGCAACAGCTTCATCCATATCTGCATCATCGAAAACAATAAATGGTGCATGACCACCAAGTTCCATAGAAACTTTTTTTACTGTTGAGGCACTTTGCTCTAAAAGTATTTTTCCAACCTCCGTAGATCCTGTAAAAGAAATTTTTCTTACAATTGGATTACTTGTTAGTTCTTTACCAATCTCACTTGCCGATCCAGTGATTACATTAAATACACCATCTGGAAAACCCGCTTCTTTAGCAAGTACTGCTACAGCTAATGCTGAATACGGTGTTTGGCTTGCTGGTTTAACTACAGTAGTACAACCAACTGCTAGAGCGGCTGCACATTTTCTTGTGATCATTGAATTTGGAAAGTTCCATGGAGTTATTGCTCCCACAACACCAACAGGCTGTTTAATTATTACAATTCTTTTTCCAGGTCTTGGATCAGGAACTACATCACCATAAACTCTTTTTGCTTCTTCAGCATAGAACTCAATATAAGAAGCACCCATTAGTATTTCGCCCTTTGCTTCAGCCAGAGGTTTACCTTGCTCAATAGTCATTATTTTAGCTAAATCATCTGCATTTTCTATGATCAGCTCCCCCCATTTTTTAAGAATAACTGATCTTTCTTTAGCAGTAGTTTCTTTCCAAGTTTGGAAAGCAGTATTGGCATCATCTACAGCTTTTTTAGTTTCTGAAACTGAGCATTTTGGGACGTTGCCAATAATTTCAAGAGATGCTGGATTATTTACTTGAAGAGTTTCACCTGAAGAACTGCCAACCCATTCCCCATTTATGAAACATTTTTGTTTAAAGAGTGATTTGTTATTTAATTCCATATGTTTTAATTATAATGCATAGTTTTAAATTAAGGAAAATATAATGACAATAGTTAATTCTTGGAATGAATGGGATCCATTAAAACATGTTATAGTTGGAGCAGTTGAAAATGCCAACATACCTCCAATGGAACCAGCGCTTGAACCAAAAATCAGTAAAGATAGTGGTATGGCAGGATCTCACGGACCACGTCCACAGGAGTCAATTGATAAAGCAAATATACAATTAGAAAACTTTGTTAAAATTTTAAATTCCCTAAATATAAAAGTTGATAGACCAACACCTATTGACTTTTCTCAGAGTATAGAGACACCTGATTGGTCTAATGATGGTATGTTTGGTTGCATGCCTCCAAGAGATGTTATTCTTACTGTAGGAAATGAAATGCTAGAGGCACCAATGTCTTACAGATGTAGATGGTTTGAGTACCTTGCTTATAGACCACTACTTGAAAAATATTACTCAGAAGATAAAAACATGAGATGGGAATCGGCACCTAAACCAAGATTAACTAATCAATCGTATAAGTCTAATTATCTTCCTGAAGGTATAACGGAAGAAGAACGTTATAAAAAAATCGAAAATAGAGACATGATATTGACAGAAAAAGAACCACTTTTTGATGCAGCAGAAATTTTACGCTTTGGAAAAGATCTTTTTTATCATAACAATTTTACATCAAATTTAAGTGGCTTAGATTGGTTAAGAAGACATTATCCAAATCATCGTGTTCATCAAATTAATTTACCAGGTGATTTAATTCCAACGCACATTGATGCATGTTTTACTCCAATTAAACCAGGAGTTATAATAATTAATCCAAATAGAAAAATATCATCAGAGCAAAGAAAAATTTTCGATGATAATAAATGGGAAATTCATGAGGCAGCACCTTCTATTCATAATAGTCCACCACCTATGTGTTATTCATCAATCTGGTTGTCAATGAACGTTTTGATAATTGACCCTGAAACTATATGCGTCGAGGCAACAGAAGAAAAAATGATTAAACAAATGGAAAGTTTTGGATTGGAGGTAATTCCAGTTCCTTTTAGAGACGTTTATGCGTTTGGTGGTAGTTTACATTGTGCCACTACTGATGTTCATAGAGAAGGTGAGTGTGAGGATTATTTTCCAAATCAATAATGGATAATTTTAATCAAAATAACGTCAAAGCCAATTTACATGATACAAACTTTTCTAGAATTGGTGTAATTACACTATCTACCGATTTTACTATTGAGCAAGATTTTAGAAAAATTTGCCATAATTTACCAGTTGACCTATTTTTTAATAGGATACCTTTTTTAAATCCTCTAACTCACAAAAATTACATAAAGATGGCTGATCATATTACAGAAACAACAAACCAAATATTACCCAATGAAAAAATACAAGTTGTAGCGTATGGATGTACTTCGGGAACTATTGAAATTGGTGAAAAAAGAATAAGATCTGAAATTTTCAAGGCTAAACCTGATGCTTTAATTACTACACCTATTACAGCAGCTGTCAAAGCACTCAAATTATTTAACCATAAAAAAATTGCCGTTCTTACCCCTTATCCAAAAGATGTTAATGTTAAAGTTTACGAATATTTAATTGATAGTGGATTTGAAATTAAATCATTTAGTTCGTTTAATTTAAATTATGATTCGGAAATTGCCAAAGTTACTCATGATAGTTTAATGCAAACAATTTCCTCAATTGATTTAACAGATGTTGATAGTATTTTTGTTTCTTGTACGGCATTAAAAGTAATTGATATTATCGAAACATTAGAGTTAAAATTAAGCACAGATATCATTTCAAGTAATCAAGCTATTATTTGGGATTCATTAAGATTATCTAATATTAATCAAAAAATTGATGGTTTTGGTAATCTATTTAAATTACATTAAATAGGATTAAATTGATTACACTTCAACAGATACAAGATGCACATAAGAAAATTTTACCTTATGTTAATTATACACCATTAATTAATTCTAATTTCTTATCAAAAAATACTACAGTAAAACTAAAGTTAGAAAATTTTCAAATCACTGGTTCATTTAAGTTAAGAGGTGCGGTTAATAAGCTTCTTTCTTTAAGTAAAGATGACAAAAGCAAAGGAGTCATCGCAGTCTCTACAGGCAATCATGGCAAAGGCGTTGCGTATGCGTCAAAGGTATTGGGCATTCAATCAACAATATACATGTCTTCAATGGTTCCAGAATATAGAAAAAAGGCTATTGAAAAACTAGGAGCAAAAGTAGAAATTATTGGAAAGAATAGTGATGAAGCTGATTTGCATGCTAAACAAATTGCGAAAGAAAAAAATATCCCATTAATTCACCCCTTTGATGATGAAGACATTATTATAGGCCAAGGTACAGTTGGACTTGAAATGCTTAGTGAATTTCCTGAAGTTGATACAGTAATTATACCAACATCTGGTGGCGGTCTTATATCTGGAATAGCACAAGCTATTAAACTTCAAAAACCTGACACAAAAATTATTGCCGTATCTATGGAAAGAGGCCCATCAATGTATGAAAGTCTAAAAGAAGGTAGACCTGTTGACGTAGAGGAAACTGAAACTTTAGCTGATTGTTTAGGGGGTAGTATTGGTTTAGATAATAAATTTACATTTAATATTGTACAACAATACGTTGATGACTTTGTTTTAGTAAGTGAAGAAAAAATAGCTGAAGGGATTAGAATAAATTTTTTAGAACATAAAATTGTATCTGAAGGTGCTGCAGCAACAAGTGTTATGGTTGTTAAAGAAAAACTAACATCGCACTTAGGAAAAAATATAATTTGTTTAATTTGTGGTGGAAATATTGACTCGGAACTATTTAACAAAGTGTTAAGTCATGCTCATCCTTAATAAAAATGATATTATTCAACATGTAAATTTGAATAAAAATCTCATACCAATAATAGAGGAGGCTTTCATAAGTTTATCAAAGGGATTGGTAATAATGCCACCTATAATGAGAATTGATATTGAAAAATATCATGGTGAATCAGATGTTAAAGCTGCATACGTTGAGGGTCTTGATAGTTTTGCAATAAAAATCGCTTCAGGTTTTTTCGATAATCCAAAACTTGGTTTGCCATCTAGTAATGGACTGATGGTTTTATTAGATTCAAAGACTGGAGTTGTAAAATCTGTTTTATTGGATGAAGGTTATCTTACAGATACTAGAACAGCTATAGCAGGAGCAATAGCTACAAAATATTTATCAAATCAAAATGCTAATTCTGTTGGTATTATTGGAGCTGGAATACAAGCGAGATTACAACTGCAAGCAATAATGTTAGTTAGAAAAATTAATAAAATAATAGTCTGGTCAAGAGATAAAATAAAAGTAAATCAATTTATAAAAAGTTTTAAAGATTTAGATTTAGATTTGCATGTAGCTTCTTCGTGCAAGGAATTGGCAAGTTTATCAGAAATAATCGTTACAACGACTCCTAGCAAAAAACCTCTATTAGAATTTGATTGGATAAAAAAAGGAACCCACATAACAGCAATGGGATCAGATGCAGAACAAAAAAACGAATTAGATCCTCATATGTTAAAACATTGTGATCAATATGTGCCTGACAATCAATTACAAACAAGTGTTTTGGGTGAATTACATCATGCTTTAAAACAAAATATAATTTCTTCTAAAGAAAATTTTAATGAACTTGGCGATATTATTAAGGATCCAAGTTTAGGAAGAAAAAATAAAGAAGATATAACGATATGTGATTTGACAGGAACTGGCGTACAAGATACTGCAATAGCAAGATTTGCTTATAATCTTTGTAAAACAAATAATTTAGGCATTAATATTTAATTTATGAGTCAAGCAATAATAAAAAAAACGTCTGATTACTTCAAATCAAAAGGAGTTGTATTGCCAAGTATAAGTGAACTTCAAGACCCTCAAATTATTAATGATGATATTAAAAATTCTCTAAAAAAAATAAATAATAATGATATCAATCCTCTTAACCTCTTTAGAGTTCATTGGTTTAATAAAAGAGATCAATCAGGTTTTGGAAATGAGCCTGAATATATTGTGCTTCCAACAGAATTTACAGGTGTTAAGGCAAAGATAATTGTAAATATGGGACGATTTTTTCCCTTAATAACAGCACATAAAGTTTTGGCAGCTTATGGTTGTTTGCTTCCAAGAATATTGAATGGCACTTTTGATTATGAAAAACATAAAGCAGTTTGGCCTTCTACAGGAAATTATTGTAGGGGTGGAGTAGCAATATCTCGGATAATGGGTCTTAATAGTATTGCAATACTTCCTGAAGGAATGAGTAATGAGAGATTTGAATGGTTGAATAATTGGGTAGAAGATAAAAAAAATATCATAAAGACAAAAGGTACAGAAAGTAATGTTAAAGAAATCTACGATGCTTGTAATGAATTAAAAAAAAATAATCAAAATGATATCATAAATCAATTTGATGAGTATTATAATTACGGTATTCATCGTTCTGTAACGGGCCCATCGTTTGAAAAATCATTTCTTAAAGTTAAAGGTAGCAGTAATTTAGTTCCTAGATTTTATGTAAGTGCTTCAGGTTCAAGTGGTACTCTAGCGGCAGGAGATTATCTTAAAGACAAATTACAAACGAAGATTGCAGTTGTTGAAGCTTTGGAGTGCCCAACTTTGCTTCATGGAGGGTATGGAGAACATAACATTCAAGGAATTGGTGACAAACATGTTCCCCTTATTCATAATGTAATGAATACAGATTTTGTTGTCGATGTTTCTGATCAAGCTACCAATAATTTAAATATGATTTTTAATACTGAAATAGGAAAAAATTTTTTAATTGAGAAAAAAAATTTTGACCCTGATTTTGTTTCTCGTCTTCCTGAATTTGGTTTTTCAGCAATAGCAAATATATTGGCATCAATAAAGCTAGCTAAATATATGGATTTAAATAGTGATGACGCAATTATAACGGTTGCTACTGATGGTGCTGATTTATATATGTCAGAATTAAACAAGACCATTGCTGATTTTAAAAATAATTATGATGAAATAGTTTGTGCTGAATTATTTGGACAACATTTATCAGGAGTATCTTCTGATAATATGCTAGAACTCTCTCACATGGATAAGAAAAGAATATTTAATTTAGGGTACTTTACTTGGGTAGAGCAACAAGGTGTTAGTCTTGAAGAATTTGAAAAAAGAAAAGATCAAAAATTTTGGAATTCACATTATGATTATATGCTTTCTCTAGACAATCAGATTAAAGAATTTAATAATATGTAGGTTATGAAAACTCAGTCATTACATAACCAATTAGTAGAATGGCGTCATGATCTTCATATGCACCCTCAAATAAGTTTTGAAGAAGAATATGCTGCAGCAAAAGTGTCAACACTTCTAAAAGAGTGTGGAATAGAAGTTCATACTGGTATTGCCAGAACTGGAGTAGTTGGAATTTTAAAAAAAGGAAATAGTTCAAAATCAATAGGTATAAGAGCTGACATGGATGCTCTTCCTATTCATGAAACTAATAATTTTAGTTATAAGTCAAAGTTTGAAAACAGAATGCATGCATGTGGACATGATGGTCACACTACAATGTTATTAGGTGCAGCAAAATATCTATCAGAAAAAGGTAACTTTAATGGAACAGTATATTTTATTTTTCAACCTGATGAAGAGAATACTTTTGGTGCAAGAACAATGATAGATGAAGGTTTGTTTGAGAAATTTAACATTGATGAAGTTTACGCTATGCACAACATTCCTAATATGGAAATTGGAACATTTGGTACAAGAAAAGGAGCTATTACTGCAAGTGAAAATTTATTTGAAATTGAAATAAAAGCTAAAGGTGGGCATGCTGCATTACCTCATATGGGCGTTGATGCAATAACTGTTGGTTCCCTAATAGCTGTAGCACTCCAATCAATAGTATCTAGAAAATTAAATCCAGCAGATAATGGTATAGTTTCTATTACTGAATTTATAACTGATGGTAAAAAAAATGTTTTGCCAGGTATGGTAAAGATGACTGGTGACGCAAGAGCTTTATCAAAAGAAACGAATGAAAAAATTGCTTCAAAAATGTTACAAATTGTTGAAGGCATTTGTAATGCACATGGAGTTAATGGCAGTGTAAAATATGAAACAACCTGTCCTGTAACTTTTAATTCAAAAAACCAAACTGATTCTGCCACAAAAGCTGCAGTTTCATTACTTGGAAGCGATAAGTGTAATGCTGATATTGAACCGCGTTTATTCTCAGAAGATTTTTCTGTTATGGCAAACGAAAAACCTGGCTGCTTTGTTTTAATGGGTAACGGTAAATCAGATCAACATTCCAGACCATTACATGCTGATAATTATGATTTTAATGATGAATTATTAGTCATAGGTTCTTCATATTGGACAGAATTAGTAGAACAACAATTAAAATAAATGTTTTCTGAAAACTTAAATAAACTAAAGAAAAAAATGTCTGAGAATAATATTGATCTCTCAATTATAACAGATGATGATTCTATATATTATTTTACTGGATATCACGACTTCCTTCATATGGATTTTAATCGACCAACATTATTAGTTGTTTCAAATGATCATAAAACTTACTTAATTACACCTCTACTTGATGTTTTATTAGTTCCCGAAACTTGTCCTGTTGACAAAGTCGAAACATGGAATGATGGTATTGGAAATGAATGGAGAGAATTATTACCACAAATTATAAATCAGCATAAAAATATTTTTATTGAAAAATTTAAAATAAATTCAATGGTTAAAAGTTATTTAGACGAAATACTTCAACATGATCCTGGCGATTTAACAAAATTAATAAATAATATAAGAATGATTAAATCCAATCATGAATTGAATATTGCTCGCCATGCTGGAGAGGTAGGTATGGCTATGATGGAAGCAGCTAAAAAAACAATTGGTAATAATGTTCCTGAATACGAGGTTGCACTTGCGCAATCACAAGCCGGAACAAGAAAAGCTGCAGAGCTTTTAAAAAAATTTTATCCTGATAATATTAATATGTCTCCAAATATTCACTTCTTACCTGTTATGACATCAGGTCATGATTTACCTAAAACTCACCATCGTGCTTCAACCAAAATTATAAAAAAAGGTGATCCCGTATTTGTATGTTATTGTGGTTCAACAAATTTCCACAGGTTTAAATTAGGATTTGACAGAATATTTTGGGTTGAAGAAATTCAATCTAAAGAACAGATAAAAGCTTTTGAAACTGCAGTTAAATCTCAAAAAGCCGCTCTTGATATTCTTGGCCCTGGAGTAACAGCTGAAGAAGTTCATGCTGCTTATGCTGATGCTATACAGTCTGAAGGATATCCCTATCCTACATTTCGATGTGGAAGAGGAACTGGTTTTAGTTTTTTAGAAGAACCACAATTAGTAGTTGGAAATAAAACTGTTTTAAAGCCTGGCATGGTATTTGCAGTAGACGGAGGAGCTAGCGCAAATAAATTTAGATCACAGGTTGGTGATAGTTTTATAATTACAGAGGATGGATATGAGCAAATTACACATCATTCTAAAAAATTTGAAGATTTGATTCTTTCAAATTAATTGTGACTAAATAACTCTTGTTTCAATAGTTAAAATATTTTACTCTAATCAACTATTCAATATTTAAATAAATAAATGACAAAATTTAATGCATGGAACGTAATTAAAAATGGATTAAATGGTCAATCATATTGGACTAGGCAATGGCGTGATCCGGAACCAAAAAAAAATTATGATGTTATAATAATTGGTGGAGGCTTACACGGACTTGCCACTGCATATTATCTTGCGAAAAATCATAATATTAAAAATGTAGCAGTTTTGGAAAAAGGTTGGATCGGGGGAGGAAACGCTGGACGTAACACGACTATTGTAAGATCAAATTATATGATGCCAGGGAATCATGAATTTTATGAGCACTCTTTAAAATTATGGGAAAATTTAAGTCATGATTTAAATTACAATGTAATGTTTAGTCAACGAGCTCACGTTTCATTGTTTCACAGTCCTGGTGCTAAAGATTCTGTTTCAAGAACATATAATATTATGAGGCTTCATGGAACAGATGCTGAGCTTTGGGATTTAACAAAACTTAAGAAAAAAATACCACATCTAAATTATAATAATTCCAGATTTCCTATTTTAGGAGCAGCTGTCCAAAAAAGAGCAGGCAATGCAAGACATGATGCAGTTGCATGGGGATATGCAAGAGCTGCTGATACACTCGGTGTAGATATTCTACAAAATTGTGAAGTAACAGGTTTCACAAGAACAAATGGAATGATTGAAAGTGTTCAAACTTCTCGAGGAATAATAAAAGGAAAAAAAATAGGATTTGCTGTTGCTGGTAATACTTCTGTATTATGGCAAATGGCAGAATTAGGAAATTTACCAATTGAATCTCACAAATTACAAGCTTTTGTATCTGAAGCTGTTAAACCTCTTTTGGATCAAGTGGTAGTTTATGGAGTAGGTGGTGCACATTTTTATATCTCTCAGTCTGATAAAGGTAGTATGGTTTTTGGTGGTGATCTCGATTGGTATAAATCGTATGCTCAAAGAGGAAATTTACCAATGGTTCAAGATGTTGCTGAAGCAGCCATGGCAATTTTTCCTTCTCTTGGCAGAATAAGATTACTTCGTCATTGGGCTGGTGTTATGGATATGACTATGGATGGATCTTTTTTTATTTGTAAAACACCAATATCAAATCTTTATTTAAATGCTGGCTGGAACTATGGAGGTTTTAAGGCTAGCCCAGCATCTGGCTGGTATTTTGCTGATTTAATTGCAAATGAGAACCCACACAATTATGTGCAGAATCATAATTTAGAGAGATTTGAAAAAGGCATAAACATAGATGAACGTGGTGCTGGACCAGATCCAAAATTGCATGGTTAGATGATTAGAATAAATTGTCCTTATTGTGGAGAAAGAGATCATAGTGAATTTAGTTATGGAGGAGATGCTACAATAAAATATCCATCTTTAGACTCTTCAGAAAAAGAATGGACAGAAGCAATATTTTTTAGAAAAAATATAAAAGGTTTTCAATTAGAAACATGGCATCATACTAGTGGATGTAGAATGTGGTTAAAAATTGAACGTTCAACAGTAACTCATGAAATTAGGAGTGTTAAACCCTGCCATCCAGATTTACAGAAAGTTGTAGAAAATAATAAATGAAAACAAGTAGATTAAAAAATTATGGAAAAATTAATAGAGATAATGTTTTATCTTTTACTTGGGATAATAAAAAATACAAAGGTTTTAAAGGCGATACACTAGCATCAGCATTGTTAGCTAATAATATTGGGGTTGTTGGAAGAAGTTTTAAATACCATAGACCAAGAGGTATATTTTCAAGTGGTGTTGAAGAATCCGGTGCTTTAGTAACTGTAGGTTCAAAAGATAGAAGAGATCCTAATGTAAGGGCAACTACTCAAGAATTATATGATGGTTTAAAAGCCAGCGGTCAGAATGCTTTCCCCAATGTAAATTTTGACCTTGCTGGAATTAATAATTATCTAGGAAGGTTTTTTGCATCTGGTTTTTATTATAAAACTTTTATGGGAATACCACCTTTTGAATGGGGAAGAGGTACAGCTATATGGATGTTTTTTGAAAAGTTTATAAGGAAAGCAGCTGGAATGGGAAGTGCTTCTACGTTACCTGATCCAGATTCTTATGAACACGCACACGATTTTTGTGATGTAATTATTGTAGGTTCAGGGCCATCCGGTATTGCAGCCGCAATTGAGGCAGCGGAGAAAAAATTAGATGTTATTTTAGTAGAGCAAGACAGTCTTATTGGAGGAGATCAACTTTCAGAAAATGAATTTGATAGCTCACATATTGAAAATCAAATTAAAAACCTTGGTATAAAAGTAATGACTAGGACAACAGCATTTGGATTATACGATAATTGTGTTGTTGGTTTATTGGAAAGAGTAACAGACCATTTATCGTTACCAGATAAAACACTACCACGTCAAAGATTTTGGACTATTAGAGCTAAACATATAATTGTTGGTGCGGGAGCTATAGAAAGACATATTGCATTTAATAATAATGATATTCCTGGTGTAATGACAGTGAATGCGTCAAAGCATTATTTAAATAGATATGGAGTACTAACAGGTAAAAAAATTGCAATTACTACAAATAATGACTCTGTTTATGAAACTGCAGAACTATTATCTGAAGCTGGAGCAAATGTTATTGTTCTAGACTCACGCACTAATTTTGAAATTGAAACCAACAAAACTTTTGAAATTAGAAGAGGGTATGTGCCTTATAATATTAATGGTTCAAAAAAAATTGATAGTTTAGACATATCACAAAGTGAAAATATTAATAAATCAGAAACAATAAATTGTGATCAAGTCTTGTTATCAGGCGGTTGGTCTCCCGCAGTACATTTGTTATCACATAGAGGTGTTAAACCTAAATGGGATTATGAAAATGCATGTTTTTTACCGAGTGATACTAAAGAGAATATCACAATGATAGGTTCTTCGAGAGGATTATGGAATAAAAATGATTGTATTGCTTCTGGAGTTGCAGGTGTTACTGATGCATTAAATCGTTTAGGTATTTCTAAAACAAATTATTTTTTCCCAAAACCTGGTGGATGGAAAAATCCAATAAAACCACTTTACGAAGTAAAAAATAATAAATCTAGATCAAAAAGTTTTGTTGATTATCAACACGATGTAACTTCAGATGATGTAAGACTGGCACACCGTGAGGGGTTTATTTCAGTAGAACATCTTAAAAGATATACAACTTTGGGCATGGCTAACGATCAGGGAAAGATGGGAAACATTATTGGATTATCCTTAATGGCTGATCTTTTAAATAAAGAAATTCCAGAAGTTGGAACGACTGTATTCAGACCTCCTTACACTCCAGTTTCTATTGGAGCTTTAAGTGGAAGAAATGTTGGAAAACATTTTAGACCATTAAGAGTTACACCAATGCATCAATGGAATATTGATCATGGTGCTAAGATGATTGAAGTAGGTTTGTATCAAAGACCTTGGTATTATCCTAAAGAAAATGAAACATTAAGCGACTCTTATATTAGAGAAGCAACAACAGTAAGAAAAACAGTTGGAATTTGTGATGTTACTTCACTGGGTAAAATTGCTATTCAAGGACCAGACTCTGCCGAATTTTTAAATAGAATCTATTCAAATGGTTTTTCAAAACTACAAATTGGAAAAGCAAGATACGGTATAATGTTGCGTGATGACGGTATTGTAATGGATGATGGCACATCTTGGAGATTAGCAGAAAATGAATATTTTATGACAACTTCTACAGGTGAAGCTGCAAAAGTAATGTTATGGTTAGAAGAATTAATACAAACTAGATGGACAAATCTTAATGTTAATGTAACTAGTGTTTCTGAACAATGGGCAGGCGTATCAGTTGCAGGACCTAAATCTAGAGAAGTTCTTAATAATTGTGTCGATGATTCTTCAGTTGTAACTAATAATAACTTACCTTTTATGGGTGTTGCCTCAACTTTTCTTAAAGGTAAAATTCCTTGTAGAATTGCAAGAATTAGTTTCTCAGGTGAATTAGCTTTTGAAGTTTATGTTAAATCAGGTTTTGCCAATACAATGATGGACCTACTTTGGGAAAATGCAAAAAAATATGATGGGTGTTTATATGGATTAGAGGCTTTGGGTGCACTTAGAGTAGAAAAAGGTCATGTGACAGCTGCAGAGCTTGATGGAAGGGTAACAATTGATGATGCAGGTTTAAGCAAAATGGCTTCTACAAAAAAATCATATATTGGAAGTGCAATGAGAAAACGAGGAGTATTAAAAAATAATGATCGAGAAATTCTAGTAGGTTTCTTTCCTGCAAACTTAAAGGAAACTTTTAATGCTGGAACAATTGTGTGTGAAAAAAATAATATTAAAGGACAGGGTATTGGAAGAATAACTTCAGTCACTTATTCTCCAGAACTTAGACATTGGATTGGAATAGGTTTTGTGAAAGGTGGTTTAGATAAATGGAAAGATACCACTTTAGTTGGTGCAGATCCTGTAAGAAATAAACAAACGAATTTAAAAGTTGTTTCACCACATATGATTGATCCAAAAGGAGAACGAATGTATGCATAGACATTCTGCACTAGAAGCACTTTATAAAATTGGAAAGTGCTCAACAAGAGAGAAACAATCTTTAACATTTAAAGAATTAAAAAGTTTGGAAATTATGCAAATTGCTTGTTGGCCTGATAAACTTGAAGAACTAAACAATTTATTAATAAAAAAATTAAAAATTAAACATATTCCCAGTTTCAATAAAGGAATTGTTTTTGAGAATAAATCATTATGGAGAATGGAACCTTTGAAATGGTGGTTATTTAATAAAGAAATTGAAGTGAGTGAGCAAATAGCAACTACTTTAGACATGTCTCATGCTTTCACAGGTATTGAAATTACAGGAGATAATTCATCATTATTTTTAAATAGACATCTTCCAATTGATTTAAGAGCTAGGAATTTTCCAGATCTATCTTCTGCTAGCACAGCCATTCATCATGTTAGTGTTAAGTTATTTAAAATATCCTCTAATAATTACTGTCTGTATATACCAAGAGGTTTTGCCTTATCAATTTGGGAGATCCTTCTTGAAACAGCAGATCAGTTTGGATATGAAGTATTAGAGAGATAAAGAGATTATCTAAAAAATTATGATTTTTTCACCAGAAGAATTTAATTCAAGAATTGCAAAAGTAAAACAGTCTATGAATAAAAGAGGTGTTGATATTCTATTAACTACTGATCCCTCTAATATGAATTATCTAACTGGCTATGATGGATGGTCATTTTATGTTCCACAAGGAGTAATAATTTCTATAGATGAAGATCAACCATTTTGGTTTGGAAGAAAGCAAGATTCGAATGGTGCAAGGATTACAACTTTTTTAAATGAAGAAAATATATTTGGTTATCCTGAGCGACTTATTCAATCACCACCATTACATCCATATGATTATGTAGTTAAATTATTTAAAGACAAAAATTGGTCAAGTAAAAATATTGGCGTCGAAATGGATAGCTATTATTATACTGCAGAAAATCATAGGAGATTAAAAGATAATTTAACGAATGCTAAATTTATTAATGCACATCTTCTAATTAATTGGGTAAGATATGTAAAATCTGAAAATGAAATAAAATTTATGAAAGATGCTGGCACACTTGTGAAAGC
>CACMGM010000006.1 GCA_902613275.1 uncultured Alphaproteobacteria bacterium
GTTGCAAACAAGTAAATGAAGTTTAAAGTTCGCGGAATTGATACGTTTGCCTCCACTGGAGGCAGACCTTTTGATAAAAATAAACCTCTTATTATATTTATACACGGCAGTGGACTAACTCACATGGTCTGGGTTTTACAAACACGTTACTTTGCATTCCGCGGATACACCGTTTTAGCTGTAGATTTACCAGGTCACGGATTATCTTCTGGTGAAAGTTTAAAAACTATTGAAGAAATGGGAGATTGGGTTGGTGATGTAATTGGAGCAGTTGGATGTAAAGAAGCTTCACTAGTAGGACATTCTCAAGGATGTCTTGTAACAATGGAATGTGTTGCGCAACACCCAGAAAAAATTAAAACCTTAACTCTTATGGGTGGTGCGTCTGCTATTCCGATGAACCCAGAATTATTAAAGCTAGCTGAAGAGAGTAATCCTAAGGCTGTTGATCTTATGATGGATTTTGCGCATGGCCCTGCAGGACATTTTGGAGGCCATCCTGTTCCAGGTTTATACCACCTAAATGTTGGTTCTATGATTGTTCAAAATAAAGAAATTAAAGATACTCTAGGTGTCGATTTTAGAGCATGTGATAATTATAAAAATGGACCTGAGGTTGCTAAGAAATTGGATTTACCTACTCTTTCTATATTAGGTGCACAAGACAGAATGTGCCGTTTAAAAGATGGAAAAATTCTTGCTGATTATATTAAAGGATCGGAAGTAAAGATCATTGAAGATTGTGGCCATATGATGCTCTTAGAAGAAGCAGATCAAACATTAGAAATTCTAAAGAAATTCATAGCTGAACACTATCCTTTACCTAATTAGATAATTTTAAAAAGTTAATCAAAGACTACTTATTTTCTTCTTTATCAGGTCTTGTAAGTTCCTCGAGTTTACGCATTTCCTCTTCCATTTTAAGCTTTTCTTGCTCTTCACGTTTCTTTTTGCGCTCTTCAGCTTTCATTTTTAGCTTAAGCTCTTTCTGCATTTTGCGGTCTCCCGCTTTAGATTTGTGATTAAAGTGAATGCCCATATAAACCTGGCAACTATATACTAAATATTATGAAATTTTTCTAGACTCTAATTTGCTAATTTCTAGCTAACCAAACAATTACAACAAAGACAAATATAGCAATTGCTTGAAATAATACTCTTAACCGCATTAGTTTATTACTGTGATTTTTGTTAAGTTTTCCATTTACTGCCATAGCAATAACACCAACAACAACAACTGCTAGAGTTGCTGCCATAAACAAGACAAGTATTATTTGCATTGTACTCATAATAATATCTATATAAAACTTTTATTCTATGAAACAAGATAACTTAAATAAAGTGTTTGTTTATGGTTGATATTTTAAAAGGTCCGTCAATTACTAAACACCAAAATCCAAAAAAATTGATGATCATGCTTCATGGATATGGAGATAACGCTACTAATTTTATTCAAATTGCAAATTTAATTGATCAAGATGACTGGGGGATGAAATATGTTGCATTAAATGCTCCAGATACAATTCAAGATTATCCTATGGGGCATGAATGGTTTCAATTATATCTCAATGGCAATCATATTTCTAATGTTGGTGCAAAAGAATATGATGTGGCCAAAAAGAAAATATCTGAGAATGTTGAAAAAATTTATAACTCTATTTCTCTTTTGTTAGAAAATTTAAATTTAAAAACGACCGATTGTTTTGTTATGGGTTTTTCTCAAGGAGGTATGATGGTTTTTGAACTTGGGCAAATACTTCAAAATAAGTTGGCAGGCTTAGCAATTATATCTTCAAGAATTATATCAAAAGAACATAAGCCTAATAATGCATTTTTAAAAACACCAATTTTTATTTCTCATGGTGCTCAAGATGCTGTTTTACCTATTTCCAATTACAACGAGTCACTTGAAGTCTTAAAAAAGTATAACTACAATTATGAAAATTATCTTATTAAAAGTGACGATCATACAATGTCACAAGAAACAATAACTTTTTTCCAAAATTTTATTAAAAAAAATATTTAAAGTAATCGAATCTTAATATTATATTACTATCTAAATATTATGACTTGGATGAGTAGAAACTAAAATGAGTAACGCAGAAAATCCAGCTTTAGTTCTTAATGCTGATTTTCGGCCGCTATCTTACTATCCACTTTCTTTATGTTCATGGCAAGACGCTATCAAAGCTGTTTTTCTTGAAAGAGTTTCAGTTATAGAAAATTACGAGCACGAAGTTCATTCTCCAAATCTTACTTTTAAGTTGCCAAGTGTAATTGCCTTAAAGGATTATGTAACTCCACAACGAAGACCTGCCTTCACTCGTTTTAATGTTTTTCTGAGAGATAATTTTACTTGCCAATACTGCACTAATCGTTTTCCAGCTAACGAATTAACATTTGATCATTTAGTGCCAAAATGTCTGCATGGAAAAACTACTTGGGAAAATGTTGTCTCAGCATGTACGTCATGTAATTTAAAAAAGGGAAGAAAACTTATTCAGAACACTGATATGAAACTTTTTAAAAAACCTCTACGACCATCGTCAATTCAACTTCAAAATAATGGTAGAAATTTTCCACCAAATTTTTTGCATGAGACTTGGAGAGATTATTTATACTGGGATACAGAATTAGAAAATTAAATTTTTTTTGAGATAGCAATTGCTGTTTTGCATCCAAGCTCTATTACTTTTGACATAATTTTATATCCTGGTGCGTTTTCTGCATCATGTTCTATTCCTATATCGTGATGTTCAAGTTCATCATCTCGAAATTTTGAAATTGTTTTTTTTAAATCTTTATGATCATCACCTAAAAGATCCAATTGTTCTTGATAATGTTCACCAATAACTTTTTCAACAGCGACTGTACAAGCCATGGCAGCTTTTTCACCCATTAAGGCAGTGGATGCTCCAAGCGCATATCCAGCAACATTCCACAAAGGAAGCAGAGCAGTCGGTCTAACTCTATGTTCTAATATTAATTCATTAAATTTATCAATATGCTCTTGTTCTTGATCAGCCATATGTTGAATAGTTTTGCCAAGCTTTGAGCTTTTCCCAAAAATTGCTATTTGCCCATCATATATTTTAGTTGCACCATATTCACCAGCATGATCGACTCTTATGATTTCTTCTAAAATCTCTCTATGAGTAGTTCTATTTGACGAGGATTTTTTTTTATATGTTTTTTTCTTTTTTAAAGCCATAGTATCTAAATAAATAAATAGCATTTAAAATAAAAATAACTAGTAAAACAAGCGTATTAATTGAAGCAGCAGAAATTCCAAAAAAACTCCAAATAACTTCATCACAATTGATTACCTGTTTTGATAATATCTGTGCTTTAAGGTCTGTAGTATTCTCACTGTTTGTTAACATTGCTGAACAACCTGCTGGTCCTTTAAGAATTTTATTTTCAACTCCTACGTGCCATATAGAATAAAAAAGCCCGTAAACTGATGCAAACTGTATTACTAAATAAAGCCAAATTTTATTGAAATTTTTGAATAAAAAAATCAAAATCAAACATATTAAAATTAAATAATATGGATGTCTTTGCTTTAAACACAATTCACATGGCTGAAGATTAAAAAAATATTCTGCAATTAATGCTGATAATATCGAGATTAGAGAAATAATAAATAAAAGTGTTGTCCAATTACGAATTATCATAAAAATCTAATTATAAACACACTTCCAATAAGTAAAATAAAAAACACAATAGTTAAAATATTAAAATATTTATCAATAATTAACTTAATTTTTTCACCAAAAAAATAGAGTAGTATTGCTATTAAATAAAATCTTAATCCTCGACCAATAATAGAAACAATAATAAACAAAAAGATATTTAATCCAAATACACCGCTTGCAATTGTAATAAACTTATAAGGAAATGGAGTTATTCCAGCACCAAGAACAATCAATATACCAAATTCTTTGTAATAATTTTCAAAAATATTAAAAGAATTTTCTAAATGATAAAAGTCTACAATATAAATACCTACTGAATTGTAAAAAAAATATCCTATTGCGTATCCTAGTATTCCACCTAGAACTGAAAACAGTGTACACATAAAAGCATAAAATAAAGCCCTTGCTTTGGAAGCTAATGCCATTGGTATTAACAATATGTCTGGTGGAATTGGAAAAAATGAGCTTTCTGCAAATGATATTAAACTTAAATACCATTTTGCATTTTTATGTTGTGCTTTTTCTAAGGTCCAATTGTAAGTTCTTTTAAGAAAATTCATTTAATTTATTTTTTTTAATAATTTTGATTTATACTATTAATGATTTTAAATCTAAATTATCATAAATATTTCTTAAATGGAAAATATAGAGACTAAAGAATTAAAAACCGCATTTTATGCAACCTTTTCACAAGGGTTCTTTGCTACATTAACCTTCAGTATGTTTATGGTAAATTCACCAATTCTTTTTGATTTGATTGATATGACAAAAACAGAATTTTCTATAGGATTTATTATTTTTGGTATTTGTAATGTAATTACAAACCAACTAACAACCCGTTTTTTACTCCCAAAAATAGGAAGCACAAATTGTTTAATAATTGCAAGGTTAATGTACGCATTTATTCCATTTTCTATTTTTTACTTCTCTTCTTATAATTTTTTTATTTTTGTATCTATGTTGTGGGGTATTTCTATTGGCATACAAGCACCAAATATTTTTACGCAAGTTGCAATAATAGAAGAGAAAACAAAAAAAATTCTTAATCCTATATTTAAATCATCCTTTAATTTTGGTTTTCTTATTGGGGCAGGAATATCTAGTTTATGTCTAGGTTTTGAAATTGACCCTGTCTATACAACTTTTATTGTAGGTTTGTTTGTTTTTATATCAACTTTGACTATGCATTTCTATGGATTGAATATGAAATATGATGTTGTTAATAAGAATCCAAGATTTTCAATTCCAAATTATAAAATTATCATGTTTGCATCAATTAACATGTGTATTATTGCATTTATGGGAATAATAATTCAATGGTCACCCTTATGGCTCGTTACTGATCTTTCTGCGCCAATTTTTTTAGTTGGTTCAATAGTTATTTTTTTTAATTTAGGTGAGATCATAAGTAATATCTTTGCATCAAAACTGATTACAAAACTTGGTGAAGTAATTGTAGGTCCATGTTTTGCAATGATTGGATCTACAATATTAGTTTTAAGTATTTTTTCTCAAAATATAATTATTATTTTTATAGCCATAACACTTTTTGGTATGTTAATTTCCAATGTTATGCCCATAGTATTTAGGCAGGCAGTAAAAAATTCTCAAAATCCTATCCCAGTTACTATTTCTCATGTATCAAGTATTGCTTTTGTCGGAGCTATATTTGGGCCTGCTGTTGTTGGAATTTCAGCTGAAACTTTTGGCTTAACGTTTAACATGTATGCATTAGGTATAATAATGTTTTTGATTGCTACACTAATGTTATTAATAATGCGTGAAAATAAAATGGTAGGAGTAGAGGGAATCGAACCCACACCACCGAAGTGACCGGATTTTGAATCCGGCGCGTCTACCAGTTCCGCCATACTCCCTTATTTAAACTTTACTCTGGTTTTAATTATTAGTCTATTAGTTTAAATAATTTATTTTTTTTTATTACAATTATCTTTTTAAATTAAATTTTGAAGAAATAGTTGTGTACTCACTATATCCCATTCTTGCTATATATCGCATTGCAACACTATCAACTCTATTATTCTTAATAAATTTGTTATTTATAAAAATTCCAATTACTTCACCAACAATCATTGTAGAGATTTTTTTTGAATTTGATTTTAATTTTATTGTTTTAACTAATTTACACTCTAAATTTACAGGACTATCTTTAACTGACGGAGCTTTAACAAGTCTTGATTTTTTCTTTTTTAAATTTGACAAAATAAATTCATCTTCATCTGGTTTGAAATCTATGGAAGATATATTCATTTTATTTCGTAAAGTAGAGGTTGCAAAGTTTACAACAAATTCTTTTGTGGTCAAAATATTTGATAACGAATCTTTATATTTGCCATGTACTGAACTACCATTTGAACAAAACATCACTTGTGGCGGTTCATCAGCTACAGCATTAAAATATGAATAAGGTGCTAAGTTAGCAACTCCATTTTTATTAATAGAGGATATCCATCCAATTGGTCGAGGAAAAACCAGTGACTTAAATGGATCTATTTTAAAAGGACTTCCCTTTTTTGGTTCATAAAACATTATCTATTTTATACATAAGAATTTGCGTACTCTTTTATTTTTTCAAGCATTGAATAAACACCATTCCTTCTCCCTGGGGTTAAAAGAGTATCAAGTTCTAAAGTATTTAACATGTTAAAGTCAGAATTTTTAATTTCAGATGGATTCCTATCACCATAAATATCACATAGAATTGTCACCATACCCTTTGATATAAATGCATCTGAGTCATAATAAAATGAAAGTTTATTTTCTTTTAATTGAGGCACTAACCAAACTTGTGCCTGACATCCTGAGACTTTAAAGGACTCATTTCTATATTCTTCAGGAAAATCTTTAGCATTTTTTGCTTGATCAATTAAAAACTTGTACTTATCCATTCCATCATCGAATAGATCTAGACTCTCTTTGTAGTAATTTATTTTTTCTTCTATTGTTTTCATGACATAAATTTTCTTAATACTTTAGCAGAATCTTCTGGCAATACATCCATAATGAATACACCAGCCATTGACTCAGAGCCTGCTAAAACTTTAGGTTTATCTTCGTGTCTTAAAGGTGGATAAAATTCAACGTGAAAATGAAACTTTTTATCATCCATTTCAGGGGAAGCATGTAAGCCCATTATATATGGGCATCTTTTATTCAGAAAAGTGTCATACCCTTTCACAACCTGTTGAATACATTTAGAAAAATCTTCAGTTTGTTTATCGTTAAATTTCCAAGGGCCTGCAATTTGATTTCTTGGTATTATCCATACCTCGTAAGCATATCTTGCAAAAGGTGGTACGGCTGCAATAAAATTTTCATTTTGATACACATAATATTTCTCCTCCAGCTGCTTCATAATTTTAATTAAAAAGTTCTCTTTTTTAAATGCCCTTATTTCTTTTTCAATTGCAGGAGGAATAAAAGGATAAGCATAAATTTGACCATGTGGATGATGAAGCGTAACACCACATTCTTCCCCTCTGTTTTCAAAAGGTAGAACATATTTAACATCAGGTTTCTTTTGCAACTCAATATATCTATCAATCCAAACTTTAGTTAATAATTCTATTCGCTCTAAAGGCATTTCAGAAATCGTATCAAGATGTGCTGGGGAATAGACAACTACTTCACAATCTCCTTTTGAAGGATTACTTAAAATTTTTTCTAAAAATATATTTTCTCCTTTGGGATTAAAGCTAGCCCAACGATTTGGAAAGACTGCAACTTCGAAGTTTGAAAATGGTATTTCTGTTGGATAATTTAAATTCGCTCCTGGACAAAGTGGGCAATATTCTTTTGGCGGAAATGCAGTTCTATTTTTTCTTCCCGCGGAGTAGGTAACCCATTCTTCTCTTGAAGGGTTCCATCTCAAATGAGGCTTAGGAATTTCTGTTATTTCAAGTTCTTGGCTTGGGGACTCTTTATGTTCTTTATAGCCATAAAGATAAAGTTCTTTTTTATCATTTCTTATAAAAACTCTTTTATGTATTTGATTCATTAATTTTTTCTTCCCATTTAATTGATGAATTTATAATTTCACTTAGATCATTATACTTAGGTTTCCATTTAATATATTTTAATATTTTTGATGTTTCTGCAATTAATTTTTCAACATCCCCATCTCTTCTGCCTGAAAATTTATAATTAATTTTTTTCTCTGTAATTTTATTTGCAGTATTTACGACATCTAAAACACTAAAACCATTTCCATAACCACAATTAAATAAATTAGACTTTGAACTTTTAAATAAATATTTTGCAACTTCTAAATGAATATCAGCAAGATCAGAGACATGAATATAATCTCTGATAGCTGTTCCATCCGGTGTATTATAATCATTGCCATATATTTCAATATGATCTCTTTTGCCAACAACAACCTCAGATAAAATTTTGATTAAATGTGTAGACTTTTGAGATATTTGTCCTGACCTTAATTTTTTATCAGCACCAGCAACGTTAAAGTAACGCAATATTATGAATTTATATTCATCATTATGATCAAGTAAAAAATTTTCTGTTTTTATTTTAGATACAGCGTATGGACTTTGAGGGTTTAAATTTGTATTTTCATCTATTAATTTATTTTCACTCACTGATCCGTAAGCAGCAGCAGTAGAAGAAAATACAATTTTATTTAATCCGTTTCTTTTACAAGCTTCAAAAAGTTTAATTGAATTTTCAGTATTATTATCAAAATATTTTTTTGGATATTTTACGGACTCCTCAACTTGAATAAAACCAGCGAAATGCATCAAAACGTCAAACTTATCAGATTTTGTAAGCTCCGAAATTACTTTTTCATCATTAATATTACACCTTGTAAAAGATGCATTTTTAGGAATCAATCTTTGATTACCTGTAGATAAATCATCAATAATATGAACATTGTGACCAGCATCTAGGAGAGAAAGAGCTGCATGACTTCCTATATATCCAGCACCACCAGTTAAAAGAAAATTCATATATGTATCTAATAAATTATTATTTATTAATTTAAAATTGATATATTTTGTAAATGACCAATATTATGCCCCTCTTTATTTATTGAATTCAAAATAAAGTCTGTTAATGCTAAAAAAACACATATCATACTGATATATGAGATTAGATAAAAAAAATATTATAGTTACTGCAGCTGCACAAGGCATTGGAAGAGCAACCGCTCTTAAATTTGCATATGAAGGGGCTAAAGTTTTAGCAACTGACATTAATGAAGATAAGTTAAATGATTTAAAAAATGAAAATTCTAGTATCAATACTAAGAAATTGGATGCAACAAACAAAAATGATGTAGAGACGTTTTGTTCTTCTATAGATAAAGTTGATGTTTTATTTCACGCAGTTGGATTTGTCCATCATGGAACAATTCTAGATTGTGATGAAAATGAATTTTCACGATCGATGAATGTAAATGTATTTTCTGCATATTTAATGACCTATAATCTTCTTCCAAAAATGTTGAAACAAAAGAAAGGCAGTATCGTTATTGTATCATCAGCTGCTTCAAATGTTAAAGGAGCACCAAATAGATTTATATATGGCACAACTAAAGCAGCGTTAAATGGTTTTGTTAAAGCGATTGCCATAGATCATGTTAAAGATGGTATTCGTTGCAATGCTATTTTGCCAGGAACAGTTGAAACACCATCCTGGGAGGGCAGAGTTAAAATGGCCAATGATCCTGTTAAAGCAAGATCAGACTTTATAGCAAGACAAGCTATGGGAAGATTAGCTCAACCAGAAGAGATAGCATCGCTTGCAACTTATTTAGCTAGTGATGAATCAGACTTTGTTACTGGAACATTAAACTTAATTGATGGAGGATGGACTTTATAATGAAAACCTTAAGATACAGAATTGGAAATGAAATTAAACCAGGAATACTTGATCAAGAAGGAAATATTCGTGATGTTTCATCTCTTATTAATGATTGGGATAATAAAAATGTAACTATCAGCAAGTTGAATGAAGTGAAAAAAATTGATCCTACATCTTTACCTCTAGTTGAAAATAGCCAGGGATATGCACCTTGTGTTTCTAAAAAAAGTATTGGAAAATTTATTTGTATTGGTCTTAATTACTCTGATCATGCTGAAGAAACAGGTCAGAAAGTTCCTCCTGAGCCAATTATTTTTGCAAAAGCAACAAGTGCTGTTATTGGACCAAATGACGATGTAGAGATTCCAAAAAAATCAGTAAAATCTGACTGGGAAGTTGAGCTTGGAGTCATTATTGGGAAAGAAGCTAAATATATTTCGGAGAGTGAATCAGAATCTCATATTGCTGGGTACTGTGTTATCAATGATTTAAGTGAAAGGGAATTTCAAATAGAACATTCTGGCCAATGGGTTAAAGGTAAGTCTTGTGACACTTTTGGTCCAATTGGTCCGTATTTAGTAACTACTGATGAAGTACCAAATCCTCAAAACTTAAAAATGTGGCTTGATGTAAATGGTAAAAGAATGCAAGATGGATCAACAAGCACAATGGTTTACGGAGTAAACTTTTTAATAAGTTATTTAAGTCAATTTATGTCATTACAACCTGGCGATATTATTTCTACAGGAACGCCACCTGGTGTTGGTATGGGAATGAAACCACAGGTATTTTTAAAAGCAGGTGATGTAATGAAACTTGGTATTGAAGGTTTAGGAGAACAAACTCAAAAAACTATTCAGGCGTAATGTTCGGCAATATTAATAACTGTCATAATGTTAAAGACTTTAGAAACTTAGCAAAAAAAAGACTACCCAGTCCAATATTCCATTACATCGATGGCGCTGCTGACGATGAGATAACTTATAAAAGAAATACAGATGCATATGAGCAATGTGATTTGATTCCAAATGTTTTAAGCGGTGTTGATAAAGTTGATATATCAACTACAGTAATGGGACAAAAGTTAGATATGCCTTTGTATTGTGCACCAACTGCTCTTCAAAGGTTGTTTCATCATGAAGGTGAAATTGGAGTAGCAAAAGCTGCTGAAAAATTTGGAACTATGTTTGGAATTTCGTCTTTAGGGACAGCTAGTATTGAAGAAATATCAAATTTAGTAAAAACACCAAAATTATTTCAACTATATGTTCATAAAGATAAGGGACTGAACAAAGCTCTTATAGAAAGATGTAAAGAATCAAATTTTGAAGCCATGGCTGTGACCGTAGATACTGCTGTTGGAGGAAACCGTGAACGAGATTTGTATACAGGTTTTACTATTCCAATGAAATTAAAACTCAATAGTGTTTTAAGTTTTATGCTCCATCCAAAGTGGGCAGTCGATTATTTTACAAAACCTAAATGGGAACTAAGTAATCTAAAGGATCACATTAATGAAGGCACAACAGTAATGACAACCATAGGAGATTACTTCACAAAAATGCTTGATAATTCCATGAGTTGGAAAGATGTAGAAAATATTAATAAAGAGTGGGGACGTCAATTTGCTATTAAAGGTATTATGTCTGTAGACGATGCAAAAAAAGCTGTTGATGTAGGCGCCTCAGCTATAATGGTTTCAAATCATGGTGGTAGACAATTAGATGGCTCAAGATCACCATTTGATCAACTAGCTGAAATTGTTGATGCTGTGGGAGATAAAATAGATGTAATTTGTGAAGGAGGAATAAGAAGAGGTACTCATGTTTTAAAAGCACTGTCACTTGGTGCAAAAGCCTGTTCAGGTGGAAGAATGTATTTATATGCTTTGGCAGCAGGAGGTCAAAAAGGTGTTGAAAAAAGTTTATCTAATTTACGCAATGAAATTGAACGAGATATGAAATTAATGGGAGTTTCTAACGTAAATGAACTCACAAGAAAAAATCTAAAATTCAGATAAATCAACAACTTTATTAAAAAAAATATTTATTCTAATTCAATTTTATTTTACAAATTTTTTATGAATGATGAAATTGATCCAATACTAGTTGGTGAAACTGATGATATCGAAGTTGGAACTGTGGAAAGTTTTGAACATGACGATGTTAATTACGCAGTTTATCATTTAGAGCCAGGATTTTTTTGCACACAGGGAAACTGTAATTGTGAGGAGAAAGCACCTTTGAGTGAATCTGAAATTGAAGGAGAAGAGTTAGAGTGTGTTGGTTGTGGTAATACTTATAGTATTGTTTCTGGTGATTGTATTAGTGATCCTGAATTGGATGGTCTTAAGATTTTTGACATCTCTGAAGAGGATGGAAATATTTACTTAAATATCTAACTTATAATCTTAAAATTTATAATATTATTTTTGTTTAAATTTTTACTTTTAGTTAAAAAATCAAAAACATTTTCACACGACTCTACAGACATCCTTTTTCTGCATTCCAGAGTTAAAGCAGCATTATGTGGTGTCAACAACGTATTACTTAAAGAAAATAGTTTATGATTTTTTAATGGTGGTTCTTTTTCAAATACATCAACACCAGCTCCGAAAATTTTTTTATCTTTTAAAGCTTCATATAAAGCATCTTCATTAATTATACCACCTCTTGCTGTATTAATTAAAATCATATTAGATTTAAAGTTTTCAAATTGATCAAAAGAAATCAAATTTTTAGTTTCTTCATTTAAAGGTAAATGGATACTTATATAATCAGCAATTTTAAAGCCCTCTTCTTTATTGATTGGAATACATTTATGATTTTTTATTTCTTCATCCGAAAGAAATGGATCATGTACATAAACCTCCATTTCAAACCCACTACATCTTTTTGCTAAAGCTTTTCCTATTCGACCAAAACCAAGAATTAAAATTTTTTTATTATAGAGTTCAAAGTAGTTGGGTAGATTACCCTTTTCTTGAAACTTACCTAATTTCACTAATCTATCTGATTCAAAAATATTTTTCGTTAAACAAAGCATCATTGTCATTACATGTTCAGCTACGCTTGTAGCATTTGCTGTTCCAGTAATGGCCATAGCTATCTTATTATGATTTAAATATTCAGTATCCACATTGTCATATCCAACACCATGTCTTGCAACAATTTTTAGGTTCTTTGATTGAGAGAGAATATTTTTATTTATTTCTGCTGTTCTTACGACAATACCATCCACATCTCGTAATTTTTCTATTAGATGATCTTCATCAATATTATTGGTGACAAAGTATTCAATATTATTTTTATCAAATATCTCATATCCACTTGGATGAATTTCACCAACAATCCCAACTTTCATGAATAATTCTATATTCTAAAATATTAGAAAAATAAATTGTTTAACTCTTTAAATTATTTTTTTATTATAATAGTATCTTTTTTTTATGGGAAAGGAACACATGAAAACAGTTAAAATGTCATGTTCACATGCATTAATAAAATATTTAACTATGCAAAAAATTTTAATTAATGGAAAAAAAGAACCACTATTTCCAGGTGCTTTCGGAATTTATGGCCATGGTAATGTTGCTTGTATTGGACAAGCTATGGAAGAATATCAAAATGAACTTCCTGGATACAGAGGTCATCATGAACAAAATATGGCACTAACAGGTATTGCATATGCTCGTGCCAAAAGAAGACAACAAATATTTGTTGCAACTTCATCTGTTGGACCTGGTTCTACTAATATGGTTACAGCTGCTGCAGTTGCTTTAAGTAATAGACTTCCAATTTTACTTTTACCAGGTGATACATTTTCTAGTCGTTTTCCAGATCCTGTTTTACAACAAGTAGAACATTTTAATTCTCCTTCAGAAACTCAAAATGATTCATTTAAATCTGTATCAAGATATTTTGATCGAATTACTAGACCTGAACAAATTTTAACATCTTTACCGCAAGCAATTAATGTAATGCTTGATCCTGCTGACTGTGGTCCAGCAGTAATTTCTATGTCTCAAGATGTTCAAGGAGAAGCCTATGATTATCCTGAAATCTTTTTTGAAGAAAAAATTCATGAAATTAGAAGAATTCATCCTGATCCAAATCAAATACAAAAGGCAGCTGATAAATTAAAAAAATCTAAACAACCAATTATTATTTCAGGTGGAGGTGTTTTATATTCAGAAGCAGAAGAGGAAATTTCCGCTTTTGCAAAAAAACATAATATTCCTGTGACAGCAACTGTGATGGGTATTGGTTGTATGAATAAAGATGATCCCTATTATATAAGTGCAATTGGATGCTTAGGAGAAGGTTCATCTAATAACCTTGCTACTGATACAGATTTAGCACTAGCTGTGGGAACAAAGTTAGGAGACTTTACAACTGGCTCTTGGACTAATTTTGAAAATGAAAATTTTCAACTTGTATCAATAAATACTTCACGATTTGATACTACAAAACATCGCGCTACTCCTGTTGTAAGTGATGCAAAAATTGGCCTGCAAGAATTATCAAAAGCATTAGGAGAATGGAAAGCGCCAGATAATTGGTACCAGCGTTCAATTGAGGAAAGAAATAAATGGGATGAATATGTTGCCAAAGAAAGTGGACCAACAAACCAAGAATTACCATCCTATGCTCATGCTGTAGGTGCAGTTTATAGAAACTCAGACCCATCAGATATTGTAGTAACTGCAGCCGGAGGGTTAGTTGGTGAAGTCGTTCAAATTTGGAAGCCTAAAGAGCTAAATACTTTTGAAACTGAATGGGGATTTAGTTGTATGAGTTATGAAATATCAGGTGCACTTGGAATCAAAATGGCAAAACCCGATCAAGATGTAATTGTATTTGTAGGAGATGGTTCCTATCTCTTACAAAATAGTGATATCTATAGTTCTGTTTTATATGATAAAAAATTAATTATTGTTGTGTGTGATAATGGTGGTCATATGGTTATTAATAGATTGCAACTAGCAAAAGGCGGAAAAGAATATCTTTGTAATCTCAATGCTGCAAGAGCTACAAATGTACAATTTGTTGATTTTGAAGCTCACGCAAAAAGTATGGGAGCAAATGGTGAAACTGTCAAATCCATTTCAGACTTAGAGACTGCTTTTAAAAGAGCAAAAGAATCAGATAAGACTTATGTTATTTCTATGAAAACGGATGGATATGAATGGTTAGAAGGTACAGCTTTTTGGGAAAGTCCAACTCTTGAAGTAGATAATACCGAAGGTAAGAAATCAGCACTCAATGAATTTTTAGAAGGTAAAAATAAACAACGTAAAGGCGTATAATAATAAAATTTTTTTTCTAAAAATTTAAAGTTCGTATGAATAAAAACAAGCCAATAATTTTATTAGATCCATATCCAAGAACAATGGACCTACTTTTTTCAAAAGAAAATTTAAACTATCTAAAAAAAAATTTTAAACTTATTACTGCTCCAAATAAAAATAAAAATAATTTTTATAAAAAAAATTTACCAAAGGCAGATTACATCTTTGGGCAACCCAATTTACCTTTATCTTTAATTTCTAAATCCACAAAACTTAAAGCAATATTTAATTTAGAGAGCAATTTTATGGACAATATGGATTATGATTATTGTTTTAGAAATGGAATACACGTTTTAGCAACATCTCCTGTGTTTGCTCAACCTGTTGCTGAAATGGCAATTGGCCTTACTTTATCTATAGCCAGAAGTATCCATATTGCTCACTCAGACTTTATTTTAAAAAAAGAAAAATATGGAGGAGCAATTAGTCAGAATAATTTTTTATTAAAAAATAAAACATTCGGTTTAATTGGTTTTGGGGATTTAGCCAAATCACTTACTCCTATACTAAAAGCATTCTCTAACAATATCATTGCCTATGATCCTTGGATTCCCAATAAAGAAATTGAAAAATTTGATGTTAAGCCAACTAGTTTAAATTCATTACTCAAAAATGCTGACATCATCTATGTATTAGCTTCCATTACTTCTTCTAATGAATCTATGATTAATAAATCTAAACTTAAATTAATAAAAGATGGATCAGTGTTTGTCTTAATGAGTAGAGCAGCCATAATAAATTTTGATGATTTTTTTAATTTTTTAAAAAATAGAAATGTGTTTGCTGCCATTGATGTTTTTCCACAAGAACCATTTCCTAAAAATCATAAATTAAGAAAACTCAAAAATGTAATTTTTTCTCCGCATAGAGCTGGAGCATTAGACAGTGTATTCAAAGAGATGGGTGAATTAGTAATTCAAGATTTAAAACTTATTTCAAAAGGCTTGCCTCCTAAATTATGCAAAAAAGCTGAAAGAGAAACTGTTAAATATTTACGTTCAAAACCAGTTGATATTAATTAAAAATTATTTAAAAATACACTATGTCAGATAACTTAGTACTGGAAGCTAAATCAGTTTCGAAATTTTTTGGTACTATTACAGCTCTTCAAAATGTAGATCTTCATTTAAATAAAGGTGAGGTTCTTGGTGTCGTCGGTGATAACGGTGCTGGAAAATCTACATTAATGAAAGTTTTATCAGGATTATATAAGCCAAGCGAAGGTTCACTTTTTTTTGATAAAGAAAAGGTAACCTTAAATAGTCCCAGAGACTCACAAAATTTGGGCTTAGAAATGGTATATCAAGATTTAGCGCTAGCTGGGAATCTCCCTATCGGTGATAATATTTTTTTAGGAAGAGAGCCAACAAGAAAAGTTGGTCCCTTCAATTTTTTAGACCATAAAAAAAGAAAACAGTTAACGGAAGAGCATCTTGCAAAATTAAAAATAAACGTAAAGAGTGCTGATCAAAAGGTTGAAGAATTATCTGGTGGACAAAGACAAGCTGTTGCAATTGCTAGAGCTACAGCTTTTAATGCAAAAATTGTATTGATGGATGAACCAACGGCAGCACTTGCTGTTAAAGAAGTTGGAAAGGTTCTAGATTTAATTTTAAATCTAAAAAAATTGGGTGTTAGTGTAATAGTAATTAGTCACCGAATGGATGATATTTTTACTGTTTGTGATCGCGTAATGGCACTTTTTCAAGGAACAAACTTCGCTGAATCAGAATTAAAAAACACTTCAAGAGATGAAGTTATTGGATGGATCATGGGGAAAAAAGATTAATGGATAAGAATCAAGAATCTTTATTTGTCAGACTTATTCCTTTTTTTGAGAGATATGGAATCTTATTACTTATCCTAATAATGATTGCTGTCCTGCATTTGTTGCAACCTGATGTGTTTTTATCTTGGAGAAATGTAACAAATATTTTTAAACAAGTTTCTTGGCAGTCTATGTTAGCACTTGGTGTCTTTATGGTCATTGTAACTGCAGGTATAGATCTATCAGTCGGTTCAATTATTATGTTATCATTAATGGGACTTGCTATTGCTTCGAAGGCAGGAATGCCTTGGTACGTTGTCATGCTAGTTGCACCGGCAATAGGATTTTTGTGTGGTATGTTTAATGGTATTGGCATTACCTTACTTCGAATGCCTCATCCGTTTATTATGACGTTAGGAACGCTGTACATATTTAGAGGAATTGGAAACCTTATTTCTGGAGGAGTGCCAATAACAGGTTTTGCTGAACAGATAAGAGTTATTGGAAATGGTAAAATTAAACTGGACGTTTTTTTTGGAGAAGGGGCGAGAGAGTACATTCCCACAAGTTTAATTTTAATGATTGTTATATTCTTTATCTTTTGGGTTTTTTTAAATCATACAAGAATAGGTAAATGGATTTATGCGATTGGTGGTAACCCTGGAGCAGCAAGAGCAGCAGGTATAAATGTCGATCGTATTTTAATCGTAGTTTACACGCTTTGCGGTTTCTTGGCTGGTATTGGAGGTTTAATTTTAGCTGGAAGAACGAATTCTGCTTATCCAAATGCTGGTTTACAATCTGAGCTAGATGCGATTGCAGCAGTTATTATTGGTGGAGCAAGTTTCTTTGGGGGCAGAGGAACCGTTTTAGGTGTGTTTGCTGGAGTCATGATTATGGGCATACTCCGAAACGGCCTAAATCTAATGAATGTTAGTGTTTTCTGGCAACAAGTTCTTATTGGCTCAATTATTATTTTGGCCGTTTATATTGATGTTCTAAGAAGACAACTTGCAACCAGAACATAATATCAAAAAATTATCACTTTCTGACAAACAGTCACTTGATTAGATTTTCTTTTTTGATTAATGTTTAAAAAAAATTTTAGGAGGAAAAATGAAATTTTTTATTTCTATAATTACTACTTCTTTATTGTTTTTTTCAGGTAGTCTTTTAGCAGGCTCACATGCAAAAACAATAATGCTAAGTACTAAAGGACCAGGTGCTGGAAATCCATTTTGGGCTTCAGTTGAAGCTGGCGCTAAAGATGCTGCTGAAGAGTTTGGTGTAAACCTAATTATCCTTTCACCACCGCAAGAAAGTGATGTTATGGCTCAAGTAGCACAAATTGAAGACCAAATTGCAAAAGGTGTAGACGGTATTGCGATTGCACCAACTGACCCTAACGCAGTTGCACCAATTCTTGATGATGCAATGGCTTCAGGTGTTCCAGTTGTATACATTGATACTAATGGAATTAATGAAGGTGTAACTTTCATTGGTACAAACAACATCAATGGTGCTGCTTTAGCTGCTCAATACATTTGTGATAATGTTCCAAGTGGTTCTGATGTTGCAATTCTTCAAGGAATGATTACTCAAACTACTGGTCAGCACAGAGCTGAAGGATCTAGTAAAGGTCTTAAAGCATGTGGTATGAACGTTGTTGCTGAACTTCCAGCTAACTGGGATACTGCACAAGGTATGTCAGTAACGGAAGATATCATCACTGGTAACCCAAATCTAAAAGCAATCTTTGCTTCTAATGATAATATGGGTCTAGGTGCTATCCAAGCATTAAAAAATGCTGATATGCTAGATGATGTTGTCGTTGTTGGATTTGATGCTAACCCTGATGCTGCTGCAAGTGTAATGGCTGGTGAAATGTCAGCTACTATCGCTCAATTCTCATACAACATGGGATACATGGGTGTAGAAAATGCACTTAAATTAGCTAATGGTGAAAGTATTCCTGATAACATCGATACAGGAACCGTTTTAGTTACTACAGAAAACGCTGCTGACTTTATGTAAGTCAAAACAGTAATTAATTTTAAAGGTCGTAATATTTACGGCCTTTTTTTTACTATTCCATTTTTTACAATTGATTTATAGAAAAAAATTATGAAAAATATTGGACTGATTGGTTGTGGTAATATTGCGGAAACTTATTTCCGGGCTCAGGAATATTTTAATAACATAAATTTTGTTGCTTGTGCTGATATCAATTTAGACGTCGCTAAAAAAACAGCTGAGCAATATAAAATTATTCCTTTATCAGTCGATGAAATACTTAATGATAAGAATGTAGATATTATTCTTAATCTAACAATTCCCCAGGCGCACTATGAAATATCTAAAAGAGCTCTTGAGGCAAATAAACATGTTTATTGTGAAAAACCAATGAGTGTTAAGTTTGATGAGGCAAAAAAATTATTAAACTTGGCAAAAAAAAATAGTCTATACATTGGGAATGCACCAGATACCTTTTTAGGTGGCGGAGGACAACTAACAAGAAATTTAATTGATAATGATGATATTGGGCAAATTTTAACAGGTAATTTTATTTTTGCCTTCCCTGGTGTGCAAGATTTTCACCCAAGTCCTGAGTCTTGGTTTCAAGAAGGAGGAGGCCCAGTTATAGATATGGGCCCATATTTTTTTACGACGTTGGTAAACCTTCTTGGTCCTGTAAAAAATATAAGAGGAAGAGGTGCAAAGTTTTCTGAAAAAAGAGAATATAAAGCTGGTCCAAAAAAAGGAGAAACTTTTAATGTAGATATTCCAACTTCTTATATGTTTAATATCGAGTTTCAAAATAAAGCTATCATCCAAGGATTTATTTCTTTTGATGTTTTAAATCATAAACGTAATCACATGGAACTCTATGGAACAAAGGGATCAATTGTAGTTCCTGACCCAAACATGTTTGGTGGGCCAGTATCTATAGCAGGAGAATTTGGATCTGAATGGAAAGATATTAGTGTTGAAGATAAGCCTCTTGGAAAGACAAATATTGTTAATCATAGTGGCAGAAGCAATGAGGCAGCAGAACAAGCAAATTATAGAGGTATTGGACTTGCTGAAATGATTGATGCGATTGAAAATAATAGAATGCATAGATGTAATGGAGAGTTGGCACTTCATGTTCTTGATGTAATTGAGTGTGCCATGATTTCATCAATTTATAAAGTAGAAGTAGAACTTAGATCTTCTTGTATGAAGCCAGAGCCAATGCATGATGATTTCATTAGGCAAATCCTAAAAAAATAATATTAAATTAAACTCTTACTTAATTGATGTGATAATTTGCTCCTAAATACTGGATTTTCTGCTTGTTTTACGAATTTATTCTTGCTAGGGCTTCCCTAAAATAGGAGGAATGCATGAAAAAATTTGCTTCAATTATTCTGGCTTCAGTAGCTCTTTTCGCTACTTCAGCAAAAGCAGAATATAAATTTAACTTCGTTATGCATAGTGACACTAACAATGCTTTTTGGGCAGCAGTTCATAAAGGATTTAAAGATGCGTGTGCACAAATCGATGCAGATTGCCAAATGTTAACACTAACAGGTGATGGTGATCAACAAGAACAACTTCAAAACTTTGAATCATCAATTGCTCAAGGTGTTGATGGTATTGTAACTACAATTACAAACCCTACACTTTTTGATGCAGCGGTCGATGAAGCTTTAGCGGCTGGTATCCCAGTTATTACAGCTAATACCGATGATCCAGAAGGAGCTGCAGGCAGTAATAGACTTGCTTATGTAGGACAGGACTTAGAAGCAGCTGGTTATGAACTAACTGCTAAACTTTCTGAAATGTTTCCTGATGGTGATGTTCACGTTTTAATTGGTGTTGCAGATATGAACCAATCTTGGGCTTATACTAGAGGTAATGGTATAGCTCGATTCATGGACGATTATAAAGCAGCAAATCCAGATAGAAAGGTAACATACGAAAAAATCGAATCAGGTTTAGATCTTTCAACTGTTGGAAACAGAGTTGCAGCTTACGTGCAGGCTAATCCAAATACAACAGCATATCTTGATGTTGGATTTTGGGAAGCTGGTGCTGCTCAAGCTGTTAGAAACCTAGGTTATGCACCTGGTGAAATTCTTCTTGCAGGTTTTGACTTAGTTGATGTAGTTTTCGAAGAAATGGACAAAGGTTATGTTCAACTAACAGTTGACCAACAGCCATACTACCAAGGTTACATGTCAGTTCACCAATTATACTTAATGAATAAGTATGGTTTAAGTGCACTAGATATCAACACTGGTAAAGCTATGATTGGTCCTTCTGATGTTGAAACAATCAGATCATTCAAAGGAATGTCAGTTAGATAAATATCTTAACCAGGCTCTTTAAATAGAGCCTGGTTTTTTTTAAATAAAAAAAATATGAGTAAAAATTTTAGTCTTAGAAGTTTATTAGTAAGACCAGAAGTAGCAACTTTTTTAATGTTTCTAGCAATAATGATTGGATTTTATATTGCCAATGAAAGATTTTTAGATGCAAGAAATATAAGAATAGTTATGGGTATCACCCCCGAATATATTATTGTTGCTATTGGGATTGCAATATTAATGATCTCAGGTGAATTTGATTTATCTGTAGGCTCAGTCTTTGCATTAGTACCTATGACTATTGTACAAATGGTGCATCAAGGGATACCACCTTGGTTTGCTATCTTTCTAGGATTAATGATTGGTATGATAGTTGGTTTTGTTAATGGATTTATTACCTTAAGATTTGGAATCCCTTCTTTTATTGCAACTCTTGGAATGCTTTATATTGCTAGAAGTCTTACAACTGTAGCTACTGCAGGATTTCCACCGCCATTTCCTCATATTTTACCAAATGAATTATTCGTTTATCAATTTGAATTATTTAGAGCTTCCTTGTATTGGGCTCTTTTAGTAGCTGTTGTTCTAGGTGTTATGCTTCACAGAAGTAATGTTGGTAACTGGATCTATGCAACTGGCGGAGATCAAAATGCAGCATCTTCAATGGGAATAAAGACTGGAAATGTTAAAATGTTTTGTTTCATCTTATGTGGTTTTTTAGCTGGCTTTGCTGGGATGATTCAAACATTTAGATTAGAAGCACCACTGCCATCTCAAGGATACTTATTAGAGCTTGAGTCAATTGCTGCAGCAGTTATTGGCGGTGTCAGTTTATTTGGGGGTATTGGAACAGTTTTTGGTGCCGTCATTGGCGCAATACTAATCAGATTTTTGGAAAGTGGAATCATTATGGCTAGAATAGATGCGGAATGGTTCAGAGCAGGTTTAGGCTCTTTAATTATCATAGCTGTAGTGTTTAATACTTATATAAGTAGAAGAGCAACACGAATTGGTCAAAACAAGGCAGAGGATTAAAGATGGAAGATATAATAGTTTGCGAGGGTTTAAACAAATACTATTCTGGAGTCCATGCTTTAAAAGATTTAAGCTTGAAGATAAAAAAAGATTCGGTTGTTGGTCTTATTGGAGATAATGGTGCTGGTAAATCAACATTAATTAAAATTTTATCTGGTGCACATCAACCTGACTCAGGATATATATATTTTGAAGGTAATAAGGTTAAATTTAAATCTACAAAAGAAGCAATGAATCTAGGTATTGAAACAATTTATCAGTATTCAGCTTTGATTCCAGAAATGTCTATTGCAAGAAATATTTTTATTGGACGTGAACAGACTCAATATAATGTTGGCTCCTTTGGTTTAATGAAAACTAAAACCATGCAGGATGATGCAATGAAAGCATTAACAGATGTAGAACTACATCTTCGATCTCCAGATACTCCAGTCAACCAATTATCAGGAGGTGAAAGGCAAGGTGTCGTTATTGCAAGAGCAATGTATTTTAAATCAAAAGTTTTAATATTAGATGAACCAACAAACCACCTATCTGTAAAAGAAACAAACAAAGTACTAAAGTTCGTGGAAGGATTGAAAAGCCAAGGAGTGACATCAATATTTATTACTCACAACTTAAGTCATGTATACCCAATTGCTGATCATTTATGTGTTATGGCTAGGGGTGAAAAAATTGCTGATATGGAAAAAAAAGATACGACAATAGATCATCTAACTGATTTGTTAGTGAATGGATAATTTTGGGAGGAATTATGATTAGTGATGCGCAGATAAAACAATACAATGAAGAAGGTTATACAATAGTTGAGAACGTCTTTAATATGGATGAATTAAATCCAATTTTAAATGAATTTGAAGAAATTGTTGAGGATTTTGCTAATAAAGCTTTTCAAGCAGGTAAAATTACAAACAAACATGAAGATAAAGATGTATTCAAAAGATTAGCAGCTTTAGAAAAAGATTTTAAAGGATCGTCCGTATTAATTCATCATAGAGGTGAATTAAAACCCGCACTTGCTAATCTATGGGGATCAAAAAAACTTTTAGATATGGTTGAAAATTGGGTTGGAAAAGATATTTCAGGACATCCAGTTTGGAATATTAGATCTAAAACACCTCAGACAGCTAGGATGACAGTTCCATGGCATCAAGATTCTGCTTATTTAAAAGATGGAGCAGAAAAAACTACTCAACCTGCTGCATGGATTCCATTTCTTGATGTAAATAAACATAATGGATGTATGCAAGTTGTTCCGGGAGGACATAGACCAGAAAAAGTTTTAAATCACAAACTAGAAAAAAAAGATGGGTCTGTAAAAGACTCTTGGTATTTATTTATTGAAGACAAAGATATTCCTGATGAAAAAGTTGTTACTTGTGAAATGAAGGCTGGCTCTGTTCTTTTTCTTCATCAATTAGTTCCACATCGTTCACTTGAAAATATGTCTGATGATGTAAGATGGAGTGTAGATCTAAGATTTCAAAATCCAAAAGATGAGGCTGGTTTTCATACAGGGTTAGTTGATCCAATAATTATGAGAAAATCAGATGATGACAATTACACTGCTGATTGGAATGCTTGGTTTCAAGGATATGAGGAACAACATACCAAGTTTAGAGGTACTTCAAAAAAAGATGCTTTTGATTCTTCAGTAGACGGATCTTGGTTAGAACGTTGGGACACTTAAAAAAACTAAAAAACTAAATATGGAAGTTAATCTTGATGATTGGTACAAACCAAAAATCGATAAAAAAACTTTAAAAAATTTAAGTAAGAAAAAAGATTTACAAGGGTTACTTCATTTCTTTTTTTACTTTTTATTATTATTTACATCAGGTTATCTAGCATATCTAACTTTAGGAACATGGTGGACATATTTATTCTTTTTTATATACGGAACAATTTATGCATTCAGTGTAGCTAACTGGCATGAAACCGTTCACCGAACAGCATTCAAAACACGTTGGATAAATGAAATTTTTTATCACATTAGTTCTTTCATGTGTGATTTTGAAGGGTTTCGATGGAGATGGAGCCATACATTTCATCATTCAAAAACTCTTCAAACTGAAGATGATTATGATCACGAAATACAAGTCTCAAGACCTGTAGAACTGTTAGCTTTCTTTTTAAACTTTATTCCACTAACTGATTTACTTTATCCTCATAAACTTATTAAGTACGAAGTTTTAAAACATGCCTTTGGAAAATTTTCTCCAGTCATTGATATAACTGCGCCTAAAGAAAGTAAGAAAAAAATATTATGGAATTCCAGATTATACGTTTTGTTATGGGTGCTAGTAATTGTTTATTCTTTTTACATTAGTTCCATCTTACCAATTGTATATATCATTTTACCAACATATATTGGTAAACCGATCTGGTTTGCTGTTAATGTAACACAACATTTAGCAGCAAAAGTAGATACAAAAGATCATCGTTTAAGTACATATTCAGTAAGAATAAATCCTATTTTAAGTTTTTTGTATTGGCATATGGAAAATCATTTAGAACATCATATGTATCCAATGGTACCTTCGTATAATTTAAAGAAACTTCGTAAAGAAATTGATTCAGAACTTCCAAAACCCTTTAATAGCCTTTTTGATTTTTATAGAAAAGTTTTACCTTCAGTAATAGCTTTAGCTACCAATCCAGATAAGTATTATAAAGTAAAATTAAATAACTAAATTACCAAGAACCAGAATTCTCCATTGACTTCCATGGCTCCTGTTCCGGAAGTGACTCACCTTCTTGTAAAATTTCTAAAGAAATCCCATCTGGAGAACGAACAAATGCCATATGTCCATCGCGAGGAGGTCTATTAATAGTGACACCATTGTTCATTAATTTTTCACAAACTTCATAAATATTTTTTACACTATAAGCGAGGTGACCAAAGTTTCGTCCACCTGTATATTTTTCTGGATCCCAATTATAAGTTAATTCTAATAGCCCAGTTTTTTCATCACTGTTTTCAGCCGCTAAAAAAATTAATGTAAAGCGACCTTTTTCGTTGTCAACACGTCGCACCTCTTTTAGACCAAGTTTGTTACAGTAAAAATCTAAAGACTTTTCAATATTTTCAACTCTAACCATTGTGTGCAAATACTTCATATTAATTAATAAATATTAACATAATTTTAAATTTATTTTCAATTGTTATTTTGTGAAATATCCCTAATGTTTAATCAATATTAATAGGGAGGATTAAATGAAGAAAAAAAATCAATTAAAAGTCTCCAGAAGAACAGTTATGAAAGGAGCTCTAGCTGCAGGTGCAATGATGTCTGCTGCTTCAATTCCTTCAAAGCTATTCGCAGGAGAATTTAATATTCCTGATCCTTTAAAACCACTTCCAACAGATGGTGGTAATTTGAGATGGATAGATACTGGAGATATGAAAGGTGTTTTCTGGAATAAATTATTTCCTGAATATGCTGCTTCAAGAGGTATAACAATCGAATATGATGGATTACCATGGAAAGAAATTAATAAACTAATTCCACTTGCAGTAAGAAATGGAACTGTTCAAGATGTTTTCCAAATACCTCTTAATATGGATCCTGGTGTTGCTGTGTCTGAAGGTTGGGTACAACCATGGGATGACTATATTCCAAACTTAGAAGAATGGTTAGCTGGTTTTCCAGGTGGAGTTTATTTACCGGGAGTCAATCAATTTGGTGGAAAAACATATGGGATTTGTCTAACAGCAAATAAAAGAACTGGAACATGCTTGTTGTATAGTAAAAAGTATATGACTGAAGCAGGTTATGATCCTGAAGCTGGAAGAATGACATACTCTGAAATAAGAGATGCTGCAAAAAAAATTACTAAAAATGGTAATGGTCAATATTATGGATGGATTATCGGTGGTAACCAGGTAAATCGTTGGGAAGATGTTGTTCATACTTTCGGACAAGTTGCTGGAGCTCATGGTGGAAGAGGTGGATATACAAATAGACACATCAGTTTTAAAACTGGAAAATTCCAAATTGCATCTGACCAATATATGGAAGCTGTAGAACTTCTTCTTCAGTTAAAATCTGACGGAAGTGCATTTCCTGGAGTTATGAGTATGAATGCTCCTCAAGCAAGAGCATTAATGCCTCAAGGTGCAGCTGGAATGATTTTCCAAGGACCTTGGTGTATCGGAGTTTGGGCAAAAGATGCTCCAAACTGGGAATATGGTATTGCAAGTGAGCCTGTTCCTGATGGAAAAGAAGCTCAACCATTGTACATTGCTGAAGGAGGTTCAAATACTTTCTGGTTAAGTAAAGATAGTAAAATGGGACCTTTTGCAGGTGATTTAATGCATTTCATGGGCACAGAACAAGGTCAAATTTATTGGGCACAAACTGTTGGAGCTGCTGATCCAGCTGTAAACCCTACAGCAGTTGCAAAAGCTGGTTTGACTGGACAATCTGCTAAAGCACTTTCTATGTTTAATGAGAATTTGCTTGTTGGTCCAAATCCTATAGTTAGAAACAAAGATGTTGGATTAGTTGCAGCAAAAACTCGAATACCTGATCCTTCATTAGCATTGGTTATCCAAGGTTTATATACTGGTCAAATCAAAGATGTTGAAAAAGCACTTAAAGATTGTAACCAGAGATATGAGGATGAGTTAGACAGAGCTGTTGAAGAAGCAAGAGCTGAAGGTGCCAATGTTACCAGAGATGATTGGGTATTTCCTAATTGGGATTTATATTCAAACTATGGTGCAGATAAGTATTCTGAACTATAGTAATACTTTAAATTTAAAGGCGAATATCAATATTCGCCTTTTTTAATTTTATGAATAGAAAAACATTATTTCAGCAAATTTACGATGCCAGATGGTGTTATATATTCGTTTTTCCATGTCTTGTAATTACAAGTTTATTTGTTTTATACCCCATAGGAATGTCATGGTATTTTTCTCTTCTTGATTGGACAGGGTTTACCAAGGATGCAAAATTTATTGGTTTTCAAAATTATATTGAAGCTGTTAATGATGAGTTTTTTTGGAATGCTTTTTTTAGATCATTTATATTTATGTTTGGAACAGTACCTGTAAAAATTATTTTAGGTTTCATAATTGCAGTTTTTTTAAATAATCAAGTTTTAAAACTCGCACCATTTTTTAGAACAATTATTTTTATGCCTGTTGTTACAGCGATAGCGATAATAGGAATAGTAATGACATTTGTTTTTAGTCCTTTTAATGGACCAGCAAATAAATTTTTAATGGGAATGAATATAACATCTGGGCCAATAGATTTTTTAGGGGATCCAAATACAGTTTTACCAACTGTAATGGGTGTTTATGTGTGGAAGTGGCTTGGTATTACTATGATGTATTGGCTGGCAGCTTTACAAACAGTACCACAAGATGTTTATGACGCTGCAAAAATAGATGGTGCCCAAGGATTCAAATTATGGTTCCATATAATACTTCCTATAGTTTTACCTTTCGCAATTGTTATCGTGCTTGTTGAGGCTGTTGGTGCATTAAATGTATTTCCTTTAATCGAAACAATGACAGCAGGTGGACCTTTTTTTAGTAGTGAGGTTATGGAGGTTTATATTTTTAGAACTGCATTTGTTACTGACTCAGGAACTATGCCTAGACTTGGTTACGCGTGTGCTGCAGGAGTATTTTGGGGTGTTGCCGTTCTTTTTATAACTGTACTTCAAGGAATTTGGATAAGAAAAACAAGAAGATTATGAGCAAATATCTAAATTTTATCGCTGAAAGAAATCAAATTAGATATTTAGTAGTATCTGTAATTTTTTTAATCTTTTCTTTTTTTTGGATCTACCCTCTCTTGTGGGTTCTTTCTGCTTCTCTTAAAACTGATTTTGAAATCTGGGGAGGTCTAGGTTTAATTCCAGAAAAACTTATTTGGGAAAATTTTGAGAGGGCATGGTTTGGTGCAAATATGGGAAGATATTTTTTCAATACGCTCATAATTACATTTTTCTCTGTAACTATTGTAGTAATAACCACTGGCATGTTTGGTTACGTTATTGGGAGATACTCATTTCCAGGAAAGAAAATATTAGTTGGAATACTAATAAGTACAATTTTTATTCCTCAAGGTTATACAATTATTCCTATATTTGATTTACTCAACAACTTAAATCTATCTAAAAATCTGATTGGACTAACACTTGCAACTGCTGGACATACACCTGTAATATACATATTGCTGTTTGCCGGATATTTTTCAAGAATTCCAGTTGAATTAGAGGAAGCAGCTAAGATGGATGGAGCTGGTTTTATTAGAATCTTTGTCACTATAATGTTACCACTTACAAAACCAGTAGTTGCAACAGTTTCTATTCTACAAGTGCTTCATGCATGGAACGATTTTCTTCTTCCTCTTGTAATAACACTTGCAAATCCTGGAATAAGAACATTATCTGTTGGAGTGTATGCTTTCAAGGGAGAATATTTTGTAGATTGGTCCGGAATGGCTGCAGCATCTGTAATAACAATTTTACCAATAATAGTTTTATTTTTATTTATGCAAAAATATTTTGTTGAAGGTGTGCAAGGAGCGGTAAAAGGTTAAATGGGTAAAAAACCAAATATTTTATTAATTACTTCTGATCAGCAACATCACGATACAATTGGAAACTTTAATTCTAAAATTCAAACACCTAGTTTGGATAGACTTTGCAATGAAGGAATGAACTTTACTAGAGCATATTGTCCATCACCAGTATGTACTCCTTCAAGAGCAAGTATCATTACAGGACAATACCCTTCTTCTCATGGTGCATGGACCATTGGTGTTAAGTTAGAGGAAACAGTGGAAACTATTGGAGAGCTTTTATACAAAAATGGATACTCAACAGGCTTAATTGGAAAAGCACATTTTCAACCCCTTACTTCAGTTCCAGGTCAAGAATCAATAGAAGGACAACCGACTCTTAGAGATTTAGAATTTTGGAAAAACTTCAAAGGACCTTGGTATGGTTTTGAACACATAGAACTTGCTCGTAACCATGCAGATGAAAGTCATGTTGGTCAACATTATGCAATTTGGATGGAACAAAACGGTCTCAGTGATTGGAAAGAGTATTTTCAACCAGTACCTGGTGAAACTTCTAAATACGCTCCTCCTATTGCTCGTGAATATGACTACTGGGCAAGACCTGATAGAGTTTGGCAGCTGGATGAAAAATATCACTATACAAACTGGACCGCAGAAAGATCAATTGAATTTTTAGATCAACAAAAAGATGACAAACCATTTTTTCTTTGGACAAGTTTTCAAGATCCTCATCCTCCATATGTATTAAGTGATCCATGGGCATCTATGTATAATCCAAGTGATATGTCACCAGGAACTTTAAAAGAAGGAGAGCACGATTTAAATCCACCACATTTTGGTAAAACACAAACAGCTAATCCTGATTTTGAAAATTGGCATTCACCATTTAATGCCCATGGATGTATGAGTCATTTATATCCTATTGAAGAATTAAAAAAAGATATGGCAATTTATTATGGCATGATTAGTTTTATGGATAAAAATATTGGAAAAATAATTAATAAGTTAGATCAAATTGGTGAGCTTGATAATACAATAATTATTTTTACTACTGATCACGGACACTTTATTGGACAACACGGTTTAATTGCAAAGGGACCTTTTCATTATGAGGATATGCTCCGCTTACCCTTTATTGTTAGATGGCCTGGTAAAGTACCTCAAAATTCTTCATCATCATCTTTGTTAAGTTTAGTTGATCTTGCTCCAACATTTTTAAAGGTTGCAGGAATTGATATTCCAACTCAAATGCAAGGTGTTGATCAAACTGATGTATTTTATGGTAACGAGGAAAGTATACGTTCTCACATATTTGTTGAAAACAGACATAATCCAAAAATGCCACATTTAAAAACTTACATTAATGATAATTACAAAATTTCTATTTATAGAGAGGCAAACTATGGAGAGCTTTTTGATTTAGAAAATGATCCAAATGAATATAATAATTTATGGGACAATACGAACGCACAAACATTAAAAAAAGAATTATTATTTAAATTTGCGCAAGCAACACTAAAAGATGAAACATCAAAAATGAAAAGAGTTTCGGGCGCCTAAAAATGAAAGGACTAATATGAGAATTTTATATGTAGATATTGACTCTTTAAGACCTGATCACCTGGGATGTTATGGTTATCATAGAAATACATCTCCAACGATTGATTCTATTGCTAATGAAGGAGTTAAATTTACAAATTTTTACTCAACCGATACCCCATGCTTACCAAGTAGAACTGCTTTTTTTGGGGGAAACTTTGGCTATAAAACAGGAGTAGTTAATCACGGTGGAGAGTTCTCTGATATTGCTCCTCGAAAAAATATTTGGGATAGAGAATTTAAGGGAGGCCTAAGAGGTGAGTATGCCTTTACTTCACTTGGAAAAGTTTTACGAGATGCAGGTTATTACACAGCCAGCATAAGTCCATTTCCAGAAAGACATACGGCTTATCAAGTCTGGTTTGGTTTTACAGAAACTTATGACACAGGAAAAGGTGGATTAGAAAATGCCGATGAAGTCTATCCTGTTATAAAAAAATGGTTAGAGAATAATGGAGAAAAAGATAATTGGTTTTTACATGTTAACATGTGGGATCCACACACACCATATGATACACCAAAAGAATTTGGTAATCCTTTTAAAAACGATCCTATAGAAGATTGGGTAACAGAAGAATTGATTAAAAAACAAAGAGATAGTTTTGGACCACACAGTGCAAGAGAAGTTCCAGGATTCGATGATGATCTTAGAGGTAAGTATACAATGGGTGTTGGGGAAATAAAAAACATTGCTGACGCTAAAGAACAATTAGATGCTTATGATACAGGAATTAATTATGCAGATTTATATTTAAGTAAAGTTATTGAAGATTTAAAAAAAATGAATCTTTGGGATGATACTGCTATTATTATATCTGCAGATCACGGTGAAAATCAAGGCGAGTTAAATGTTTGGGGAGATCATCAAACAGCAGATCATATTACTAATAGAGTTCCATTAATTATTAGATGGCCAGGAATTACTGACTCAAATAAAGGCAGTACAGTAGAAAATAAATTTTATAATTTAGATTTAACTTCAACAATTTCTCAAATAGTATCTTCAACTCAACCAGATAGGTGGGATGGAATAAATTTCAGTGATAATCTTAAAGATAATACCTCTAAAAATGGAAGAGATTATTTAGTCATAAGTCATGGTGCGTGGAGTTGTCAAAGATCAGTGCGCTGGGATAATTGGTTACTCATTAGAACTTATGATACAGGTTTGAAAGATTTTCCAAAATATATGCTATTTGATATTGATAAAGATCCACACGAATTGCATAATATAGCTGAGCAGCATAAGGATTTAGTCTCTCACGGTATGTTTTTAATCGATGAGTGGATTGAAGAAAATATGTATGAGGCTGATAGAGGAGATCCACTTCAAGGTGTAATAAGGGAAGGTGGTCCTCATCATGCAAATATATTTTCAAAAGTCTGGAATACATATGTTGAACGTCTCGAAAAAACAGATAGAAAAAAGCACGCTGATAATCTTAGAAAATATAAAGGAAAACCTTTTAGTAAATAAATGTAAATAATAATGAATACTAAATCTAAACCAAACATCATCGTATTTTTTACTGATCAACAACGTTGGGATACATCTGGTTTACATGGCAACCCATTATCCTTAATGGAAAACTTTGATCACTACGCTGTTGAAGGTACACACCTTTTTAATTCATTTACTTGCCAACCAGTTTGTGGGCCAGCAAGAGCTTCATTACAGTCAGGGATGTATGCAACGAAAACTGGATGTTTTAAAAATAGAATACCTTTAAAAAAAAATATTAAAACTCTAGCAAAATATTTATCAAAAGAAGGATATGCCACAGGATACATAGGAAAGTGGCACCTTGGTTCTTCAGAGCCAGTTAAAAAAGAGGATAGAGGTGGTTATGATTATTGGTTGGGATCAAATCTATTAGAATTTACATCTGATGCTTATGAAACATATGTATATGATGGACAAAATAAAAAAGTTTTTCTCCCCGGGTATAGAGTTGATGCAATAACTGATGCCGCAATAAATTTTATAAAACTAAATCAAAAAAAACCATTTTTTCTTTTTGTTTCACTTATTGAACCACACCATCAAAATAATACAGATGATTATCCACCACCGATTGGATACCGAGAAAAATATACAGGTAAGTGGTCGCCACCAGATCTATCATCCTTAGTCGGATCCTCTCCTCGACATTTAGGTGGTTATTATGGAATGGTTAAGAGAATAGATGAAGCTTATGGAAGAATGATTGATGTTATTAAAAGCTTAAAATTATTTGATGATAGTGCAATTATTTTTACATCTGATCATGGAAATAATTTTAAAACAAGAAATAGAGAATATAAACGTTCTTGCCATGAAAGTTCAATACGAGTCCCTACATCTTTAATTGGAAATGTTTTTCAACAAGGTGGACGTATAAAAGAACTAACCAACATATTAGATATTCATGCAACAATATTAGACCTGGCAAAAGTAAAAAATACATCTCATTGTGATGGTAAATCAGTATTACCTTTAGTAAATAAAACTTCCAAAAAATGGGAAAATGAAATTTTTATTCAAATCAGTGAAAGTCAATTAGCTAGAAGTCTGAGAACAGAGAAATGGAAATATTGTATTGCTGATAATGATTCTAGTGGAAATGATAAATCTTCATCTAACCAATACACTGAAACAAACCTATACGATCTTGATGCTGATCCATATGAATTAAACAATCTAATTGGCATTAGTACGTATGATGAAATAACAGCCTCATTAAGAAAAAAGATTAAAAACAAAATTCAAAAAGTTGAAAATATTACATCCAAAATTAAAAAAGCTGAGAATATAAATAATCCTGGTCAAATGGGATTAAACCCTGATTCTTTTCATCGATTAAAGAAAAAACTTTAATAATTATTTATTTCATATTAATCTATTTCTATGAAAACAGTTTTCCTCTTATTTGATTCATTAAATAAAAGAATGTTAAACTCCTATGGTGGTAAATATATTGAAACGCCAAATTTTAATCGATTAGCAGAAAAATCAGTTCAGTTTAATAATCATTATATTGGTAGTATGCCTTGTATGCCTGCAAGAAGAGACATGCATTCAGGACGATTAAGTTTTTTGCATCGTGCATGGGGACCACTAGAACCATTTGATAATTCATTTCCAGAAATTTTACGTCTTAATGATACATACACTCATCTTGTCACAGATCATTATCATTATTTTGAGGATGGAGGTGCAACTTATCATAATCGATTTAATTCTTGGGATTTTATCAGGGGACAAGAAAGCGACCCATGGAAAGCCATGGTACAACCACCGCTTGAAAAATTAAGAGAAAAATATCATCAATCTCAATTAAATTTAACTAATAGAGAAACAGGATACTATCATTATGCAATAAATAGTGAGTTTATTAAAGATGAAAAAGATTTTCCTTCGGTTAAATGCTTTGAATCTGGTTTAGACTTCATCAATATTAATAAAGATGCTGATAATTGGTTTCTTCAACTAGAAACCTTTGATCCTCATGAACCTTTTTTTGCACCAGAGCGATTTAGAGAGAAATTAAAAACAAATTATACAGGCCCAAGATTAGATTGGCCTCAGTATGACAGAGTCAAAGAAACAGATGATGAGGTTGCAGAGTTAAAAGCCAATTACATTGCTTTAGTTGGACTATGTGATTATTTGCTTGGTACTGTTTTAGATTATTTTGATGAAAATAACTTATGGAATGACACTGCATTGATCTTAACAACTGATCATGGTTTCATGCTTGGAGAACATGATTGGTGGGCTAAAAACAGAATGCCATTGTATAATGAAATTGCAAATATACCTTTCTATTTTTATCACCCTGAATACAAACAATATTCGGGAGAGCAAAGAAATGTTGTAACTCAAAACATTGATCTGATGCCAACATTCATGACATTGCACGGCCACAATCTTCCTAAAGAAGTTAAAGGCAAGTCATTGCTAAACTTTTTAGATAAAGATAGTGAAAATGAACATTTCGCTTTGTATGGATATTGGGGCGGGGGTATAAATATTTCTGATGGAAACTATTCATATTTTCATTTTCCAGAAAATTTTGATCAATATGATAGAAGTAGATTTCAATATACATTGATGCCAACAAATATGAGGCAATTTTTTTCACATGAAGAATTGCAAACTGCTACCATGCATGAACCGTTTAACTTTACTAAGAATATTCCAGTCATGAAAGTTAACAGAATTCTTAGAAAATCAGATCCACATAAATCACTAGAAGATACTAAATGCGCACTTTATAATTTGAAGGAAGATCCCGGTCAAATACATCCTATTAATGATGAGGATTTAATAAACAAATATAAAAATCTTATGCTGAATGAAATTAAAACATATGATCCACCAAAAGAATTATTAAAAAATTATTTTAAAGAAAATTAAATGCCCAAAAGACAAAAAGTTTTAGTTCTTTATTTAAAATTTCCAAGTCTAGAAGCTGAAGTTATTTCATGGGCTACTTTTGATGGTACTGGTCAAAAACTCCATATGACAGGTGATAGTGACGAGCCTCCTTATCCTACAGGCCTCGACGCCTTATTAGATGGATGGAGATTATTTCAATCAAGTCAAGCCATCCCAGAGCATCCAGGAGAAGAATTTAGGACCTCATATTTAAAACATGAATTTTTTTTTGAAAAAATAGAACAAGGAGATTTTTAAGATGGTACAATTATTATCGACCGAGCAAATGGCAGAGTTTGCTAATAGTGGATGCTTATTTTTTGATGGATTAATAGATAATGAAACTAACAAAGAATTTTTAAACGATATTGGACACACCGATATTGAGAATGTTGATAATATGCAAAAGTATTTTCAAAATATTAAAGCCTCTAGCAGCATTCCTAGAATTCCTGCAGGGACACCACTCAAAAATGCTTATCCATATAAATCTCCTTTAGAAAAAATTTTCAAAAATGAAGTTGTAGCAGGAGCAATTAATAGTTTAGTTGGATCTGATGCCGTAGTTGATCATCAATTTCTTCATCTAACATTTCCAACAAAATACTTTAAAAAAACTAACCAACGTCAGATGTCTCAAGTTAATCATCAAGATAGCACAATTGATCCAAGAACTACTTTCGATATCCAATTATTTTACTTTCCGACTGCTGTTACTAAAGAAATGGGTGGTACAAGATATATTCCTGGTACACATTTAAGAATAGTAAATGAAATGGGAATCGCAAAATATCAAAATATAAAAGGACAAAAAAATATCATATGTAAAGCAGGTACAATAGGAATTTTCCATAATGGATTGTGGCATGGTGCTGGAGTTAATTTTTCAGATGATATCAGATATATGTTTAAAGTAAGATTACAGCCTACTGAGAAACAGGAACTATTATGGGATCCTGAAAAAAAATATCAACCTTTACCAAACCGAGCTTTGTATTGGACTGATGAAACTAAGGATCAAACTATCAATGATATTTTAATGAGGTCCTATCCTTGGCAAGAAGCAGATACTAATAGACTTGATAAAATAAATGTTGTCAAGTTTTGGAGGTTATTAACTGGTCACAAGAAAATGGATGTCGACTATTGGCTTACAAGAATTGAAAACGAATTATATTAATTGAAATCTCTTTCATCACCTTTTAGTGGAACAACATCACAAGTTTCTTGGTACCATGAAAGCATTTTATCTTTTAGTTTTTTAAGTTCTGATGCATATTGAGGATCCTCAATAACATTATTAATTTCTCCAGGATCTTCGATTAAATTATAAAACTCATCTTTTTCGTAAGCTCTTTTAATATATTTAAATTTTTTATTTCTGCACATTGTTGCTTTAGTATGCATTAAAATTTCATCCTCTTGACCTTGTAAACTAACTCTAGGATAATAAAGACCATGGGGTAATTGAAGACTTTGATTTTCACTTGCTTGTCTTTCTAATCTAAGTCTACCACCTTCCGTAAATACCTCTTCTCTATGATTATCAGTTTTCTGTTCAATAAAATTTTTAATACTTTTGCCAAAATGCCAATATGAGGGTTCGATATTACTGTAATCATATATGGTTCCCGCAATATCAATTAATTCAATCATTGTATCGCTTACACCACTTAATGTATTTTCACTTTTTGGTGGTTTAATAATAAGAGGAACATTAGTAAGACAGTCTTGAAAAGTATTTTGTGTTTTTTCAACTAAATTATAATCACCTGTAAAGTCACCATGATCAGATAAAAAAATTATTAAAGTATCATCATACAAATTATTTTCTTTTAGTTGATTGACCAAAAGTCCAAATTGATAATCTACTCTTGCACACATACCAAGATATACCGCTCGTAATTCATTCCAACGTTCATCGGTCCAATCTTGCATTCTTTGTCCATCCATAATTCCTTTTAAAAGACTTGGCTTGTCTTCCCAAGTTTTGTATTGATATCTATTAGGTATTACGCTTCGATCAATTAAAGAGAACCATGGATCCTCTACACAGTAAGGAGGATGCGGATAACCAAGTGGTAGAAATAAACAGAATGGTTTATCTTCTTTATAGTCTTTTATAAAATCTAATGCTCCATAAACCATGGACCAATCGTCATCGAAATAAATATCTTTATCTTTTTTATCTAATTTTCCTTTGAAGAAACTATAATAATTATCTCCATCTTCAGGTCCTCTCCATGATAAATCTCCCCCATGTGTGCCTGGTTGTTGAGTATAGCCCCATTTTTGAAAATCTCTATCAGTTGGTTCAAAATAAATATCACAATGATTACGATAACCTTCTTGTCCTGCTATCAAATCATTTTTTCCACCCCACCAAATAAAGTAATCTTTATTTTTTAGTTCAGATAAAATACTGGAGTCACCTTGATCTGTATGTAACATATAATGCATTGTTCTATGACCATGTACATGTGGATACCAACCAGTCATAAATGAGCAACGACTTGGTGTACAAACTGTCGCTTGGCAAAAAGCATTCTTAAATGCAACTGCATCATCATTAATTATATTATCTAAATTTGGTGTTTTAGCTCCAGAATAACCAAGATATCCTAGCATATCCCCTCTCCATTGGTCAGGATTAAATATAAGTATGTTTGGAGTTTTATTAGTCATTAATATTTATTAATATTACATCATTATAATTTATATTTGTTTAAAATTATCACAATTATTTAGGTTTAATATAAAATCGCTTAATGTTATAAATTAAAGTATAAAATCTAAGGGAGGATTAAATGAAATTATTAATAAAAATTTTTTTTTCATTAACAATCTTGACGTCATTTAGTTCTGTAAATGCAGATACTATAAAATGGCTTCATTTAGTTGGTGAAGACTCAAAAGAATATCCTAGCATGGTTAGAGCTGCTGAAGAATTCGAAGCTAAAACAGGACACACTGTAGTGATGCAGTATTTAGAAAACGAATCTTTTAAAGCAAAACTACCAACAATGCTTCAATCAAATGATAGACCAGATATATTTTATAGCTGGAGTGGTGGAGTAATGTATGATCAAGCTAAAGCTGGTTTCTTGAGAGACATCTCAGATGTTGTACCGGACAGTTATTTAGACACTGTTAGTGCAGCTGCGGCAGATGCATTTACATATGAGGGACAAAGAGTAGGTTTACCTTTACAAGTTGCTCAAGTAGCTTGGTGGTATAATAAAGAATTAATAAATCAAGCTGGTGTTGATGTTTCAAATATAAAAGAATGGGATGATTTAATTAGTGCTGTAAAACAAATTAAAGCAGCTGGCATAACTCCTATTTGTATGGGTGGTAAAGATAAATGGCCAGTTCACTTTCTTTGGACTCACCTACATATAAGAAATGGTGGAAAAGGATTATTCCTTGAATCATTAAATAATGGTGGTTGGGATAGACCAGAATACATCAAATCAGGTGAGCAAATGCTTGAACTAGTAGCTTTAGAGCCTTTTCAAAAGGGATTTTTAGCACACACTTGGCCAGATCAAGCTGGGTTTTTTGGGGATGGCAAATGCGCAATGGCTCTTATGGGTAATTGGATGTATGGATCACAGGCTGCAAATAGTGCAAGTGGAGAAGGTTTAGGTGATGATAACATGGGAATGTTTAATATGCCAATGACTAGTGGTGGTCTTGGTGACCCTGGAGATACCCTTGGCGGTATCAATGGTTGGTTGTTCTCAAGCAGTGCTCCAGACTCAGCAGTTGAGCTAATCATGCATTATGTATCGTTAGATATCCAAAAGGAAAATGCATCTCTTGGTGCTTATATCCCTATTGTTAAGGGAGCAGATGTTGCTCTTTCAAACCCTTTCTTACAACAAGTAGCTAAGAACATTGCTAATTCAGAATATCATCAAATTTTCTACGATCAGTTTTTAGGAGCTGATATTGGAAGAGTTGTTAATGATGTATCAACTGATTTAGCCGCAGGAATTATTACTCCTGAAGAAGCTACTCAAGCTGTTCAAGAAGCTTGGGAATTTAATCAATAACATAAATATCAGGGCTCTTTTAATTAAAGAGCCCTAATTATTATTATGAGATCACCAAAATTTGATGCACTTCTAAGTAGGTATTATACAATAATTATTTTTTTAATACCTGCTTTAACAATATTTACATTGTTTGTAGTACTTCCAATAGGTGAAGCAGCGTATTACAGTTTTTTTAGATGGAATGGCTATGGTGCACCTGAAAAATTTGTTGGATTTAAAAATTACGAATTTTTATTCAAAAATAGAGTGTTTATTTTATCACTCAAAAATAATTTTTATATAATTGCTATATCATTATTTGTGCAGTTGCCTTTTGCTCTTTTAATTGCATTAATGATCTCAGACAAATTAAGAGGAGCTGCTTTTTTTAGAACTGTATTTTTTCTTCCATTTATTTTAGCAGAAATAGTTACAGCGTTAATCTGGGCATATATTTACGATGGTAATTATGGTTTAGTTGCTGCAATATGGGGATTTTTTGGAGCAGAGGCACCATTTGTACTTGGTGATAAGGATTGGGCATTAGTAGCAATATTAATTGTTATATTTTGGAAATTTTTTGGAATTCACATGATGATTTATATTGCAGGATTGCAAGCTATTTCAAAAGAAGTTTTAGAGGCAGCTAAAGTAGATGGAGCAGGCCCAATAACAACTGCCTTTAGAATTAAAATGCCAATGCTTATTCCAACAATTAAGCTTTCAGTTTTTTTATCACTATTAGGTAGCTTACAGCTTTTTGATATTATTATGCCACTAACAGGAGGAGGGCCTTCAAATGTAACACATTCGATGGTTTCTTATTTATATTACTTTGGTGTGATGCGAATGAAAGTTGGATTTGGAAGTGCAGTTGGAGTTGTAATATTTTTAATTTGTTTATTTATTGCAATTGGTTATCAAAGAACATTAATGAGAGATGATAATGAAAACAAATTTTAGAACTTATTATTTGTATCTTCTTCTATTTTTTCTAGCAGGAGTAATTATTATTCCATTATATGTTTCAGTAATGGGGGGCTTTAAACACACTGGTGAACTTAGAACAAACTCTTTAGGCTTACCAATAGACTGGAAGTTTGAAAATTATACATCTCTTTTAATAAATTCTGATTTCTGGCTTTTTTTATGGAACTCAACAGTATACGCAGTTGGAACTACTTTTTTTGTAGTCTTATTTGCCTCTATGACAGCTTTTGTTTTTGCTCATGTAAAATTTGCAGCAAATAAATTTCTTTATAATTATTTTTTACTAGGACTAATGTTTCCATTTGCTACTGCTATTTTACCTTTGTTTTTAAGAGTGCGTGATTTTGGTTTATTGGGTACAAGTTGGGCTGTTATAATTCCACAAATTGCATTTGGGCTTGGTTTTTCTATAATTCTTTTTCGAGGATTTTTTAGACAAATGCCAAAAGAGATATTTGAAGCTGCTGTTTGCGATGGCTGTAGTTATACACAATTTTATTTTAGGTTTACTCTTCCTTTATCAACTCCAATCTTAGCAACAGTTAGCGTTATTACTCTTACAGGAAGCTGGAACAATTATCTTTTGCCACTTATAATGATTAATGATGAGTCACTTTACTCATGGCCAATGGGTATAATGGTTTTTAGAGGTGAGTACTTCACTGATTGGGGTAAAATATTAGCTTATGTTTCCCTAACACTTGTACCAGCAGTAGTTTTCTTTTTTGCACTGCAAAAATATATCGTTGCTGGTTTAACGGGTGGAGCGGTTAAAGAATAGATTGGAATATATTATGAAGGTAGGTGTAATTGGTTGTGGAAATATAGCAGATATATATTTCCACAATGCAAAAAATTTTTTTAATAACTTCGAAATTATTGCTTGCGCAGATTTAAACCCTAAAGCATCAAAGAAATATTCTGAAAAATATGGAATAACAAATTTATCCGTTGAAGAATTATTGTCTAATGAAGATATTCAATTGGTAATAAATCTTACCATTCCAAATGCACATTTTGAAGTTTCAAAATCAATTTTAAATTCAGGTAAGCATTCTTATTCTGAAAAACCTATTTCCATTGAATTTGACGAAGGTAAAGAGTTATTAAATTTAGCTAAATCTAAAAATTTATATGTAGGTAGTGCCCCTGATACTTTTTTAGGTGCTGGAATACAAAAATCAAAGCAAGTCATTGAGGATGGTACAATAGGGGAAATTGTTTTAGGTAGTATTTCAATGGGTGTAGCGGGACATGAAATTTGGCATCCAAACCCCGACTTTTATTACAAATATGGTGGAGGACCAATTTTAGATATGGGACCATATTATTTTTCAGCATTAGTAAATTTATTAGGGCCCGTCAAAAGTGTCTATAGTCAATCTCGAACTGTTTATTCTCAAAGAGAAATTGGTAGCGGGGAAAGAAAAGGTGAAAAAATAGCGGTTGATATTCCAACAACTTTGATCTCTCAAATTGAATTCAGTAATGGAGCTTTAATTGATTCTTTTTTTTCATTTGATGTTTACAAACATAATAAGTCACATATTGAATTATTTGGAACAAAAGGTGCTATTAATGTTCCTGATCCTAACATGTTTGGAGGAGAAATTAAAATTTGTGATGAAAAGAAATCAGATTGGAAAACTATTAAAACTGATGACATGAATCTAGGACGATTAAATACAAATCGAACAGGTGGAGAAAAAAATGACAAAGCAAACGAAGATCCAACATCTGCTAACTTTAGAGGAATTGGCGTTTGTGAAATGATTGATTCAATTAAAGAAAATAAAGTTAATAGATGTAGTGGTGAGTTAAGTCTACACGTTTTGGAGATAATGCAATCAATTCTAAAATCTTCTAAAATTAATGAAAAAGTAAATCTAGAAAGTGTAACAAACATTCCTGAATCTTTTTTAGATACAGAGAATGGAAAATTTTTAAAATTAGGGGGGTTGTAAATGAAAAAAGCTTTAATAGTTTATGGGGGATGGCCTGGACACCAACCAGAAAAATGTAATGAAATTTTAACTGAAATGTTAGAGCCTGATGGTTATGAGATAAGATCTGAGTATTCAACCTCTGCTTTTGCTCAAGATTACGTTCATGAAATGGACTTAATTATACCAATAGTAACGATGGCTTTTCATCATTCACCTAGTGGTGAAATTAAAAAGAACGAAGTGAATAATGTTGTAAAGGCAGTTATAAATGGTTGCGGTCTTGCTGGGCATCATGGAGGAATGTGTGATGCTTTTAGACAATCAATTGATTGGCAATTCTTAACTGGTGGACAATGGGTAAGTCATCCAAATGGTATTCATGACTATAAAGTTAATATAACTAAAAAAGATGATCCAATAATGGATGGTGTTGAGGATTTTGATTATCATTCTGAACAGTATTACATGCATGTAGATCCTATGAACGAAGTTCTTGCCACTACTACTTTCCAAGGCCATGAAATTTGGAAATTAGAACAAGAACCTGGAAAACCTGGAGATGATCAATATCAAACTGAATGGATAAAAGGTGTAGAAATGCCAGTTGTATGGAAAAGAAAAATTGGAAAAGGTAAAATTTTTTACACTTCTCTTGGACATTTTGCAGATGAATTAAACTATCCTGAAATGAGAAAAATTTATCATCGTGGTTTGCTTTGGGCATCAAGATAGAGTAAAATAATTTAGGGAGAAGATATGACAAATTATTTTAAAAATATTCCTGAAATAAAATTTGAAGGAGAAAATAGTTCGAACCCATTAGCATTTAAATTCTATGATGAAGATAAAGTTGTTTTAGGAAAAACAATGAAAGAACATTTAAGATTTGCTACTTGTTATTGGCATACATTTACTTGGCCTGGCCTTGATCCATTTGGTGGTCAAACATTTGATAGACCTTGGATGCAAGCAGGTGATGAAATGAAAATGGCTGAAATGAAGCTTGACGCAGCATTTGAATTTTTTACTAAAATAAAAACACCCTTTTTCTGCTTTCACGATAGAGATATTTCTCCTGAAGGTTCAAATTATGCTGAGACACAAAAAAATTTTTTTCATACTATAGATTTAATGGAACAAAAAATTAATGACTCAGGAATGAAATTACTGTGGGGAACAGCAAATGCTTTTTCTCATAAAAGATATATGAGTGGAGCTTCGACCAATCCAGACCCAGAAGTTTTTGCATATAAAGCTGCACAAGTGAAAGATTGTATGGATGCAACGATGAGATTGGGTGGTCAAAACTACGTTCTTTGGGGTGGAAGAGAAGGATACGAAACTATTCTTAATACTGACATGACTAAGGAGACAGCTAATCTTGAAAGATTTTTAGAATTAGTTGTTAACTATAAACACAAGATAGGATTTAAAGGTCAAATTTTATTGGAACCAAAACCTCATGAACCAACTAAACATCAATATGATTTTGACTCTGCTACTTGCTTAGCGTTTTTACGAAAGGCAGGTTTAGAAAATGAGATTAAATTAAATGTTGAAGTTAATCATGCAACTTTATCTGGTCATAATTTTGAACATGAAATTGCTTATGCAACTTCAAACAGTGCTTTAGGAAGTATCGATATTAATAGAGGTGATACATTAATAGGTTGGGATACGGATCAATTCCCAAATAATCCTTCTGACTTAATTATGTCATTTTATTTTATTTTTAAGAATGGCGGCTTAGGTCAAGGAGGCATGAACTTTGATGCAAAAATAAGAAGACAATCTATCGATGCTGAAGATTTATTCCATGCTCATATTGGAGGCATGGATGTTTGTGCAAAAACACTTATTGCTGTTGAAAAACTGATGCATGATAATGTTATTCCTAGGTTTATTGAAGATAGATATGAAGACTGGAATAAAAATTTGGGTCAGTTTATTCATAATAAAGATACTGGATTAGATGATATAAATAAAAAAGTAATCGATGATAATATTGAACCAGAACCTCGTTCAGGAAGACAAGAATATCTGGAAAATATCTTAAATAAATATTTGTAGTTACTAGACATAAGTTTCTATACTAATTGATTTATAAATATTATGAAAATTTATAAATTAGATACATCATCAGATTTTAAAAAATTAGACCTTTGTCTCGCAATAGGTAATTTTGATGGAATACATAAAGGGCATCAAGAAATATTAAATAAAATTAAGGAGATTGCATCAAACAATAATTTATTATCTTCTATAATGAGTTTTAATCCTCATCCTCGTATTTACTTTAATCAAATTAATAAGCCTTTTAATATTTATACTCAAAGCGATAAAATAAATTTTCTTGAACAATTGGGTTTAGATATATTTATAGATTTTTCTTTTGATAACAATCTATCAATATTATCAGCTGATGATTTTGTAACTAAAATTCTTATTGATAAATTAAATATTAAATACTTAGTTTTAGGTAGTGACTTTAAGTTTGGCAAAGACAGAAAAGGTAATTTTAAAACATTAGAAAAATATGCTGAAAAAAATAATTTTAATATTCATTTAATCGATCCTATTATGCTTGTAGATAAATCTGATAAATATTCATCTTCAATAATTCGATCACAAATAAAAGATGGTTATATGGAAGATGTTACAGAGTCTTTAGGCAGGCCTTGGCATATGCATGGAACAATAATTGAGGGTGATAAAAGAGCTAGAGAAATCAATTTTCCGACTGCTAATATGATACCAGATCAACACATACTACCCAAAAGAGGTGTTTATTGTGTAGAAGTACTATTAGAAGGCAAAAAATACAAAGGTGTCTCAAATTTTGGTTTAAGACCAACAGTCGATGGAAGCAAACTCCTTCTAGAGACACATTTGTTTAATTTTAGTGAAGAAATATATGGTAAAGAATTGACTGTTGAATTCCTTACATTTATTAGATCTGAACAAAAATTTAAGAATTTTGAAGAATTAACTAAGCAAATCAACAAAGATATAAATAAAGCTAAAGAATATCATCAACTGTAATGGAATATAAAGATACAATTTTTCTTCCCAAAACATCTTTTGAAATGAGAGCTAACCTTCCAGCAAAGGAACCTGCAATAATAGAGGAGTGGGATAAAGAAAATATTTTTAAAAAGCTAAGAGATAAATCTAAAGGTAGAGAAAAATTTGTTCTTCATGATGGTCCACCATACGCAAATGGACATATTCATATGGGCACTGCTCTTAATAAAATTTTAAAAGACGTTATTGTGCGAACACAACAAATGACTGGTAAAGACTCTATCTATGTTCCTGGTTGGGATTGTCACGGTTTACCAATTGAATGGAAAATAGAAGAAGAATATAGAAAAAAAGGAAAGAACAAGGATGATGTCCCAACTGTTCAATTTAGAAATGAGTGTAGAGAGTTTGCAGAAAAATGGATCGAGATACAAAAAAAAGAATTTAGACGGCTTGGTGTTGAAGGAGATTGGGAAAATCCATATCTCACAATGTCAAATCAAGCAGAAGCACAAATTGTTCGAGAACTTGGAAAATTTTTACTTGATGAAAGTTTGTATAAAGGAGCAAAACCAGTTCTCTGGTCTGTTGTAGAAAAGACAGCTCTAGCTGACGCTGAAGTTGAATATGAAGATCATACGTCCAACACTATATATGTTAAATTTTTAATTAAAAATTCTACCGATAAGGATTTAATTGATTCTAATATTGTCATTTGGACAACAACTCCTTGGACTATTCCAGGTAACAGAGCTCTGGCTTATGGAAAAGAATTAGATTATTCACTTATTTTTGTTGAAGAATTAGAAGAAAATAGTTTAGTCAAAAAAAATGATAAATTAATATTTGCATCAGAACTTTTAGAAAGTGTAACTAAAGAAATTGGAATAAAAAAATTTAGTATAAAAAAGAAGTTTAAAGGAGATAATTTATCTTCTTGTGAATGTGAACATCCATTTAAACAATTGGGATACGATTTTATTGTAAAACCATTTCATGGGGATTTTGTAAACTTAGAACAGGGTACAGGAGTTGTACATATAGCTCCTGGACATGGAGATGACGACTATGTTTTAGGGATAGAAAATAATGTTGATATCATACAGACAGTTCAAGATGATGGTAAATATAATCAACATGCCGTTGGTTTTGAAGGTGAACATATTTATAAAGTAGATCACAAAATTGCAGATAAATTAGAAGAATTTTCAAGATTATTATTTAAAGGAACGCTTCGTCATAGCTACCCACATTCATGGAGGTCTAAAGCTCCTCTTATTTATAGAAATACTCCACAATGGTTCATTTCCATGGAAAAAAATAATTTAAGAGACATTGCTCTTAAATCAATTGATGAAACTATTTTCTATCCTCCTCAAGGCCAAACAAGGCTTAGATCAATGATTGAAACTAGACCAGATTGGTGTGTATCTAGACAAAGAGTTTGGGGTGTACCTTTACCATTATTTGTAAATAAAAAAACGGGTCAACCTTTAAGAGATGAAAATATTATCAATAGAATAGCAGACATATATGAAAAAGAAGGAAGCAATACTTGGTTTACCAAAGATCCACAAAGGTTTTTAGGAGATGAATATTCACTTGAAGATTATGAACAGGTAAAAGATGTAGTTGAAGTATGGTTTGATAGTGGTTCTACACATGCGTTTTGTCTAGAACAAAGAGAAGATTTGAAATGGCCTGCATCAATGTACTTAGAAGGAAGTGATCAACACAGAGGATGGTTTCATTCATCTCTTTTAGAGTCTTCTGGCACAAGAGGTAAAGCGCCTTATGAAAGTGTTCTGACACATGGTTTTGTTGTTGATGGAAAAGGACGTAAAATGTCTAAATCTTTAGGTAATGTTATTTCCCCAGATGATATATTAAAAAAATATGGAGTAGATATTTTAAGATTGTGGGTTGTCGCATCTGATTATTATGATGATCTGAAGCTTGATAATGCTATCCTCCAATCACAAGCTGAGTCTTATAGAAGAATAAGAAATACCTTTCGTTTTTTAATTGGCAATTTAAATGATTTTACTAAAGAGGAAGCTATTGATGAGAGTGAGTTTCCAGAGTTAGAAAAATATCTGCTTCATCGATTGTGGGAAGTTGATCAAGTTGTTCAAAAATGTGTATCAACATTTAATTTTCACCTGATGTTTACAACACTATTAAACTTTTGCTCAAGTGATCTTTCAGCTTTTTATTTTGATATTAGAAAGGACACTATATACTGTGATAGTAAACAGTCGGTTAAAAGAAGATCTACTAGAACTCTATTAAATATAATTTTTAATCATTTAGTAAGATGGTTTGCGCCGTCGATTTCCTTTACCTCTGAAGAAGCTTGGAAAGCTATGGGAAATAAAGAAAGTATACACCTACAAGATTTTTTACAATGTAAAAATGAATATGAAGATAATCAATTAAACGAAAAATGGAATTTAATTAAAAATATTAGAAAAGTTGCTACTGGAGCAATTGAAAAAATTAGAGAAGAAAAAACTATACGTTCAAGTTTAGAAGCTCATTTGGATATATTTATTTCTAAAGAAAGTTTTGATAAAGTTAATGACGTTATGTTTGATGAAATTGCTATTACTTCATCATTTAAAGCGCAAATACTTGATGAAAATAGTCAAGGTTTTTCAATAGACGATATTGAAAATGCGAAGGTACAAGCTTCAAAAGTTGAGGGTCAAAAATGTCAAAGATGCTGGAAATATGAACTAGAATTAATTAAAAATGAAATTTGCAATCGTTGTTATGATGCAATAAGTTAAGTGATTAAGATAGCTATACTAGTATCATTAATTGTTTTTGATCTACTAACTAAGTATTTAATTCAAGATAACTTGTTTTTAAATCAATCACTAAAAATCAATGAATATTTTGATTTAGTTTATGTTCAGAATTTTGGTGTTTCTTTTGGTTTATTTTCTGGTTATATTTCTCATTGGATATTAATACTTATAGCCTTAATAGTCGTTATATTAATTTTTTATTTATTTATTAAATCAGATAAACAACTTGAAAAACTAGCTTATTTTTTTGTTATAATTGGGGCTTTATCAAATATCATTGATAGATTGATAAATAGTTATGTTGTTGATTTTATCTTACTGCATTATGGAAATTTTTATTGGCCCGCATTTAATCTAGCAGATATCTATATTACAATTGGAATTATCATGTTAATAATGAGTTTTTTTATAAAATCAAAAACAGTAAAATGAAAAAAGTTATTTTTGTAATAATCATTTCCTCAATTTTTCTATCTTCTTGTAATACTATAAGAAGTAGTGCCGGTGCAGAAAGAAAAGTAATAGATGAATATAATGTAGTTGAAAATCCTCCATTAGTAATTCCACCAAATTTTAATTTACTACCACCTGATCAAATTGAATCAAAAGATATTGATGATACCGATAGTGAGCTTGCAAAGGAAATTCTCTTTGGTCTGGATGAAGAAAGTAATGAAACATCTTCTGAAAATTCTGTTATCGACAATATTTTAAAAGAAACTGAAGCAGATCAAGTAGATAATAGTATCAGGGAAGATCTTGATGGAAACTCAGAAGATGAAATAAGCCAAGATAATACAGATGTTGAAAGTGAAAATATAGAAGAATCAAAAAAGAAGAAAAGACTTTTCTTTTTCAACAGTAAAGAAGAAAATGAAGATGACGAAGAAGGTGAACCTAAAAAGAAAAAAAGATTTTTCTTCTTTTAATTTAATAAATGGAAATAAAATACTTTAATTCAAATTTTGACAAAATCACTCAAAATAAAGATACTGATCAAAGTATAACTAATGTAATAGAAAAACTTCCTTCACTTAATATTATTTCAGATAAAAATTTATTAGAAGAAACCATAAAAATTTCAAAACAATTTAAAGAGAAAAAGGAAAAAATTATTGTATTTGGTACAGGAGGTTCAAATTTAGGAGCTAGAGCATTAAATAATATTATTTCCAATAATAAAATTATCTTAGAATTTTATGATAATGTTGATCCTATTAATTTTGAAAAAAATTTTCAAAATATAAATTTTGAACTAACTGGTTTCCTAGTTATTTCAAAGTCTGGAACTACACCTGAAACATTATCACAATTTTCATGTCTTTATCAAAAAGCAATAGAAGCTAATAAAGTTGAAGTATTTTTTTCAAATACTTTAATCATAACTGAATTTAAAGAATCCCCTCTTTTTAAAATTGCAAAAGATAATAATTGTTTACTATTAGAGCATCATAAAGATGTTGGAGGCAGATACTCTATATTTACCAATGTTGGTATAGTTCCTGCAATCATTTCTGGATTAAATATTAATGAACTTTTTAGTGGAGCATCTGAAGTAATTAATAATATTGATAATTATAGACCTTATGATCTTGGAAGATATTTAACTCAAAAAGAAAATGTAAAATTTACTAATAATGTTTTAATGACATATTCTGATTCACTTTATTTTTTTGGAAAATGGTATCTGCAACTTTGGGCAGAAAGTATTGGAAAAAATAATAAAGGTATTACAGCAATTCATTCAGTAGGGACCACTGATCAACATAGTCAATTACAACTGTATCTAGATGGACCTAAAGATAAATATTTCACCTTTATCATTACAGATCATGCAAATAAGGGCATAAAAATTAACAATAATATGTTTGAAAATACCGATATTGACTATTTTAAAGATAAAACAATGGGAGATCTAATGGAAGCTGAACAGCGCGCAACCATTGAAACTTTTAAATTAAATAATTTTAGTTTTAGAGAAATCTATATTCCTAAAATAGATGAACAAAACTTAGGTAAATTATTATCTTTTAGTATAATAGAAACAATTGCTTCCTGTATGTATTTAGATGTTGATCCTTTCGATCAACCTGCTGTTGAACAAGGTAAAAAACTAACTAAAACTTATTTAAGATAATTTAAAAATATAAATTATTGTTTTACCGTAAATCTTTTTTTGAAGCAGATTTAAATTTTCTGGAATTACAATATTATCTTTCACACCCGTTTCTAAACCAATCACTGTAGTATTTTTAATGTTACTTGATAAATTTTCTAAAAGATTTGTTAAATTATATTTTGCATATGGTGGATCAATATAAACAACTGAAATATTTTGAAATTCTATTTCTAATTTAGAATGAATAAGGTCTTCTTCATAAATTTTAAATTGATTATTATTACAAATACTCAAACAATTTTTTTTTAATATTTTAAGAACTTCAATATTATTCTCAAAAAAAATTACTTCACTCATGCCTCTAGAAATTGCTTCTAAACCCATTGTGCCAATTCCTGCAAAAAGATCTAAAAAAATTTGATTTTTATATAATTCGATAGAATTTTTGATTGCATAACTTTCAATAATTGAAAAAAAAGCTTCTCTTTTTAGAGAAGAAGTTGGTCTTACAAAATCATTAATACTAGCTAATTTTTTTTGTTTAAACTTTCCTCCAGTAATCCGTATCATTTGCTAATTGAATTTAATTTTTGAAATTGCCCTTCTTTAAGCCTTCCAAGCTTATAAGGGCCATATGCAATTCTTATTAATTTAACAATATTCCATGAAAAATAATTACAAATATTTCTAATTTCTCTATTTTTACCTTCTTTAAGTTTAAAAATTAACCAACTATGATTTTTTAATTTCTTTTCAAAGGCAACTTTAATTTTTTTATAACTAATTTCTTTAATTGTAATGCCTTTATTAATTTTTTGTAAATCAGTATTTTCTACATTGCTATTTATACAAACTCTATAGATCCGTTCAATGTTTGAAGATGGATGTTCTAAATATCTAGAATAATCACCATTATTAGTTAGTAAAATCAATCCTTCACTCATATAATCCAATCTTCCTACACTTATTAATTGACCGACATTTTTTGGTAATAAATCAAAAATTTTTTTTCTACCTAAATTATCTTTTGTACTACAAATATATTTTATTGGTTTGTATAACTTCCATACTTCAACTTTATTTGCTTTTTTAACAATTTTATTATTAACCTTAATTATATCTAAATTACTTACTTTATGACTTGGATGAAGACATACTTGATTATTAATTTTAATTTTTTTTTCTACAATTAATTTTTCTGCATCTCTTCGTGAACAAATTCCAGCACTTGATAGATATTTTGAAATTCTAATATTCACTTTGCTACATCAATAAAATTTTTGATGATTTTTATATCATATTTTGTAATTAAAAATTCAGGATGCCATTGTAAGCCAATACACCACTTGTGTTTTTTATGCTCTATTCCTTCAATAACACTATCATTGGCTGTACATGAAACATTCAAGTCTTTACCAATTTTTTTTACTGATTGATGATGCGCACTATTAACTTTAATTTTTTGAGTTCCACATATTTTATGTAGTTGAGTATTTTTTGAAATATTTACAGTGTGACTAGTTTGATTTCTTGGATTTACTTGTTCATGGTTTATTGGATCTCTTTTTAAATCTTGTACTAATGTTCCACCACATGCTACATTAATAAGTTGTGCACCACCACAAATTCCCAATATAGGTTTGTTATATTTAAAAAAATTATTGAAAATATTTATTTCAAAATTTGTTCTTTTTTTTTTAATATTTTTAGATTGAGTGTTACTTGTTTTATATAATTTGGGATTAATATCAAAATCTCCTCCAGTAATAATTAAACCATCAATTAAATGACAAAAATCATCAATATATTTTTTTTCGTGTAACAGAGGGAAAGGAATAGCATTAAATTTTGTTAAGGAAGTTAAGTAATTTTCCCTCAATGCATACCATGGAAATTTTGAGTATGTTTTCTTTTTTTCACTATCAAGAGTTATTCCAATAATTGGTTTTTTCATTATAATTCAATTATAATGTACAACATAAGTGTGTTCCAGAATGAACGTTGATTTTTTTATGAAAGAAGCAATTATTGAAGCAGGAAAAGCTTATAATTTAAATGAGGTTCCAGTTGGAGGAATACTTGTTGATAATACAACAAACAAGATTGTAGCCAGAAGTTATAATTCAGTAAATAAAGATAAAAACGCTCTAAAGCATTGTGAATTAAATCTAATTCAAGAAACTTGCGAAAAACTAAAGTTAAAATATTTAGAGAATATAACATTATTTATTACCTTGGAACCATGCACCATGTGCGCTAGTGCAATAAGTGAGGTACATATTAAAGATGTATATTTTGGGGCTTATGATGAAAAAAATGGAGGAATTGAAAAACTTCGAGTTGCTTTTCAAAGAAAAAATATATTTATGCCAACGATTTATGGTGGCATTATGGAAAAAGAATGTAGTAATTTATTAAAAAAATTTTTTAAAAATAAAAGTGATAGATAAAATTAATATACCAGAATTTGAAGTTTCAGAATTTAACCAAGCCTTTAAAGAAGTAATTGAGTCCAATTTTAATTATGTAAGAATTAAAGGAGAAATTTCTGAAGTTAAAACTGCAACAAGAGGTCAAATCTATTTAACACTTAAAGATGAGGATTCTATTTTAAGTGGAGTTATCTGGGATCAGAAAAAAAAATATTTAGATATAAATCCAGAAATAGGACTAGAAATAATAGCAACTGGCAGAATTACCACTTGGTCTCGCTATAAAACTACTTACCAAATAGATATTGATAAAATTGAAATTGCAGGAGAGGGAGCACTTTTAAAACTTATTGAAGAAAGAAAAAAAAGACTTCAAAAAAAAGGCTATTTTGATGAAGATAAAAAAATTCCATTACCTTTTTTGCCTGAGAGATTAGGTATAATTACCTCTCCCACTGGCTCTGTAGTACATGACATAATTAATAGGGTGAATGATCGTTTTCCAATGCCATTAGATATTTGGCCTGTTTCTGTTCAGGGTGTTGACGCAGCAGATAGCATTATAAATGCTATCGAAGGTTTCAATAAACTTAAATCTAGTAAGCCAGATATTCTCATTATTGCTAGAGGTGGAGGTAGTACTGAAGACTTAATGGCATTTAATGATGAAAAACTTGCAACAAGTGTTTTTGAATCAAAGATACCAATTATTTCAGCAATAGGCCATGAAACAGATACAACAATTATTGATTTAGTATCTGATTTAAGAGCGTCTACACCAACTGCAGCAGCTGAAAAAGCTACCCCAGTTAGATTTGAATTAATAGAAAAAATTAAAAATTTACAACTTAGATTAAACACAAAAGTTAATTCACAAATTCAATCTAAAAAAGAAAATTATGAATATCTAAATAAATTTCTCAAATCTCCAAGCTTGATAGTTAATAATTATAAGGAGAAGCTTTTAGACGATTTTAAAAATTTAACATTATCAATTGAAAATAAATTTAGTATATCAAAATTGAATCTTATTAACCTGGGAAAATCTATTGTTTCGCCAGATTCATCAATAAACTTAAAACAAACAAAGATTAACAATCTTTCAAAAAATCTTAATTTGAATATAACCAATAATTATAAAGATAAGCTTGAAAAATATAAGTCTAATATAAGATTGCTCAATTCCAATTCTATTTCTTCAAATCTTAAAAAAGGATACTCAATTTTGATGGATAAAAAGAAAATTGTTAAGACAAGTAAAAAAATTACTACTGACGATCAATTATCAGTGAAACTTATTGATGGGATAATTGATATTAAAGTAAAAAAAATTAACTAAATCTTTTATGTTGCCAGAACCATTGAGTTGGTTCTGCTTTAATCCACTCTTCAATCTTATAATGAATTTTTTCCATCATCTGTGTATCATTAATTTCTAAATTGTTATGATACAGTGGCTTTAAAAATGTCAGCTCAATATTTCCATTATTAATTCTTTTATTTTGTATTGGAATAATCGGTAAATTATATTTTCTAGCTATTTTTAAAAAACCTGTTTGTGTTTTTACTTTTTTATTAAAAAACATTACTTCTTCACCTGAGGAATCTTTTTGATCTATTAATAATACAATTGATAAAGAATTATTTATAGCATCAACAATATCTTTAGCACTTTTTTTCCCTTTTGGTGTGTAAAAGCTATTTTTAGACACAAGAGAATTTTGTCTAATATTTAGTATTATTTTATCAATAAAATTATTATTTATATGCCTATAAATACCACCAATATTGATTCCAATTCTATCTAAACTTGGCACCAAAACTTCCCAATTAGATTGATGAATACTAATAAAAATTGCTTGTTTGTTATTTTTAATTAAATTTTCAATATTCTCTAATTTGTTATATTTTATTTTATTTTTAGTAAAAATATCATTAATTCTTAAAAGTTCACAAATAGTTATTCCTAGATTATTCCAACTTTTTTTAATAATATTTTGTATTTCTTCATCTTTAAGGTTTGGAAAAACTTGCCTACAATTATTAATAGCTGTTTTATTAGCTCGTGAAAATTTACCAAAAGTTCTAAATAAAAAAGATGAAAACTTAATAGATAAATTTAGTGGTAAAATTTTATATAAAAGATAAAGAAAAATGAATCCAATGTATTGCAAAAAATATATTATTTTTTTCATATTGCTAAATCATTAATTTTATTTTCGAGTATATTGCTCAAAATCTCTTTGAGTAAATTTTCATCCTCAAATTTTATTTCACCGTTTAGTGTGCTTACTAAAGATCGATATGATTTTGGTATTCTTACATAATCTTTTTTTGTAGTGACCAAAACAGATTTTGTAAGATTTGCATTTTCTGCAAGATTTAACATATCATTTTCATCAAATATATGGTGATCAGGGTAGCTAATTTTTTTTTCTAAAATAGCACCTTGTTCAGTAAGTGAGTTATAAAATTTTTCAGGATAAGCTATCCCTGCAAAGGCTGTCACTTTCTGATTTTTATATATTCTATTATCTGTACTAATTTGAAACTTAGCATGAATAATTGGAACAGTGCTAGGAATTTTATCTTTAATATCTCGGGTAATTTCACCAATTACAATTACTAAATTTGCTCTGGAAATACCACTTGATATACTCTCTCTAAGAGGGCCAGATGGGATTACTCTTTTATTTCCAAATCCTTGTTCACCATTAATTACTATAATTGAAAAATCTTTTTGAAGAGCTGAATTTTGAAAACCATCATCCATAATAATACAATCGGCACCTTTTTCTTTAGCTAAAATAAATGATCTATTTCTATCTTGGCCAATCCAAGTTGGCGCAACTTCAGCTAGTAATAAAGATTCATCCCCAACACTTTTTGCTGAGTGCCATTCTTTGACAAGAACATTAGATGTTTCAACGCCCCCATATCCTCTTGAAACAAAATGAGGATTATATCCATTAAGTTTTAATAAATTTCCAATTTTTAAAGCAACTGGTGTTTTACCAGCTCCTCCCACCACTATATTTCCAATACAAATTATTGGAATGCTAGAGAGTGATTTTCTGCTAATAAAATTTCTTATTTTTGTTCCAAATCTAAACAGTAATGAAAGTGGGTATAAAGAGTTCGATAAATATGTATCGTTTTTTTTATACCAAAATTTAGGAGCTTTAAGCATTTTAATTAATGTACTTTTCAATGCCTTTGAAAAGCTTTTCTTTTTCAAAAAAGGATCTATTTGAAAATTCAAGCGCACTTGCTTGGATTTTTTTAATTTCTAAATTATTATTTAGTAATTCTTTCATCTTTATATTAATATCTTCAAACTTATTTACCATTATACATGAATTTGCTTTTACCATATCTTCATAAATATTAGTCCAATTATCAACATGTTTACCACTAATAATGGCACATCCATAACTTGCAGGCTCTATAGGATTATGTCCGCCAATATTTTTTAAAAAAGAACCGCCTAAAATAACTAAATCACTAATTTTAAAATATTGATCTAATTTTCCAAAACCATCAATTATTACAATATTATTTTCTTCAAATTCTTTTTTAGATTCTAAAGAAATATTAAATCCTTCTTTATTTAATTCTTGCTTAATTGTACTTATTCTTTCTGGATGTCTTGGTGCAAGATAAATTTTTAAATTAAATTCACGAATTGTTTTTTTAATACATTTAATTATCTCTTTTTCTTCATTAGAATGAGTACTTGTAATTAAGATTGTATTTGTTTGATCTTTATTTATTGAAGAATTGTTATTATTCTCAGCTAATTTTAAATTTCCAATATAGTCAATTTGTAAGTTTGTTAATTCTTGAATTCTTTTTTTGTCATCTTTGCTTTGTGCAAAAATTTTATTAAAACTCTTTAATGAATTTCTGTAGAAATTTTTTGTACTTTTCCATTTTTTAAAAGAAGTTGGAGAAATCCTTGCATTTAAATATAAACAATTGATATTTTTAACTCGAATTTTGTTAAGCATATTTGGCCAAATATCTGACTCTATCCATAGAATCAGATCTGGTTTCCAAAAGTTTAAAAATCTTGAACACCACATAGACACATCAAATGGAATGTACTGATGGATAATTTTATTTTTGTAAAACTCCTTAATATATTCCCCAGAAGATTTTGTTGTTGTAGTCACTAAGATATCAAATACTTTATGATATCGTTCTATAATTAAATCTGAAGATTTAAACTCGCCAATACTTGCTGCGTGTATCCATAAAATTTTTTTCTTACTATTTTTTTTTACTGTTGGTTTTCCAAACCTTTCAATAAATCTTAGTCTGTCCTCTTTTTTTCTATAGATGCGAATAAATATATTAAAAATAATTACTGGTATGAGAAGAGTACTGAGTATTTGATATATTCTAAGCATTTAGATTTTTTTCTGCAGATACCATGCAATCATTAATTTTTTCTTCCAAGAAATTCCTATATTTGTCTAAATCATCTTCTTTAGTAGAAGAAGGTATAATAATTGGTTCACCCCAGACAAATCTACATTTTGAAAATGGATATGTTATTAAAAATGAGTCCCAAGATTTAAGTTTAAGATTCTTATTTGAAGCAAAACCAAGCGGTATAATTGGGACTTGAGAATGTACTGCAATTTTTATAATTCCTTCTGAGACTTTCTTATTTGGACCTCTTGGTCCATCAGGAGTAATACCGATATAATTGTTATCTTTTAAAATTTTAAAAACTTTTCTTAATGAAGGTGATTTATTTTTTGACATTATAGAAACATTTTTTAAATTGAAATGACCTGCAATATATGCACCAAAACGACCATCACTATGACTAGATGCTAACATATTTAACACAGCTTTACTTTTCCATACATGTCCTATCATCATTAATTGACCATGCCAAAATGCTAAAATAAATGGTTTATTTTCTCTCCACAATTTTTCTGGTAATTCAGAGTTTATAATCTTTATTTTAGAAGTGTAACATACGAATAAGATATATAGGTAACCTATAAAAGCTAAAATTTTTTGAGATATAGAAAATTTAAAAATTTTTTTTTTAAAACTCATTTTCCAACTGTTCTCTTAGTTGTAATTTTTTATAAATAGTTGATTTTGAAATTAACTCTTCATGTGATCCTTGACTTTCAATTTTGCCTTTATCCAAAACGTAGATTATGTCTGCGTCTTCTATTGTGCTTAATCTATGTGCAATTATTAATTTGGTCTTATTTTTCATAAGATTATTTATTGTTTCATGAATTTTATTTTCAGTTATATTATCAAGAGAGGATGTAGCTTCATCCATTATTAAAAGTGGCGCATCTTTTATAAGAGCTCGGGCAATAGCAATTCTTTGTCGTTGTCCACCTGATAATTTTATACCGTTTTCTCCGATAACGGTATGTAGTTTTTTATCTAATTCTTCTGAAAAACTTTTTACTCCTGCATTTTGAGCAACTAAGCTAATCTCATTATCAGTTGCTTCAAGATTTCCATATTTAATATTATTAAATATACTCTCGTTAAATAAAATTGTTTCTTGTGTTACTATTGAAACACTATTTCTTACATCTGTCAGATCTAGTTCTTTTATATCTTTAGAATTAATTAAAATAGAGCCTGAATAATTATCATATAATCGCAAAATTATATTTGCTATTGTTGATTTACCAGATCCAGATAAGCCAACTAATGCAACTTTTTTTCCTTTTGGTATTCTTAAACTTATTTTATCAAGCACGGTATTATCGTTATATGCAAATGAAACATCTTTAAAAACAATGTCTCCATCAAGATCTATAGTTTTTTTTTCAGAAATATTTTCCATATTTTTTTCGCTAGTATCTAAAAGTTTAAAAATTCTTTCAGCTCCAGCTAGTCCTTCTTGGACACTAATGTTTAGATTACCAAGTGCTTTTACCGGTTGATAAGCCAGAAGAAGACTTACTAAAAAACTCATAAATTGACCTGTTGTCATACTTTCATTTAAGACAAAAACACCCCCGGCATAAATTGAAAGTGCTACAGCTAAACTTCCAATAAATTCCATTAAAGGACTTAAGCGATTGCTAATAAAAGCAGATTTTGTAAAATATTTTTGAATGAAACTAATTGTTTCAAAAGCTCTTTGCTTTTCATAGTTTTCTCTAGAGTATGCTTTTACTTGTCTAATACCTTTAATACTCTCAGCTAATACATTTGAAAAAATCGCTATTTCGTTTTGGATAGTATAAGTAATTTTTCTTATACTCTTTCCAATTTTTCTTATAGGCCAGATTGCTAGAGGGAATGCAAAAAAAGCAAAAAGAGTTAGGGTCCAACTTTGGTAAAACATATTACCTAGTAAAAAAATAATTACTAAAACATCTTTTATAATTCCTGTTACAGATTTAACTATTGCAAGTCTTAAGTAGTAAGTATCATTGATGAGTCTTGAAATTAAATTACCTGACTTAGAGTCATTATAAAATTTCATATTCAAATACATGAGTTTTTCAAACATCTGAGTTTGAAGTTTTGCAATAATAGAATGTGCAACTTTACTCATTTGATAAGAGTGAGTATATGTTGCTAATCCTTTACAGAGGGTCACTATAATAATTGCAATTGGAATTAAAAATAACATTTCTTTATTACCTTTGATTAAGACCTCATCAAGTGCAGGTCTTACTAACCAAGCATGTAGACCTGTTGCTCCTGCTGAGATAACCATCATAAATAAAGCTAATATTATTTTGAGTTTATGACTCATTAAATAATCAAAAACTATTCTTGAAGTAACTGACTGTTTTTTATCTGAAGACATTAAAAAGTTTGTAAAAGTAAAAACAACATAATTGCAAAAATATTATTTTGTCTGAAATAATAATTTGAACTTAACGGTGATGTTATATCCCATTTTTGAATTGCTATATACGTACAAATTGCGATAGTTACTATAATAATTGAACTTAGTAAAAAATTTGAGGAATTCCATACAAAATAAGACAATATAATTAAGATAATAAGATAGCATGATTGAACAAATCTTTTACCATTTTTATCAAAATAAACTGCTGTAGATTTTATTTTATTTAAAATATCATCTGCCTTATCTTGGTAGGCATAAATAGTATCATATGCTAATGTCCAAAATACACATACAAAATATAATAAAAGAAAATCAAATGTAATGCGCGTATTAAATTGTATTGAAACGATTAGCACACCCCAACTAAAAATAATTCCAAGGAATAATTGCGGGAAGAAAGTTATCCTTTTCATAAAAGGATATAAAATAACAAATGGCACACTTAGCAAACCTAATACAATTGATTTAAAATTAAACTCGAGAAGAATGAAAAAACTAATTACCAATAATATTAATAATAATAATATCGCTTCAGTAATAGAAATCTTTTTTGATGCTAAAGGTCTAAATTTAGTACGTGTAACTTTTTGATCAAAATCAATATCAATAATGTCATTAATTATACAACCCGCACTTCTCATTAAAAACGAACCAATTAAAAAAAGTAAATACCAAAATATTAGTTTAGAAGTTTCTGTTTTTAGTAACGCTAAACCAAACCAGCAAGGCCACATTAATAGAAGGAAGCCAATAGGTTTGTTAAGTCTGATTAACTCGCAGTAATCAAATATTTTTTTTACAACTAAGTTATCCCACATATATGAATATAATGTTATAATTCTAAACTATTGTAATGAAAATGTCTAAAACACGATTATTTGTATCAAAAAAATTATCAGCTAATATTTTAATTTATATAAAAAATAAGCAGCACCACTTTCTGAAAAATGTTCTTAGAATCAAAAAAGAAGATAACATAAATTTATTCGATGGTTTGACAGGTGAATGGCTATCTAAAGTAATTTCTATCAATAGAGATAACATTGTTTTACAAATACAAAACAAATTGAGAGATATTCCTCAAGAATCTGATTTATGGCTAATATTTGCTCCAATCAAATCTTATAGAATGAATATCACAATTCAAAAAGCTACCGAGCTTGGCATCTCTAGATTTATTCCAATTTTGACAGAATATACAAATCAATCAAAAATAAATTTTAAAAATTTTGAATTAAATATGATTGAAGCATCAGAACAATCTGAGAGATTGTCAATTCCGACTTTAGAAAAAACAATTAAACTTGATGATTTAGTTGACAATTTTCCATCTGATAGAGGGTTAGTATTTTGTGACGAAGAAAATGAAAATTTACCAACTATTTACAATGCATTAATTAATGAAACAAAAAAATACAAAAAATGGTCTGTCATTATCGGACCTGAAGGTGGTTTTTCTGAAAAGGAACGAAGAACCATCTCTTCTTTATCTTCATGTATAGCCGTCTCTTTAGGAAAAAGAATTTTACGATCAGACACTGCAACTACAGCTGCAATTTTTTCTATTCAATCAGTTATTGAATAAATCATAATGAGCGACAACCTGTCCTAGAATTTTGCCACTAAATCACTGGTTAATTTACTGAATAATTTATTTATTAGTGTATACAATACTAATTAAGATGCGTTTTTTATCCTTTATTACTGCTACATTTATGACTTTTGCTTCTTCAGCAAATGGTATTTCTGATTGGCAGTTAGGTTTTCAAACACCTGCAAGTGACGTGATGAGAAATGTTTACGATCTTCATAACTTTGTATTAATTATGATGACTGCAATTACAGTTTTTGTATTGTTTCTAATTTTTTATGTAGTTTTTAGATTCAGAAAAAAAGCAAATCCTGTTGCTTCTAAGACAACTCATAACACAATTATTGAAATTCTCTGGACAGGAATTCCAGTAGTAATTTTAATCTTTATGGCTATTCCTTCCTTTAAATTGGTGTATCAACAAGATGTAATCCCTGAAACCGACATGACAATTAAAGTCATTGGACATCAGTGGTATTGGGAATACCAGTATCCAGAACATGATAACCTATCATTTGAAAGTTACATGACTCCAGATGATGAACTAGAAGAGGGTGATATTAGACTTCTTACTGTTGATAATCATCTGGTTTTGCCAGCAAACAAAAATATTCATGTCTTGGTGACAGGTGGAGATGTTCTACATAGTTTCGCAATGCCATCACTTGGGGTAAAAAAAGATGCTGTTCCAGGAAGATTAAATGAAACATGGTTTAACATTGATGAGCCAGGTATTTATAGAGGTCAGTGTTCTGAGATATGTGGCACCGGACATGGTTTCATGCCTATTGTAATTGAAGCGTTAAATGAGACTGATTTTAACAACTGGATTATTGAGCAAAAAAATAAGTTAGCTATGTCTAACAATATTAATAATAATGAACTAATTATAGAGTAGGATAAATATGAGTTACGGAAAAGCAGTTAGTTACGAAGATCACGATCATAGACCTGGTTTTATTAAGAGATGGTTTTTCTCAACTAATCATAAGGACATAGGAACTTTATATATAATTTTTGCTATCTTAGCAGGTTTAGTAGGTGGTTATTTCTCTCTAATAATGAGAGCCGAGCTCGCTGCTCCAGGTTTAGATGTTGTAGCAGATGGTCAAGCTTGGAATGTTATCATAACCGCTCATGGATTGCTAATGGTCTTTTTTGTTGTAATGCCTGCCTTAATCGGTGGATTTGGCAACTGGTTTGTTCCATTAATGATTGGTGCTCCGGATATGGCATTTCCTAGAATGAATAATTTTAGTTTTTGGATATTGGTTCCAGCTGTTATACTCTTAGTGGTTTCAGCAACAATTGGAACAGGTGCTGGTACCGGTTGGACAATTTACCCACCGCTTTCTAATAAACTTGGACACCCAGGACCTTCAGTTGATATGGCAATTTTTGCTCTTCATTTAGCAGGAGCATCTTCTATTCTTGGTGCAGTCAACTTTATAACAACTATTCTCAATATGAGAACACCCGGGATGACTCTTCACAAAATGCCTCTTTTTGTATGGTCAATGTTAATAACTGCATTTCTTCTTCTTCTTGCTGTTCCTGTTCTAGCTGGAGCTATAACAATGCTACTGACAGATCGTAATTTTGGAACAACATTCTTCAATCCTGCTGGTGGAGGAGATCCAGTATTGTTCCAACATCTATTTTGGTTTTTTGGACATCCAGAAGTTTACATTATGATCTTACCTGCTTTTGGAATAGTTAGCCAGGTTATATCTACCTTTTCTAGAAAACCTGTTTTTGGATATCTAGGAATGGTTTATGCAATGATCTCAATCGGATTTATTGGCTTTATAGTATGGGCTCATCACATGTTCACCGTTGGCTTAAGTGCGGACCTTAGGGCATATTTTATGTTAGCTACAATCATTATAGCAGTACCAACAGGTATCAAAATTTTTAGTTGGATCGCAACTATGTGGGGTGGTTCATTAACTTTTGAAACGCCTATGCTTTTCGCCATAGGTTTTGTATTTTTATTTACTCTCGGCGGAGTGACAGGAGTTATCTTAGCAAATGCAGGAATTGATACTGTTATGCATGATACATATTATGTAGTTGCTCATTTCCATTACGTATTAAGTATGGGAGCGATGTTTGGGATTTTTGCAGGTATCTATTATTGGTTTGGAAAAATGTCTGGAAGAAAATACAATGAGTATTTAGGTAAACTACACTTTTGGTTATTTTTTATAGGTGTAAATGTAACTTTTTTCCCTCAGCATTTTTTAGGATTAGCTGGGATGCCAAGAAGAATACCTGATTACCCAGATGCATATGCAGGATGGAATCTTGTTTCAACTTATGGTTCATATATTTCTTTTGCCGCTACTTTAGTATTCTTATTTTCAATAATTTATTCACTTTTCTTTGGAAAAAAAGAGGCATCAAATCCTTGGGGAGAAGGAGCAGACACTTTAGAATGGACTTTATCTTCTCCACCACCTTTCCATCAATTTGAAACCCTTCCTAAATTTAAAGGTTAATAATTGTGGAGGTTAAAACCTTATTAGAGGAGGGCTACAGCAATAATATCTTTTTAAGAAAAACTAAAGGTTATTACGAGCTCATGAAGCCAAGAGTAATGTCTCTAGTTATTTTTACTGCCTTCACTGGAATGCTTTTGGCACCAGACCAGATTCCCATTTTAAATTATTTGATTATTATTGTTGCAGTTGCTTTAGGAGCAGGTTCTTCAGCTGCAATCAATATGTGGTTTGATGAAGATATAGATAGAACTATGGAAAGGACTAAACTGAGGCCAATTCCTCTGGGAATTGTCTCAAAAAATGAAGCTTTAGTTCTTGGAATTCTCACTGGAACAGTATCATTAATTTTAATGCAATGGTTTTCTAATTCACTTGCTACAAGCTTATTACTTTTTACAATTTTGTTTTATATATTTATTTATACCTTTTGGTTAAAAAGAACCACATCGCTTAACATTGTAATAGGTGGAGCAGCTGGAGCTATTCCACCAATAATTGGATGGACATCCGTTACTCCCGAGATTAGTCTTTTGCCATTAAGTATGTTTCTAATTATTTTTTTTTGGACCCCACCACATTTCTGGGCTTTATCAGTTTATAGATTTAATGATTATGCAAAAGCTAAAGTTCCTATGTTACCAAATGTTAGCAGTATAGATGAAACAAAAAAACAAATTATTTATTACTCAGTAATTTTGATAGCTTCAAGCTATCTTCCTTATATTGATAGGGGGGTAGGTTTAATATATTTTGTAATAGCAACAATTCTAAATTTTTTTTTACTTAACAACGCAATTAAGTTAAAAAAATCTAAAGAAAAAAAATCAATTCCAAAT
>CACMGM010000007.1 GCA_902613275.1 uncultured Alphaproteobacteria bacterium
TTTATATCAACAATTTTATTTTCATAAAAATTATTAATTTTTCTGATTATTGATTCTGTATCCATTTTAATATCTTGATATTGTTCATCCTGTGTCATATGTTCAACAAAACGATCTGGAAAAATTAAATTATTTATTACAACATTATCCTTTTTTGATCTTACATTATGCACATAATGTAAAATATGAGATGAAAATCCACCTATAGAACCTTCTTCTATAGTTAAAATATACTTATGATTATTTAATAAGCTATCTATTAATTGTGTGTCTAATGGTTTTGCAAATCTTGCATCTGCAATAGTCGGATAAATATTATTTTGGTTAAGAAACTTACTAGCTTCAATACATTTTTCAAGTCTTGTTCCTAAATTTAAGATTGCAACATCATTACCTTCAATTAGAATATATCCCTTACCTATGCTGATATCTGTAGGTTGATTATTAAACAGTTCTTCTGACCCTGTTCCTCTTGGAAATCTAAAAGCAGATGGTGTGTCATTAATCTCACAAGATAACTCTATCATACTAGATAACTCTCTTTGGTTGCTAGGCGCCATAACTATAAAATTTGGTAATGTGGCTAAATAAGTAATATCAAACGAACCAGCATGAGTAGGGCCATCTGATCCTACTAAACCTGCTCTATCAATTGCAAATCTAACAGGTAATTTTTGAATAGCTACATCATGTACGATTTGATCGTAAGCTCTTTGTAAAAAAGTTGAATAAATTGCAACAAAAGGTTTGAAACCCTCTGTCGCCAATCCAGCTGCCATTGTAACAGCATGTTGTTCAGCAATGCCAACATCAAAAAATCTTTTTTCAAAATTTTGTTGGAATAATTTTAATCCTGTTCCAGACATCATAGCGGCTGTTATTGCAACAATTTTTTCATCATTTTTGGCAAGTTTTGATAATGTTTCACCAAAAACATTTGAATAGGATTTTAAATTTGTTTTTTTAAATGAGTTCCCAGTGTTAATATCAAACTTTTCAACTCCGTGATATTTATCTTCTGATTTTTCTGCAGGATTATATCCTTTACCTTTTTTGGTTATACAATGTAGAAAAACTGGTTTATTAAATTTGTTATCTCTTATATTTTCTAGAACTGAAACCATATCATCTATATTATGCCCATCTATAGGACCAAGATAATAAAAACCCAATTCCTCAAATAGAGTTCCACCAGTGATAAGTCCTTTAGAATATTCTTCTGTTCTATAAAGAGTCTTTGATAGATTTGATGGTAACGTTTTAGATATTTTTTTAATAATATTTCTCAAACTTGAGTAAGATTTAGATGATAGTAACCTAGTTAGATAAGTACTCATAGCACCAACTGGTTTGTCTATTGACATTTTGTTATCGTTTAAAATGACAATTAAACCTTTTTTTTGTGCACCTGCATTGTTTAATCCTTCAAAAGCTAAACCTGCACTTAATGCACCATCTCCAACAACACATATAACTTTTGAGTTATCTTTATTTATATCTTTTGCAGTTTTAATTCCTAATCCTGCTGAAACTGCTGTTGAACTATGGGCTGTACCAAATGGATCATATTCACTTTCTGATCTTCTAACAAAACCATACACACCATCTTTTTTTCTCAGTGTCTCGATATTTTGTTTTCTACCTGTTATAATTTTGTGAGGATACGCTTGGTGTCCAACATCCCAAATTAATTTATCATGAGGAGTATTAAACACATAATGAATTGCAACAGTTAATTCAACAACACCAAGTCCTGCACCAAGATGACCACCAGTTTTTGAAACAGTCTCAATGGTTTTAGCTCTTAATTCCTCTGAGATTTGCTTTAGATCTTTCTTTTTAAATTCTCTTAAGTCTGATGGAAAATTAATTTTATCTAAAAGATCATAATCCATAATTTATTTTACTATTTTTGCCTAGATTTGATATTTTATTATCTGGAAAAAAACAAGTGTTTGTGGAAAGATTTTAGTGATAAATTTTAAAGTTAAAATTTCTAGACTTTTCAGAATTTAAAAACTAATTATATTACTAATGTTTTATGATGTAGATATAAAAAAGATCGATAAACTTGCTCATCTATCTATTAAAAGAGGAGTTGCACTTCAAAAAGGTCAAAACCTTTTAATAACAGCACCGTTAGAATCTTTACCTTTAGTTAGAAAAATAGCTGAATATGCTTACAAAGAAGGAGCTGGACTTGTGACACCACTTTTCAATGATTCTGATATTACATTGTCTCGATTTAAGTTTGGCAATGATGAATCTTTCAATGTTGCAGCAAATTGGCTTTATAATGGGATGGGCGAAGCTTTTGATAACAATACAGCTAGAATGGCTATTGCTGGTGATGATCCTATGCTTCTATCTGAAATTGATCCTAATAAAGTTTCGCGCGCAAATAAAGCTAATGCTGTTGCATACAAACCAGCTAGAGAAAGAATTACTGAATTTAAAATTAACTGGAATATAATTTCGTGGCCAGGAAAAGCATGGGCAAAAAGAGTCTTCCCAGATCTTGATGATAGTGAAGCAATTAAAAAATTAGGAGACGCAATATTTCATGCATCAAGAGTTAGCAATGATGATCCTGTATCTGAATGGGACCAACATAATAAAAATTTAAAAGATAAAACAGATTGGTTAAATGCTAAAAATTTTCATTCTTTAAAATACTCTGGTCCTGGAACTTCTTTAACTGTAGGTCTTGCTGACGACCATGAGTGGATGGGAGGCGCGTCAGAAGCCCAAAATGGTATTATTTGTAATCCAAATATCCCATCTGAAGAAGTATTCACTACTCCTCATGCTAGTCGTGTTAGTGGCGAAGTTTGTTCAACCAAACCTCTATCCTATCAAGGAACACTAATTGAAGATATTAATGTTCGCTTTGAAGACGGTAAAATTGTTGATGCAAAATCTTCTAAAGGACAAGATGTTTTATTAAAAGTTCTTGACTCAGATGAGGGCTCAAGAAGACTTGGTGAAGTAGCCTTAGTTCCAAATAGTTCACCTATCTCGCAATTAGGAATAACTTTCTATAACACTTTATTTGACGAGAATGCTGCTTCTCATATAGCTCTGGGTCAATGCTACTCAAAATGTTTCAAATCGAAAAAAGACTTATCGAAAGATGAAATCACTCAAAGAGGTGGTAATTCAAGCATGATACATATTGATTGGATGATTGGCTCAGGTAAAATTGATGTCGAGGGTGTTGATAAGGATGGGGCTGTTACGCCAATATTTAAACAAGGAGAATGGTGTAACTAGTTTTTCTATTTTTTTAAATAGGGTCCAAAGCTAAGATCTAAACCTACACCAACTCTAGCTAATGAATAAATAATAACTAAGAAAAAAATTACTATAATTAAGTTTCGTATAATTTTTTTTTCATCCATAAAATTACGCTGTTTGTATATTTGTATTTGATAATGGTTTTTCTCTAATTGGTAAATGGATTATTGCAGAAAATGCACCTACTCCTATACCAATCCACCATACAATATCATAACTTCCATAGATATCATAAAATAGACCACCTAACCAAACACCTACAAAAGATCCTAGCTGATGAGAAAAAAATACAATGCCATATAATGTACCCATAAATTTTAATCCATAAATATGGCCTATAATTCCTGAAGTTAAAGGAACTGTTGCTAACCATAAAGCACCCATAACTATTGAAAATATTGCAATAGATGCTGGTGTAATAGGTAGTAAGATAAATAAAATTGCCGCAACAGTCCTTCCGGTATAAATTAAAGATAAAAGATATTTCTTATAATGTCCCTTTCCTAAAGCGCCGGCAATCAAACAACCAATTATATTAAATAATCCTATAAGAGCCATAGATAATGCCCCTAAACCCTCTAAAGAACTACAAACCAAACTTATTAAACTTCCTTCTATAATTGGACTACTAGATTCGACAATAAATGCTGGAAAATGTGCAGTGATAAATGCTAACTGAAAGCCACAAGAAAAAAAACCAAAGAACAACATTGAGTATGTTGGATCTTTTAATGCAACAAATACAGCATTAGTAATTTTTTCATTTTCATTATTAATATTTGTATTTGATAATTCTATTTTTAAAATTGGAACAAGTATCAGTGTTATTAATAATATAATTGAAAAGATTTCAAACACTGAAGTCCAAGGTAAAAATGATAATAGAATAGAAGCAAGTGGTGGACCAACCACTTGTCCAGCTGATCCTGCAGCAGTTGTAATACCTAGTGCTAAAGATCTTTTTTCTGGAGACGTAGCTCTTCCAACTACTGCTAAAATTGGACCAAAACCACTACCAGCTATCCCAAAACCAATTAATAGGTTTAAAGTTTGATGTGCCTCTGGAGTTGTAGCAGTACTACTTATGAAAATTCCAATTGCATAAAGAATTAAGCCTAGCGCTATTGCTTTTCTATCACCATATTTTTCGGCAAAAGCACTAAATAGTGGAGTGCCTACACCCCAAGCTAAATTTTGAATTGCAATGGCAAGAGAAAATTCTGAACGGTTCCATAAAAAATCAGACGCAATAGGAATTTGAAATAGGCCAAATGTTGAACGAATTGCAAAACTTATTAAAAGAATTAAACTTCCCCCAATTAGAATAGGAGTAAATACAGAATTAATTCTCTCATCTTTCATATTTTAATGGATAACAGGAAGAATTATTATTTCTAGAATTTTTATTATTATTAAATCGTATTATTTAATTCTGTCTTTTCGTTTTCTTCTTTTTCAGGAACAACATATGCAACAGCACAGTGATCTAAACAATAAGGCTTATCTTCAAATCTATCTTTACCACAAAAACGAAAGTCAGCTTCATCAGGGTGACCTTCAGGCCATTCACAACCTCTTTTTGGAGCTGTATTGAATAAATTTTTAACAACTGGCTGGAAAACACTAGACTCTGTTGAAGCACTCTCTTGTTCTTTTGTACTTTCAAAATTTAATTTTGGCATTACCGGAGATCTAGCTTTCTTTCGATCAGGCTTAACAGCTGTTCTTCTTATAGGAGATGGTCTTCTCTCAAGCCCAATTCTATGAGCTTTTCCAACAACTGCGTTTTTTGTGAAACCGAGTAATTTCCCAATTTGTGCTGTCGGTAGACCTTGGTCCCACAAATCTCTAAGTTTTGATACATTATTTTCATCCCAAGGCATTATCAATCTCCATTACTACATTTAGTAGCTTAAAAATGGTTTAATATACTAAATATATGTATTAAAAAAGATAAAACTGCAAATTTTTAAAAAAAATCAATGATTTCCAGCTTTTTTTTTATATACATGTGAATAGAAATGAAACAATTAATAGATCTAGACTGTAAAAATAAAAAAATAATTGTTCGAGTTGATTTAAACGTACCAGTTTTGGAAGGGACAATTACAGATCATTCAAGAATTCTTGCTATTTTACCAACACTAGAAAAACTAATTAACAATAAAAATAAGGTATTCTTAATTGCTCATTTTGGCCGACCTAAAGGTCAAGTTAATAAAACATATTCCATTGAGTTTTTATGTCCAGAGTTAAAAAAATTTTTAAATTTAAACACAATTCATTTTTTAGCTAACTGTGAAAAAAAAATAATTGAGACAAAAATTGCTGCAATGGACATGGGGGAAATTTGTCTATTAGAAAATATTCGTTTTAATGCTGAAGAAGAAAAAAATGATCTTAATTTTTCAAAACTATTAGCTTCTAGTTTTGACATATATATTAATGACGCGTTCTCTGCATCTCATCGTAATCATGCATCTATAGTAGGTATTACTAAATACTTACCTTCATACGCTGGATTAAGTTTCTCAAAAGAAATTGAAAATTTAGATAAATTTTTAGAAAATTCAAATAAACCAAATTTAGCAATTATAGGTGGCTCAAAGGTTTCAACAAAAATAAAAGTTTTAGAAAATATAGTTGAAATTTTTGACTCTTTAGTGATTGGTGGTGCAATGGCTAATACCTTTTTGCTATCAAATAATTATAACGTTGGTTCTTCTCTGGTAGAAAATGATTTTATTGAACTATCAAAAAAGATACAAAAAAAAGCAGAATCAAAAAATTGCAAAATACTTTTACCAATTGATGCTGTTTGCTCAAAAACAATAAAAGATAGAGTAAATGTTAATACTTATTCAATCAATAATATTCCAAATGACCAAATGATATTAGATGTTGGTGAACAAACAACAAAACTAATTTCAGATGAAATATTAAAATCTAAATCAATTTTATGGAATGGGCCTTTAGGTGCATTTGAGTATAGTCCATTTGATAAAAGTACAATTTCAGTTGCAAATATTATACAAAATTATTCAAGTAAATCTCAATTAGATGCTCTAGCAGGAGGAGGAGATACACTTGCAGCAATAAAAAAAGCTAAAGCCAATGATGCATTTAAATATTTATCTACAGCTGGGGGTGCATTTTTAGAGTGGCTTGAGGGAAATAAATCACCAGGATTTATAGCATTAAGAGAAAACAATTTTTAACTTAATCTTCAATTTGATATTTTTTAATTAAAGGGAATTGTGTCATCGTAAAAATAAACGTAATTGGCAAGATACCAAAAACTTTAAAATTTACCCAAACATCAGTACTTTGTGTTCTCCAAACAATTTCATTTAAAACAGCAAGTGCAACAAAAAAAGCAATCCACCTTTGAGTCAATATTCTCCATCCATCTTCTTCTAGTTTAAGTGCAGCACCTAAAAGATACTTTAAAAGGGGTTTTTTAACAATCACTCCTCCATATAAAATTAATGCAAAGACCATATTTATTATTGTTGGTTTCATTTTAATAAAAATTTCATTGTCAAAATAAATTGTTAGACCTCCAAATATTAATACAATCGCAGCCCCAAGAGTTGGCATAATGGGTATTTTTTTCTCAAGTATATATGAAATGATTACTGAAATTACAGTTGCAATCATTAGAGGAAGTATTGCTTCTTGAAGACCACTTCTTGTATAAAAAATAAAGAATACAGCAAGCGGTCCTATATCAATTAATAATTTATAAACTGACTTCATTTTTGTTCTTCTAGATTTAAAATAGACCTAGCAAAGTTTTGAGAATTAAAGATTACAAGGTCCTCAATACTTTCTCCAAGACCAACATAACTTATAGGGATTTCAAATTTATTTGCAATTGAAATTAATGCTCCGCCTTTTGCTGTTCCATCCAATTTAGTTATTATAAGACTTGATACATCAAGTTCATTTCCAAAGATTTCCACTTGCTTAATCATGTTCGAACCATTCGTTCCATCTAAAACTAACACAGTTTCAATATTAAAAGAGGAATTAACTTTTGAGATAACATTCTTCAATTTAATTAGCTGATTAATGAGATTAGTATTATTTGATAATCTTCCAGCAGTATCTATAAGTAAAAAATCATAATTTTCTTTTCCAAATTCTTCAGTTGCCTGATACGCTATGCTTGCTGGATCTTGATTACTTTTTCCAGCAATAAAATCATTATTGTTTTTTTTCGCCCAATTTTCCAACTGATTAACAGCTGCTGCCCTAAATGTATCACAAGCCGCAATCAGAATTTTTTTATTTGATAAAATTTTATTTGCAATTTTACCAATAGTGGTTGTCTTTCCACTTCCGTTTACCCCAACAAAAATTAATATTTTTTTTTCATCATTTTTTTCATTTATCAGAACATGTTCTCTTGGCATTAATATACTTTCTATATTTTGAGCTAAGATTTCTAGAACATTTTTTATTCCATCATCATTTGAAATTTTTATTTTTTTTATAGAATCTATTAGCTGATTTACAACATCCAAACTAATATCAGATGAAATAAGAAGATTTTCTAATTCTTCTAAAGTTAAATCATCTATTTTTTTGTTTTTTAAAATCTCTGCAATATTAAAAGAAAGTATATTTGAGGTTTTACTTAACTTATCTTTAAATATTGAGAACAAACTCATGCTATTCTTGCTAATAACGTATCATTTTCTACGCCTGTGTATATACAGGAAATTATATTTCCTTCTTTAAACTCTTCTTCAAGTTTTACTTTTAAAAAATGTTGATCTTTTCCGAGTGAAAAATTTTCTTTTCTACTTTCAATTAAAATTTGTTCCTTCTTTCCAATATTTTTTTTTAAATGTTGTTTTAATTTTTCAATACCTTTTTCTCTAAGTCTTCTTGCTCTATCTTTGATAATATTTTTTTGAACTTGAGGCATTCTAGATGCAGGAGTGTTTTCTCGCGGTGAATAAGGAAAAATATGAAGATGAGTTAAATTACACTCATCAACTAGTTTAATTGAATCTTGAAACATTGTTTCTGTCTCTGTTGGAAAACCGGCAATTATATCAGCACCAAATGTTGCATCTTTTCTAATAGATAAAACTTTCTTACAAAAATTAATTGCCATTTCCCTTGAATGTCTTCTTTTCATTCTTTTCAAAATTAAATTATTTCCAGCTTGTAAACTTATATGAAAATGAGGCATCAATCTTTCGTTCTTTAAAACATCCCAAAAATCTTCGTCTATTTCAGCGCAGTCAATTGAAGACAAACGCAGCTGTCTTAACTCAGGTACTAATTTTAGAATTCTTTTAATTAAATTAGAAAAAGTAGGTTTTGCTGGAAGATCTTCTCCATAATCAGTTATATCTACTCCTGTTAAGACTACTTCATTATATCCATTGCTAACAATTTTTTTTATTTTATTTACTATCTCTCCAGCAGGTACACTTCTATTATTACCCCTGCCAAATGGAATAATACAAAAAGTACAGCGATGGTTACAACCTTGTTGTATTTCAATATAAGCTCTCGATTTTCCTTCAAATTTTTCAATTGAATTAGGTACTGTTTTACTTTCTTCTAATATATTTCCTACTTTAAGATTTTTAGACTGATCGATATTTTTCCATGTTAAAGTTTCTAATTTTTCTGTGTTCCCAATTACTGAGTCTACTTCTTTTAAATCTTTATATTTTAATGGATTGATTTGAGCCGCACATCCTGTAACTACTATTTTATTATTAGGAAAATTTTTTTTTGCCTTTCTAATTTCATAAGAAACTTTTTTCTCAGCTTCTTCAGTTACTGCACATGAGTTTATGACTGTAACATTTTTTAAATTATTTGTATTAAGATGGTTTTTAATAATTTCACCTTCATAAATATTCAATCTACAACCTAGATTGACTACGTAGTTTTTATTTTTCATAAATTATATTTCTAAACTACCCCGATAACTTATTTCTGCAGGTCCTGTCATAATAGATTCATTATTAATTATATTTATGTGCAGTGAACCTTTTTCAAGTTTCACTTCAGCGTTATTTTCAATCAATCCTTTTTTCCATGCCGCATATACAGCCGCACAGGCACCACTACCACAAGCTAACGTGATTCCAACTCCACGTTCCCAAACTCTCATTTCAATTAAATTTGAATTAATAACTTCGACTATTTCAACATTAGTTTTTTTGGGAAAGAGCTCATGATTTTCTATTCTAGGACCTATACTTTCAAGATCTGTATCTTTGATTGATTTTCCAAAAAAAACTACATGTGGATTACCTACATTAACAGCAACTCCATTACTATATCCATCAATTGAAATTGGTATACTCATTATATCGACTTCTTTACTTAAAGGAATTTTATCCCAAGTATTTTTTATTGAACCCATGTTGACACTTATATTGTTATCTATTTTTTTTGATTCTAATATGCCTGCATCAGATTGAATTTTTAAAATTTCTTTATTTGAATCTTCATCAAATAGTATTTTTGCCACGCAGCGTGTTCCATTACCACAAGCTTCGGCTCTATCACCACCAGGATTAAAAATTTCAATTTCAGCATCAGCAATTTGATTACTTGTATTATTAATTGTGATTAATTGATCACACCCTGCCCCAGTTCTTCTGTCACTGAGTCTTTTAATAATATCTTCAGTAATTGCGATATTGTTAGACCTTTTATCTATGATAACAAAATCATTCCCAAGTCCATGCATCTTTATAAAGTCTACTTTTTGCATATTTGTTTTATAACCTAATTTGTCGATAAATCTCAGTAAATATGGGAAATTTAAGAATACTTGACTTTCAATTATTCAGCTAATAGAGGGTCACCAACAAATCCTATATTTGTAAACGAATTGAGCTTGTTACAATTGTGATAGGTACTCTAGCCCACGAGTTTCGTGCCCTGGAGTTAAAAGGCTATTGGAGATTTATGTTTGATACACTGAACACAAAATTTGAAAAAATTGTTCAAAGTATTCGGGGTAAGGCTGTTATATCAGAAACAGATCTTGAAGTTACATTACGTGAAATTAGAATTGCTCTCTTAGAGGCAGATGTTTCCTTAGTTGTAGTAAAAGAATTTATAAATTCCATCAAGTCAAACATTTTAGGAAAAGAAATTCTCAAATCTGTTAAGCCAGATCAAATGATCATAAAGCTTGTGCAAGATGAGCTTGTAAAAATTCTTGGATCAGAAAATAAATCTCTAAATTTATCTTCTTCTCAATTAACAAAAATATTATTTTGTGGATTACAGGGATCCGGGAAAACAACATCAATTGCCAAACTTTCCTATTTGTTGAAGAAATCTTCAAAGAAAAAAATTTTACTAGCATCAGCAGACATTTATCGACCAGCAGCACAAGAACAATTAAAAGTATTAGCTGAAGAAACCGGCTCAGATTTCTTTAATCACAATCTATCATCAGCCAGTAAGATTGTTGATGATTCCATAGACTATGCTCAAAAAAATTTATTTGATATTCTTATTTTAGATACTGCTGGACGACAAGTTGTAGATAAAAAGTTAATGAGTGAATTAATAGAAATTGAAAATAAGTTTAAACCTGATGAAACATTATTAGTAGCAGATGCTCTAACAGGACAAGATGCTGCAAATGTAGCTAAAAGTTTTAGTGATGCAATAAATATTACTGGATCAATTTTAACTCGAATAGATGGTGATAGTAGAGGTGGTGCAGCACTATCAATTAAATCGATAACAAACTCCCCTATAAAATTTATAGGACTAGGTGAAAAAGTAGAAAATTTTGAACCTTTCCATCCTGAAAGAATTGCACAAAGAATTTTAGGTATGGGAGATATTGTATCTCTCGTCGAAAAGGCTGCTGAAAATATTGATAAAGAAGAAATGGAAGATATGGCAAAAAAGATCGCTAAAGGAAAATTTGATCTTGAAGATTTTGCCAATCAATTAAAGCAAATGGGTAAAATGGGTGGAGTCTCCGGTTTACTTTCTATGATGCCAGGTGTTTCAAAGGCACAGAAGTTAATGGCAGAAAATAAAATTTCTAACTCAATGATTGATAAACAAATAGCTATAATCAGTTCAATGACAAAAAAAGAAAGGGCTGATCCAGATATTATAAAGGCTTCACGTAAAATTAGAATTTCAAAAGGATCTGGAACAAAAGTTCAAGACGTTAACAGGTTATTAAAACAGTTTCTCCAATCACAAAAAATGATGAAGAGAATGAAATCAATGGGCAAAGGAGGAATTCCCAGTGATTTAATGCAAAAATTAAAAGGAAATCTTCCTCCAAACATAAATTAGAAAGGAAATAAAATGCCAGTAAGAATAAGATTATCAAGAGGTGGTGCAAAGAAAAGACCATTTTATAGAATAGTAGTTGCTGATTCTAGAAGAGCTAGAGATGGAAAATTTATAGATCAAATCGGAACTTATAACCCAATGCTTCCAAAGGATAGCGCTGATAGAATTAAAATGGATTTAGACAAAGCTAAGGAATGGATTGCAAAAGGAGCAAAACCATCAGATAGAATTTCTATTTTTCTTAGCAATCTTGGTGTGATGGAAAAACCAGTTATTACTGAAAAAACAAAAAAACATCTACCTAAGAAAAAAGCACAGGAACGTTTGGCTGCTGCTAAAGAAAAAGAAGAAGCTGCGAAGGCTGCAGCAGAAGAACCAAAAGCAGAAGAAGCAGAAGCTAAGCCAGCTGAAGATGCACAACCTGCTGAAGAACCAAAAGCAGAAGAAGCAGAAGCTAAAAAAGAATAAAATTAATTTTGCTTTGAGTAATAAAGATATTATTCTTGTTGGTCAGTTTGGATCTCCTGTAGGTTTAAAAGGTGAAATAAAAGTTAATATGATGACTACCTCGTTTGAAGTTTTTAAAAATTTAAAAAACTATTATAATTTTGATGGTTCAGTTGCTTGGAATTTTAAAAATATTTTATTCAAAAATAATAAGTGTGTTGTTCAAGTTGAAAAATACTTTTCTAGAGAAGATGTTTTAGAGCTTAAAGGTCAAAAAATTTTTTCAAATAAGAAATTTTTTCCAAAAACAAAAGATAATGAGTTTTACATAAGCGATCTAATCGAATGCATGATTTTCTTGAAAGACAATACTAGTATTGGAAAAGTTTTAAGTGTTCAAAATTTTGGGGCAGGTGATTTATTAGAAGTCAAATATAATACCAAACTTATTCTTATACCTTTTAATAAAACAAATATTTTATCAGTTAATATTAATAAAAAAGAAATTATAGCTGATCCAATACCTGGTATTCTTGATTAAAATGAGAGTAGTAATTTTAACTTGTTATCCTGAGATGTTCCCTGGTTCACTAGGGTATTCTGTAATCGGAAATGCATTAAACAATAAAAAATTTTCTCTCGAGATAGTCAATCTACATAATTTTGGAATTGACAAAAGAGGAAGTGTTGATGATGAACCTTTTGGCGGAGGCCCTGGAATGGTTATTCGTCCTGATGTGATTGAAAAAGCATTAAATTCAATCACTTTCAAAACCGATAATTACTGCAAAATTTTTCTAACACCGTCAGGTCAGAAATTATCTCAAGACAAACTTAATAATCTATCAAAACATGATGAAATGCTTATTTTATGCGGTAGATTTGAAGGGGTTGACCAAAGAGCTATAGAAATTCTTGATTTTCAGGAAATAAGTATCGGTGATTACGTCCTTTCTGGTGGTGAGATTGCTGCCCAGGTGTTAGTTGAAGGTTGTATTCGTCTCATTCCTGGAGTATTAGGGCAGCCACAAAGTTTATTAGAAGAATCTTTTTCTAATAATCTGCTTGAATATCCTCATTATACCAGACCACAAACCTGGGAAGATATTCAGGGAAATAAACATGAAGTTCCAGATGTTTTAACATCAGGTCATCATGAAAAAATTGATAAATGGAGAAAAGAAAAATCGGTTGAAAAAACTAAAGAATTAAGACCAGATCTTTATAAAAAGGAAATATAAAATGAGTAATTTATTAGAGACATTTGAAAAACAACAGATTGAAAAGTTAACTTCAAAAAAAAGAGTTCCTGCTTTTCGTCCAGGTGATACTCTAAAAGTTACTGTAAGAATTACAGAGGGAAGTAAGTCGAGACTTCAAGCATTTGAAGGTATTTGTATTGCAAGAAAAAATAATTCAGTAAACTCTAACTTTACTGTGAGAAAAATATCTCATGGAGAGGGTGTTGAAAGAGTATTCCCTTTATTCAGTCCATTAGTAGAAAAAATTGAAGTTGTTAGAAAAGGCGATGTAAGAAGAGCTAAGCTATATTATCTAAGAGAATTATCTGGAAAGAAAGCAAGGATCGCAGATAAAGATAGGGGGGATGAAGCTGATCAATATGAATATATAGAGGAAGCTCCTCCGGTAGAAGAAACAAAAACTGCAGATACAGATACAAATACTGCAGAGGATCCAAAAGCTGAAGAGGTAGAAGCAAAACAAGCAGAGACAAAAGCAAAGGAAGCAGAAGCCAAACCAGCAAAAGAATCTAAAGCAGAAGTTGCAGAGGAATCTGGTAAAGAAGAGGAAAAAGCAGCCGAAAATAAATCGGATGACAATAAATAATCCTAAAACTCTTTTTGATAAAATTTGGGAACATCATCTTGTTGATGGACAAGAAGATGGAACTTGTCTTATATACATTGATAGACACCTTGTTCATGAAGTTACGAGTCCTCAAGCATTCGAAGGTTTAAGAAATAATAATCGTAAAGTCAGAAGACCCGAAAGTACTTTTGCTGTAGCTGATCATAATGTTCCAACCTCAGATAGATCTAAAGGTATAGAAAATAAAGAAAGTAGAATTCAGGTTGAAACACTAGAAAAAAATTGCAAAGATTTTGATGTTACACTTTTTCCATTATTAGATAGCAGACAAGGTATAGTTCATATAGTTGGACCAGAACAAGGTATTACTCAGCCAGGTATGACAATAGTTTGTGGTGATAGTCATACAGCAACACACGGAGCATTTGGTGCCTTAGCTTTTGGTATCGGCACAAGTGAAGTTGAGCATGTATTAGCTACTCAGACCTTAATTCAAAAACCTGCAAAGAATATGCGAATTTCTGTTGAAGGTAAGTTAAATTTAGGTGTTACAGCAAAAGATATTATTCTTCATATAATAGGAAAAATAGGAACGGCTGGTGGAACTGGTTATGTTATTGAATATGCTGGTAATGCAATTTCCTCTCTTTCTATGGAAGGAAGAATGACAATCTGCAATATGAGTATTGAAGCAGGTGCTAGAGCTGGTTTAATCGCTCCTGACGAAAAAACTTTTGAATATATTAAAGGTAGACCGTACGCTCCATCAGGAGATAATTGGAATAAAGCGGTAGAATTTTGGAAATCTCTTCCATCTGATGAGGGCGCAAAATATGATGAAGAAATTTTAATTAATGCTGAAGATATTTCACCACAAATTACCTGGGGCACAAGCCCACAAGACGTTGTTGCTATAGATGGTATAGTACCAAACCCACAAGAAGAGAGTAATCCGAATAGAAAGAGGGCTATGGAACGTTCTCTTCAATATATGGGTTTAGAACCCAAACAAGAAATACAAAAAATTAAAATTGATAAAGTATTTATTGGCTCTTGCACTAATGGAAGAATTGAGGATTTAAGAGAAGTTGCCAAAGTTGTAGAGGGCAAAAAAGTTTCTGTAGACTCAATGATCGTTCCTGGTTCAGGTCTAGTTAAAAAACAAGCTGAAGAAGAAGGTTTAGATAAAATTTTTATTGAAGCAGGATTTGATTGGAGAGAGCCAGGTTGCTCCATGTGTTTAGCTATGAATCCAGATCAATTAAAACCGCAAGAAAGGTGTGCATCAACATCAAATAGAAATTTTGAAGGTAGACAAGGTAGAGAAGGTAGAACACATCTTGTTAGTCCTGCAATAGCTGCTGCCTCTGCAATCAAAGGTTCTTTTGCAACAGCAGAGGATTTATAAATGGAATCATTTAAAACAATTATTGGTATCCCTGCACCACTACCAATGATTAATGTTGATACCGATATGATTATTCCAAAACAATTTTTGAAAACAATAAAGAGATCTGGTTTAGGAAAAAACTTATTTCATGAATTAAGATACGATATTCAAGGTAACATAAAGAATGATTTTGTTCTTAACTGGGACCCTTATAAAACTTCAACAATTTTAATTGCTGGGGCAAATTTTGGTTGTGGATCAAGTAGAGAGCATGCACCATGGTCACTTTTAGATTTTGGTTTTAAGTCAATAATTGCACCAAGCTTCGCAGATATTTTCTATAATAATTGTTTTAAAAATGGAATACTGCCAATTAAGCTAGATCAACAAAAGGTAGATATATTAATGAACGAAGCAGAAAATAAAAATGATGTTTCAATTGATTTAGAAAATCAAAAAATCACTTATCAAAATGATAAAACAATAGAATTTGAAATTGATGCATTTCGAAAAAAATGTTTACTAGAAGGTTTGGATGATATTGGTTTGACGCTCCAAAAAAATAAAAAAATTGATGTTCACGAAGAAAAAATACACAGTATCCAACCTTGGATAGTGTAGTCAAAAATGAGTAATAAAAAAATTTTAATTTTACCTGGTGATGGAATTGGCAATGAAGTTATGGCTGAGGTATTAAAAATCATTGATTGGATGGAAAAAACTAAATCTTTATCTTTTGATATTTCTGAAAGATTAGTTGGTGGTACGGCATACGATAAAGAAGGTAATTCTATAAGTGATGAAACAATGCAAGTAGCTAAGGATTGTGATGCAGTATTATTTGGTGCGGTAGGAGGCGCTAAATGGGATAACGTAGAAAGAGATAAAAGACCTGAAGCAGCCTTATTAAGATTAAGAAAAGACCTTGATCTCTTTGCTAATCTAAGACCAGCGGTTGTTTTAGATGCTCTTTCAGATTCATCATCTTTAAAATCTGATCTTGTTAAAGGATTAGATATTTTGATAATAAGAGAGTTAACAAGTGGTGTATATTTTGGACAACCAAGAGGTATATCAAAAATTAGTGAGACTGAAAGTAAGGCAGTTGATACTCAACTGTATACCACATCAGAAGTTAATAGAGTTTCACGAGTGGCATTTGATTTAGCAAAGTTGCGTAATAATAAAGTTACATCAGTAGAAAAATCAAATGTAATGGAAACAGGTTTATTTTGGAAACAAACCGTAACAGATTTACATAAAAAGGAATATTCTGAAGTTAATTTAGAACACATGCTTGCAGATAATTGTGCAATGCAGTTAGTTCGTTATCCAAAACAATTTGATGTAATACTTACAGATAACTTATTTGGTGATCTTTTAAGTGATACTGCAGCTATGCTAACTGGATCTTTAGGAATGCTTCCTTCAGCAGCTCTTGGACCAGTTAAAGAAAATGGAACTAGAGCAGCAATGTATGAGCCCGTTCATGGTAGTGCGCCAGATATAGCTGGGCAATCTAAAGCAAATCCTTTAGCAATGATCATGAGCTTTGCTATGATGTTGAAATATAGTTTTGATATGCAAGAGGATAGTCAAATGATCGAGAAAGCTGTACAGAATGTATTACTAAAAGGTTTAAGAACAGCTGATATAAAAGATGGAGCAGAAAAAATTATCTCAACTCAAGAAATGGGTAATGCTGTTATTGAAGAATTAAAAATTCTATCTGAAAATTAAATGACTCAAAAATACAACATAGCAGTAGCAGGAGCAACAGGTGCGGTAGGAACAGAAATAGTTCAAATATTAGAGCAAAGGGATTTTCCAATAGACAATTTATATTTACTTGCATCATCAAAATCAAAAGGCAAAAAAGTAGAGTTTAAAGATAAAGAAATTGTTGTAGAAGACTTATCAGAATTTGATTTTTCAAAAGCTCACATTGGTTTATTTTCACCTGGTGGTAAAATTTCTGCAGAATATGCACCAAAAGCAGCTAAAACAGGATGTATTGTTATAGACAATACCTCTCATTTTCGAATGCAACAAAATATTCCTTTAATCGTTCCTGAAGTAAACGCTAATGCACTTGATGAATTTTTTGATGATGAAAACAGAACTAATATTATTTCAAATCCTAACTGTTCAACTATACAAATGGTTGTTGCATTAAAACCACTTCATGAAAAAGCAATTATAAACAGAGTTGTTGTATCAACATATCAAGCTGTTTCTGGAGCAGGTAAAACAGGTATGGATGAACTATTTAATCAGACTCAAAATGTTTATGCAAACCAAGAATTAAAAAAAGAAAAGTTCACAAAACAAATTGCGTTTAATGCCATTCCACACATTGGGGCTTTTTTAGAAAATGGTAATACTGAAGAAGAGCAAAAAATGATAGATGAAACAAAAAAAATTCTAGACGAGGGAATTAATGTTTCAGCAACTTGTGTTAGAACAGCTGTATTTATTGGCCATTCAGAAGCTGTAAATATAGAGTTTGACTCACCATTAGATGAAAAAGAAGCTAACGAAATATTATCTAACTCTGAAGGTATTTCAGTAATTGATCATCGAAAAGATGAAGGTTATGTGACTCCTGTTGAAATTGCAGGAGAGGATAAAGTTTATATTAGTAGAATTAGAAATGATCAATCTATAGAAAATGGTTTGAATTTATGGGTAGTCTCAGATAATTTGCGCAAAGGAGCAGCGCTTAATGCTGTTCAAATTGCTGAGTTAATAATTTCAAAGTATTCAGAAAAAATAAATATTTAATTGGCGGTCTCGTAGGGACTCGAACCCCAAATACATGTTCCGAAGACACGTGTGATATCCATTTCACCACGAGACCATTTATTATAATTATTTATTATTGAAATTTTCTAGTTTTTGAATGAAATCTTTGAGAATAGGATCCCTTTTTATTTCATAGACAATTTTAATTGGGTGCCTATTTTTATCTGAAGCCCATTTCATATCATCTAAAAGAATTGGAGATGGAATTGTGTTAGTTGGTGCCCAGTCTTCGTTTAAGACATAACCAACAGCTGCCATATCCCAAATTTCTTTTGACCAACCTTTATGGATACTATTGTACTCTTTAAATCGCATTGCAAGAAATTTACCGATTTCACCATGAGGTTCTATGTATTTTTCTATTTCTGGAACTGTTGAAATAAGATGTGAAGTTACTCCCTTACAAGGAACCATAACCAGAGAAACGCCGCTATCAAATAAAACTTGAGCACCTCCAATATCTTGCTTTAGATTAAATTCCATATTTTGTGGCCAATAAAGCGCGTTACCTCCCAACCAAACTACAACAATTTTTTTTATAATTTCTGGCTCTTTTAACAAAGCAGAGGCAACATTTGAAATAGCGCCGATAGCCAAGACGTATAGAGGATCTTCCTCAGAACATTTTAAAGCACTTTCAATGATATTATCCGCTGCAGGCGAATTAATTGGTTTTTTTTCAAAACCTACATATCTTGTTGAGCCTTTAAAAACAAAATTATTTTTTTTAAAATTTATTTTTTCTAACAATCGATAGATTTCATCATAACTAAGCTCCATTCCCTTCTTTGGATTATCTGAACGATTATTCATTGAAAAAGGAGCGGCATTTATACTTTGCACTTCTATTTTTTCTTTTGAAAACAACATTTGCACTAAAGCAAATTGATCATCAATTTCATTGTAGGTGTCTGTATCAAGAATTGCTTTAATTTTCTCTTTTTTAAACTTAAGTTGTTTTAAAATATCTGAAAAATTTCTTTCTAAAAGCATATCTTAATTTACCAAGAACTATTCGGTTGTGTTAAAAATACCTCTTCTTCATTTGTTGATTTTCTATTTAGTATTTTATTTCTATGCGGATACCTTCCAAATTTTTTAATTGCCACGCTATGATCATTCCAAGCTTTTTTTATATTAGTATATTCTGGATGATTATTTAAATATTGATCGACTAATTTATGACCAAGTTCATGATCCATGATGTCCTCACTATGAATTAATGGCAGCAATAAAAAATGTATTTTATCAATTTCTAGGCTATCTAAATATCTTTTATTTATTGCTTCTTTAACAATTAAAACACACTTAGTATCCTGGTTATAAGCTTTTGAATTATTTCTGAAAAAATTTCTTGATAGTTGATCAAGTAATATAATCAAAGCTACACATTCTTCAGCATCATTTCTCCAATTATCATACTCATTGTTAATAGCCTTAATGTAATCATCCATAAAACTACTTTTCAATATATTATCAAATTCATCATCTTTTTTAAACCACTGCTCAAGTGGAGTTTTGATGAAACAAAATTCTAGAATAGCTTTAGCTCTTTCATTAATCATAGAGCTGTAATATAAATATATATCTTCCAAATGACATTAAGTAATTTAAACAAATCCATTATTCATTGCAGAAAGTGTGAACGCTTAGTTAACTTCCGTGAAAAAATTGCTAAAGAAAAAAGAAAACAATATATTGATCAAAGTTATTGGGGTAAGCCCATTACTGGCTATGGAGATGAAAAAGCTAAATTATTGATGGTAGGTCTTGCGCCAGCAGCGCATGGAGGAAATAGAACAGGTCGAGTTTTTACAGGGGATAAATCTGCAGATTTTTTATTTTCCTGTTTATATAAAACTGGATTTGCAAACCAACCAGATTCAGTAGATAGAGGTGACGGTTTGGAACTTCAAAATATGTACTTAACTACTGCTCTTAAATGTGTACCCCCAGAAGATAAACCTACTTCACAAGAATTGAAAACATGTTTTAATTTTTTTAATCAAGAAATTGCTTTCTTAAAAAAAATAAAAGTCATTGTTGCTCTTGGTAAAATTGGTCATGATGCCTGTGTAAATTATTATAAGCAACAATATGAAATACGAAATAAAGATTTTATTTTTTCTCACGGATCTATGAATATTTTACCTGATAAGAAAATTTTAGTTGGTAGTTATCATCCAAGCCCACGAAATGTTAACACAGGAAGAATAGATAAGAGTAAAATGGTAAAACTTTTAAATAATATTAAAAAATTGCTTTAAACAATAATGAAAAAATTTTTTTTACATGATCCTAATCTCTTAGTATACGGATTTGCCATGGTCTTCTTTGCAAGTTTTGGGCAGACTTTTTACATTGCATTATTTAACGATGATATTCGAAATCAATATAAAATAACAGATGGTGAGTTTGGATTAGTTTATGCCATAGCAACACTTGTCAGTTCATTTTTATTTATTAACTTTGCTAAATTAATAGATAAAATTGATTTAAGATTATACTCCATAGGTATTATTTTTGGTTTAGCTTTTGCCTGCATTGGTTTTTATTTTATTTTCAATAATATTTTTCATCTTTTTCTTATTTTATTTTTATTACGTTTTTTTGGACAGGGGGCAATGACACATGCTGGCTCAACTTCAATGGCAAGATATTTTTTAATTGATAGAGGTAAAGCAATATCTGTTGCTACACTTGGAGGAATGTTAGGTATAATGTTTTTACCAAAGATTGTCGTTAATTTAGACTCATACTTTAGTTTTAAAACTCTTTGGTTTTTAACAACTTTGACTCTTTTGATCTTAATTCCAATAATATACTTTATTCTTCATAATCAAAAAAGAAGGGATTCTGCTCTTCAAAAAAATATTGATAATGAGAAAACACATAAAAGTTGGACCATTACAGAAATTTTAAAAGACCGAGTTTTTTTCATTTATTTTCCATTAGCTGCGGCCTTTCCATTTATTGGTACTGGGCTAATGTTTCATCAGATTTATATTTTTGATGCTAAAGGGTGGACAATGGAAATGCTTGGGAACGGTTATATATATTTTGGATTATTTTCTATTTTAGGTTTATTAATAGGAGGACCCTTAATAGATAAGATAAATACAAAGAAAGTAATACCTTTTGTGCTATTACCTTTGTTACTCTGTATCACCATTCTTTTTTTCTTTAATAATTATTGGTCATTCGTGCTTTACATGTCTTTATTTGGATTTAACCTAGGTTTATCAGCACCGTTTATGGGATCACTCTGGGCAGAAATTTACGGAGTTAAAAGTATTGGAACTGCTAAAGCTTTACTGCACGCAGTTGGGGTTTTTGCGAGTGCCTTATCGCCTGTAGTTTTTGGTTATATTATTGATTGGGGTTATGGAATATCACTTATATTTTTAATCAGCTCCATTATGATTGTTGTATCATCAATTTTACCTATAATTTATAAAACATGAATAAACAAATAATGGAGAGTCTTAATTTTCTAATCAAGGAATATAAAAGATTAAAAAAGAAAAAAGAAAATAGAAGCATCAGCAGTAGTGAACTAGAAACTTTAAAACAACTTGAAAAGTACTTAGGTAAAAAATAATGTTTAATGTTATTGATCAATACAATAGTTTTGTTGAAAATAATTTTATTAAAAAAAATAAAGATCAAATTGAATTTTTAAAACAAGCAGATAATGTATGGTCATCTTTTAGTAAAACAAAGTTATTTTTTAAGGAAAAAATTTTCGAAGGAATTTATCTTTATGGTCAAGTTGGAACAGGAAAAACATTTTTATTAAATTTATTTTATCAAAATACTAAGATTGGAAAAAAAATTCATTTTAATAACTTAATGAATCAAATCCATGAACAAATTAAAAAATCAGAAAATAAAGAACCTGCAATCGAAAACTATGTAAAAAATTTAAGTAGAGATTACAAAATAATATTTATTGATGAATTACATATTTTTAATATTGTTGATGCACTAATAATAAAAAAAATATTTAATTATTTTTCTAAATATAAAATATTTGTATTACTGTCGTCAAATTTTCATCCAGATAATTTATATAAAGATGGTTTGCAGAGAAATGACTTTCTGCCATTTATTGATTTAGTTAAAAAAAATTTTTTTCTTTATGATATTAGTATTAAAACTGATTTTCGTCGACAAACGTTAAATCAATCAAAGACATATTTCACACCTATAACAATTGAAACGTCAAATGAATTTGAAAAATTATTTAATCGCTTTGTTGATCCCTCCCATTTAACAATTGTAAAAATAAAATCTAAAAGTCGTGAACTTGAGTTTGATAAATGCACATCAAATTTAATGATGATAGATTTTGAAAATCTTTGTGAAGTAAATTTTGGTAATGAAGATTACAAAAATATTGCAGATAAATTTAAGTTGGTATTTTTAAAAAATGTTCCTGAATTTGATAATCAGAAAAAAGATGCGTGCAGAAGATTTATTGGATTAATTGATATGTTATATGAAAATAATTGTTCAATAGTAATTTTAGCTTCAAAACCTATAAATTCATTAAATAATATAAATACTCTAGCAGAAGAATTTAAAAGAACTGCTAGCAGATTATATGAAATGACTATAGTTAAACCAGATTGATGAAATACATAATCAGATTTTTAGTAAGTACTGTAGTTTTATTAACAGTAGTTTATTTAACTGCAGGTTTTTATGTTGCTTATCAAATTTTAAAAATAGATCCAACTTGTGGTTTACACGAAGGATCTCTTCCTAATTCATGGAGTACAACAGTTGACTCACATGAATATACTATTCTTACACGACAAAAAGTAAGAGAAAATTTTAACTTTAAAGACTATTATTTAGATGAATGGCAAGATGTATACTTTCAATCTCGTGACTCAGACATTAAGATTAATGGATGGCTGTTTAATTATTTTCCAAATAGACCAATTATAATTGTAACACACGGTATAAGTCCGAATGGTAAATGTAAGTCTGAAGTAAATCTTATTGCAAGTTTTTTGGTTAATAAAAAATTTAATGTTCTTACGATAGATTTAAGAAACTACGGCCAAAGTGATACTGTAAGTAGTTATGATGATTTAGGTTTAAAGTCATATATTGATATTCTTGGTGCATTTGATTTTTTAAAAAAAATTGGTTTCAAGTCTAATAGCATTGGACTACATGGAATATCTCTTGGTGCAAGCACATCTATTTTTGCAGCACATGCAGAACCGGAAATACGTGCAGTGTGGGCAGATAGTTCACTTGCTGAATTTAATATGATTTTAAAAGATGAAATAGCAAGATATGGTCTTGCTATAGAATTTGGGCCAGTAGTTAGTTTAGCTGGAAGAATCTTAACTGGAACAGATCCAAGAGAATTATCTCCAGCTAAAAAATTATCAAAGAACCAATATTATTTTTTTACTCATGGCGACTCTGATACAAGAATCTTAACAAGACACTTTAATTATTTTAAAGAATACGCAAATCAAAATAAAATTAATGCTGACTTTTGGTTTGTTGAAAACTCTTATCATGTAGATGCTATGTTTAAATATCCCGAAGTATACTCTAAAAAGATGGAAGAATTTTTTAACAAAAATTTAAAGTAGGCCGGACTCTAAAACTAGTTTGTACCTTGGCAGACACCTCTCTAGAATAAGAAACTCAACTAATTATCAAACGGCGGGTAAGATAATTAAAAATTCTTGGCGTTCCTCCGAAGCTAAGAAACGAGTATTATCCGGCTTATTAAGATTAATATCTATCTATTTAAAATTCAAGATTTTTAGTTAAATTTGGCATTAAATTTGGATGATTTTCATAAAATTTGGTACTTTTTATCAACATTTTACAAACTTCCATGATAGTAAGAAAAATAACTAAACCATTAATATTTTGAAATTTGAAGAAAAATACTTACTTATGAAACATAAAAAAATGAAAAAAATGACTGATAATAGACCATTATCACCTCACCTATCTATTCACAAAAGAGTACTTACAGCAGTATTTTCAATTTTTCATAGGATATCTGGAATAGGATTAAGTGTAGGTGCACTATTAATTTCAATCTGGTTTTTCTTAATTAGTTTTGGTCCCGAATTTTATATTTATTTTGAAATTTTTTCTAAGAGTATTTTGTTTAAACTAGTTCTAATGATTTGGACTGTCGGTATTTTTTACCATTTATTTAATGGATGTAGAAAATTATATTGGTCATTCGGTATTGGAATGGAATTATCTCAAGTATATAAATCTGGTTATGCTGTTATATGTTTAACTTTAATTTCTAGTTTAGTTGTCTGGTACTTCGCATGAAAAATTATGCTTTTAAATGGTTAACCCAAAGAATTACTGCTTCAATTTTAATACCATTGACGTTTTGGTTTATATACTCTGCAATATCATTATCAAAGATGACTTATTCTGAAATAGAAATTTTTTTTCAATCCTATTTTAATGCATTCTTATTTTTTGTGATGATGCAATCTATGCTTCTGCATTCAAAATTAGGACTGCAAACAATTATTGAAGATTATGTCACATCGAAAAAGACAGCCAAATTCATTAAAGTATCAATAAATTATCTTATATATTTTATCATGATTTTAATTACTGTTAACTTAGTTAGAATGGTTTTTTAGATGACTAATTCATACAAAATTATTGATCACCATTATGACGTTGTAGTTGTTGGAGCTGGAGGATCAGGACTGAGAGCTACGCTTGGATGTGCTGAAGCTGGATTAAAAACAGCCTGTATATCAAAAGTGTTTCCGACAAGAAGTCATACTGTTGCAGCACAAGGTGGAATTGGAGCAGCTTTAGGTAATATGGGTGAAGATAATTGGAAGTGGCACATGTATGATACAGTTAAGGGTTCCGACTGGCTTGGTGATCAAGATGCAATTGAATACTTATGTTCTAAAGCCCCTGAAGCAGTAATTGAACTTGAAGAATATGGCATGCCTTTTAGTAGAACAGATGATGGCAAGATCTATCAAAGACCTTTTGGCGGACACTTAACCAATAATGGCGAGGGAGCTCCTGCTATGAGAGCTTGTGCAGCAGCTGATAGAACGGGACATGCTTTACTCCATACACTTTATCAGCAATCACTTAAAAATAATGTAGAATTTTATATTGAATATTTTGTTTTAGATTTAATTTCTGATGATCAAGGTAATTGCATTGGCGTGGTAACATGGTGCTTAGAGGATGGATCAATCCATCGATTTTTATCTCATCAAACAATTCTAGCTACTGGTGGATATGGAAGAGCTTACTTCTCATCCACGAGTGCTCACATTTGTACTGGTGACGGTAGTGCAATGGCTTTAAGACAAAACCTACCTCTTTCTGATATGGAATTTATTCAGTTCCATCCAACAGGAGTTTACGGTGCAGGAGTGTTAATCACTGAGGGAGCAAGAGGAGAAGGTGGATATTTAACTAATAGTGATGGTGAAAGATTTATGGAAAGATATGCTCCAAATGCAAAAGATCTAGCATCAAGGGATGTAGTAAGCCGAGCAATGACTATTGAAATTAGTGAAAATAGAGGCTGTGGAGATAATGCCGATCATGTGCTACTTCATCTTGAGCACATTGATGCTGATACACTACATAAAAGATTACCTGGTATTTCAGAAACTGCAAAAATATTTGCCGGAGTTGATCTAACTAAAGATCCAATACCAGTTCTTCCAACAGTTCATTATAATATGGGTGGTATACCGACAAATTATAGAACAGAAGTTCTAAGGCCAACAAATGAAAATCCAGATAATATATGTGAAGGTTTAATGGCTGTTGGTGAGGCTGCATGTGTTTCTGTACACGGTGCTAATAGATTAGGAACAAATTCATTAATCGATCTTGTTGTTTTTGGCAAAGCAGCTAGTCTAACATGTAAAGAAAAAGTAAAACCAAATTCTAAAAAAATTGAAATTAGTAAATCAAAAACAGATAATATTATTGAGAGATTTGATAAGATTAGAAACAGCAAAGGAAACTCTACAACTGGAGAACTTCGTACTTCCATGCAACATATAATGCAGCAAAAATGCGCAGTATTTAGAACACATGATCTCATATCAAAAGGTATTGAAGAATATTCAAAAGTTGAGAGCTCAATGGATGACATAGATATTAAAGACAAATCATTAATCTTTAATACGGACTTAGTCGAAGCTTTAGAGTTACACAATTTAATGGCACAATCAAAAGTTACTCTTCATTCTGCGTTAAATCGAACTGAAAGTAGAGGCGCACATGCAAGAGAAGATTATAAAGAAAGAGATGATAATAATTGGTTAGTTCACTCTTTAGCCTGGTTAGACGATAAGGGAGATGTGAGTATGGGTTCCAGAGGTGTTCATATGAATACTCTAACTAATCATGTTCAACCAATACCACCTAAAAGAAGAGTTTACTAATGGCTCAGTTTAGACTTCCTGCAAATTCAAAAATAACTAAAGGAAAAACTCACCAACTAAAAGAACCTGCAAACGATCCAAAGAAACTTGCAATCTACAGATGGGATCCAGAAGATGATAAAAATCCTAGGATAGATAATTATGAGATAGATCAAGAAAAGTGTGGCCCAATGGTATTAGACGCACTTATGAAAATAAAAAACGAAATTGATCCAACTTTAACATTTAGAAGATCATGCAGAGAAGGAGTTTGTGGTTCCTGTGCTATGAATATTGATGGTGTTAACACATTGGCATGTTTGAAAAGTATGTCTGATGTTAAGAATGAAATAAAAATTTACCCTCTTCCACATATGCGTGTAGTAAAAGATTTAGTTCCAGATCTTAGTAAGGCTTATGAGCAACTGGCCTCCATTAAACCTTGGTTGCAGCGTGAAAAAACAAATGAAGAAAAAAACTCAGGAGACGAAAAAAAACAATCATTAAAAGATAGAGAAAAACTTGATGGTAAATGGGAGTGTGTATTATGTTTTTGCTGCACTACTTCTTGTCCAAGTTATTGGTGGAATGGAGATGAATATCTAGGACCTGCAGTCCTTTTACAAGCAGCAAGATGGGTAAGTGACTCAAGAGACTCAGAAAGAAAAGAGAGATTAAAAGCAATAAATGATTCATTAAAACTTTATAGATGTCATTCAATAATGAATTGTACTAGGTCTTGTCCTAAAGGTCTAAACCCAGCCAAAGAAATTGCTGGACTTAAAAAGGCTATTGTTACAGAATTGTAATTAAAGTATAAAACTTAAATGAGAAAAAAAATTGCTCTTATTGGAGCAGGCAATATCGGTGGGACTTTAGCACAACTTGTTAGTTTAAAAGAATTAGGTGATGTAGTTTTATTAGATATTTTTGAAGGAATGCCTAAGGGCAAATCTTTAGATCTTGCTCAGTCATCTTCCATTGAGGGATTTCATGCAGATTTTAGAGGTACTTCAAGTTTTAGAGATATCAAAAATTCTGATGTAGTAATAGTTACTGCAGGTTTTCCAAGAAAACCAGGCATGTCCCGAGATGATCTTGTAGAAAAAAATTCTATTATCATTCAAAATATAGGGAAAAATATTAAAAAATATTCTCCAAAAGCATTTGTTATATGCATTACTAATCCACTTGATGCAATGGTAAGTGTCCTTCAGAAATCATCAGGCCTTAAAACAAATATGTGTATTGGTATGGCAGGTGTTTTGGATAGTGCAAGATTAAAGTACTTTTTATCGAAGGAGTTTAATGTGTCAATTAATGATATCAGCGCTTTTGTCTTAGGTGGTCATGGAGACACGATGGTTCCGCTTATGCGATACTCAACAGTATCAGGTATTCCTGTACCTGAATTAATAAAGATGAAGTGGACAACAAAAAAAAATATCGACAAAATTATTCAAAGAACACGTGATGGTGGTGCTGAAATTGTAAAACTCATGAACACATCTGCCTATTATGCACCAGCTTCTTCAGCTATACAAATGGCAGAGTCATTTTTGTTAGATCAAAAAAGATTATTACCATGTGCTGCATATCTTAATGGTGAATATGGAGTAAAAGGACTATATGTTGGAGTTCCAGTTATCATTGGCAAAAAAGGTGTTGAAAAAATTATTGAATTAAAACTAAATAATAATGAAAAGTTAGAATTTAATCATTCCGTTAAAGCAGTAAAATCATTAACTACATTGTCTAACAAGCTTCTAAATAAGAAAAATAAAAAATAATTGTATTATTCATCTAATCTAACTATTACCTTTTTATCAAAATGAATTTGCATGAATACCAAGCTAAAGATCTACTAAGAAAGTACAATCTACCTATACTTGAAGGCAAAAGTTACATTGAAAATATTGATGATTTAGAAAAAGATTTACAAAATATAAAAGGACCACCTTGGGTTATCAAATCACAGATACATGCTGGAGGAAGAGGAGCAGGGAAATTTTTAAAACCATTTAATTCAAAAGGTGGAGTACAAATAACAGAATCAATTGATGATGCACAAAAAATTGCAAAAGGAATGATGGGTAACATATTGATTACAAAACAAACAGGTAATGAGGGAAAATTAGTAAATAGAATTTATTTAGAAGCTGGATGTGAAATTGATAGGGAATATTATTTAAGTATTCTTCTTGATAGGAATCAATCAAAATTAATGACGATGGTATCTGATGCTGGTGGTGTAGACATAGAAGATGTAGCTGAGAAAACACCAGAAAGAATTCAATATATTTATTTTGATAACTTAGAAGATTTTACGATTAGTGATAGTCTTCAAAACAAATTAAATTTTTCTATTAATGAGTTTAACCAATTTAAAGAAATTGTTTCAAATTTATGTAAGGCCTATGTCGAAATAGATGCTTCTTTAATTGAAATTAATCCTCTTGTTGTGACAAAAGATGAAAAACTAATTCTTTTAGATGCTAAAATTAATATTGATGATAATGCTCTGTATAGACAGGCTGACATTGAAAAATTAAAAGATACTTCAGAAGAAAATGATTTAGAACTTGCAGCTTCTGAAAACGATATGGTTTACATTAAGCTCGATGGAAAAATAGGCTGTATGGTTAATGGAGCTGGGCTAGCTATGGCAACTATGGATATTATTAAACAATTTGGAATGGAGCCAGCCAATTTTTTAGATTTAGGTGGTACAGCAAATAAAGAAAGAGCCATTAAAGCTTTCAAGATTATTCAATCAGATAAAAATGTAAAATCTGTCTTCATAAATATTTTTGGAGGAATCATCCATTGTGATATGATTGCTAATGGCATCATTGATGCAATTAAAGAATTAGATTTTAAACTTCCTGTTGTTGTACGTTTTCAAGGAACAAATTCTAAAGAGGGAAGAGACATTATAAATAATTCATCATTAGGATTAATTTCAATTGATGATTTTTCAAATGCAGCTCAGAAAGCTGTGGAGTTATCAGAATAGTGTCAATTTTAATTAATAAAAACACAAGACTTATTTGCCAAGGCTTTACCGGTTCACAAGGAACATATCATTCTGAACAAGCTATAGCATATGGTACAAACCTTGTAGGTGGTGTCACGCCTGGTAAAGGAGGGCAGACCCATTTAAATTTACCGGTGTTTAATACCGTTGCTGATGCAGTTAAACAAACCGAAGCAAACGCAACAGTCATTTATGTGCCTGCTAAGTTTGCTGCTAAAGCAATTCACGAAGCTTTAGATGCAAACATTGAATTAATTGTATGCATTACAGAAGGTATTCCAGTCTTAGATATGATTGATATAAAAAAAAGAATTATTAACAATAAAACATATTTGATTGGGCCAAACTGCCCAGGTTTAATAACACCTTCCGAATGCAAGATTGGTATCATGCCTGGTTTCATCCATAAAAAAGGTAAAATAGGTATAGTGAGTAGATCAGGAACATTAACTTATGAAGCTGTTGCACAAACAACAGAGGTAGGATTAGGTCAATCAACATGCGTTGGTATTGGTGGAGACCCAATACATGGTATGGATTTTGTAGATTGTATAAAGTTATTTTTAGAAGACGATGAGACCGAGGGAATATTAATGATTGGTGAAATTGGAGGCGAGGATGAAGAAAATGCGGCAGAATTTATTTCAAATTCAAAAAGAAAAAAACCAGTTTCAGCATTTATAGCTGGACAATCTGCCCCTAAAGGAAAACGTATGGGTCATGCAGGTGCTATCGTTTCAGGCTCAAAAGGTACAGCACATTCTAAAATTAAATCTTTAGAAAATGCTGGAGTTTTGGTGTCAAAATCCCCGGCATCATTGGGAAAAACTATGAAATTAGCAATGCAAAATGGGAATAATTAGTTTCCATTAGTATGATTGATATGCGAAATGGTTTTAGTTTAATAGAAATCTATGAATGATACTTTCTTAAATAGTGCTAATGCTCCATATGTAGCCGAACTATATTCTAAATTTAGAAATGACCCTGAAAGTGTGGATACAACTTGGAAAGATTTTTTTAATAATTTAAATGAAGATGACTACTCTGTTCTTAAAGATTTTGGAGGACCAGAATGGAAAGAACGCCCATCAAGTATAATAGATAAAAATTACATAACCAAGGTCATAAAATCAAATGCGAATTATAATTCTGAGGAATTTAGAATTTCAACTTTAGATTCAATTAGAGCATTAAGATTAATTAGAGCTTTTAGAATTAATGGACATTTAATTGCAGATCTTGATCCTTTAGGAATATCTGAAAGAGAGTATCCTCAAGAATTAGATTATAAAAGCTATGGTTTCATTGAATCAGATTTAGAAAAAGAAATATTCATTGATGGAAGTTTGGGTTTAGAAAAAGGTAAATTAAAAAATATTATTAAAATATTAAAAGAAACTTATTCTGCTTCAATTGGTGTTGAATTTTTACACATACAACAAGCTGATCAAAAACAATGGGTCCAAGAAAGAATTGAAGAAGTAAGAAATAAAACAAATTTTACAAATGAGGGAAAAAAAGCAATCTATAAAAGATTAGTTGAATCAGAACTATTTGAGCAGTTTTTAGATAAAAAGTTTTTAGGTACAAAGAGATACGGTATCGAAGGTGGTGAAGCGATGATACCTGGGATAGAGCAAATTGTTAAACAGGCATGTTTGTCTGGAATTGAAGATATTATTATTGGCACAGCTCATCGAGGGAGACTAACACTTCTATCAAGTGTTTTGGAAATGCCTTACAAAAAAATATTATCAAAATTCCAAGGATCTTTAAACGATCCAAATGAGGTACTAGGTTCGGGTGATGTAAAATACCATTTAGGAGTTTCTGCTGATCGTGAATTTGAAAAAAAGAAAATTCATTTATCGCTCACTTCTAACCCATCACATTTAGAAGCAGTTAACCCAGTTGTGGCAGGAAAAGTAAGAGCTAAACAAACTTTAGCTAAAGATAAAACAACAGATAAAGTTATCGGTTTATTAATTCATGGAGATGCAGCAATAGCTGGACAAGGAGTTGTGGCCGAAACATTTGCTATGTCACAATTAAGAGGGTTTAAAACAGGTGGTACCATTCATTTTGTAATAAACAATCAGATAGGATTTACAACTATGCCACAATATGGACGATCAGCACCTTATTGTACTGAAATTGCAAAAATGGTTCAGGCACCAATATTTCATGTTAATGGCGATGACCCAGAAGCAGTAGTTCATGTTTGTAGACTTGCAACGGAATTTAGAAATAAATTTAAAGTCGATGTTGTTGTAGATATGTTTTGTTACAGAAGATCAGGACATAACGAAGCTGATGAACCTTCTTTTACTCAGCCACTAATGTATAAGGCTATCAAAAAACAAATTACTACAAGAAAAAAATATGAAAAAAAATTAATTGAGAATAATACTCTTTCAGAAGAAGAATCTAGAGACATTGTAGATTCTTTTAAAAATTTTTTAGATAAAGAATTTGAATCAACTAAAAATTATAAACCAAATAAAGTAGATTGGTTAGAGGGAACTTGGACAGGTTTATCTACTGCAACATTTGATGCAAGAAGAGGAAAAACATCTGTAAAAGAAAAAACCTTAATTAACGTTGCTAAAAAAATTCATGAAATACCTGCAGATTTTAATGCTCATAGAAGAATAAAAAAAATTTATGGAGACAGATTAGCAAGTGTCATCAACGGCAAAGGTATTGATTGGGCAACATCTGAAAGTTTAGCTTTAGCAACACTTCTTGATGAGGGATACGGTGTTCGAATATCTGGACAAGATGTTGGAAGAGGAACATTTAGTCATAGACATGGTGTTCTATACGATCAAGAACACGAAAATCGTTTTGTTCCATTAAGACATTTTCAAAACAAGCAAGGTTACTTTGAAATTATAGATAGTTTTTTATCTGAGTTTGGTGTTCTTGGTTTTGAATATGGATATTCACAAGTTGATCCTAAGACACTTGTTATATGGGAAGCGCAGTTTGGTGATTTTGCAAATGGCGCACAAATTATGATTGATCAATTCATTAGTTCTGGAGAAAGAAAATGGTTGAGAATGTCTGGTTTAACGATGCTTCTTCCCCACGGACATGAGGGCCAAGGTCCTGAGCATACAAGTGGAAGATTAGAAAGATTTTTACAGATGTGTGCGGAAGATAATATGCAAATTGTTAATTGCACAAGTCCTGCTAATTATTTTCATGTTTTAAGAAGGCAACTACATAGAAACTTTAGGAAACCTCTAATTATATTTACACCAAAATCTACACTTAGACATAAATCTAATGTTTCTAATATTGAGGATTATATTAATGGATCAACTTTCCATAGAATTCTTACTGATAAATTATCTGTTAAGGAAAAAAGGAAAAATAAAAGATTAATCATTTGCTCTGGCAAAATATATTTTGAACTTGCAGATTACATAGCAAAAAATAAAATTAAAAATCTCTCCATAATAAGATTGGAGCAGATTTATCCATTTCCTTATGAAAACTTTATAGATGAATTAAAATATTATACTGATGCTGAAATTATCTGGGCACAAGAAGAGCCAAAAAATATGGGTGCCTGGGGTTTTGTGAAAGGTAGATTGGAAAGTGTTATGCAGGAAGCCAAAGTTAAACAAGAAAAAATATTCTATGTTGGTAGAAGTCCAGCTGCGTCTCCTGCCGCTGGTTCTTTAGAAAGACACATAAGTAACCAAGAAACTATTATAAAAATGGCAATTGAAGATTCGATTAGCAAAATTATCAAATCTTGGGCAGGTATTTCAACAAAATTAAAGACTAATCTGCCAATTGAATAAATTGACGTAAATGTTATTAAGCATTTAATTAATGAGCACTGAATTAATAGTTCCAACACTTGGAGAGTCAATTACGGAAGCAACTGTTTCAAAATGGCTTAAGAATATTGGCGATAATTTTGAAGCAGATGAACCTTTAGTTGAAATTGAGACAGACAAAATTACTGTTGAAGTACCAGCACCTCATGCAGGCTCTTTAAAAGAAATAAAAGTTTCTGAAGGCACTGACGTTGAAATTGGTGGTATTTTAGGAATCTTAGATGAATCAAAAGGTAAAACACCAAGTCCTAAAAAAACTGAAAATAAAGAAGAAAAAATAAAAGAAGAAGTAAAAGCAGTTAGGGTTGAAACAAAATCTTCGCCTGCCAAATCTTCACCATCTGCAAGAAAAATTGCTGAAGAAAATAATATTAAACTTGAAGATGTCACCTCATCCCGTTCTGATGGAAGAATTAATAAAGAAGATGTAGTTTCTCATCTTTCTTCTTCAAATAAAACAACCACTAACAAAGGTGAAAGAGAAGAAGTTGTTAAAATGTCTAAAATCAGACAGACAATATCTAAACGTTTAAAGGAGGCTCAAAATACAGCAGCCATACTTACGACTTTCAATGAAATTGACATGTCCAAAGTTATGGAAATTAGAAAATCAAAAAACCAAGAATTTCAAAGTCGGTATGAGGTCAAATTAGGTTTCATGTCATTTTTTGTAAAAGCGGTAGTAAAAAGTTTGCAAGAGTATCCAGCTGTGAATGCTGAAATTAAAGATGAAAATATAATTTATAAAAATCATTTTGATATAGGTATAGCTGTTGGAACTGAAAAAGGATTAGTCGTACCAATACTTAAAGACGCCGATCAATTGAGTTTTGGAGAAATAGAAACTAAAATTATTGATCTTAGTACAAAAGCCAAAGATGGAACGCTGACCATGGAAGATTTGACTGGTGGAACTTTTACAATTTCAAATGGTGGCGTTTACGGATCAATGCTCAGCACCCCAATAATCAATAGACCTCAATCTGGAATTTTAGGGATGCATAATATTCAAAAAAGAGTAGTAGTTGTAAATGATGAAATAGTAATTAGGCCAATGATGTATGTTGCATTAAGTTATGATCATAGAATTATTGATGGAAAAGAAAGTGTTGGATTTTTAGTGAAAGTGAAAGAACTTCTAGAAGATCCATCCGAATTAGTATTAGGAATATAAAATGGAAGATTTTGATTTAATAGTAATTGGTGCGGGACCTGGCGGATATGTAGCTGCAATCAGAGCAACTCAACTTGGAATGAAGGTTGCTTGTATAGAAAAAGAGCCATCACTTGGTGGAACTTGTTTGAACATTGGATGTATACCTTCTAAAGCATTATTAAATTCATCTGAAAAATTTGTTGAAATTTCAAATCATGCTGCAGAGCATGGCATAAAAACATCAAAGATAGATTTAGACCTAAATGTTTTGATGGATCGCAAAACTAAGATTGTAAAAAAACTTACAACAGGGATCGGTTTTTTATTTAAGAAAAATAAAATCACGCATATTCCTGGCATGGCTTCATTTGTAGATAAAAATACTATTTCTATTACAAATGGAAAAAACGAAATTACTGCTAGTGCTAAAAATTTTATTATCGCAACAGGATCATCTTCGATTGAGATACCAAATATTCCTGTTGATGAAAAACAAATAGTATCTTCAACAGGTGCTCTTTCTCTATCTAAAATACCAAAATCACTCCTAGTTATTGGTGGTGGATATATTGGACTAGAGATGGGATCAGTATGGAGTAGATTAGGTTCAAAGGTAACAGTTGTTGAAGCTCTTGACAGAATTGTTCCAACTATGGATGGTGAAATTGCTAAAGAGTTTATGAAAATGTTAACTAAACAAGGGTTAGAATTTAAATTATCGCATAAAGTCAGCTCTGCAAAATCTGGTAAGTCTGGTGTAGATGTTGAAATGGAAACATCAGATAAAAAGAAAATAAAAGAAAACTACGAAATAGTTTTAATGTCAGTAGGAAGAAAACCAAACACAGATGGACTGGGTCTCGAAAAAATTGGTATTAAATTAACCGAAAAAAAATCCATTGAAATTAAAGATAACTTTCAAACTTCTGTTGAAGGAATCTACGCCATTGGTGATGTAGCACCGGGACCAATGCTAGCACACAAAGCTGAAGAAGAAGGAGTTGCTTGTGTTGAATTTATAAATGGTCAAAAACCTCATATAAACTATGACGCTATACCAGCGATTGTTTATACCAATCCAGAGATTGCATCTGTAGGTAAAACAGAAGAACAACTCAAGCAAGAAAAGAAAGACTTCAAGGTTGGAAAATTTCCTTTTATGGCAAATGGTCGTGCCCTAACCACTTCTGCATCAGAGGGATTTGTTAAAATTTTGGTTGATAAAAAAACAGATGAAATTTTAGGTGCTCATATAATCGGTCATGATGCTGGACAATTGATTGCAGAAATTGTTACCACAATCGAATTTGGTGGAAGTGCAGAAGATATTGCTAGAGTATGTCATGCTCATCCAACAACTAGTGAAGCGGTAAAAGAAGCTGCTTTAAGTGTTGATGGCAGAGCCATACATATTTAAATTTTAGCTAGATCCATTCCTTTTTTATATTTTTTTGATGACTGTTTTACAACCGCTTGACCACACCTCATAACTTTTCTTTTATGATCAAATGTCATTTTTGGCTCTCCATGTAATTTCCAACCATTAGATAATGCTTCTGTTACTCTTTGACAAAAATCGACAGTATCATCATCAGTAATAAATCTATAACCTTTCATGTATGCTCCTTTTTGTATTAATTTATTTGATCTAGAATTTTTAATTGTTCCTTTGATTTTAAACCAATAAATGTTTCAAAATCTATGAGAAAATCATCATAACTCATATTAAAATTTTTCCTAAAAGATTCTCTCCATCCTTGGTGGATTTCTCCTTCTTCCCTTTTTTCTAATTCAAGTTCAGCAATATCTTCATAAAAATCAAAGAATACTTTTTTATTAGATCCACTTAAAGATGCAAGGTACGCTGTTGCCCACATACCACCATCATACTCTAAGCCCTGATCACATTTACTGCGCAGTTTTATGGCATCTTCTTCTCTTTCTACATCTTTGAGTTTAATTCCTTTTTTTGCACATTTACGAAAGGATTTTAGTGTTTGTTTCATAATTTTTTTATAATCAGCTAAATTATTTTTTCCAATAATATAATAACCAAAATATTCTGCCCCACCTTCTTCAATCCACATTGGCATATCATCATTAAATTTATACTGGGCAACACCAAAACGTTTTTCATCTTCAAAAAAAATTTTTTTCATATTTTGATAAACATGAAAATATTCATGTGCTACTATTTTTGCAACACTCCATGCTTCATTCTTATAACCCCTCCACCAACATTTATTACCCTCAATACTTCCTTTTAATGTTTCAGGTGAAAAATAGGCAGACGCTACACATTCTTTGAACCATTTTTTGTTATCACCACCACCTACTTTTAAACATTCTTCGTTGAAATTTTCCCCACGATTTACTTCACACCAATTTTGAGCAACTTTTTTTAGATTAGATTTCTTTTCATTCCAGATAATAACATGAGTTTCCGCAATGGGTTTTTCACCAAGCTCAAGGTAGGAATATTCAAGTGTTTCCATAAATAAACTATGAAGATCATCAGGGACTCCTTTATATTTAGGAAATATAATTTTTTCCTGTCCATACCAGTCAGGTATTCTATATTCATATTCAATCAAGTTGGCTGAATTGTCATACTCTCTTTCTCCTTCATCAATTTTAACAAAGGCAACATTTTCCCAAATAATTTTGTCGTTAACAGCAAAAGGTTCACACTTTCCTGAAATATTATTTTCTTTTCTCCATTTTTCACAATCTTTAAAAGCTGCTTTTTTTGCTTTCTCTTCTGACTTTTCACCAATAGTCATTCCGTATTCACATTCACCATCGCTGACTACAACATAAAACGCAGCATGTTGATCTTTAGCCTCTTCTTGATATTCTTTAAATGGTTCGTCCATTATCCAACTACATATTTGAGGATTGGCAAATATATTTTGGGAATTAACTAATAAAAATAAAATTATTAGCAAAATTTTCATTTTATGATTAATAAATTAATCTCTATAATTTTGATTAAGTACTCAACAAGATCAGTTTGCATATCAACTGTGAATTTATTTTTATCTTTTGATCCCATAGCCAATATTAGACTATCCTCACGCAATTTAACTTTTAATAAAATATATGATTTTATTGTTGCTGATTTATTAGGAAAAAATAAAAGTAAACCTTTAGGATTTTGATTTAAATTTGTAACCATTTTGTTTTTAAAATAACTATTTGCAATTTTAATATCCAGTTGTAATAAATTTTCTGCTCTAATATTTTCATTTGTAACAAAACAATTCATTTCATCACATCCTAGAATTGTCTTAAGATCATTTTTAATTAAACTTATTAATTTTTGTAAACTTTTTACATTTAGAATTCTAATTGTAGATTTAAGAATTCTTTTTTGAGCATTTAAATGACTTTTTCCTGCTAGCAGTATTTTTGTCATTTGATTTTGTAGATCTATATTTTGTTGAGATATTTTTTTATATCTGTAAGCCTCTAAATCAACCACCTTATCTGAACTATTATCGAGCGTGGGAAAATTTAGTTCATTAACTAATTCTGAATTTTTAATAAAAAAATTTTTATTTTTTTTTAAAAAGTTTATTATTTGTTTCTCACTAATTCCATCTTCATCCGCCATGACGATTATTTTGGCAAGATTTGCTGACCTGTTTTTACCCAATCATCAAGAAATGCTTTCAGCCCTTTATCTGTGAGAGGATGTTTATATAATTCGTGAATAACTTTGGGTGGTAGAGTTGAAACATGGGCACCAATTACAGCTGCATCAATAAGATGTTGAGTGTTTCTTACCGAAGCAACTAATACTTCCGTATCAAATCCATAATTTTCATACATTATTACTATATCTGAAATCAGATCCATTCCTTTTTCACCAATGTCATCTAATCTTCCTACAAAAGGAGAAATAAATGTTGCTCCAACTTTAGCGGCTAGTAGTGCTTGAGCAGCACTAAAACATAATGTTACATTTACCATGATATCTTTTTCTCTAAGAGCTTTGCAAGTTTGAAGACCAGCAGGTGTAAGAGGAACTTTTACAGCAACATTCTTAGCTAATGATGCTAAGTACTTACCTTCTTCAAGCATTTTGTCATACTCGGTTGCTGTCACTTCTGCACTTACTGGACCGGATACTATTGAACAAATTGTTTTAATTGTTTCTCCCATATCCTTACCACTTTTTGCAATAAGAGATGGGTTTGTAGTAACACCATCTATTAATCCACTAGACATTAACTCTTCAATCTCAGATATATCGGCAGTGTCTATAAAAAATTTCATTGTTTGTTGTATACCATATACAAGTTATTTAGAAAGTTAACATATAAAAAATACATAAATATAATGTTGTACGATGTAGTAGTAACAAGACCTTTCGACAAAGTTTTCACCTATTCTTCAACAAATGAGCAACTCGAAATTGGTCAAGTAGTCTTAGTTCCATTTGGAAAAAAAATAGAAGCCGGAATTATTTGGAAGAAGAATGTTAAAAATCCTGGATACGAAATTAAAGAGGTTACAAAAATTTGTAATGATCTTATTCTTAAGAATACTTCAATTGATTTTATAAATTGGATCGCAAGTTATACTTTAGCTCCACTAGGAGCAGTTTTAAAATTATTTCTTATTAATAATGATATAGTTCAATTTGATAAAGAAAAATTAGATAGTTTCAATAACACCGAACCTTCTTTAGTGACCTTAAGTGAAGAGCAATCAAATTCATTCAAAGAAATCATCCAATCATTTAATAAATCAAACAAACCTGTTTTATTAGAAGGGGTAACAGGCTCTGGTAAAACTGAAGTATATTTTGAAATAATAGATAAATTTTTAAAAGAAAAAAAACAAATATTAATAATGGTTCCAGAAATTAGCCTAACACCGCAATTAGAGACAAGAGTAAAGAAGCGTTTTGGTATGGAAGTGTGTTTGTGGCATTCTAAAATTACAAAAAAAAATAGGCAAAAAATTTGGCATCAATGTTTTGCTGGAGATTTAGTCATTGTTATTGGCGCCCGTTCAAGTTTGTTTCTTCCTTTTACAAACTTAGGATTAATTGTTGTCGATGAAGAACATGATTCTAGTTATAAACAAGAGGACAATATACGTTACCAAGCAAGAGATCTTGCAGTTGTAAGAGCTAAAATTGAAAAAAATTTTATATTATTAGCTTCAGCAACGCCGTCTTTAGAAACAATAAATAATGTTAAAATTAAAAAATATGATCAAGTCTATTTATCAAAACAATTTTCTGGAACTCCATTACCTGAAATTTCTATAATTGATTTAAATAAAAATAAACTTGATAAAGATAAATGGATATCACAATCAATTATAGATTCTATTTCTCAGTGCTTAGAAAATAAGGAACAAACTCTTATTTTTTTAAATCGTAGAGGATATTCTCCATTAACCTTATGTAACAGTTGTGGATTCAGATATGAATGTGATCAATGTTCATCATGGATGGTTATGCATCAACACAAAAAAGTTTTCTTATGCCATCAATGTGGCACTATTAAAAAATTAATTTTAGATTGTCCTCAATGTAATGAAAAAGATAGTATAAAATTTGTTGGTCCTGGAGTTGAGAGAGTTGCAGAGGAGTTAAAAGAATTCTTTCCTTGGAAAAATATTTCCATAATGTCTAGCGACAACGTTAACACACCAAACAAAATTAAAGAATTTATTACTGATATAAACAACAAAGATATAGATATAATTGTAGCTACACAAATTATGGCAAAAGGATATGATTTTCCAAATTTGTCATTAGTAGGAATAGTTGATGCGGACGCAGGTTTATTTGGTGGTGATCCAAGAGCAATAGAAAAAACTTTTAACCTACTTCAGCAAGTTGGAGGAAGAGCTGGTAGAGGAAAAAAAATTGGTAAAGTTTTTCTTCAAACATATTTTCCAGATCAAGAAATAATTAAGTCGATTCAACTTCGAGAAAGAGAAGCTTTTATTGAAAGAGCTTTAGAAGAGAGAAAGAATTTTAATATTCCTCCTTTTGGTTTTATGACTTCAATAATTCTTTCTAGTCATACAAAAGCTTTAGTTCTTAAACAAGCTTCAAGACTGGCTCAACAAGATCAAAATAGTGAAAATATTAAAATTCTAGGTCCAGTTGAAGCTCCAATTTTTTTGCTTAGAGGACAATATCGATATAGAATATTATTGAAGAGCAATAGTAGAAAAAATCTGAATAAATTCACAAAAAAAATTGTCGAAAAGACTAAATTACCTTCTTCCGTAAAGTTAATTATTGATGTTGATCCCTACTCATTTATGTAATTTACCCACAATTTTAAAAATATCCTCGATTTAACTCATTTGACGCACAAACTGACAGTTTACCTACTTTTTCTGATGTGCTAATAGCCTATTCCAAAACTTCTTATGAATTTAATATATGCCATCTAATACATTATCTGGAGATCTTATATCGGAAAGGTATGGAGCAGCACTCTATGATCTTGCTTCTGAAAAAAAATGCATTGATGATATTCTAAAAGATTTTGAATTAGTGAATAAAGCATTGAAAGAAAGTTCAGAATTAAGACAGGTTATTAAAAGTCCATTAGTAAATTCAGATGAGAAACTTAATATTTTATTAAAATTATTTTCTGAAGTAAATTTACATAATCTTACGACAACTTTTTTAAAAGTTCTTGATAACAATAAAAGAATTTCAAATATCGCTTCTATTATTTTACAATTTAAAAAAATAAACTCTGAAAAAAGAGGTGATATTACTGCTGACATAACATCAGCAAACATATTATCTGATGATGAAAAAAATAATATTACAAATCAACTTAAAAAATCTTTAGGTGAAAAATTATCTTTAAATTTTGATGTCGATGAAGACATTATTGGTGGTTTAATTGTTAAGGTTGGTTCCAAAATGATTGATACATCTATAGCGAATAAAATTAATAAACTTAAAATTGCAATGAAGGGGGCATAATGGAAATTAAAGCTGCAGAAATATCGTCTGTAATTAAAGACCAAATAGCTAATTTTGAAACTAAAGCGGACGTTGCTGAGGTTGGAACAGTACTAAGTGTTGGAGATGGAATTGCACGTGTGTATGGTCTTGATCAAGTACAAGCTGGAGAGATGGTAGAATTCCCAGGCGGCATTAAAGGTATGGCCCTCAACCTTGAAATGGATAACGTTGGTGTTTCAATCTTCGGTGATGATACTGGAATTAAAGAAGGTGATACAGTTAAACGTACAGGAGAAATTGTTGACGTTCCTGTTGGAAAAGAATTATTAGGACGTGTTGTTGATGGTTTAGGAAATCCTATTGATGGCAAAGGCCCTATTCAATCTTCTGAAAAGAGAAGAATTGAATTAAAAGCCCCAGGTATTATTCCTCGTCAAAGTGTTTCTGAACCTATGCAGACAGGTATTAAAGCACTTGATGCTCTTGTTCCAGTTGGAAGAGGACAGCGTGAATTAATCATTGGTGACAGACAAACAGGTAAAACTGCTGTTGCTATTGATACAATCTTAAATCAAAAATCTGTAAATCAATCAGACAATGAAAAAGAAAAGTTATATTGTATCTATGTTGCAATTGGTCAGAAAAGATCAACAGTTGCTCAAATTGTAAAAACGCTAGAAGATAATGGTGCAATGGAATATACAATTGTTGTATCTGCAACTGCATCCGAGCCTGCACCGTTGCAATTTTTATCTGCTTATACTGGCTGTACAATGGGTGAGTATTTTAGAGATAATGGTATGCATGCATTAATTGTTTATGATGATTTATCAAAGCAAGCTGTTGCTTACAGACAGATGTCTCTTTTATTAAGAAGACCTCCTGGACGTGAAGCATATCCCGGAGATGTATTTTATATTCATAGTCGTCTTTTAGAAAGAGCTGCCAAAATGAGTGATGAACATGGTGGTGGAAGTTTGACCGCCCTTCCAATTATTGAAACTCAAGCAGGGGATTTATCTGCTTATATTCCAACGAATGTTATATCCATTACTGATGGACAAATATTCTTGGAAACCAACCTATTCTTTGCTGGTATTCGACCTGCGATTAACGTTGGTCTTTCTGTAAGTCGTGTTGGTTCTGCTGCGCAAACAAAAGCAATGAAAAAAATTGCTGGTCCTGTAAAACTAGAATTAGCTCAATATCGTGAAATGGCCGCTTTTGCACAGTTTGCATCAGACTTAGACGCTTCAACAAAACAATTACTTGATCGTGGTGCAAGACTAGTTGAAATTTTAAAACAAGGTCAATATTCACCACTAACGGTTTCAGAGCAAGTTGTATCTATTTATGCAGGTGTACGCGGATATCTTGATAAAGTTGCAGTAGGCGATGTAGTCAAGTTTGAAACAGAAGTTTTAAATGAGATTAGAACTAAGCATAGTGATTTATTAGATGCAATTGCCAATGAAAAAGAATTATCTAAAGAAAATGATGATAAATTAAAATCAATCTTAGATGATTTGGTTGTAAAGTTTGCAAGAAACTAATCTATGCCAAGTTTAAAAGATATCAAAACTCAGATCAATTCAGTTGGATCTACAAAAAAAATTACATCAGCAATGAAAATGGTTGCTGCAAGTAAGTTACGTAGATCACAAGAAAAAGCTGAAGCGGCAAGACCATATTCATCAAGACTAGAGGAGATGCTTTCCTCTCTTGCATCATCTGCTGCATCTGGGGAAGGTATAATCAAACTCTTAACAGGCACTGGCAATGATCAGAATTATATCGTTGTTCCAGTAAGTGCTGATAGAGGTTTATGTGGTGGATTTAATAGCAGCATAAATAGAGAAACTTTTAAGTTAGTTAAATCACTTGAGGGTAATGGAAAAAAAGTTCAACTAATGCCAGTTGGGAAAAAAAGTAGAGACTTTTTTAATAGAGTAATGAAGGATCAAATTATAGAGAGTTTTGTCGATTTAAATGTTTCAAGTACTGGTTACGAGTCTGCATTAAATATTTCTAATAAGCTTCAAGAATTATACTTTGATGGTAAGTTTGATAAATGCATATTAGTTTTTAACAAATTTAAATCAGCTATTTCGCAAGAAGTAACACAACAACAATTAATACCATTAGACTTTTCAAATTCTGAAAAGGAAGAAGAAAAAGAAATTTCTTCAAATGCAATTTATGATTATGAGCCTGATGAAGAAACAATTTTAAAGGATTTGCTTCCAAAAAATGTTTCTATTCAAATATTTAAAGTACTTTTAGAAAGTGATGCAGGTGAGCAGGGAGCAAGAATGGCCGCAATGGACAACGCAACTCGAAACGCAGGTGAAATGATAGATAGTTTAACGTTAAAGTATAATAGAACGCGACAAGCGTTCATTACAAAAGAATTAATAGAGATTATTTCTGGAGCTGAATCAATATAAAGGGGGATATATGGCTAATAATTTAACTGGAAAAATATCACAAGTTCTCGGAGCTGTTGTTGATGTAGAGTTCGATGGTGAACTTCCTGCAATCATGAACGCTCTAGAAGTTGACAACAATGGAACAAGATTAATGCTAGAGGTTGCTCAGCATTTAGGAGAAAACGCTGTCCGTACAATTGCTATGGATACAACAGATGGACTAGTTAGAGGTCAAACAGCTACTGATACAGGTGCCCCCATTTCAATGCCTGTAGGCCCAGAAACTTTAGGTAGAATTATGAATGTTGTAGGAGAGCCAGTTGACGAAAGAGGCGACATTGGAACAAGTAAATCTTATCCTATTCATAGACCAGCGCCAGAGTTTGTTGATCAATCTACAGAAACCGAAGTTCTAGTAACAGGAATTAAAGTAGTTGATCTACTCGCACCTTATGCAAGAGGTGGTAAAATTGGATTATTTGGTGGAGCTGGAGTTGGTAAGACAGTTTTAATTATGGAATTAATTAACAACATTGCTAAGGCTCATGGAGGATATTCGGTATTTGCTGGCGTTGGAGAAAGAACGCGTGAGGGTAATGATTTGTACCACGAAATGATTGAGTCAGGAATTATTGACTTAAAAGGCAAGGATTCAAAAGTTGCACTTGTTTATGGTCAGATGAACGAACCACCAGGAGCAAGAGCTAGAGTTGCTCTTTCAGGATTAACTCAAGCAGAATACTTTAGAGATGAAGAAGGTCAGGATGTGTTATTCTTTGTAGATAACATATTTAGATTTACCCAGGCAGGCTCTGAAGTGTCAGCTCTTCTTGGGCGTATCCCATCTGCAGTTGGATATCAACCAACACTTGCAACTGATATGGGTGCTTTACAGGAACGTATCACAACTACAAAAAAAGGATCTATTACGTCAGTACAGGCAATATATGTTCCTGCAGATGACTTAACTGATCCTGCACCTGCAACATCCTTTTCACATTTGGATGCAACAACAGTTCTAAATAGAGCTATCTCTGAAAAAGGAATATATCCAGCAGTTGATCCATTAGACTCTACTTCTAGAATTTTAGATCCACAAGTTGTTGGTGATGATCATTACAGAGTTGCTAGAGAAGTACAAAGAGTTCTACAAACATATAAAAGTCTTCAAGATATAATAGCTATTCTAGGAATGGATGAGCTTTCAGAAGAAGATAAGTTGACAGTTGCAAGAGCTAGAAAAATAGAAAAGTTTTTGAGCCAACCATTTTTTGTTGCAGAAGTCTTCACAGGCTCTCCTGGAAAGTATGTTGATCTTGAAGATACCATAAAAAGTTTTGATGGACTCGTAAAAGGTGAATATGACCATATGCCAGAAGCTGCATTTTATATGGTAGGTGGTATTCATGAAGCTATTGAAAAAGCTAAAAAATTAGAAGCTGAAGTTGCATAATGGCAACAATTTCTTTTGATTTAGTTTCTCCAGAAAACCTCATCTTTAATGATGATGTTGGAACTATTATTGTTCCAGGCAAAGATGGTGATCTGGGTGTCTTACCTGGACATAGTCAAGTAATGTCCTCATTAAGACCCGGCAGAGTGATGGTTTATAGTGAGGATAAAAATTTAGTTAAATCATTTTTTGTATCAGGTGGTTTTGCTGAAATTAATCCAGAGAAATGTATCGTTCTTGCAGAAAGTGTAGTCGAACTAAATTCTTTAGACAAATCTTCAATTGAAAAAGAAATTGAACAATTAGGTAGTAAGGAAAGTAAAGAATCAGAAGAGCAACTATCGATAGCAAAAGCTAAGTTAGAAGCTATAACTGTAAGTTTTTATGATAAGATTTAATTTATAGGATTAACAGAATCTATTAAATTTTTTGCATTATTATAAAAAAGATCCTGCTTTTCACTTTCTGTTATAATACTATTTCGAATTCCTCTTTTCATTGCTCTTAATTGTTCATATCTAATAAATGTCATTCGACCATCACAATGGCTTAGAGCTAAATTATGATTATCAGAATTTATTGCAGACCAAGCTTTCCCAAAAGTAATATATTTCCCTCTCATTCTCCCTATCATATCATCAGATCCATACATTATTTTTTCAAGACCAACTCCTTGGTACAAAGCATCAATTGAATCAGATTCACACACTGTTGAACAATCATACCAAATATTTTTTAAATCTCTAATTTTCTTAACCCCTTTTTCTAACGCCCAAGCAGAATAACTTCTAGCACAGTGAGCAAGTATCCATTTAACATTGGGATATTTATCACTCAAATAAATTAGGTCATTAATATTATCATCATCAGCAATTGCATCTTTTTTTGCTAAATGCATCATAATGATAAGTTCAAATTTATCTGCAATTTCTATTTGCTCTTCAGTTATAAAGTCTAAAATTTTGCAATTAATTATATCGTTTGTTTTTGAATAAAATCTATATGGTTTAAAACCTTTAATGTTATTTTTTAATAAAAGCTCTTCAATATAATTTTTATCCATATTTGGGTTAATTAAAATTAAGCAATTATTTTCAGTATGTGTTTTAGTTTGTTCTAAAATATATTCATTTGAGGCCTCAAAATTACATGGATATTTGAATGGAAAAGGAAAACTTAACCTATTTACTACTCTATTAGGCATAAGTAATTGATCTACTTGATCTGCAAATCTCATAGATATTTCACTAAAATATTTTCCTTGAAAATTTCTTTCACCAATATTCTTATTAGGATCCTGATTAAAACTCCATTTATAAATGTGAGTATGAACATCAAAAATATTTTTAGGAACAAAGTTTTCTAACTCTTCATCCCATATTTGTTTATCTAAGCTCGTAATTGTTAATTCAGGATTTTCATTAAACATCTTTTAGAACTTTTTTAAATTCACTTTGAATTTTCTGATAAACATTTTTTTTAAATGGTACTGCATTATGAGTAATTTTGTCGTAATTCATCCATTTCCAATCACTAAATTCAGGATTTTCTGTTCCTACATTTATATCACTATCATCACCATTAAAGTTAAATAAAAACCATTTTTGAATTTGACCCATATACTCATTTCCCCAGGGTAAGGTACTTAAAATTTCACTTGGTATATCATAGGATATCCATTCTTTAGATGAAGCAATTAGGGACACTTTATTAGTACCAATTTCTTCCATCATTTCTCTCCAAACTGCTTCTTCAGGATTTTCATCTTCATCAATACCACCTTGTGGCATTTGCCAATACCCGCTAGGATTATCTAGTCTTTTGCCAACTAAAATCTGGTTTTTTGTGTTGAGAATCATCATTCCCACACATTTTCTATATTTTTTTTGCATTACTATTCTTGAATTTCATTAAAGAGACTTACACCTTGCACAAGATCAAAGGCTCTACGAAGTTGATAATCAAGCTCTAAACGTTTTTCAAATTCACTTAATTCATTATCTTCATTATCTTCATTATCTTCTAATTCTTCTTCGTTATTTTTATCAAGGGAATCTTTTAAATCCGACTCAGAAAATCTTTTATAATTAAAAGATTCAAATTCTCCTTGCTCAATAATTATATCTGGAAAAATACCCTTACCCTGGATTGATTCACCTGAAGGAGTATAATATCTAGCTGTAGTTAATCTTATACCAGTGAGATTATCGCTATTTGAAACTTGAAAGGGAATTATTGTTTGTACTGATCCTTTACCAAAAGATTGTGTGCCTATAATGATTGCTCTTTTATGATCCTGTAGGGCGCCTGCAACAATTTCAGATGCTGATGCAGAACCTCCGTCAATAATTACAACAAGTGGTTTACCATTAGTTCTATCAGACTTCTTTGCACGATATCTTCTAATATCTTTTTTAACTCTACCTCTTGTTGAAACAATTTCTCCTCTTTCCAAGAATATATCTGTTACCTTAACTGCTTGAGTAAGAAGACCGCCTGGATTAGACCGTACATCTAAAACATAACCTTTTATTTGGTTTTCTTTTTCAATTTTTTTTATTGCATCAAGAAGGCCACTTTCTGTTTGTTCGTTAAAAGATGTTATTCTCAAATATCCAATATTGTTAAGCACTTCACTTTTTACTGATCTAATTTTTATATAATCTCTAATAATTTCAATCTCAAAGGGTTCAGTATTTGCTCTCGAAATAGTAACTACTATTGGTTCACCTTTTTTACCTCTCATTAATTCAACAGCTTCATTTAGAGTTAGACCAAAAACAGGTGTTTCGTCTATTTGAATAATGTAATCACCTGCAAGAACTCCAGCTTCATATGCTGGCGTATCTTCTATCGGAGCAATGACTTTCACAAAACCTTCTTCCATGGTTATTTCAATTCCTAATCCCCCAAATTTACCCTCTGTATCCATTTGCATTTCTTGAAATACTTCTTCATTCATAAAACCAGAATGAGGATCTAAACCCGACAACATTCCATCAATCGCTTTTTCAATTAATTCTTGATCCGTAACCTCTTCCACATAGGATGATCTTACCCTGTCAAATACCTGCCCAAATAGATCTAAATATTTATATTTTTCTTCATCTGAAGAAGATCCATATGTTTTAGGTGCAAGAAGTGTAATGACCGTGAGCAGTAGTATTACTTTTAAAAATACATTTTTTGAAATTATCATATATTTTAAGCTAGTTTAGTTTGTGAAGAATCAAAGCTTACTTCCCATAATTTTTCTAATGCGTATAATTCTCTAATTTCTTGTCGAAACAAATGAACAATGATCTCACCTGCATCAACAATTATCCAGTCACATTGAGGTCTTCCTTCAGGATTCGGACATTTTATCCCTGCTTTTTTTAATTTTTTTACCATTTCGTCTGCTGTAGCATCTGAATGTCTAGTTGATCTACAGGTAGCAATCACAAAGGCATCAGCAACGGATGATTTGTTTGATAAATCAATAACCTTTATATCTTCAGCTTTTGCATCACTTAGTATTGATACAATATTTTCTGTCAATGAAGTAATTTTATTAATATTTGCCTCTTAATTTATTTCTTTGATTTCTAATTTCAGATGATGAAATTTTAATTTCTTTATTTTGTATCAAAGTCCATGCAGGAATTTTTTTTGAAACATGTTCTATGTCTTGAGCTATATATTTATGATGAATAAATTTTTTTGCTGCAACACTTTTCAAAGCATTTGTATTATATCCATGTCTTCTAAAAATAACAATAGAGATAATATGAAAAATTGATTGCCATTTTTCCCATTCGTGAAAATTAACTAAATTGTCTGCACCCATTAACCAAACAAATTTAATATTTTTATAATATTGAATAAGAAATTTAATTGTTTGATAAGAATATTGAGATTTAATTTTTTTTTCTACTTCTAATATTTTTATAGGAAAATTTTTTGTAATTTGTTTACAATTTTGTAATCTTTCTTCGTATGTTGCAGGTTTTGAAATTTTCAAAGGATTCTGAGGTGTAACTAGCCACCAAATTTCATCTAGATGTAATACTTTTTTAGCTTCATTTGAAATAAATAGATGCCCTCGATGTGGCGGATCAAAAGACCCTCCCAGAAGTCCAATCTTTTTCAATTAAGGTCTTTCCTGACCATTACCATTAACTACATATTTAAATGTAGTTAAATGTTTTGTTCCCACTGGTCCTCTTACATGTATTTTGTCTGTTGAGATTCCTATCTCAGCACCAAAACCAAATTCACCTCCATCTGCAAATTGTGTAGATGCATTTTTAAGTATTATCGCACTGTCAATTTTATTATAAAATTTTTCAAAAGTTTTTTCACTTTCTGTAATTATACTTTCTGTATGACCAGAAGAATAATCATTTATATGCTTAACCGCTTCATCAACTCCTGAAACAATTTTTACTGATAAAATTTTATCTAAATATTCTAATGACCAATCTTCTTCACTTGCAGTTTTAAAATCACTATCTAAAGATTGAATATATTCATCGCCTCGAATTTCACAATTTACTTCTTTTAGAGGTTTTAATATTTTCATTGCTTCGTCTTTAATTTTTTCATCAATTAAAAGTGTTTCTGCAGCACCACAAATTTCAGGACGCCTCATTTTACTATTAAAAACTACTTTTTCTGCAATACTTAAATCAGCATCTTTGTCTACATACACATGACATATACCGTCTAAATGTTTGATAACGGGTATTTTGCTTGCTGAATTAATTTTTTCAATCAAACCTTTGCCACCTCTAGGAATAATTACGTCAACATAATCACTCATACTTAGTAAATGATCAACCGCTTCTCTTTCAGGTGTATTAATCATTTGTACACAATGTTCTGGTAGGCCAGCTTCCGTGAAAGCATTTGTAATATTAGTTACTAATTCCTTAGAGGAATGAAAGCTATCACTACCACCTCTTAAAATTATACAATTGCCAGATTTTATGGAAAGACAAGACGCATCAACAGTGACGTTCGGTCTAGATTCATAAATCACGCCTAATACACCAAGAGGTGTTGAAATTTTACGAAACTGCAAACCATTAGGTCTTTCCCATTCTTCTAAAGTAATGCCAATTGGATCTGGTATTTCGATTATATCTTCAATGGATGTAATCAATCCATCAATAGATTTTTCAGTTAATGTAAGTCTATTTATTAAAGGCTTAGCTAAAGATTTTTTTTCACCATTTTCTAAATCTATTTTATTAGCTTCAAGAATTTTATTTCTATTTTTATCTAAATTTTTAGTGAGTTTTGTTAAAGCAAGATTTTTTTGATCACTGCTACAGACTTTCATATTTAGAGAGGCAGATTTTGCTCTTTTGCCCAATTCAATAATATTATTTTCAATACTCATGTAGAAAGCTTAACTAAATTATCTTTATGTACCACTTCCTCTCTTCCTTCGAAACCTAAAACTTTATAAATTTCTTTACTTTTCTT
>CACMGM010000008.1 GCA_902613275.1 uncultured Alphaproteobacteria bacterium
GAAAAAGAGCGATTGAAAGAAATTAATGAAACAGAATATCATGAAATTTTAATTAATCATACAACACCCTATTCACCATTTGATATTTTAGAAAATAAATCTTTGTTATTAGAAAATAATTTTGATAATTTAAATGCTATTGATTGGGATAAAGGATGCTATGTGGGTCAAGAAATTACTGCAAGAATGAAATACCGTGGATTACTCAAGAAAAAACTTTACGCTTTAAAAATAAAAAGTGGAGATGTGCTAGAGGGAGATGAGTTGATAGTAGATAATAAAAAAATAGGTACAATTGTATCAAAAGCAAATTCAAATATTTTTGCAGCATTAAATATTAATTTCGTTAATGAAATAAAAAATAAAGATCAAAATTTAGTGATTAATGATTCATTATCTTTTGATTTTTTAAACTAAAAATTTTCTTCTATAAAAACTTACTGGAATTATTAAAATCATAAAAATTATTAGCATTGGAATAAATATATTATTAATTCCATAGTTGTTTGCAATAAATCCTAATGAAGCTGGAGCCCCTATAAATGTTCCGTAAACTGCAATTGAAATGATTGTTATCCCCACTCCACTATCAATTCCCTCAATCTTTCCAGCTAAACTATATGCGATAGGAACAATTGAGGATGCTCCGATACCTAATAATGAAAAACCAATAATAGCTGCATAAATACTGCTGAAATTAGATAAAATTATTAAACTTATAATCGTTGATAAAAATAAAAAGAAAATCAAAAGAAAAACTCCAATTTTATCTCTAATCCAATCACCACTAAATCTTCCAATAACCATAAAAATATTAAAACTTAGAGTTGCTAAGCCAATATAGAAGCCATCAACTTGAATAAAATCTCTCATATAGAGAGCTCCCCAAGCATCAACACTTCCTTCCGTTAGAGCGTTTGCCATTGCAATTAAAGCTAATAAAAAAATAAGTAAGGGCCAAATAAAAAATATATTTCTTTTACTAGAGTCTTTTGATTTTGTTTCAACTTGTGACTCTAAACAAAGTACAAAATACAAACTCAAAGGAAGAAGAATGATAACATACAAAAGTATATTAAAAATAAAAGAATAATTCCACTCCAGTAAAATGCTTGTAATTAGAGATCCAAATAAAACTCCAAGACTCCAAAATGCATGAAACCCTGACATCATTGATTTTTTTTCTCTAACTTCTAAATTTGATGCATAAACATTGCATGCTATTTCGAATGCACCATAACTCATACCAAAAACAAATGAGAAAACCATAAAAAGCCATAACTCTTGAATGAAAGGTACTGGCAACCACAAACAACCTTCTGCAATTAAGGTGCATGTTAAAATAGATTTTGTAGAAGTTTTCAGAATAAGAGCATTTGCAAAAATCATTGCAACAATTGAGCCAATTGCAAATGATAACATAATATATCCAACACCAACATAATCAGTTTGAAGTTGATCCTTTATGGTAGGTATCCTAATAGCCCATAAACCTACATAACAAGCAGTTATAAAAAATATAATTTTTATTGCATGAATATCACTAACTTTTTTCATACAATTTTATTAATTAAAATATTTTTTGTAATATTCAGATAAATTTTCGATAGAAACTCTTTCCTGTTTCATAGTATCTCTATCCCTAACAGTAACACTTTTATCTTCTAGAGTTTCAAAATCTACAGTTAAACAAATTGGTGTTCCTATTTCATCATGTCTTCTATAATTCTTACCAATGTTTCCTGAATTTTCTAAAACAACTCTACCCAATCCTAATTTCTGTAGATTAGATTTTATTTCTTTAGATAAATAAACTAATTCCTCATTATTCTTTTTGAGAGGAATTACTGCAGCTTTAATAGGTGAAAGATGAGGTTTTAGAGATAAAAGAATTCTTTTATTATCTTTATCAACATTTTCTTCACGATAAGCTTCATTTAACAAAGCAAGAACTCCTCTATCAACACCAGCTGATGGCTCAATTACGTAAGGAATATACCATTTTTTTTCTTCTAGATCTTGAACAGCTAATTTTGTAGTTGAAGAGGAGTTTTTCATAACTTCTGATGTAATTTTAAAATCGTTTTGATTTTTAGTATGAGAACCTAAGTCAAAGTCAGTTCTATTGGCTACCCCTTCTAGTTCCTCTTCACCATGAGGAAATACATAATTGATATCAACAGTTCTTTTTGAGTAGTGAGCTAATTCATTTTTTTTTACTTCAATTTTTTTTAAATTTTCTTTATTTATACCTTGATTAACCCACCATTCTATTCTCTTATTTATCCAATATTCATGCCATTCATCATCAGTACCTGGTTTAACAAAAAACTCTAATTCCATTTGTTCAAACTCTCTAACCCTAAAGATAAAATTACGAGGTGTTATTTCATTTCTAAATGCTTTTCCCATTTGTGCGATACCAAAAGGAACAGTTCTAGAAGTTGAGTCTAATATATTTTTAAAATTAGTAAAAATTTGTTGACACGTTTCTGGTCTTAAATATGCGAATGACGAACCATCATCTACTGGTCCAATTGCAGTTTTAAACATTAAATTAAAAGGTCTTGGTTCAGTAAGATCTTCCGATTTACAATTTGGGCATTTATTATTTTCCAATAATTGATCTGCTCTCCACCTTGACTTACATGCCCGACAATCAACCAGAGGATCGGTAAAAGTATCTTCATGCCCTGAATATTTTAGAACTACTGGAGAGCTTAAAATTGAGGCATCCAAACCTTCGGTATCCTCTCGTTCATATACCATTGATTTCCACCAAGCTTGTTTAAGATTATTTTTGAACTCGACTCCCATTGGTCCATAATCATATAAACCTTTGATACCGCCATAGATGTCATTTGATTGAAATAAAAACCCTCTTCTTTTACAAAGAGAAACTAACTCTTCCATTGTTTGTGCAGTCATATAACTCTTAATCTTTTGGTTTATATTCTTTCGTTCTTGGATCTTTCTCTAAATCGATTACTGAGTCATTATTTACTTTATTATTAGTGAATTTGTCTTGTTTTTTTTTCTTAAATCTTAAAAATAACAAAATAGAAGCTAAAATTACAACTAAAACTAAAAATTTCATTACAAACCAAACCTAGAAAACATAATTCGTTCTTCAATTTTATTTAAAATTTCATCAGAATTAAATATTGAAGAAGAAAATCTACGTTGTAAAAATGATTTTTTTTGACTTATTATTTTAATTTTAATTTTTTTTCCAAACTTCTCTTCTAAAATTGGTTTTATTGCACCAATACCATCTGCTAAACCTAAATCGATAGCCTTATTACCAACCCAAAATAAACCAGAAAAGATGTCATCTAATTTATCCTGATCAAGTTTTGAACCTCTTCTATCTTTTACATAATTAATAAAATTATCATGAATTTGTTCTTGAATATTTTTTAATCTATCAATGTCTTCCTGTTTTTCTACTTTGAAAGGGTCAAGAAAACTTTTACTTTTTCCAGATGTATACACTCTTCTTTCAATCCCAACTTTTTTTAAAAGATCAACAAAACCAAAACCTGGTGAAATAACGCCTATTGATCCAATAACAGAATTTTGATCAATATATATTTCATCAGCAGCACATGCTAACCAATAACCACCAGAAGCTGCAACATCTTCAACGAATGCTAATACTTTTTTATTTTTTTCCTTTGCCAAATCAATGATCCTTTTTGCTATTAAAGAGGATTGTGTAGGAGAACCTCCAGGTGAATTGATGACCAAAGCTACTACAGGAGATTTTTTATCAGCAAATAACTTATCAATTAACTTTTCTAAATTATTGATTGCTAAACCAGAGCCTGTTAAGCCTGACTGTGATGATATAATACCGGATAAACGTAAAACCGGTATTGTAGTACTCTTCGAAAATAACCTTTTAAACATAATATCTAATAACAAATGTTAATCTTTTCTTAAAGCGTTATGTAGCATTTGTTTGTAATTTTAGTAATTTGAGTTTAAGTGCGTCAATTAAGTTAATGAATTAACATAATATTCTAATAGTTAATGAATATGGATAATGTTCTTCCACTTAGAAAAAAAAAATTTTCATTTGAAGATGAAATTAGAGAATTAACAGATCTATGCAAAGAAGACCTTGTATCCGTAAATACTATAATCCTTGATAAATTAGATAGCAATGTACCTTTAGTTCATGAAGTTGGAAAATACCTTATCTTATCAGGGGGAAAAAGATTACGACCTCTTTTAACTGTTTCAAGTTTTCATATGACAAGAAATGAAACTAGTGAAATTGAAAATAAAATGAATCATATCGGTTTATCTGCAGCAGTAGAATTTATTCATACAGCAACACTATTACATGATGATGTAATAGATGAAAGTAAACAAAGAAGAGGAAAACCTACAGCAAATGAGAAATGGAAAAATAAAACAAGCGTATTAGTTGGTGATTTTTTATTCAGTAGGGCTTTCCAACTAATGACAAAATATGGCAACACTGAAACATTAAAAATATTAGCTGATACTAGTGTTGTAATTTCTGAAGGGGAGGTTTTAGAACTTGCTAATGATAAAAATTTAGAAATAAATGAAAATATTTATTTTGAAGTTGTAAATGCAAAGACTGCTTCTTTATTTAGTGCAGCATGTCAAGTTGGATCAATTAGTGCTCTTGGAACAGAAGCTGAGGTTAATGCATTAAAATCATTTGGAACAAACTTTGGGATGACTTTTCAATTAATTGACGATGCTATTGATTATTCTTCAAACAAAAAAATATTAGGAAAAAATACTGGAGATGATTTTAAAGAAGGTAAAATTACTCTTCCAATAATATTAGCATACGGAAGATCAAATGATAAAGAAAAAAAATTTTGGGAAAGAACAATATCTGATCTTAATCAAAATGATGGTGATTTTGAAATGGCATTAGAAATAATTAATAAATATCAATGTATTGAAGATACTCTTACAAGAGCAAATCATTTCTCAAATGTAGCTATAGACTCAGTTGATATATTTAAAGATAATATTTACAAAGAAAAATTAGTATCCCTTGTTTCAAAAAGCGTTTCAAGAATTTATTAATTAATATTCCTCATAGGATTTTACCTCTACTAATTCAGAACCAAAGGTTTTATTTATATAATTTTTTACTTTTGCTCTTTCATCATTGGTAAAATAGACACTTCTTGCTAGATCAATGAATGTTTGATCAAATAATTTTTTTCTTTCGCATTCTCTAATATCGTCTTCAATATTCCAGAGTTTAGAATTAATATTTATCAAATTTTCTAAATAATTTTTTATTTCTTCTTGTTGAACATAATTCATTAATGTTTTTTGGAGAAAATCTAATTCTTTTTTGACATGATCAAGTTTAGTTTCATCAGTTATATTTTTCTCTTTAATAATTAATATAGATATTTTATCTACAAGTTCTCCAAGTGATATAGGGGTATTAATAAGCATTAAATTCTTTCATAAATATCTTCGTATCTTTTAATATCATTTTCATCAAGATTATCACCGTACCACATTTCTATAATAACTAAATCATGATTTTTTCTATTAGCCATTCTATGAATTGCCCCTTTAGGAATAAAAATGTTCTCATTTTCTTTTATATTAATTACTTTTTTGTCAATTGTGACTTCAGCTTCTCCTTCAGCTATAATCCAATGCTCAGATCTATGTTCATGACTTTGAAGAGATAAAACTCCCCCTGGTTTAACAAAAATTTTTTTTACTAGGAATTTTTTACCCGACTTTAGTATCTCAAATGATCCCCAAGGTTTTTCTGTAATAGAATTCATTATGAATGTTTATTTATATATTATATATCTGTTTTTAAATGATAAAAATTTCACCATCTATATTATCAGCTGATATACTCAAATTAGAAGAGGAAGTTAAACTTTTAGATAAGAATGGCGCTGATTATATTCATATAGACATCATGGATGGTCACTATGTTCCCAATATTACTTTTGGACCAAATATAGTTAAATCATTAAGAAAGCTTACTTCTAAAATTTTAGATGTGCATCTTATGATAAAACCGGTAAAGAAATATATTAATGAATTTGTAGAAGCTGGCTCAGATATCATTACTTTTCATCCTGAGGCTGATGATAACCCAGAAGAAATTATTAAAATGATAATTGATGCTGAAATTAAAGCAGGAATAGCAATTCACCCTAAGGTAAATATTGCAGATATTGATCATTTATTTAGCAAAGTGCAACAAATAATAATTATGACAGTCACACCTGGTTTTGGTGGTCAAAGATTTATGCATGATCAAGTGCAAAAAATTAAAGATTTAGATGAAATTAGAAAAAATAATAATTATAACTATGAGATAGCTGTTGATGGTGGAGTAAATAATGAAAATGCAAAAATATGTAAAGATAATGGAGCTGATGTGTTAGCGGTAGGATCTTATTTATTATCTCAAAATCAAAATAAATATAATGAAATTATAAATTCCTTAAGATAATGGACTGGGATAAATTAAAATCATTTTACGAAATTGCAATCTCAAGAAGTATTTCTAAGGCAAGTGCTAAACTAAATATCAGTCAATCTGCGCTTAGTAGACAAATACAAGATCTCGAATATGATTTAAAAACACCTTTGTTTATAAGACATCAAAAAGGTGTAAGGTTAACAGAGCAAGGTGAAAATTTATTTAATACTGTAAATCAAATTAATTTTTCAATTTCTAATTTTGAAAAAAAATTACTAGATAAAAAAACTAAACCAGTAGGAAAATTAACCGTAAGCACAACTGTTGGTTTTGGATCAGCATGGCTCACGCCAAGAATAACTAAATTTGCTAATCAATATCCAGAGATAGATGTAAATTTAATTATGAGTGATGAAGAAGTTGATTTATCTGCAAGAGTTGCTGATGTTGCAGTTAGAGTAAAGAAACCAACACAGGCAAATTTAATTTTTAAAAAATTTGTTAATTTTCATAATCATATTTACGGTTCTTCAGATTACTTACAAAAAAGTGGAATACCAAGAAATGTAAATGATTTAGATAAACATGATTTAATTTGCTTTGGAGCTGGATTACCTTCTCCTGTTTCTAATATTGATTGGATATTAAAAATTGGAAAAGAAGGTACAAAAAGAAGACCAAAATTTAGAGTAAACAGTATTTATGCGATGTCACTTGCAATTGAAAAAGGTGGAGGATTAGCATCTTTACCTGATTATATGGTTGCGGATAAACCTCAACTTGTACGAGTGCTTCCAAATTTAGAAGGTCCATCGTATCAAACATATTTTGTTTATTCTGAGTCTTTTAAAAATGATAGGAGACTTGAAGTTTTTAGGGATTTTTTATTTAATGAAGCTAAAGATTGGCATTATTAGTCTTTGACTTAATTTTTTATTTTTGTATACCGTATCTACATTATGGGATATCCTAAAAAACACAGAGGTAGACGCAAAAGAGGTTCTAAATACAGAAGAAACAAAAAGCGTCAAAAGAAGAAATAAATAATCATAAATACCTTCTTTTTTAACTAACAAATTAATCTATATAATTTTAATGTTTAAATTTTTCACTGACCCAAAATGGTATGCCTGGGCTTATATTGGTTCTGCAGTAATATTAACTTCAATATGGGTACAAGTACAAATTGATGTTCTCATCAATGAATGGTTTGGTGAATTTTATGATATGATCCAAAAAGCTCTTGGAACACCAAACGCTATAACTATGCAAGATTACATGGGAGGTCTTTTAAGCTTTGCGCAACTTGCTGCTATCTCAATTGCTTTAGGACTAGCAATATCTTTTCTTACTTCTCATTTTCTTTTTAGATGGAGAACTGCAATGGTTGAGTGGTACCACAGTGTGTATGATCAAGCGAGAACAATCGAAGGTGCAAGTCAAAGGGTTCAGGAAGATACAATTAAGTTTAGTAGAATTATGGAAGGTCTTGGAACGAGCTTAATTGAATCTGTTTTAGTACTTGTGGAGTTTTTTCCTCTCTTAATGACCCTTTCAGTTGGTATACCTATCTTGTGGTTTGGTGATTGGCAGTATGGTTTAGTATCTGGAGCATTTATATGGGCAGTTGGAGGAACAATTTTGATGATTGTATTAGCATGGCTATTACGACTTGTTGGAATTGAATATGATCTTCAAAAAAAAGAAGCTGCTTACAGAAAAATATTAGTTATTGCTGAAGACGATGGAAGTATTAGACCAAAATCGTTGGATGAACTATTCCAGGGTGTTAGACAAATTCATTTTAAAAGTTATCTTTATTACCTCTATTTCAGCATTGGTAGACTAGCATATTTACAGGCTAACGTCCTTGCAGCTTACGTTTTCTTAGCACCGGCAATTGTTGCGGGAGTTATGACACTTGGTGTTATGCAACAAATAATTAGAGCGTTTGGAAGAGTAGAGGGTTCTTTACAATATTTATTTAGAGCATGGCCGACCATAATAGAATTAGCAAGTGTATACAAAAGATTAAGAGAATTTGAGAATAAAATAGAAAAAAACATTAAGGATGAAAAAACTGGTATAGTACGCTAGTGATTTTTCTCGCGTTTATTATAATACCAATCATTGAAATAAGTATTTTTATAACAATTGGTTCCAATATCGGAATTTTAAATACTATTGCAATTATACTCACTACTGCTTTAGTTGGGATTTTTCTTGTTAGAAGACAAGGGATCAAATTATTATTTGATGCACAACGAAATTTATCACAAGGTGCAATGCCTACTGAAGAAATTAAAGGAGGTATTTTTCTATTAGTATCAGGATTGTTATTGATTACTCCTGGCTTCTTTACTGATTGTATTGGTTTTGCTGTTTTCTTGAAACCTGTCCAAAATTTTATAGCTTCTCAAGCCAAAAAATATTTTAACTCACGTATTCGCTATTAAAGGATCTATTTTTTTTATTAATTCTTTTAATATTAATACTAATTTTTGATTTGCAGGATCTTCAATTTTTTTTAGTGGAGGTAAAACAATATTCCAATCAGGAATATTATCAACAATTGAAAAATATGCTTTCATTAAGCTTATTGGTTCATGTGAGGTAATAACTTTACGAATTTGTTGCAGTAGATTTTGTAAATCGGCAAAATTTTTAATGCTGCTCTCATTTTTATGATTGTTTAAGATAAAGCTGAGTAATTTACCACAAACATTAGTACCAGCTGTAATTGCTCCAGCCCCTCCTCGCTTACATATATTTAATGCTAAACTGTCATGACCACAAAATACTGCAAAATCATTAAAATATTTTATAATTTTCATCATTCTATCGCTGTCCCCACTTGAGTCCTTTAATCCCACGACGTTGTTCGGATAAAGTTTTAATAAAATTTCAATCAACTTAAAATCAATTGATACGTAAGAATTTTGAGGGATATGATACAAAACATATTGTAAATCACTCTCACCTACTCTTTCAATAATATTGCGATAATAATTTATGACACCTTCATTTGTAACATTCTTATAATAAAAGGGAGGAAGTAAAAGAACAGCTCTTACTTTGTGACTTGCAGCATGTTTAGTCATATCAATTGCATCACTCAAAGAGGAAGATCCTGTTCCGGGCATAAGGATATTAGGATCGATACGATTTGATACTAAAAAATCTAGATGATCTTTTTTTTCTTGAACTGAAAAACTATTTGCTTCTCCAGTAGTACCAAATATTGCAAGACCGTCATGACCTTGTCTCATTAAATATTGGCAATGACGAAGATAGAGATCTTTGTTAATTGATAAATCATTTTTTACAGCTGTTAGTGCAGCGCTAAAAACCCCAGATATTTTATGCATAAAAATACAATAAGATAAATCCTAGTAAAACTCTATAAATAATAAAAATATTAAAGGTTGAGCTTTGTATTATTCGCATCATGATGTTAATTGATACTAAGGCAGTAATACACGCAACGATTGCTGCAAATAAAGATTGGTATAAATTTATATTAATCTCAGAACTACTTATAAAGTCTAAACTTGTTAAAACTAAAGATGCTAAAATAATGGGAATAGATAAAAGCATAGAAAAAATTGCTGCAGATGATCTATCAAATCCTAAAAAACGTGCTCCAGTAATTGTAACACCTGCTCTACTTGCTCCAGGTATAAAAGCTAAAACTTGAAACATACCTATGATAAAGGCCTGCACATAACTCATATTCTCCCAAGAAGATATTTTCATTTTGAAATGATCTGCTACAAATAATAGAGCAGCAAAAACAACACTTGTGACTGCAACAACTTTGATATCTCGAAAATATAATTGAACAAAATTAAAAATAAAAAATCCAACTATTACCGCAGGTATAGTTGCAATAATAACTTTAATTAAATTTACATTTTGAGAGAGCTGAAAAGAAAAAAAATTCTTAAGTAGTGTTGTAATATGTGATCTTAGATAAATTATAACTGCTAATAATGTTCCAACATGAACGGCAACATCTGTAAAAAGACCTTGATCTTGCCAACTTGTTAATTCTGATACGAGAACTAAATGCCCAGAAGAACTAATTGGCAAAAATTCAGTAAATCCTTGGACAATGCCAATTATAAAATATTGAAGTTCAAACATTAACCAAAGATTATTTTGCTCAGTTCCTTGCCACTTGGAAGAGGTTCAGCATTTTTATTAGAAAAATATTTCTCCATAAAATTCAAATAGACATTGTAATCTTTTAAAATTTGCATTTTTTTAGCTTTATTTTCATCATCACTTTCTTCCATTTTAACTAATTCCGTATCAGTTTGTGACATTGCTTCAGGTATCGTAGTAAATGGTCTTTCTTGGTTAATAACTAACCTCTCATGTAACTCTCGGTGAACCATTTTAAAATCTTCTTTTGATAAAGTTTTTGGACTTTCATCAAATATAAGTCTTTTTAAAATAAAGTTTGCTCTTGGTTCTTTAATTGAAAGAGCAATTTTATATTTTTCATTCCAGTCATTTTGTTCGTGAAATTTAGATATTTCAGTTGATTGTTTAAAATTAAGAAAGGCATTTGCTGCACTTTCAGGAAATACATTGTCTTGAGATTTTTCATCTTCTTTTTCAATACGCCTATCAATTTCCATAAGTTTAAACTTGTCTTCTAAATCTTTATTTTTAAAAACTATTTTTGCTCTTTCATTAAGAACATCTGAACCAATTTCATCGTATGGCTCATAATTAGAGGCAATCTTACCTGGTAATATTATAGGATGCTGATTAGTAATTACGTATCTATTTTTCTTTTTTATAAGTTTTTTAAATTCTTCAGAATTTGCCTCTAATAATGGTGCCGGATCATAAGCTAAATCAATTGTGTGAAACCAACCACTATATTGAGATTCACAAACCATGGACAAAGCTTGAAGTTTAATTCTTCCTCCAAAACTTGTCATAAAACAAAATCCTTTATTTTTATTTATATATTCAATAGCATCTTCTTTACTCATCGTCATTTGAAGCTGACTCCAATTAGTCGTGTCTGCTTCGTTAATATATTTTGTCAGAGCAATTGATGTTTTAACATCTGAAAATGCATCGTGCGCAAATTCCACAGGTAAATTATTCATCTCTGCAATTTTTTCTAATTTGAAACTAGGATTACCTCTTTCGGTTAAAGGTGTTTTAATACTTGAAGGATTAATAGCATATAATCCCCTAGCTAAATTTAATGTATCACCCCTGCTCTTTCTTGTTACATAAGGATAAAACATATGACTAAACAAATTGTATTCGAGAACTGATTCATCAAACTCTATTATGTTGTGTCCTATAAAAGTAGAACTTGGATCATCTTTTTTCCATTCATCAAAAGTTTCATTAATTTTTTTCATTAACTCGTAAGATGACTGTGGGGCATCAAGTGCCTCACGCATACCTTTAAGTGTTGTTATTAATGCACCAGGTTGAGAAATCACTGATGTTCGAGGTCTGCAGAACTCATTCATATTTTGATTTGTTTGATTAAACTTAGAGTCAGTAACTATTGCAGCAATTTGCATTATCTGCTCCCATTTTGGAGTAGTCCCAAAAGCAGTTGGATATTCTTTCTTACCTCTTCCTGATGTTTCTAAATCGTAAAATATATATTTTGACACTGATAAATAACCCTATTGGTATTTATAGACTATTAATTATCTCTTTTGGACCAATAAAAATGATAGAATAGAGTAGATGCGATAGCAACAAAAAGAGAGATAAAAGCTACGTAAATTATAGTTGAGATTGCCCAGTAAGCTACGGCAATTAAAAGACCAATAGCTGTAATCCCAGCCCAAAAATAGATCAGTCTTTCTAAAAATAATTGCATAATGGTTCTATTATACAATAATTATAGAAGTTTATCAATTTCCTCTCGAGAGGGCATAGAATTTGCTGTACCAATTTTGGTCGTTGATAAGCCAGCTGTAGCACTAGCAAATTTTAGAGCATCTTTAATATTTTGACCTTCAGTAAGCGCTGCAGCAAAACCTGCATTGAAAGCATCGCCAGCACCAGTTGTGTCGACTACTGGATTTGAAAGATTAGCTACAGGTAAAGAAAATTTTTCTTGATTGTTGGCAAAAAAAGCTCCTTTTTCTCCAAGGGTAATAACGACATTTTTAATTCCTTTTTCTAATAATTGCATTGCAGCTTTTTCAGCATCCTCATGAGTTTCAACATTGTGATCAACATAAAAACTTGCTTCCGTTTCATTTGGTGTAAAATAATCAATCATAGAAAATAAAGATTCATCTATTTCAACAGCTGGAGCAGGATTTAAAATTGTTTTTACATTTAAACTATGTGCTTTTTTTAATGCATAGATAACAACATCCTTTGGTGCCTCTAGTTGTGTAAGAAATATACTTGAGTTTTTAATTGCCTCTTCTGCTTTATCTATATCTTCAATAGTAATTGCACCTGCCGCACCAGGAAAAACATTTATAGCATTGGCTCCAGTTCCTTCATTAACAAGTATACCCGCAGCTCCAGTTGAATGATCGTTTGAAATAATTACATTAGTATAATCAACACCAGAATTTTCATAAATCTCTGTTGCCATAGATCCAAATTGATCATCACCAATCTTAGAAATAAAAAAAGTTTTTGAACCAGCTTTTGCTGCAGCTACAGCTTGGTTTGATCCTTTTCCGCCAGGACCAATAACAAAATTTTTGCCAAGAATAGTTTCACCTTCAACTGGTATTTTTTCACCAAAAAAAACAAGGTCAGCAACAAAAATACCAAGAATACTAATCGACATAATTATTTATTGATTATCCAAACGGTTCCATCTGGTTTAATAACACCTTTTGTTAATATAAAGTTACAGTAAGGTCGTCTTTCACTTGTAGTAATATATGCATAGGTTGATCTTGATTGCTTATAAAATTCTTGTCTTTCGTATGAACCTATTTTCCAATGATCTCCTGATACTTCCTTAATTGCATCAATTACTTCTTTGTTCGCATCATTAATTTCATCTGGTTGATTATCAACTTCCATTCGGTGAACAGCTGACTCTACGAAACTATCCAATGGAAAAACAGATAAAACAGCTCTCATAACAGTTGTCATATCAAGACCGTCTAATCGGTGAACTCTATTATGATTTGAGTGAGCAGGATAATTAATATCGGATATAACGAGTCTATCGCCATGACCCATTTCACGTAATGTTTTTAATATATCAGGACTTAAAATAGGATCGACGTTAATTAACATATTTTTAGTATATCACTCTCCGTATGGGATCCAAATATTTTTTACTTGTGTACTTTGATATAAAAACTCTTCTAAGAAATATTCTTCTTTCGAAGACCAATCAAGATTTTTTGATTGTGGACACCAAGTTCTTTTCAAATTTGATGTTGTGCTTTGAATAACTTTCAGACGCTCATTATTATTTTCACTAAAAAACCAAATACCATCAATATTTTCATGTTCAGATAAGATTTGATTCAAACTATTTTGTTTAGTTGTAAGGATATTAATATACCCTGTTGGAACATCAGAAGTTTCAAGTAGTTGATACAATTCTGTTGCTAAAAGAGACGTCTTTTGTCCTGGAACAATAATACTAGCATTTCCTGCTGCAAAATTTGATCCTAATGTAGTTATTAAACTTAATAGTGGATAATCATCATTTAAAATATTTGCAACAACACCTATCGGTTCTTTAACAGCTAGTGTTAAACCTCTTATAGGAGGATTATGTATAGAGCCTTCAAACTTATCAGCCATAGCACCATAATAAAATAATCTTTCTATTGATTGATCAAATTCTTTTTCAGCATCTTTTTGCGAAATACCAATTAAAGAAGACAGCAAACTAGAAAAGGTATTTTTTCGGTCTTGCAAATTTTCTGCTAAGTAATAAAGAATTTGAGCTCTATTAAAGTTAGTAGAAGATTTGCCAATTGCTTTAGAAGCAACCTCTACGGTATCTCTGACATCTTTGCGGTTTGCGTTTGGAACATCACAAATAAAATTATTATGAGCATCATATGAAGAAAAGGAATAGCCACTATCAGGTCTTTTTTGTTTACCTCCAATATATAATTTAGGTGTTCTATCTATAGAGTTAGATGATCGACCTTTAGATGATTTTTTTCCTCTTTTTGACTTAGAAAGAGGAAGTGGTAATTTTGAATATGCTCTAATACCCTCCGAACCACCTTCTCTTCCAAAACCACTTTCTTTATATCCTCCAAAACCACATGCAGCATCAAATAAGTTTGTAGAATTTATCCAGATGACTCCAGCTTTTACTTTTGGAGCAATATCTAAAGCTAAATTAATATTTTCAGACCAAATACTTGCAGCAAGTCCGTATGGAGTATTATTAGCAATGGATACAGCTTCACTAGGTGTTCTAAATGTCATTGTTGTTAAAACTGGTCCAAATATTTCTACTTGAGCTATAAAAGATGACGGTGTTACATTTGTAAATAAAGAAGGAGGATAAAATAAACCATTTGTTGGACATGACCATGAAGGTTGCCATAATTTATTTCCATCCTTTTGCGCTTTATTTACTAAAGAATTAATTTTTTTAAGTTGTACTGGTGCAACTATAGCGCCAATATCAATAGACTTATCTAATGGATCACCAACACGAAGCTTTTCCATTCTTTTCTTAAGTTTTTGGATAAATTTTTTCTCGATACTTTCTTGTACTAAGAGTCTTGATCCTGCACAACATACTTGGCCTTGGTTAAACCAAATCGCATCAACAACACCTTCTACAGCACTATCTAAATCAGCATCTTCAAAAACAATGAAAGGAGATTTACCTCCAAGTTCCATTGTCATTTTTTTATCTGGATTAGTATTTGTTTGAATTATTTTTTTTCCAACTTCAGTCGATCCAGTAAAGGCAATTTTTTTAATATCTTTATGCGATGTTATATGTTCACCAGTAGAACCATCTCCCGTAATAATATTAATTACACCTTTTGGAATTTTAGCTTTTTCACAAAGTTCAGCAAAATAAAGTGCTGTTAAAGAAGTATATTCTGCAGGCTTTAAGACTACTGTATTTCCAAGAGCAATTGCGGGAGCAATTTTCCAGGCTAACATTAATAATGGAAAGTTCCACGGTATAATTTGCCCAACAACACCAATAGAGTTATCAGAATTATTAGTATTCCTCGCAGCCCATCCTGCATGATAATAAAAATGTCTAGCAACAAGTGGAATATCTATATCTCTTGTTTCACGTATTGGTTTACCATTATCAATGGTCTCTAAAACTGAACTAAACCTAGAATTTTTTTGTATTAGACGAGCGAGGGCATATAAATATTTTGATCGATCAAACGATGAAAGTTTTGACCATTTGATATGAGCTTTTTTGGCAGCACTGACTGCAGCATTTACATCTTTTTTTGAAGCAACAGACAATGTTGCTATTTTTTTATTTGTGGAAGGATTAATTATATTTAATTTTTTTGAGCTAAATGATTTTACAAACTTTCCATTTATAAAAATATTATTTGGATTTCTTAAATTTTTAATCCAATTTGTAACTTCCTTGCTATCTTCTGGTGCTGGTCCATAAGTTATATTTTGAAAATTTTTAATAACTTTATCCATATTATCCTATTGCAAGTTTCTCTTTGTTTGCATACCTGCCACTAGTGTAGTGATAGAGTTGTCTTTCTATATCAATTAATAAACTAGAAGCACCAATTCGCAATAATTTAGGATTAACCCATTCAAATCCTAGTTCTTCTGCTACTAATATTAAAAATTCTAAAACAGATTTGGCCGTTGATATTCCACCTGCAGGTTTAAAACCAATTTTTTTTCCAGTTTTTGTATGAAAATCTCTAATCATTCTTAACATAACAAGACTATTATTTAAGTTAGCATTTATACTTTCTTTTCCAGTTGATGTTTTAATAAAATCTGCACCAGCCATCATACAAACCAAAGAGGCTTTTGCTACATTTCGAAGAGTTTCAAGATCACCAACACCAAGAATAGCTTTTATTTTTGTTTTACCTGCAGTTTCTTTAAAACTACGAACCTCTTCGTATAATTTTTTCCAGTTATTTTGGAGAACATATCCTCTATTGATAACAATATCGATTTCATCAGCACCATCTTTAATAGAGTCAGAAATTTCTTTTTTTCTAGTCGTATAAGATGATAAACCTGTAGGAAAACCTGTAGAAACAGCAGCAATTGGGAGTTTATTTTGAATTAGTTTTGTACAATCTTTTATTAGATGGTGATAGACACATACAGCTCCTACTCTTACTGCATTTTTTTCTAAACCTAAGTCGTCGCTAATATAATCATCGATGGGATTAAGAGCTTTATTGCATAGTCTTTCAACTTTTCCAAAAGTGTCATCGCCACTAAGTGTAGTAAGATCAATCAAAGTAATAGCTTTTAACAACCAAGCAACTTGAAATTCCTTTTTTACTGTTCTTCTTTTAGTTAAGGTAGATGTTCGACGCTCTACAGCACTCAAATTAATTTGCGTATTTTTAACCCAGCTTGTATCTAAGTTATAAAATATTTTCTTTGTCATCTAATTAAATTTTTTCGTCTGTTATTGACCTGTTGATCTTTATCCGGAGAGGCAAATGAAGTCAATTTATGGTTTTTGGCTAAAATCATGGGTATTTTTATGAAAAAACTGCATGATTGATTTTTGGAACTAGTATATGAGGTACCGTATATAAAAAGTATACTTTTTTGGAGGAAATATGAAAAAATTACTTCTAGCTGTTATTGTAAGTTTGTCGACTGTAACGACTGCTGCATTAGCAGAAATTAAAGTAGGAATTATTCTTGGTTTTACAGGACCAATTGAATCTTTAACTCCTGCTATGAGAGATGGTGCTAGAATGGCATTTGATGAAGCATCAAACTCTGGAAATCTTTTAGGTGGTGAATCAATTACTATCTTAGAAGCTGACTCAACCTGTGTAGACTCTGCTGCTGCAACTGCCGCTGCTGAAGATCTAGTAGCACAAGGTGTAACTGCAATTATGGGTGCTGACTGTTCAGGTGTAACAGGTGCGATTAATGCAAACGTTGCAGTACCAAATGGTATCTTAATGGTATCTCCATCTGCAACTTCACCAGGTTTAAGTAAAGTTCCTGATAATGGAACTTTTTGGCGTACAGCTCCATCTGATGCAAAAGGTGGTCAAGTATTAGCTAAACTTGCTTTAAGCAGAGGAATTGAAAGTATAGCTGTAACGTATACTAACAATGACTACGGAAAAGGTTTGGCTGAAGTATTTGAAGCTTCATTTGCTCGTGGTGGTGGAACTATTACAGCATCAGCTGCACACGAAGATGGTAAAGCAGATTATTCATCAGAAGTTGGTGTTCTTGCGTCAGCTGGTGGAGACGCGCTACTAGTAATTGGTTATATCGATGATGGTGGAAAAGGAATGATCGAAGCATCTTTAGATTCAGGTGCATTTGACACTTTTGTTCTTTCTGATGGTATGATTGGTCAATCAATTGTAGACAATATTGGTGCTGATCTTGAAGGATCATTTGGCTCTATGCCAGGTGCAATTTCAAAAGGGTCAGCTAAGTTTGGCGAACTAGCAGCTGCAAATGGCATGGATGGAAGTGCTCCATATGTTGGAGAGTCTTATGATGCTGCAGCAATTATTGCTCTTGCAATTCAAGCTGGTGGATCTGCTGATAAGCAATCAATCTTAAACAATATTGCTAAAGTATCTAACGCTCCAGGTATTGTAATTAACCCTGGTCAATTATCATACGGCTTACAAATGTTAGCTGCTGGTAAAGATATTGATTACCAAGGTGCAACAGACGTAGAATTTAATGCGTTTGGTGATGCTGCTGGTGCGTTTAAAGAGTTAGAAGTTAGTGGTGGCGAATTCGTTACTGTTGGTGCTCTTTAATAATTAGCTTAATATATTTTACAAAACCCCGGTTTTATACCGGGGTTTTTTTATTTGATAAAAAATTAATAATGTTAAAGTGAATTAATTATGTCTGTAATAAAATGTAATTGTGAGAAGTGTAAAATTTTTTTAAATGAAAATAAAATTTACTACTCGTTATTTTGTGGTTGTGAGGATTGTCGTCAAGCTGGACAATGGGGGTATTCTAAAGGGGGTCCTTTACCTGATAGATTACAAAAATTAATTTATGTGAGATCTGATATAAAGGATGTTGAGGGAATTAAATATATGCATGCATATCAATTACGTAATAATTCAAGCTCAACAAGAATATACTGCAAGGAATGCTATAGTATTATTGGAATAGATCATATTAATTATAAAGATATAGTGTTTATGCTTATCCCTAAATTATGCAAAACAGATTTAGATCTTAGTATTAAACCTGTTGCTGCTATTTTTATGAATGACTATCCTTACAAAGATATATCAATGATAAGTGATGATGTCTTATTTTTGAAAGATTTTAAAGATGAAAATATTAATAATAAATATAATGCTCTAATGAGCCCACTGAGAGCAAAATACCTAAAACCTAGAGGAATTAGCTTTAAAAAATTAATAAAAGAAGTGGAAGGTGTAACTGTTTTAAATTTAAAAAAAGGTGAAGAAATTTTACTGCCTTAAATTAAGAGTGTCTAACTTTTTCAGGTATTATTCCTTTAGGCCTATAGCGTAAAATTAACAATAGTATTAATCCCATAAATAAGTATCTAAAATAGGGAACACTATCGAGTAAATGTAATTTTAGAGCATTAGTAGGCTCTAATCCTACTGTAAGTTGATTAATAATAAATGTTGTAAGTGGTGCTGCTTCTATCCAAGAAAACCAAATAACAAAACCACCGAATATAGCTCCTAAATTATTTCCGCTACCGCCCACAATAACCATAATCCAAATAATAAAAGTGAACCTAAGTGGTCGATATCCTGAAGGAGTAAATAATCCATCCAAAGTTACAAGCATTGCTCCTGCAACACCTACAATTGCAGCTCCTATTACAAAAATAATTAAATGTTGTTTCACTACATCTTTTCCCATTGCATTTGCAGCTGTTTCATTATCTCTTATAGCTCTCATCATTCTTCCCCATGGAGATAATTGAGCTTTGTTAGCAAAATAAAAAATTATAAACATAACAATCAGAAATAAAATAGCGTAAGATAATTTTACAAATATTCCTGAACCATCAATAATAAGATTGTTTAATACTTGTTGTCTGTCACTTACATCAATAATATTATTTAACTTTGATGAATTGAGATATTTAATTAAATTAATAAACCAATCAGCATTTTGTAAATTAATTTCATATGGTACTGGTCTTTTTAATCCAATAACATTTTTGACACCTCGAGAAAGCCATTCTTCATGTTTTAAAACACTGACTACTATTTCGGAAATACCTAGAGTTACAATTGCCAAATAATCGGATCGTAATCCAAGAGCAACTTTACCAATAATAAAAGCAACACCAGCTGCAAAAAATCCTCCCACAATCCAGGAGAATATTATCGGTAAACCAAGTCCACCTAAAAAACCTGCAATAGCAGGATTAACATCTTCAATACTCTCAGTAGCGTCTAAGTAAAAATGTCTGATTACTAAAATACCAAAAATGATAACTATGGTATTAAAAATATACCTGTTTCTTTTATCTGTTACAGTCTTATTAATGTACATGACAGCAGTTACCAAGATAACAAGCAAAACAAAACTAACACCAATGCCGGTACCCCCTGCTTTCCATGATTCGGTTATAGGCGGATAAGAAACAATGACAGCTGCAAGACCTCCCATGGCAAGAAAACCCATGACACCAAAATTAATAACACCAGCATAACCCCATGAAATATTAACTCCCATCGTCATAATGGCTGAGATAATACACATATTTAAAATTACTAAACTTACTGACCATCCTTGAATAAAACCTACAAAAATAAATAGGGAGATCATGATTGTAATAGCTACCCATTCATATTTCTCAAATTTCATCACAAGACTCTTCCTTTAAATATACCTGATGGCCTTATTAGTAAAACGATGACCAAAATTGAGAAAGATACTGCAAATTTATAATCTGTTGATAGTAGTTGTACTAAACCTGAAGGCTCTAATGAACTTGGTAAAATATATACAAAAAATTTCTTATAAGCGTATGTGACCATTATTTCAGAAAAGGCAATTACATAACCACCTACTACAGCACCAAAAGGGCTGCCAATACCGCCGACAATCGCAGAAGCGAATATAGGCAAGACTAAGTTTAAATAAATAATTGGTTTGTAACTTTTATCTAAACCATACAAAGTACCAGCGACACAGGCAAGGACTCCAACAATGACCCAAGTAATGAAAACAACTCTGTCAGGGTTAATACCAGATAATAGTGCTAAATCTTCATTGTCAGAAAAAGCTCTCATTGATTTTCCAGTTTTTGTTTTTTGCAAAAACCAAAAAGTAAAAGTTAAAAGTAAAATAGTAATTAATATTGTAATAACTTGAGATGATTTTAATGCTAATCCTTCATTTAAACCTGTCATTACTTTAAACTGTTTCGCTTTCATTATAAATTTCTGTCCATCAGAAAATTTTATAGTTTCTGTTCCAATTATAATTCTTATTATTGCGTTTATTACGAACATAACCCCTATTGAAACCATTGCTAAAACAACAGGAACACTTTTTTGATATCTGTAATATTGGAAAACAAATTTATCAGAAATAATACATAAGATAATTGTTGCTATAATTCCTATTGGTAAAGCTAACAAGGCAGTTGGCAGAATTCCTAAACCAATATTTTGTGATTGAAAAAACCACGTAAATAAAATTGTTATCATCGCTCCAAATGACATAATTTCACCGTGCGCAAAATTTGCAAAACGAAGTATGGCATACACGAATGTAACTCCTAGTGCTCCGAGTGCAAGTTGAGAGCCATAAGAAATGCCTGGAATGATAATAAAATTTAGAAGTACAATTATAGAATTTAGAAAATCAATCATTTTAACCTCCTAAAAAAGACTTTCTAACTTCTGGATTATTCAATAGTTTTTCACCTGAACCTTCTCTACTATTTTTTCCATTTACTAATACGTATCCTCTATCAGCAATACCAAGTGCTTGTTTTGCATTTTGTTCAACCATTAGTATACCTACACCTGTTTTACGAACTTCTATGATTCTTGAAAATAACTCATCCATTACTATTGGTGATACTCCTGCAGTCGGTTCATCTAGCATTAAAATTTTAGGTTTAGTCATAAGTGCTCTTCCAAAAGCCACTTGTTGTCTTTGACCTCCAGATAATTCTCCTGCACTTTGATATTTTTTTTCTTTTAAAATAGGAAAAAGATCATAAACATCATTAATAGTATGAATAATGTCATCCTCTCTTAAAAACCCTCCCATTTCTAAATTTTCTTCTACTGTCATACCAGTAAACACATTGTTTGTTTGAGGAACAAATGCCAATCCTAAATTAATTCTGTTTTGAGGTAGCATTAAAGAAATTTCCTCATTTGAATATTCAACAGAGCCTGAGGTTAAACTTAACATGCCAAGCAATGCTTTCATTGCTGTTGATTTCCCTGCTCCGTTTGGACCAACTATGACAACAATTTCACCCTCGTTAACTTCTAGATTAATATCTTTAATTATATCAACCCCTCCATATCCAGCTGTTAAATTTTTACCAATTAAATTATTCATAAAATTCTAATTCTTACTTAATACCTTTTCCTAAATAAGCTTCTATAACTGTATCGTTATTTTTAACTTCATTAAAATTTCCCTTAAATAAAACTGAACCTTCTGCCATCACAATTACAGGATCACAAATTTTTTCTATGAGATCCATATCGTGTTCAATTACAAAAAACGTATAATTCTTTTCTTCATTTAATCTTAAAATTGCATCTGTAATCTCGTTAAGGAGAGTTCGGTTTACTCCAGCGCCAACCTCATCAAGTAAAACAATTTGAGGATCAACCATCATAGTTCTGCCTAACTCAAGTAGTTTTTTTTGGCCCCCAGATAAATTGCCTGCAAGTTCTTGAGTTAAGTGACTTAAATTTAAAAAATTTATTACTTCGATAGCTTTTTGTCTTATTTCTTCTTCTTGTTGTTTTACTTTAGCATTACTTAATAAGGCGTATGATAATTTTTCACCAAATTGATTTGGTGGCACCATCATTAAATTTTCAAGAACAGTTAAAGTTGAGAACTCTTGTGCAATTTGAAAAGTTCTTAGAACTCCTTTAGAAAATAATTCGTGAGGTTTTAAAAAAGAAATATCTTCATTATTAAGAATTATATTTCCTTCATCTGGATCATATAATCCTGCGATAGTATTAAATAATGTTGTTTTTCCTGCTCCATTTGGACCTATTAACCCCGTGATTGAACCTATTTCAACTTCCATTGATGCGTTATGGACTGCTTTTAATCCTCCAAAAAATTTATTAACATTATTTATTTCAAGCATTGTGTAATTTTTTTATATTGCCATTTAATTCTGCATTAAGAACTAATCCTATAGATATAATTATTGCAAGCATTGCTGTCCCCCCATAAGAAACTAGAGGTAGTGGAATTCCAACAACTGGCATTAATCCAGATACCATAGATATGTTTATTATTACATATATAAATAAATTACTGCCGACACCTATAGAGAGAATTCTACCAAAAATATGATTTGATTTAATACTTATATAAAAACAGACTGATATTAATAATAGAAATAGTAAAATTATAAACATAGTGCCGATAAAACCAAATTCTTCTCCAATTAAAGTAAAAATAAAATCAGTTTGTTTTTCAGGTAAATACTGCAGATAAGCTTGAGAACCCTCTAAAAAACCTTTGCCAGTTAGACCGCCTGAACCTAAAGCAATTTTAGATTGTATAAGTTGATATCCTCTTCCAAGAGCATCTGCTTCAGGATTTAGAAAAGAGAAAATTCTATCTTTTTGATATGGTTGTAAGTAATTTAATAACAAAGGAATTGATAAAATTAGAACAAAAAATCCTAATACAAACTTCCAAATTCTTATGCCACTTGCAAATAGAATCAAAATTCCAAGCATTGCAATACTTAATGCAGTGCCAAGATCTGGCTGTATTACGACTAATGCAAAGGGTAAAAATAAAATTAATATTGGAAAAAACAAATTTTTTATTAGCTTAATTTCTTCAAATTTTAAATCATGATAAAATCTTGCTAGCGCTAATATTATAGTTATTTTAGTTAATTCTGAAGGTTGGATACTAAATCCAAATAGATTTATCCATCTAGTTGCACCTTTACCAAAAACACCAATTAATTCGACTGAAAGTAAAAGTAATAATGAGAAAACAAAAAAGATATAGGCAAATTGATAAATATACTTGATATTTATTAAGGCTAGAATAATTGCTAAAAAAATAAAAACTAGTAATCTAATTAAATGTCTTGATGCCCAAGGACTGTAAGATCCTCCTGCAGCAGAATATAGACCTGCAGCACCAATAAAAGAAATCAATATTACTAAAAAAATCAATAAATAATTTAAATTTTTAATTTTATTTAACATTAAATTTCTAACTTTTTCGTAAATTGAAAAATTTCTTTTGCTATAGGTGCTGCAGTAGATGCACCTGAACCTCCATGTTCAATAACAACTGAAACAGCATATTTAGGATTTTCAACCGGCATATATCCAACAAATAAAGCGTGATCTCTCTTTTTCCATTCTACTTCTTTTTTTCTAAAATCTTCACTTTCTCTTTCAGCCACAGTTATTCTTCTAACTTGAGAAGTTCCTGTCTTACCTGCAAAAGGAGTAGTTTCAGATCTTGAATTATAAGCTGTACCTTTACTTTCATTAACTACTTTAAACATTGAGTTTTTAATAATTTTAATTGCATTTTGGTATTTTTCTAACTTTTCAAATTCAATGTCATTATTTTGTTTTATAATATTTGGTTTTACATTTTTTCCATTAGAAGCAATAATAGAAGTCATGACAGCTAGTTGCAGTGGATTAGTTAATACAAAACCCTGTCCAATTGCTGAGATTAAAGTCTCTCCAGGATACCAACTTTGATCATATTTTTTCTTTTTCCAATCACGTGATGGAATAATTCCTTTTTTTTGATTAGGTAAAGGTAGATCATATATTTTGCCTAAACCAAAATCTTCAGCAACTCTAGCAATTTTATCTATCCCTATTTTTTTTGATATTTCATAAAAGAAAACATCACATGATTCTTTAATAGCATCATTAACGTTCATTGCTCCATGACCATTATTTTTCCAACAATGATAAAGTCTCTCTCCTAAACCAATTTTTCCACTACAAAAATATTTGGTATTTGTATCAATAATTCCATGAACTATGCCCGCTATGGCAACTACCATTTTAAAAGTTGAGCCTGGGGCGTACAAACCCTGAATACATCTATAAGTAAGTGGCGAGAGTTCATTTTCTAAAATTGTATCCCAATATTCTTTATTTGGTTTTTTTATAATTTTATTAGGGTTATATGATGGGGTAGAAGCCATACACAAGATGTTACCATTGTTAATATCCATAAGCACCGCTGATCCTGCCTTATGTTCTTTTAATAAATTCAGAGCATATTGTTGAATTCTTAGGTCGATAGTAATTTGAATATCATTCCCTTTTTGACTATCTTGCCTAGATATTTCACGAATTACTCTTCCATAAGAGTTTACTTCAATCTCTCTTTGTCCTGATTTACCAATTAGATTAAGATTAAAAGTTTTTTCAATACCATCTTTTCCTATTTCTAAATTAGGCATATTTGCAATAAAAGGTAATTCTACTTCTTCTCGATTAGGTTTATTTGTATATCCAATTAAATGTGAAACTGCATTATTATACTTATAAATTCTCATATAATCTTGAGAAATAAATATACCCTCTATATTATATTTATTTGACTCAATTTTTTCAAGCTGTGACCAATTAATATTTTCTAATACTTTTATTTTTTCAAATTTTTTAACTTTTTTAGATAATTCTATTATTTTTCTTCTATCACTAAAATCTATTTTAATAATTTGATTTAACTCATTTAGAGATTTATTTATGTTTTTTGTATTTTCAGGAATTATATATACATCAAAAACTTTAATATTAGATGCTAAAATCTCGTCATTAGTATCGTAAATCATTCCTCTAAGAGGGTATATAATTTCTACATCTATTTGATTATTTTTAGAAAGTGTTTTGTATTTTTGTGAGTCTTTTATTTGAATGTCATAAAGTCTCCATCCTACAATACCAAAAAAAGATATCTTTAATAAATATAAAAAAAAAGTTCTTCTATTAAGTACTGAATATTGTTTTTTGTCATCTGAATAGAACATATCACTTATCTAATTTAGTAAATAAAAATACAGTAGGAATAAATATAATTAAAGAAATTAAAAAGAAATTAAAAATTAAAGATAAATTAAATTTATAATTATTTATAAAGTTCGCTAAAATTTGCTCAAATAGAAGTAAAGCTATTAATGTTATAAAATAAACAAAAATTATTTGGTAGGAAGATAATCTAATTAAATATTTTTTAAGTAAAACAAAAAAGATTAAGAGAGATAAAAAAGTAATTAAATGAGTACCTACATAATTTAATAATAAAATATCAAATAAAACTCCATATACTAAAGCAACTACATAAAGATAATAGTGATAGTGGTAAAAAATTAGATAAATAAAAGTTAAGTGAAAAAGTACATAAAATGCATTATTGACGTTGGGAAATAAAGTAAAAGAATTTACAGAAATTGAAAAACTTATAATTAAAATAATATTTAGTTTTACAGAGGAGTTAAATAATTTGGTAAACACCTTTATTTGGAAGTAACTATTTGTAAATAATCAATATTTTCAAAATCAACAAATGGTAACACAAAAAATCTATTTTTTTCAACTTTAGCTACTTTGCCAACTAATAAATCAACAGGGAAAATTTGCGCTGTACCACTTGTCACAACAATATCTCCTAATCTTGGCATTTTATTTTCCTTAACAAAAGAACTTACCAGATATTTGTCATCTCCATTGCCAGTAAGTAAGGAAAAAATATCATCTGATATAGATTTTACTGAAATAGATAAATTTGGATCAGTCAATAGAATTACTCTAGAATTATTTGAAGTTGTATCAATTACTTTTCCTACTAATCCTCTTTCATTAATAGCTGACATATTTTTCTTAATTTTATCTACGTAGCCAGCATTTAAGTTTATTAGCTTAGTATAAATTGTATCATTTCTGTTAATAAGAGATGCTGTTTTTACTAAACTTAAATTATTATCAGTTGCATTTAATAATTTTTTTAAAACTTTATTCTCTCTTGAATTTTGTATTGCTAATGTTTGCCATTTTTTTAAGCGTATTATCTCTTCTTGAAGTAGTTTATTTTCAAATTTTAAACTCGTAAACTTATTGTATTCATCAACAAAATTAGAAAATACATTTAATGGTGCTGAAATCACTCTGGTAATTGGAATAATTACTGCACTAGATATATTTTTTATCCCATTGATAAGATACAAATCAGATTTTGAAAAAAAAACTAAAAGAAATGATAAGGTAACAATAGAAATGATTGTAAAATTCTTAACGAAACTTGAAATTTGAAAAACTTTTATTTGGAACTTAGGTGCCATTTTAGTTTTTAATCAGAGGCAAATACATCGCTCAATCGTGATTTTTCTTCTAGTGCCTGTCCAGTACCCATAACAACACATAATAGTGGATCCTCTGCAATTGAAACCGGGAGACTTGTTGATCTTCTTAATACTTTTTCAAGATTATGTAAAAGAGATCCGCCTCCGGTTAACATTATACCTCTTTCAACAATATCAGCAGATAATTCTGCGGGTGTTTGTTCTAAAGCTCTTTTAATGGTATCAATTATTTGAGCAACAGGTTCGGCAAGAGCTTCTGCAATTTGTCTTTGAGAAATAGAGATTTCTTTTGGGAGACCTGTTATTAAGTCCCTACCTTTAACACTCATACTTCTGCCATCTCCATCATCTGGTGGACTAGCAGAACCTATATTTTTTTTCATTCTTTCAGCTGTAGTCTCTCCAATTGCTAATTTATGAGTTGTTCTCATATATTCCATTATTGCTTCATCAAATCGATCTCCAGCAGCTTTAACTGAAGTAGAATTAACAACACCTCCAAGAGATAATACTGCCACCTCTGTTGTGCCTCCACCAATATCTACAACCATAGAGCCTGTTGGTTCTGCAACTGGAAGACCAGCTCCTATTGCTGCCGCAACTGGCTCTTCAATCAAATAAACTCTTCTAGCTCCTGCTGCATCAGCTGACTCCCTAATCGCTCTTCTTTCAACGTTTGTAGCGCCAGAAGGTACACAAATAACAATTTGAGGATTTGATAAAGATCTTCCTTTATGAACTTTTTTTATAAAACTCTTGATCATTTGTTCAGCGACATCAAAATCGGCTATTACACCATCTTTCATTGGACGTATGGCTTGAATTTTTCCTGGTGTTCTCCCAAGCATTTGTTTTGCTTCGTTACCAACTGCTAACACCTGTGTTCCTCTATCATTTTCTATTGTTGCAACAACTGAAGGTTCATTAAGAATAACACCTTCCCCTTTTACATATACTAGCGTATTTGCAGTACCCAAATCAATGGCCATATCTTTAGAAAATAAACTAAAAAAACGATCAATTACCATTCATTAAACTCCTTCTATTTTTAAACTTGCAGTATTTTCTTTAATAGATTTAGTTTTTTTAAAGATCAATCTGTTTAATGCGTTTATGTAAGCTTTTGCTGAAGCAACAATTATATCAGGATCACTTCCTTTTGCTTGAGACGAAAGATTATCATCTTCCAATCTTACTGTTACTTCTCCTTGTGCATCAGTACCTGCTGTAATTGCATTTACTTGATAAAGTTTAAGTCTAAATTCAGTATTAGTAAGTTTTTTTATTGCATTGAATGTTGCATCTACAGGACCGTTTCCATTTATTTTAATATTTTCCACTTTTTCGTTTATTTCTATCTTTAACTTCGCTTCAGCTTTTTCAACAGACCCTGCATTTACTTCTAATGATACAAATTTAATATGTTCATCATATGACGATGTTCTATCCTCAGCTAGTGCTATTAAATCTTCTTCAAATATTTCTTTTTTCTTATCAGCTAAATCTTTAAATCTACCAAATAATTCCATCAAGGCATTATCGCCTACTTCATAACCAAGCTCTTTTAATTTTTCTGAAAATGCATGTTTACCTGAGTGTTTACCAAGGACGAGTGACGATTGATTTAACCCAATTGATTCAGGAGTCATTATCTCATAGGTACCAGCATGTTTGAGCATACCATCTTGATGAATTCCAGCTTCATGCGCAAATGCATTAGCACCTACAATTGCTTTGTTTGGTTGAACAGGAAATCCTGTTATTGAAGAAACTAATCTTGATGATTTCATAATTAACTCTGTTTTAACATCGGTATGATAAGGCATAAGATCCTTTTTAACTTTGAGTGTCATGACAATTTCTTCTAGTGATGAATTTCCAGCTCTTTCACCCATACCATTAATGGTACATTCAACTTGTCTTGCGCCCTCTTTAATTGCAGCAACATTGTTAGCTGTAGCTAAACCAAGATCATTGTGTGTATGTGTTGAAAGAATAACTTTATCTATATTAGGTACATTATTTTTAACATGCTTAAAAATTGCACCAAATTCTTCCGGCAATGTATAACCAACAGTGTCAGGAATATTAATTGTTGATGCACCAGAATTAATAGCAAGCTCAATACATTTGTATAGAAATTCTAGTTCTGATCTTCCACCATCTTCACAACTCCACTCAATATTATCACAAAGATTTCTTGCGTGTGTAACTGTCTTCTCAATAGCTTCTAAAACCTCATCTTCTGTTTTCTTTAATTTATATTTCATGTGAAGTGGGCTGGTAGCAATAAATGTATGTATTCTTGGAGATTTGGCATGCTGAACTGCTTCCCAAGCTCTATCGATATCTTTCAGACTAGCTCTAGCTAAACCAGCAATCGTAGAATTCTTTACATATTTGCTAACTTCTTGAACTGCTTCAAAATCTCCATTAGATGCAATAGGAAAACCAGCTTCGATTATATCTACATTCATTGAATCTAATACTTCAGCTATTTGAAGTTTTTCATCCAAATTCATTGATGCTCCTGGGGACTGTTCTCCGTCTCGAAGAGTTGTATCAAAAATATATATTTTTTCAGTCATTTAGTTAATTATACACTAATCAAAATTTAATTAAACTTTCATCTAGTTTTTAGATTTATCAACCATTTTTCCTTCTGCAATCCAAGGCATAAGAGTTCTAAGTTTCTCTCCAACGGCTTCTATTGGATGTTCAGCTTGATCTTTTCTCATTACTTTGAATTTTGTTTGACCACTTTTATGTTCTGCCATCCATTCTTTAGCAAATTGACCAGATTGTATTTCTGAAAGAATTTTTTTCATTTCTTTTTTTGTTTCTTCAGTAATAAGCCTAGGACCTCTTGAATAATCTCCATATTCAGCAGTGTTAGAAATCGAGTATCTCATATTCGCCATTCCTCCTTCGTATAAAAGATCAACGATAAGTTTTACTTCGTGAAGGCATTCAAAATATGCCATTTCAGGAGCATATCCTGCTTCAACAAGAGTTTCATAACCAGCTAAAATCAAATGGGTTAATCCTCCACATAGTACTGATTGCTCACCAAAAAGATCTGTTTCACATTCTTCTTTAAATGTTGTCTCAATAATTCCAGCTCTTCCACCACCAATTGCTGATGCATATGCAATTCCTATTTCAAGAGCATTACCTGAAGGATTTTTATCAACAGCTACTAAACAAGGAACACCTGCACCTCTTACATATTCAGCTCTAACAGTATGTCCAGGACCCTTAGGTGCAACCATAATGACATCTATTCCTTCTTTAGGTTTAATGAGATCGAAGTGAATATTTAATCCGTGTGCAAATGCAATTGTCGTTCCTTCTTTAATATTATCAGCAATATCATTTGTGTAAATTTCAGATTGTAATTCATCTGGGGTTAACATCATAATTACGTCAGCCCAACTAGCAGCTTCTGCTGGAGTCATAACTTTAAAATTTGCTTGCTCTGCCTTAGGTCTTGAATTCGATCCTTCTCTCAAAGCTATTGAAACATTCTTTAAGCCAGAATCTCTTAAATTCATTGCATGAGCATGTCCTTGACTGCCGTAACCAACAATTGCTATTTTCTTATCTTTAATTAAGTTTAAATCTGCATCTCTATCGTAATATACTCTCATTATTCCTCCTCATTTTTATGAATTGATGATATTGCAACGGGACCACTTCTAACAATTTCAACTTTTGTAATTTCATTAATCTCTTTTATAAATCTATTTACACGTTCTGATGCACCAGCAATCTCAAAGATTGTAGTGTTGTTCTCATTTTCAATTTTTCTTGCTCTATAAAAATCACAAAGTTCGTAAACCTTCTTTTTATTATTTTCAGAAATATAAATATAAACTAAAGCAACTTCTGCTTCTACTGAGCTATCTTCTCTGTCAAGATTAGTTACGCTATGTACAGGAACAATTCTAAGTAGTTGCTTTTCAATTTGACTTACAACCTCCGATGTCCCATGTGTAACTATAGTAATTCTTGATATATTTTCATCATTACTTACTTCAGCAACATTTAAGCTGTCTATATTGTATCCCCTTCCAGAGAACATACCTATAACTCTAGCTAGTACCCCTGGTTCATTATCGACAAGTACAGTTAATATATGTCTTTTAGTCTCTGATACTTGATCAGGAGAAGCGTAAACTGATTTATTCATTAAACTAAAATTTTTCCTTTTTCAGCAGATTTTTTATCTTGTTTTTGATCCTTACTTAACATCATTTCATTATGAGCAGAACCGCTTTGAATCATAGGAAAGCAATTCTCTTCTTTAGTGACCCAAATATCTGCAATTACAGTATTTTTAGTTTCTATCATTTGAGTAATTACATCATCAAGGTCATCAGTAGTCTTTGCTCTTAAACCTACTGCTTTGTAACTTTCTGCTAACTTAACAAAATCAGGTAAGCTATCAGTATAACTTTCAGAATACCTACCTCCATGCAATAACTCTTGCCATTGTCTAACCATTCCCATGTATTCATTATTTAAAATAAATATTTTTACTGGAAGTCTATACTGAATAGCAGTACTCATTTCTTGAATATTCATAAGGATTGATGCATCACCAGCTATATCAATAACCAAAGCATCTGGATTACCTACCTGTGCTCCAATTGCAGCAGGAAAACCATATCCCATAGTTCCTAAACCCCCTGAAGTCAGCCATCTGTTTGGTTCCTCAAATTTATAAAATTGAGCAGCCCACATTTGATGCTGCCCTACTTCAGTAGTAATAAATGTTTTTGTATTTTTTGTTAACTCATAAAGTCTTTGTACCGCATACTGAGGCTTAATCTGTTTACCCTCATTATTATAATTAAGACAATCTATTTCTTTCCATTTATTAATTTTATCCCACCATGATTTTAATGACTCAGTTTCTATTTTATAATTTTTTTCTTTCCAAATAGAAATCATTTTATCTACAACTTGCTTAACATCACCTATTATTGGAACATCAACATTAATAGTTTTATTGATATTACTTTCATCAATATCAATATGGATCTTCTTTGAGTTTGGAGAGAAGGCATCAAGTCTTCCAGTAACTCTATCATCAAATCTTGCACCAATATTAATCATGACATCACATTCATGCATTGCCATATTAGCTTCATACATCCCATGCATTCCAAGCATTCCAAGTGAATTTTTATCTGAAGAACCTACAACACCAAGACCCATTAATGTCATTGTAACTGGTGATCCAACCATATTTATAAATTCTCTAACTAATTTTGAAGCTTTTGGTCCAGAATTAATACATCCACCCCCAATATAAAAAATTGGTTTTTTTGCTTTTGCAATTAATTCAACAGCTTCTTCAATTTTACTTTTTTCATAATCAGGACTTGGCTCAAACAACCTATGAGATGGGATAATAATTTTATTTTTTTCTTCATAAGTACCCTTAGCAAACTGAACATCTTTTGGAATATCAATTAATACAGGTCCGGGCCTTCCATTTTGTGCTATGGTAAAAGCTTCATGGAAAACCG
>CACMGM010000009.1 GCA_902613275.1 uncultured Alphaproteobacteria bacterium
TTGGGATGAATTTGGTTTGCAATCTGGATCAGAAAAAATAGTAGCTGATACTGTACACACAAATAATGCTTTTCCAGATATTAGACTTTATGCAGATGAAGTTATTTGGGCAGGAGATGAAAAAGTAAGTTTTCATACATCACACAGAACAATTATTACTGGAACAAATACTGGTTTTAGTAAATTCACCAAACCAACAGGAAAAAAAGTTAGACTATTTTGTATTGCAAATTGTGTAGCAAAAAATAATGAAATTTATTACGAAAATGTTGTTTATGACACAGCAGGTTTAATCAAACAGCTTGGATTGGATCTAAATCAGGTTGCTAAACAACTTGTAGATGAAGGAATAGCAGGGCCATTTGCACCTAATTTTAAAAACTCTAAGCCAAAAAGAAATATTACTAAATTAAAACCAATCAGTTTTGAAATTCCAGATAAAATTAATAATGTACGACAATTTGTTCACGCAGTTTATGACACAATTTGGAACAGAAGAAATTTTTCTGCAATAAATAAAGCATACTCGAGTAGTGTCGAATTTGAAGGTTCGACAGGACGTAAATTTAAAGGAGTTTTGCAATTGAGAAAGTTTATAATATCAATATTAGCTTCATTTCCAGACCTTGCACTAAGCATTGAAGATTTATACTGGATGGGAAACAACAAAGATGGTTATTTAGTTTCAGTGCGATGGGGTGCAGTAGGAACACATAAAGGTAATGGCTCTTATGGTCAACCAACAAACAGAGAGGTTTATCTTTGGGGAATCACTCAATGGGAAATTAAGAATAACAAAATAATCAAAGAATGGACTGGCTTTAACGAGCTTGCAATTTTAATGCAAATTTTAGGAGATAAAAAATGACTTTAGACGAAAGTAAAAAACTATTAGAGAATATGTATGATGCACTTAATGCACAGGACCTAGAAGCTCAGCATAAATACTGGCATGATGATATGGTTTGGCATGGACCTCCAGGCTTTGGCGATATTCATGGTATAGAAAATTTTAAATATAAAGTCCTACAACCTTTTTATGAAGCATTTCCTGATTATCATGTAAAAAATGATATCGTGGTTGCAGAAGGTGGATGGATAAGTGCAACAGGATTCTTAACAGGAACACATAGCGGGACTTATCTTGGAGTAGAAGCGACAGGCAAATCAATAAAAATGCAATTCTCAGATTTTTGGACAATTAAAGATGGAAAATTTTTAGACAATTACGTTATGGTAGATAATCATGGTGTATTTGAGCAGATGGGGCTTAGCTTTAAATAATCTATTTTGTTGTTTTTCTTTTAATTAATCTACCTTGGACAATATGATTAATAGGTTCAAAGTCTGGATCTTTTATAAATTCATTAATTAATTGCGTTGCAAGTTTTGACATTTGTCTAATAGGCTGTCTCACAGTTGTTAGATCATACGACTTCCAGCTAGACATAGAAATATCACCATACCCGATAATTTCAATTTGATTTCTAGCTTTAAGATTTTTACTATTTTTAATAAAATCCTGACACCCAAAAGCCATCGTATCATCGGCACAAAAAATGGCACTAACATTTTTTTTAAGTATCTTTTCTGCTGCTTGGTATCCACCATCATATGTAAAAAAACCTTTTTCAATATGAAGTTTTATTTTTTTATTATTTTTTAAATGTTGCTTAAACCCCTTACTTCTTTCATCACTAACAAACGATCCTCTAGGCCCTTCAATTAATCCAATATTTTGATGTTTATTTTGCAAAAAATAATCAGCAACTATTTGACCTCCGTTTTTGTGGTCACAGGCAACTGAACTGATAGTAGGAATATTCCAACTTCTATTATACGCAATAAATTGAATTCTTTTTTGTATACAACTTTCAACAAATGTATCTGTTGGTTTTGTTGCAGAAATAATCGCAACCAATTTATCTTTTAGGTAGGGCTGAATTAATTTTTCATCAAGCTCTTCACCATCGTCTGTTGTTATTAATAAAATTCTAAAACCTGCTTGTCGTAAAGCTTCATGTAATTCAATTAGAACCTCTGGATAATATCTACTGGTAACATATGGTAAGATTACTCCAACCAAACCACTATTTTCATTCAAGATTGAATTACTTAATAAGTTAGTTGGTTTATATTTTAGTTTTTTAGCAGCTTCTAAAACTCTTAATTTTGTTCTAGTTGATATACTAGCACCTTTTGTAAAACATCTTGAAACTGCTGACTGGGAGACTCCTGCTAATTTCGCTACATCCTGTGATGTCGCAGGCTTTATAAAATTCATTATTTATCCCCTCATTTTTAATATTCAAAACCTTGAATATTAATTCATATTATTGCAATATTTACTAATACCAATATAAAGGATTTATTCATAAATGTGAATTTCACATTTTAATACTAAGGGGAAATATATGAAAAAATTATTAATAGCTTTATTATTCTCTTTTGTTAGCACAAGTGCGTTTGCTGGTGGGCATTCACCTTGTGGAGTAACAGATGGATCAATAAAGATTCTAGCTAACGAATTTACAACATACAGAATTTTCATGGATGAGGTAAAAAGTTGTGCAGGACCTAGTGCAGATTTTTCTGTAACTCACTCCGTTGATCATAATAAATTACAAGTTGCGGCTCTATCAGCTAACCCAGCTGAATTTTCTGCAAAACTTGTAACAAACGGTTCAATTACAACTTTAATGAACGATAATTTAATTCGTCCACTTGATGATTTAGTTGCTAAATACGGAAGTGCACTACAAGATAATCAAAAGATTATGATTGATGGAAAGATCTATGCAATAGCTTTTATGGCTAACGCACAGCATCTTTGGTACAGAGAAAGCATTCTCAATGATTTAGGTATCGCAGTTCCTTCAACATATGAAGAAGTAATTGCAGCTGCAGAAAAAATTAAGGCTTCTGGCAAAATGGCTAACCCATATGCTGGAGCTTTCAAATCTGGATGGAATCTAGGTCAAGAGTTCGTAAACATGTACCTTGGTCACGGAGGTGACTTCTTTAAAGCTGGAACAGCAGAAGTAAGTGTTAATAATGCTAATGGAGTAGCTGCTCTTAACATGCTTAAAAGATTAACAGAAGTGAGCAACCCTGATTTCTTAACTCAAGATACTAATGCAGTTAAAGAAGAATGGGAGTCAGGTAATGTAGCACTAATGCATATCTGGAACTCAGGAGCAGCATCATTATTAGATGACGAAGGTGATCAGATGATTAAAGCTGATACAAGACTAGCTCCATCTCCATCAGTTGGTGGTGGAATGAAACCTGCAACAACTCTATGGTGGGATGGTTTTGGAATAGCTACAAATACTTCTGATGAAAATGCAGAGGCATCTTTTAGAGCTCTTTTAGGTGCAGCAACTTCAACAGAAATGGCAAATGCTAATCCAAATGCAACTATTTGGTTGATTAATGGCTATTCACCTGGAGATACAGCGGGACCAGTTGTTGACGCTGCTAACAGAGGTGCAACACCTTACCCAAGCTTACCATACATGAGTCTATTACATGGTGCTTTGAGTACAGAACTTGTAGAATTTCTTCAAGGAAATGAGTCTGCTGAAAAGGCATTAGCTGATGTAGAAGCTGCATATGTAGCAAAAGCTACTGAGCAAGGTTTTCTATAAACCATATTATTATTTATGTTAAAGTGGAACATTATTATGTTCCACTTTTTTTAAAAAAGAAATAGATGCCTCACAGAACATTCTTTTGGTTTTTTTTCCCAAGTGGATTGGCAATGCTGATGTTTATTGGCCTTCCAATTATCTCTAGTTTTTTTCAATCTCTTCATATTGAGCCTGAACAAATTTTAATGGAAGTAGAAAAATGCGATCCATTTGGATGTAAAACTGAAACAAAAGTAGATATTGAGGCTACAAATAAATTACAAGAGGAACAGCCTCTTGGAAGGTTTAATGGTTTGGGAACTTACGGAGATAGAAACCATTTAGCTTTTGATGAAATTAAAGAGGCCTGGACTAATTCATCATCAATAGCTGAGTTCACAGATATTTTACTTAATCTCCCATTTTATAAAGCATTATTGTTTACACTTACATTTTGTTTTGCAGTTACGCCACCAGTAGTAGTCTTAGGTTTCATAGTAGCTTTAAGTGTAAATACGATTACGAAAAGCTTAAAAGGCCCAACCATTTTTGGTGTTATTTTACCAATGATTGTAACACCATTGATTGGATCTCTCGTTTTATTTTGGATGATAGATGCAAAGGGAATATTGGGTTCATTTATTCAATTCTTATTTGATGATCCAAATTTATCACTAAAGTCTTCTAGTCAATTGACATGGATAACTCTGATTATTTATGGAATCTGGCATAACACACCTTTTGCTTTTGTTGTTTTTTATGCTGCATTACAGACTGTACCTCAAGATCCAATTGAGGCTGCAATTATCGATGGAGCTTCAAGATATGAAAGGGTAAGACATATAGTTATTCCACACCTCTATCCAGTTGCAACATTTATAATATTAATTTGTCTTATGGATAATTTTAGAGTTCTTGAGCCTATAATTGGTTTTGCTGCTGAGGGAGTTGCTCAATCACTATCTTGGATGATTTACAATGACTTAAGAAGTGAAAACAAAATGTTATTCGGGTCTGCAGGAGCAACATCTATGTTAACTATTATTGGTGTGGCAATCTTATTAACACCAGTACTTATAAGAACATGGAGAGAATTTAGAACAGAGAGATAATATGGAATCAAAAATTAATAGATACTCAAAACAACTAATTTTAATAAATAGTTTTTTTATCCTTGCCTGGTTAGTTGTTTCTGTTTTTCCTTTTATATGGACCTTTTGGGGATCATTTAAAGTTAAAGCTGACTTTTTCTCAAGAGCTGATTGGATGTTTGCTGTAACAGGGGTTAATACTTTGATTGAAACAGGAGATACTTCTACAGTTAAAGCATATGTAGAGTCTTGGACTGAAGGTGAATTTTGGAAAGCAACAATGAATACAATTATTATAACTGTTTCTGTTGTCACAATCTCTTTATTTTTAGGAACATTAGGTGCTTATGCATTGTCTAGATCAACATATAAATATACTTTTTGGATTTTAATTGCTGCTTTGATTTTTAGAGCGATGCCTCACATCACACTTGTTTCAGGCTACCTATTTCCTTTTTTTCAATTGAACGTTTGGGGCATACTGCCAACTACCATAATAGTTTTAGTTGCAATCAATCAACCTTTTACATTATGGCTTCTATATTCTTTCTTTAAAACAGTTCCTAAAGAATTAGATGAAAGTGCACTAATTGATGGCTGCACTTATTTTCAAGCATTTCGCTTTGTTATAATGCCTGTAATGTGGCCGGGAGTTGTTACAGCAGGTTTATTTAGTATGATGTTAGCTTATAATGATTTTACAGTTACTTCACTTTTATTAAATCAGCAAAATTATACAATGGTTCCTAAAATTAATGCCTATTTAGGTACAATTGAACATAGTGGAAATTATATGTGGGCAGTATCTAGTGTTGTTTCTGCAACTGCACCTTTATTTATGATTATAATGTTTTTTCAACGACAACTAATAAGTGGTTTAACTGCTGGAGCAGTGAAAGGTTAATATAAAAATTAAATTTTTAATAACATGAAATATAAGGCCTTACTATTTGGATCAATTGGAACACTAATAGAGTCATCAGATATACAACGTAACTCTTTCAATGAAGCTTTTAAGGAAGCTGGTCTAGATTGGTACTGGGATGAGCAAGATTATAAAATTTTATTAAAAAAAACTGGTGGTACAAAAAGAGTAGAAGATTTTGCAGAAAAAAATAATGTTAATGTTAATGCATCAAAAATAAGAAATAGAAAGACTGAAATTTTCAGTTCTTTTATTATGAAAAACAAACAAAAACTAAGAAAAAGTGTAAATGAAATAATTAACTTTACAAAAATAAATAATATTAAACTAGCTTTAGCAACTTCAACAACAATTAATAATGTTGAGGCAGTATTCAAAAGTTTATCCGATCAAATTTCAAATGAGGATTTTCATTTTATTGGAAATAGATCATTGGTCAAAAATGAAAAACCTAATCCTGAAATATACAAACTAACATTGGAAAAATTAAATTTAGAACCTGATAATTGTTTAGCTATTGAGGATACTGAAGAAAGCAGCAAGTCTGCGGTAAGTGCTGGAATAAAGTGCATTGGTTTTCCTGGTGATTATCATTCAGATGATAGTTTTGAAATGTGTATCAAAAAAGTAAAAATATTAGATCAATCATTATTTTCACTGTAAAGATTAAAAAAGATTCATGTTTTTAAAAGATATAAACGTAAAAAATAAAACAGCGTTAATAACTGGGGCTGGTAAAGGAATTGGTAAAGCCTGCTCTATAGCACTAGCAGAAGCTGGTGCTCATGTAATTATAATTAGCCGTACAGAAAAAGATCTTATGCAAGTTCAAAGTATTATCACAAGATTAAAAAGGCGGTGTAGCTATTTTGTTTGTGATGTTACTAACCTTAATGAGATAAAAAAAATATTTTCTAAAATTTCTAAATTAGATATTTTAGTTAATAATGCTGGAACAAATCGACCTGAATTTTTTACAAAAATAAAGAGAAAAGATATGAGTGAAGTGGTAGATTTAAATATCAAAGCTTCTTTTGATATCGCTCAGCTTTCTACAAAAATAATGCTTAAATCAAAAAATAGAAAAAAAACTGGTGGATCAATTATTAATTTATCTTCACAATTAGGCAAAGTAGGTGCTCCATTGAGAAGTGTATATAATATGACTAAATTTGGTATTGAGGGTCTGACCAAGGGCATGGCCATAGATCTAGCAAAACATAATATACGTGTTAACTCAATTTGCCCTACATTTGTAGAAACACCTATGGTAAAAAATTTTTTTAAAAATAAAGATTTTAAAAAATCTGTTATTAAAAATATTCCCTTGGGTAAGGTTGCAACTGAAAGTGATATTGCAACAGCTGTCGTGTATTTAGCATCTGATGCATCTTCAATGATGACAGGATCTTCTTTAGTTATTGATGGAGGCTGGACAGCAAAATAATGAAATCTGAAGAATTAAAAAAATATTTTGTTGACTATCAAGTTTCAACTAAAACTTTTGATATAGACATCATTAAAAAATCATTAAATAAATATTTTTCAAATGATACTTTAATGCATTTTTGTCATCCGTTTGGAACTTTTAAAGGTTTAGACAATTTATTAACAAAATGTTTAATTCCGCTCAGTGATAGTATTCCAGACCTTGAAAGAAGAGATATGATTGTCATGGCTGGAACAACTCCAGAAGGTAGAAATTGGATTGGAACAATGGGTAACTATATGGGAACATTCCTAAAGCCGTATTTAAATATTCAACCAACTGGAAATTTAATACATATGCGTTATCATGAATTTTTTCAGGTAGAAGATAATAAAATTGTCCAAGTACAAGCAATTTGGGATTTACCTGAATTGATGATGCAAGCAAATGCATGGCCGATGGCACCACAGTTAGGTGCTTTTTTATGCACACCATCACCGATGACATCTGATGGTCTTGCGATAAGAGGAGATGGTAAAAAGAATTTTGATCACGTCATTAATATGCTTCATGATTTATCTATTCATCCAACAGATCCTAATCCTAGAGTAATGCAATTAGAAAAATATTGGCATCCTAATCTAAATTGGTATGGGCCAGCAGGAATTGGGACAGGAAGGGGGATAGCTGGATTTAGACATTGGCACCAAATACCTTTTTTGAGAGCAATGCCAGATCGTAAAGGTGGATCTTCTAATGAAAAATTAGCAATAGAAGGTATGGAAGATTTAAAAACACATTGGTTACACGAAGGCAATTATGTTTGTGAAACAGGTTGGCCTAATATGAGGTTAACTATAACTAATGATGGTTGGATGGGTATAGCACCATCAAATCAGCCATTAGAAATGCGTAGTTTAGATTTTTGGAGACTAGAAAATGGTTTGATCAGAGAAAACTGGGTCTTAATTGATTTACTGGATATTTATAGGCAAATTGGTATCGATGTCTTTGATCGAATTAAAGAATTTAATAAAGCTCGCCAAACAGGAGATATAAATATTTCTAATGGATTGGATGTTTTAAAATAATTAATTTTCCTTATTAATAAAATAAGTTGCCACGATTACAATTATACCACCAATAAAAGTAATTAAAGTTGGTATTTCATAAAAAATTATAAATGTTAACAATACTCCAAATACAGGAAACAAAGCGTAAAATGGAAATACTCTATTAACAGGATACGTCCTATACAAATAGAACATCGACATATGTGCAGCAATTGAAACAAAGATACCTGAATGCAATATTAATAGCCACGACTGAAAACTAATATTTTTTATTTCATTTAATGTTTGTCCTTCAAATATTGATGATGAAATGATTAATAATATAAATCCCACTAGTCCCATTACTGCATTTGTGAGTGTGACTTCTAAATCTTTTAGGTATCTGGAAAAAACCTGTGCACTTGCATAAAAGAAGGCCATTAACGTTATTAAGATTAATGCAAAAATCTCATTTCTTATTAATGGATCAAAGCCTAATAAAATAATACCAAAAAAAGAAATAAATATAAGTACCCATTTTTTAATACTTACCTTCTCTTTTAAAAAAAAAGAGCTTAATAATATTGCAAATGGCACAGCTAGTTGAGATCCAATAATTATTGGAGAAACTATGTTTGCTTCATTTAAAGATAATGTCATAAAAACATTTGCTAAAAAACCCATAGAGATTGAAAAAAAGAGAAGTGGTAACCAGTATTTTTTTTCAGGTATTCTAAATCTCCAAAAGGGTATAAGGCAAATTAAAACCACTAACATCCTTAAACTTCCCATTAATAATGGTGGTACATTTTCATTAAAAATAACTTTCTGAACTGGGTAGGCACTTCCAAATAAAAAAGTGATTATTAAAATTAAAAAGTAGTGTCTCAATAACATTCGAGTTAAAATTTATTTATTAATTAGTTATTTGTTGCAACGACAGCTGCCATAATTGATGCAAGTTTAGAATTTTTACTATCAGCTCTACTAGGAACCACAACTGGTACTTTACCTCCAATTACTATTCCTGCAGCACAAGCGTTCATAAAATAAACCATTATTTTAGATAAAGAGTTTCCAGTTTCTAAATTAGGTACTAACAATACATCAGTATCACCAGCAACATCATTTTTAATTCCTTTTATTTTAGCTGCTTCCTCAGAAACAGCATTATCAAAAGCAAGGGGCCCATGAATAAAAGCATTAATTTTCTCTTCTAACGCGAGTTCCATAACTTTTTTGGCATCAACTGAACTTGGCATACTTTCAATTGGATCTTCTGTACCTGATAAAATTGCAACTTTTGGTTTACTAATATTTAATTTATTACAAAATTGAACAGCATTTTTAAGAATCTGTAATTTAATATCAACCCTTGGTAAAACATTCAGGGCGCCATCAGTGATAAAAAGGGGTTTTTTAAGCTGTGGTGTAGTCATATGCCAAATATGACTTAATCTTCTACCATCAAGTAAATTAAATTCTTTTTTTAAATAAGAGCGCATTAAAATATCAGTATGAAGATTCCCTTTAATTATGATTTTACTTTTATTTTCATTAGAAACTTGACAAGCAATTGAAGCACTATCCTCTTCATCTTTAGCCTCTACAATATTAAAATTTGCAATATCCAAACTTAATTTTTTCGCTGTTTCAGCAATTAAACTTTTATTTCCAATTAAAGTTGGATCGATGAGGTTCATATTCTTACCTTCAATTACAGCTGATAAGATGCTTTCTTGATTGGGGCACACAACTGCTACTGGTATGTTGGGAGTCTCTAAAGCTTTACTTTTAAGATCTTCTGGTAATGTGCTCATATTTGATATTCTCTCTATACCACTGCTACAATTTTTCCTATGATATTTCTTTATTGTGTAAGAAATATTCTTTGATTTATCGATAATTTCATATACTCAATCTCTAATAAGGAAAAAATGGATTTAGAAAAAAGAACTGAAATACCTAATTCATTAGAAGAACATTGGATGCCATTTACATCTAATAGAGACTATAAAAATAGTCCAAGATTAATGGTTAAGGCAGAAGGTGTTTATTATACTGATCATTATGGAAATAAATTAATTGATGCTAGCTCAGGATTATTTTGTAGTCCAGCGGGTCATTCAAGACCAGAAATAAGAGAAGCAGTATCAAAACAATTAGAGCAATTAGATTATGTTCAACCATTTCAACAAGGTTTTGGTGGTTCATTTGATTTAGCTAGAAAAGTTTCAAAACATACACCTGAAGATTTAAATAAAATATTTTTTACTATTTGTGGTTCATCAGCTGTTGAAACAGCAATTAAAACAGCCATAGCATATTTTAAAGCAAAAGGAGAAGGTCATAGATCTCATATAGTAGGAAGAGAAAGAGGTTATCATGGAATGAATATTGGAGGAATTTCTGTTGGCGGAATGATTGCTAACAGAAAAACTTTTTCAAATATTCTCATGCCAAATGTACATCATCTAAGACATACTCATTTACCTGAAAATTTATTTGTAAAGGGCGAACCTGAAACAGGTGTTGATCTAGCAGATGATCTTGAAAGAATTGCTGGTAACATAGGTGCTGAAAATATCGCAGCATGTATTGTTGAGCCAGTAGCAGGATCAACAGGAACTTTAGTTCCGCCAAAAGGATATTTAAAAAGACTAAGAGAAATTTGTGACAAACACGGAATTCTTTTAATTTTTGATGAAGTTATTACTGGCTGGGGAAGAATGGGCGCTCCATTTGCAGCTCAAGCTTTTGATGTATGTCCTGATATTATGACCATGGCTAAAGCAATTACTAATGGTGTCGTACCTTTGGGAGCAGTAGCTTCACGTGATCATATCTATGACACTATTGTTGATGCTTCACCTACGGGGGCTATAGAATTTTTTCATGGTTATACTTATTCTGCTATACCTGTTTCAATGGCAGCAGGTTTAGCAATGCAAGATATAATCGAGAAAGAAGATTTATTTAATAGAGCAAAAGATATGTCTCCATATTTCTTAGATGGTTTATTTACTTTGAAAGACTTAGATATCATTACTGATATAAGAGGATATGGAATGATGGGAGGAATTGATATTAAAATGGATGAGCGTTTAGGCAAAGCTGGATATGCGTGTTTCAAAAAATTATTTGAAGCAGGCTTAAGCTTGAAAGCAACAGGTGATTGTTTAATTGTTGCACCTCCATTTACTTGTGAAAAAAAACATATTGATGAGATAATTGAAAAATTAAGAACAGGTATCTCAAACTATATGCATGACAGATAATGAAAATAGGTGTTCCCTCTGAGATTAAAGCTCAGGAGTCTAGGGTTGGGCTTACTCCGCAAAGTGTTAACGAATTAATAAAGAATAAACATACAGTACTAATTCAAAAAGATGCCGGTATTGGTGCTGGATTTTCCAATAGTGATTATGAATTATCAGGTGCAAAAATTGTAAATTCAGCTGAGGATATTTTCAATGATTCTGAAATGATTGTAAAAGTAAAAGAACCTCTAATGAATGAAGTTTCAATGATAAGAGAAAACCAAATTTTGTTCACTTACTTACATCTTTCAGCAGCTCCAGAATTGACAAAGGGCTTAATTGATTCAAATTCAATTTGTATAGCTTATGAAACAGTAAGTGATTATAATAATAAATTACCACTTCTTGCACCTATGAGTGCTGTAGCCGGTAGAATGTCGATACAAGCCGGAGCTTATTCTCTTGAAAAACATAAGGGTGGAAGTGGTTTACTTTTAGGTGGTGCGCCTGGGGTTCAACCTGGAAATGTCTTAATTTTAGGTGGGGGTGTTGTAGGTGAAAATGCAGCAATAATTGCTACAGGTATGCAAGCAAAAGTTTTCATTGTTGATAAATCAGAAAAAAGATTAGAAGAATTACAAGAAAAATTTGGTGATAAAATAGAACCACTACATAGTGATAAAATAAATCTTAAAGATTATATTGCTGAATGTGATTTACTAATTGGTGGCGTACTTGTTCCAGGCTCTAATGCTCCAAAGATTATAACTAAGGACATGATAAAAGAGATGAAAAGTGGATCAGTAATTGTTGATGTTGCAATTGATCAAGGTGGTTGTGTTGAAACTAGTAAACCAACAACTCATGCAAACCCTACATATGTTGTTGATGACGTTGTTCATTACTGTGTTGCAAATATGCCAGGGGGAGTTCCTAGAACTTCTACACTTGCTTTAAATGCAGTTACTTTACCATTTATTCAAAACTTAGCTTCTAACGGTTTTAATGATGCTTTAAAAAATGATAAAAATTTTATGAATGGTTTAAATATTTTTAAAGGTGCCGTTACATATAAAGCTATTGCTGATGATTTAAATTATGATTATGCTAATCCAGAAACTTTAGTTCACTAGAAACTATCAGCAGCTTCCACCATTATTTTTAATTTTATTTTTGCTAAATCTCGAGGTAAGTGACCAAGGCCGCAATCAGGAGCAACAATTAATTGTTCCGTATCAATAAACTTTAATGCATCATTTATTCTTGAGACAATTTCTTCTTTAGTCTCAACTTTAGAGCTCGCTATTTTTACCAAACCAAAAATAACTTTTGTTTGTTTAAAATCTTTTAAAAAATTTAAATCATTATATCGATGAGCATCTTCTATAGAAACTGTATCTATAATTGATTCATCTAAAGCTTTACTAATTTTACTGTAAGAATCTAAAGGCGCTTTTGGATAATCTACTGCATCTAATTTATCAGGATAGCCGCAACAAATATGAGTAATTTTTTCAATACTTTGATTATTTATATCCTTAAAACATCTTTCTAGGTTTTTGATTCCAAAATTAAGAGCATTTTCTGGTTTTCTAGCAAACAACGGTTCATCAACTTGAATATATTTACATCCTGCATCAACTAATCTTTTAATTTCTACATTAATGGCATCAGCCAAGTCTTCACCCAAATGTTCATCTGAAGTATAAAATATATTTGCTATGGTATCAGTTATAGTCATTGGTCCAGGTATAGTAATTTTTAAATCTTTATTCGTTAAACTCTGATTTTTTTTCCACTCTTCAACTAGAAAAGATTTTTTTGCTTTAACTTTTGAAGTTATTGTTGGTAACCAGCATTTATAATTCCCTGTCCTAGCAACTTTTTCTGTGAGATTTGCAAAATCAATTCCTTCTAAATATCTACAATGATAGTGAATATAATTTTCTCTTCTAACTTCACCATCGGTGAGAATATCAATCCCACATTCTTCCTGATCACTAATTATTTCTTTGGTAGCTTTATTAAATAACTCTTCAACATTATCGCCCATTTTTTCTATTTCATCTTCATAAAATTTAGTTGGATATTCAGTATCTGTACCACCAGAAGCATTAAACCAATCAGTTATTTTTAAGTAACTTGGTTTTGGATAGGCTCCTATAACAGTTGTTAACATATCTTAATCATTCCATTTTTCTGCTAAATGGTCCAGAATTTGTATTAACACCTGAGCTAGAAAGTTTTGTATTGGATAACTGTCTTTCTTGATGAATCATTCGGTGGCTTAATAGTTTTGATACTAAATCATTTTTAATGTCTTGAAATTCTTTTACTCTAGATAAATCATTAATTTCATTAGGATCATTTTCTAAATCAAACAATAAACATGGTAATGAAGGGAAATGAACATATTTCCATTTATAATTTCTAATGACTGATAGATTACATTGTTCGGGTGCTAATTTTTTGTCCTTAACAAACGAAGTGCTTTCTCTAAAATCATAATCAAAAACAACATATTGTTTATTAGATGATTTTTCGTATTTATTATTGATATTGTGCATCAGTGATTGACCATTCCAATCAATTGGGATTTCACCACCAAGCCATTCTAGAATTGTAGGAGCAACATCTACAGATTCTGTTAAATGGTTAATTTCCTTTGGATTGTTTTGAGGTACATAAATAAATAATGGAATTCTATAAGAAGAGTCCCACCAACCTAATTTCCCCCATAAATTATTTTCATTTAACATCTCTCCATGATCACTAGTAAATATTATCATTGTATTCTCTTCTTGCCCTGATTCTTTAAGAGCGTTCAAAATTTTACCAATATTAAAATCAACTTCAGCGCACATAGCAAAATAGACACTCATAATATTTTTGATATCTTGATCTTTTAAAAGATCATAATTAATTTCAGAGAAATTTTCTTTTAATAAAAATTTTTTACATAATTCTTCAAGTAGCGGATGTTTTTTTGATAATTCTTTTAGTGAAATATTATTTTTAGATAAGTTAATACTATTTGGATTAAATTTACTAAACCATGGATCTGCAACATGAAAGGGTGGGTGTGGTTTTAAAAAAGATACATGCATAAAAAATGAATCTTTAACTTTTTTTAAATCGTTAACAACTTTGTCTGCTAAAAATGCGGAGTCTGAAAATTCAGTTGGAATATAATATGGTTCATAAATATATGCTTCATCATCTTTGGGCTTTCTTCCTTTATATAAATCTTCAGCTTTAATAATTTCAAAACCATTTTGATTAAGATGGTTAGCCCAAGGCTCCGGTTTTCCTCCTGGTAAAACACAGCCATCATCAAACCCTTCCATTGGTGATTCGTAAGTAAAATTTTTTTCATCTTTTGGATCTAAGTATCTTGGATCCCAAGAAGTATCGGTGTATCCATAAAGACTTGGATTGTAATCTAATTTTCGAGCTTCTTTAGCAATATTTGTAAATCTTTTATCAAGAGGAGCACCATTATATACTGAACGATGTATAAATGGATATAAACCAGTCAGCATTGTAGTTCTCGAAGGACCACATGGAACAATACCTGCAAAGTGTGATTTAAAAATAACACTTTTTTTTGCTAATTTATCTAAATTAGGAGTGAGAACATATTCATGATTTAAAAAACTAAAGCAATCGAAGCGCCACTGATCAGCACATATAAAAAGTACAGATTTTTTGATTTTCTTCATATTCTACTAAATACTAAAGTAATTAAAAAGAAATACACAATTTTTTAAAAAAAAACGTAATAAATTTGTCAATTATTTTTGCTAAAAGCTCAAATTTGTATACAAAAAATACATACGATAAATTTATCTTATAGGAGAAAATATATGTTAAAAAAAATACTCGTAGCATTGGTATTTTCTTCCGCAATGTTTGTATGGAGTGGAAGCTCTTTTGCAGGCGGTCATTGCGTAGGCTCAACCATGAGCGACGCATATACTGGCGGAAAATATCCACAGCAATATGAGTTATCAGAATACGAAAGTGCAGCTAGTTGTACGATGAAGTTTTCAGAGAACCCAAGTATTGCAAGTATTAATGCAACAATTCAAGGGAACCCAGGAAGTTTACCTCCGGTTGAGGATAGATTACCTGATGAACCACTTGTTGTAGTGCCATATGAATCAATTGGTAAATATGGAAACACTATTAACTTCTTATCTAATGCAACTGAAGCTGGTACTTCAGACATGCTATCTACTCGACATGTTAACTTAGTTCGTTTTGCTGATGACTTGTCAACTGTAGTTCCAAATGTTGCAAAAGATTATGAATGGAATGATGAGTTTACAACTTTAACTTTCATGTTACGAAAAGGTCATAAGTGGTCAAATGGTGAACCTTTTGTAGCTAGAGATGTAGAGTTTTGGTACGAAGACTTGATGATGAATCCAAAGATTCGTGAAAAACCATATCCATATCTATTAGTTGGTGGTGAGCCAATGACTGTCGATGTAATTGATGATCAAACTGTAAGATTTAACTTACCATCTCCTTTTCCTGGCTTACTTGCTACTTTAGCTACATCTTATAACCAAGCTTTTATGCCTTCACATTTCCTAGAACAATTCCATCCGGAAATTGATTCAAATGCTGATGCGAATGCACAAGCTTTAGGTTTTGCAGATGGCTGGGATGCTCTAGCTGCTTATTATGGTAACTCAGGTTGGACTGATACTCCAACTCCGTTATTAAGAAATCCAGAGTTAGTAGATGGTTTACCATATGCTGCTTATCCTTCTTTAGAAGCTTACATGACTATTGAAGATACTACTGAAGGTAGAGTATATGCTGCAAACCCATACTTTTTCCAAGTTGATACAGCTGGGAATCAATTACCATACATTGATTATCAAAATGAGAGATATATCAATGAAAATGAAATAAGATTATTGAAACTTGTTAATGGTGAAGTTGATTACAAATCTCAATCTGTACAACTAGAGTCTGCGCCTCAATTATTAGATGGAGCAGAGTCTGGAGGCTATAATATTCAAATTAACCCTGGTTGTGGAGCAGCACTATTTAGCTTCAACGTCACTCACCCAGACTTAGAAAAACGTAAAGTTTACGGTGATATTCGTTTCCGTCAAGCAATGTCAATTGCTCTAGATAGAAATGAAATTAACGATGTTGCTTACTATGGTATGGGTGTTGTAGAGCAGTTCACAGGTATGTCACCAGCTCCTGATTTCGTACGTGAAGATATGAAAATGTATATGACTCAATATGATCCAGATGGTGCTAAAGCACTTCTAGATGAAGTTGGTCTTAAGGACGTTGACGGTGATGGCTTTAGAGAACTCCCTAACGGAGAGCCTTTTGCTATGAACATTGACTATGCTACTCAAGGTATAGGTGGTGTAGAAGTTGAGTTAGTTGCTCGTATGTGGAACGATGTAGGAGTTAAAACTTCTTTTAAAGAGGTAACTCCTGATGAATATCGTGGTTCACAATCTTCAAATGCATTGGATGTCCATGCATGGGATAAAGGTCAACCATTAGCAATTATTGCAGGTGATCCTGAAACATTCAAAGCGCCTTTTGGAAACTACTTTAACCATACGCAAGGAATGTTGTGGGCAGCTTACATTGATAGTAACGGTGATGAAGGTGTGGAACCTCCTCAATGGGTTTACGATTTAAGTGATGGTATTGATAAATTTCAATCATATGCTTTAGGTACACCTGAATCAAATGAGTGGGGTGAAAAAATTACAACAATGTTAACAGAGCAAACTTTGTTAATTGGAACTGTAAAAGCACCTTTTCCAACATATCATAGGAATGCTTTGAAAAACTTTACACAATTCAAAACAACTTCTTATGAATATTATAGAACTTATCCATATTTAGCCACTCAGTGGTGGTTAGACGAATAAGTCAACTATAAATATACTTAAAAGCGGCAATTTTTTATTGCCGCTTTTCTTTTTTCTTCTATTCTTAAAAAACAATTAGAAGAATCATGCTATGATTAATTTTGTTCAATTTACATTTACAAGAGCATTTTTAGCTATTGTAACTTTATTAATTGTTTGTTTTATAGTTTTTTCTTTAATGGAATTAGTACCTGGAACGTGTGCTGAAAGATATTTAGCTTTTAAAAATACTCAGGGCTCACAAATTACTTATGAAGATATTGAAGCAGAAAAAATTCGCTTAGGCTTAGATAAACCATTCCTTTATAGATATGGAAAGTGGATTTCTGACATTGTTATCAATCAAGATTTTGGTGATAGTTGTATTCTAAGAATGAATATTAATGAATTATTAAGTGGAAGATTTACTTTATCTCTAACCATATGTTTAGTAGCATTAATATTTTCATATTTAATTGCTATACCAGTAGGAATTATTTCAGCCACGACAAAATATGCATCATTAGATAACACTCTAAAGTTTGTTAGTTACCTTGGCATAGCATTGCCAAATTTTTTAGTAGCACTTTGTATAATGCTTTTTATGACAATCTATTACGGAGATACAATGACAGGTTTATTTTCTCAAGAATATGAAAATGAATCTTGGTCGTCAGCAAAGTTAATGGATTTTCTAAGCAGAGCATGGTTACCAATTTTTGTATTAGGTTGGAACGCAACTGCGTTTGCACTTCAAACTGTGAGAGCGCTTATGTTAGATGAAAATGATAAGCTATATGTAATGGCTGCAAGAGCAAGAGGTGTATCAGGTATGAGTTTGCTTTGGCGATATCCAGCTAAGCATTCACTAGGTCCTGTTATAAATTCAATAGGATTTGATTTAAATAGAATTTTTAGTGCACTTCCAATAGTTGCTCTGATTTTAATTTTGACTGAGGCAGGAGCTTTATTAATAGAAGCTTTGGCTAGATCAAATGATCAGCAACTAGCTGGAGCAATAATATTTTTACTTACTGCAACAATCGTTTTGGTTAATTTTGTTACAGATATAATTTTAGCAATAATGGATCCAAGAATAAGAAAAGGGGTTATGGGTGGAGGCTAATTCAAGTAAAAAAGAAGCTTACTATACTGCTACCCAAATGCAGTTAGTTAGAACTCGTTTTTTTGGAAATAAATCAGCGATGATTGCGGGTTCAATTTTACTTTTTATGATAGTATGCAGTCTATTTTCAGACTTCTTATCACCTTATGATCCGACTATTAACGGGCGTGACAAAGACTACGAAAATGGTGCTCCTCAAATACCTATGTTCTGGGATGAAAATGGATTTTCACCAAGACCGTTTCTTCACACATTAACAAAATATAGAGGTGCAGATACAAATTTTAGATGGGTCTATAAAACTGATACTGAAAAAAGAAGATATGTTTATTTTTTTGTAAAAGGTTGGGAATACAAAGTATTTGATTTTAAAATTAATCTTCCAGGTAAGATATTAGATTTTAAAATTCCAGGATTTAAATTTCATACTCATTTATTTGGAGTAGACGAAGGCGGTATTCATCTTTTTGGTACTGACAAGGCTGGTAAAGATTTATTTAGTAGAACACTTAGTGCCATTTATGTTTCACTTGCAGTAGGGACTCTCGGCGTATTTATATCATTTGTTTTGTCATTAATTATTGGAGGTATATCCGGATATTACGGTGGTTGGATAGACAGTTTACTTCAAATGTTTACAGACGCAATTAGAACTGTGCCTCCAATACCCTTATTTATGTGTCTTGCAGCATTTGCTCCATTAGAATGGAGTTCAGAACTTCGATTTTTCTTCATATCTTGTTTGTTAGGATTGATTTCTTGGCCAACATTGGCAAGAAGAGTCAGAACTCATTTACTTAGTGAAAGAAGTCAAGAGTATATATTGGCTGCAAAATTATGTGGAGCATCTTCAACACACATAATTATAAGACATTTATTACCAAGCTTCACTAGCTACATAATTGTAGATTTAGTAATTAGTTTTCCATACATGTTACTATCTGAAACTGCTCTTAGTTTTATTGGATTAGGATTAAGAGAGCCTGTGAATTCTTTAGGTGTACTTTTACAAAATGCAACTAAAGCAGATGTACTTCTCAATTATCAATGGTACTTTATACCTGTTTTTTTTCTAGTAGTTTTAATACTTACTTTTGTCTACGTTGGTGATGGATTAAGAGATGCTGCTGATCCACATAAGATAAATAAATGAGTCATTTATTAGAAGTTAAAAATTTAGATGTTAAATTTGATACTGATGAAGGTCGAATAACAGCAGTAGAAAATATATCCCTCTCCGTTGATCAAGGTGAAGTCCTTGGAATTGTTGGTGAGTCAGGATCTGGAAAGTCTGTTACTGCAAAATCAATAATGCAACTAAATCCAGGAAATACTTCATATAACGAAGATGCAGAAATAATATTGGATAACGAAAACGTTCTTCAATTTACTTCTAAACAAGACTTAAAAAAAATTAGAGGTGGTAAAGTATCAATGATTTTTCAAGAGCCTATGGCAAGTTTTGCTCCAGCAATAAAAATTGGAGTCCAAATGGTTGAGCAATTATTAATTCATAAAAATATTAATAAAGATGAGGCAAAATCTATATCTATAAATATGCTTAAAAGAGTAGGGATTGCTGATGCAGAAAAAAGGTTTAATCAATATGCATTTGAATTATCTGGAGGAATGAGACAAAGAGCTATGATAGCAATGGCATTATCAACAATGCCTAAACTATTATTAGCAGATGAACCAACAACAGCATTAGATGTTACAATTCAAGCCCAAGTAATCAATTTGATTAAAGATATTATAAAAGAATACCAAATGGGAGTAATTTTTATAACTCATGATTTAGGTGTTATTGCTCAAGTAGCAGATCATGTAGCAGTTATGTATTTAGGTAGTGTAGTAGAAAAAGGTCCTGTAAATGAAATTCTTAAAAATCCAAAACATCCATATACTAAAGGATTACTCGCAGCGTTGCCTGATATAAATAATTTAGATGAGCCACTAAAACCCATACCAGGTAATATACCCAGTCCTTTAGATAGACCAACAGGATGTGTGTTTAGAACCAGATGCCCTCACCATAATCCAGAAGGCAAAGACGGTAAAATAAAAATGAAATTAATTGAGATTGAGTCTGGTCATTGGGTCGATCAGTGTGGAATTAAGTGTGGTCAAAATGGGTGATAATTTAATTTCAGTAAATAATGTTTCAGTAAATTTTGATTATCAAGAAAATTTTATTTCAAAAAAACAAAAAATACATGCTGTAAACAATATCAATATCAAAATTAAAAAAGGATCTTTTTTTGGTTTAGTGGGCGAATCTGGTTCAGGAAAAACTACTCTTGGTAGAGCAATACTTGGAGCTAATAAAATTAGTTCTGGAAATGTTATTTTTCATGACGATGAAAGAGATTATGATTTAACAGATATGAACAAACAAGATTTAAAAGAATATAGAAAAAAAGCTCAATTAATTTTTCAAGATCCTTATGCTGCTTTAAGTCCAAGAATGACAGTGAGGGATATTATTGCAGAGCCTTTAGAAGTAATGAAAATAACAAACTCAAGACAAGAAACTGATGAAAGAGTAAGAGACATTGCTTCAAAATGTAGATTAAATATTGAGCATTTAAGAAGATTTCCCCATGCATTTTCTGGAGGACAAAGACAAAGAATATCAATTGCAAGAGCCTTAGTAAGTAATCCAAAATTTATAGTAGCAGACGAAAGTGTTGCTGCTTTAGATGTATCAATACAAGCAGATATATTAAATCTTTTAAAACAACTTCAAACTGAGCTTAACCTAACTTATTTATTCATAAGTCATGATTTAAGTGTAGTAGCTCATGTATGTGATGTTGTTGCAGTTATGTATTTGGGGAACATAGTTGAAATGGGACCCTCAAGAGAATTATTTAAGAACCCAAAACATTCTTACACAAAGGCACTATTATCTTCTATTCCATCAATTGATCCAGAGAAAAGATCTGAGGCTATAGAACTAAAGGGAGAAATTCCTAGTGCATTAAATCCACCTCCAGGTTGTGTATTTAGAACCAGATGTCCTAATCCTGGAGTAGATTGCAAAGGTGGAGAAATAAAAATGGGCCTTATTGAAGTTGAACCAGGTCACTGGGTCGATAGGTGTTGTGCTCTATAAGTAGTTTTTATCTGTAATGAAAAATATAGCATTTATTGGAACCTCACATATTCATACACCAAATTTTATTTCTAAGGTTATTTCAAACATCAAAATTAATTGTATTGGTGTTTGGGACAAAGACAAGAATAGGTCAAAAAGCGACTCTGATAAACTGCAATGTAAGAATTATGATAACTATGTTGATTTATTGAAAGAACCTAATTTAGATGGTGTTATAGTATGTTCAGAAACTAATTTGCACTATGAATTAGTTAAAAAAATTACCGAGAATAAAAAACACTGTTTTATTGAAAAACCTTTGGGGATAGGAAAAAAAGACTCTTTTGAAATGGCAAATCTTATTGAGTCTTCAAAAATTCTTTTTCAAACTGGATATTTTATGAGAAGCAATCCTGTTTACATAAAGCTTAAACAATTAATTACTGCTAATTATTTTGGCGAAATTTCAAGAATTCGACTCGTTAATTGTCACGATGGTATTATGAGGGATATTTTCAAAAACTATCAATGGATGACAGATCCTAAAGTTGCAGGAGTCGGAGCTTTTGGTGATTTAGGAACACATGTTTTAGATCTTCTTTTATGGTTTTTTTCTGATGTTGAGTCTGTGAGCGCAACCTTTACAAAAGTATATAATCAATATCCAGATTGTGAAGAAAGTGGAGAAGCTTTAATAAAATTTAAAAGCGGGTTGATAGCTAGTATTGCTGCGGGATGGATAGATATAGCGCAGCCGTATACTATTTTTTTAAGTGGAACAAAAGCTCACGCAAGAACAACAAGTGAGCAATTAATTATAAACGAAAATAAGGAAGGTAAAAAAATAGAAAGAATAGAAGAAAATTTACCAGAAACATTGCCTCATGCATTTGATTTGTTTCTCAATTCATTAATTGATAACAATACTAAAAATCTAGTTACTCCTACAGAAGCAGCATTGAGAAGTAGTATAATGGAATCAATTTACCAATCAGAAAAAGAAAAAAAATGGATAAATATCTAAATTAAAAAATATAATTATGGGTAAAATAAAAGTTGGCATTATTGGCATTGGGGGTATTGCAAAGTTACATGTACCTGGTTGGCGCATGTCAGAACATGCAGAATTAATAGCAGGTTCCGATATTAATAATTCTATTCTTGAAGATTGGGGCAATATAAATCAAATAAAAAAATTATATCTTGATCCCTTAGATATGATTAATGACCCAGATATAGATGTAATAGATATTTGTGCGCCTAATAACTATCATTGTGATTTAGCAATTAAAGCAATGCAAGCAGGCAAAGATGTTTTATGTGAAAAACCCTTAGCTCCAAATGCCTCACAAATAAAAAAAATGATTGAAGTAAGAGATCAAACGAAAAAAAAATTAATGTGTGCTCAACACTTTAGGTTCAGAAAAGATTCTCAATTAATAAAAGATCAATCCAAATCAATTGGTTCGATATATCATGCACGCTCTTGGATGCTTAGAAGAAATTTTTTACCAGTCTCACTTGGTTTTTTAAAAAAAGAAAATTCAGGAGGAGGGCCTTGTATTGATATAGGGGTGCACGTATTAGATTTAACTCTTTGGTTTATGAACAATCCAGAACCACTTTCTGTGACGGGTGTGTCAAAAACAGAATTAGCAAAGCAGCCAAATTCTTTTAGTTACAATGGAGAGTACGATAAGGAAGCAATGAACGTTGAAGATTTTGCAGCTGCGTTTGTTAGGTTTAAAAATGGTGCAACTTTGATGCTTGAAGTATCATGGATGCTTCATCATAAACTACCAGAAGATAAAATAGAAGATATGCAAGTATGGTTATACGGAAGAGAAGCTGGTTTGCATTGGCCTAATTGTGAGATTATAAAAAATGATATCAATTCTCAAACTCACATAACTAAAAAAATTGAAGGAAATTTAAAAGACACTATTGAACCTCATGCCAAAGAATGTATCGAGTTTGCAGAGTTTGTTGCAAACGATCAACCAGTTACTATTCCGGCTGAACACTCTCTACAAGTAATGAAAATTTTAGATGGAATCTATAAAAGTCAAGAAGTAGGAAAAGAAATTATTTTAGAATAATAGATTATGATTAATGAAAAATAATTTATTTTTAGCTGTTATATTATCACTTTCAGGTTTGTTTTTATTGGATTGTATGGGGATTGCGATAAAGTTTTTGCGAAACGAATATCCAGCAGCTCAACTTTCTGCTTTTAGAAATTTATTTGGAATGATCCCATGTGTTATTGCTTTATATTTTTCACATGATTGGCACCGCAATGGTAGACAAATAAAAATAACGCAATGGAAGTTAGGATTATTCCGCGGAGTATTTGTAGCATTGGCTCAATTATGTCTCTATACTTCTTATGCTTACTTACCTTTTGCTTTAGTCGCTACCATGGAATACACTGGGCCCATGATGGTCACCCTTCTTGCTATTCCTTTATTAGGTGAAAAATTTGGTTGGTACAAAATGAGTGCAGTAATTTCTGGTTTTGTAGGTATCGTTTTAATTATGCAACCTTGGTCATCAGACTTTAATTATATGTTATTACTTCCTATACTTGCTGCTTTTGGATATTCATTAGCAAGGGTAACATCCTTAAGTTTTGAGGATCATGTTCCTTCACCACTTATCAACTTGTATGGTCAAACAGGGACAATCATAGTTGCATGTATGTTAGTAGTGTTTTTTGGTATGTGGGAAAATTTCAAAAGTTTAAATGATTTCTTAGTAGTTTGTGTAATGGGGATTGCAGGAGGATCTGGAACTTTACTTTTAATATATGGTGCTAGAAAAGCAGAACTTAGTAAAATTATGCCATTTGATTATATCGAGATATTTTTTGCACTTATTTTAGGTTGGATATTTTTTGCAGAATGGCCAGTTGATCAACTCTTTCCAGGTGCTTTTTTCATAGTTTTAGGCGGATTAATCATTTATCTTCAACAAAGAAAAAATAATTTTCAAAGATTAAGGAAAACATAATGGAATATAAAATTACCAAACTTCAAAATGATAAAGGTTTAGATATTGACATAGTTAATATTATTAACTCAAACAATTATAGTTTTAGTTTTTATACTTATGGTGGTTATATGAGTGAAGTTTGTATTCCAACTTTTTCGAATATTTCTGAAACAGAGGATGTTTTATTAGGTTATGGTAATTTAGATGATTGCCTGGAAGCTCATGGATATTTCAATTCAATTATTGGAAGAGTTTGTAATAGAATAGGGCAAAGTAAATTTACTCTTAATGGGAAAGAATATAATTTATATTCTAATACTGAACCTGATCATCTTCATGGTGGAGAGGTAGGTTTTAATAAAAAGATTTGGAAAATAGCCGATATTAAAAAAACAAGCCAAAGTATAAAAGTAGAGCTCACTTACCAGTCTAAACATTTAGAAGAAAATTATCCAGGCAACATAAATTGTAAAACTATTTACGAACTTAATAATAATAACGAAATTCTAATTTCCTTTAATGCTACTGCAGATCAAGATACTATTGTTAATATGACTAATCATAACTATTGGAATTTCCATGGCCATAAAGATAATTATAAAAATATTACTGACCATGTTGTAAGAATATCATCTAATCAAATTTGCGAAACTGATGAGGGATCAATTCCTACTGGTAAATTATTCGATGTAGTTAATACAAAATATGATCTTAATAATTCATTTGAAATAAATAAATCTTTTTTAGAAGGCGGTGGTATTGATCACAATTATGTTCTCAAAGATCATTCTATTGATCAATCTATAGCTGCCATCTACAGTAACATTACTGGTATGGGAGTTGAATACTCGACTGATCAACCTGGAATACAATTTTATACTGGTAATATGATGAAAGATTCATATCATGGTAAACATAATCGAAATTATGGATTACAATATGGTATGTGTCTAGAGACGCAAATTTTTCCAGATGCTATTAATCAACCAAATTTTCCATCAACTATATTAAAAGTAGGTGAAACATATAATTCAAATACAAAAATAAAATTAAGAAATGATTTTAAATAAATTAATTTATTGTTTTATAATTTTATATCTATAGACATCCGCGTAAATGAAAATCAGTAAAAAAATCATCGATAATTTAAAAAAAGGAGGAGTAGATTTTTACTTAAGTGTTCCTTGTAAGTTATTAGCTAACATGATTGATATTCTTGAAAATGATAAAGATGTTTATTATTCGGCTGTACCAAGAGAGGAAGAAGGCATGGGTATTTGTGCTGGAGCTTATTTAGGAAATAAATTCCCGTGTATAATGATGCAGAATACAGGAATTGGAAATTCAGTGAATGCAATTGTTTCTCTATTACAATTATATCAAATGCCTGTTGTTTTTCTAATTAGTTACAGAGGTACACCTGGTGAGCCAGTAGGAGCGCAAGGTGGAATGGCGAAAATTACTGAAGATATTTTACAAACGTTGAGAATACCTATGTTGCATTGTTCTGCAGAAAAAGAATTAGATAAAATTTCAATATTTAGCAAACATGCCAAAGTTGTTGAATCACCAGTAGCTATTTTATGCGATTTCAATTTAATGAAAGATGATAAATGAA
>CACMGM010000010.1 GCA_902613275.1 uncultured Alphaproteobacteria bacterium
AATTAGCATATCAAAAATTTAAATATATAGATGGATTAGTTAACGCAACATTTGGATCAACTTCTGATAAATTATCTCAATTAACTGCAGAAAAATTTAATAAAGCTAATCAAGTTAACTTAACAGGCTCTTTTTTACTTATGAGAGGTGTGGCAAGTAAAATGAAAAAAGGTGGAAGTATCGTAATGTTTGCTTCAATGTATGGATTAGTATCACCAAAAATGGAAATGTATCCAAAAAATATTAATCCTAATCCCATTGAATATGGTGCTGGAAAAGCTGGTCTAAACCAAATGGTAAAATATTTTTCCTCGTATTATGGTAAAAATAATATTCGTATTAATGCAATTTTACCTGGACCTTTTCCAAACATAACTAAGACTACAAACAATAATAAAAAATTTTTGAGTAATTTAAAAAATTCCACAATGTTAAAACGTTTCGGTAAACCTATCGAAACCGCAAAACCAACAATTTTTCTTTTATCTGATGCATCAAGTTATATGACGGGTCATTCACTTATAGTTGATGGTGGTTGGACAGCGTGGTAAGTGATATTAATTAATGACTCAGTTTCCCATAGAAAATAAAAAAATCAAATTAGCAATGCTAGGAATGACGGAGGGAAATGGACATCCTTACTCATGGAGCATAATTATTAACGGTCGATACAACGTTGAAGCATTAGCACAATGTCCTTATGCAGCAATTAATGATTATATTTCAAAGCAACCAAAAAATACCCTAGGTATAAAAGATGTAGAAGTTTCACATGTATGGACAGATAATCCTGAGGATGCAAAACTTGTCGCTAAAGTTGCAGAAATTGAAAATATTGTTGAAGATCCAAAAGATGTGATTGGACAAGTCGATGCAGTTTTAGTCGCAACTGATATTGGTTCAGAGCATGTTGAGAGGTGTAAACCATTCGTTGAGGCAAATGTACCAATTTTTGTTGATAAACCATTATGCGATAATTTTACTGATCTAAAAATTTTTCAACAGTGGATTGATGAAGGAAAGCCGATAATTAGTTCTTCTGCAATGCGATATTGTAAAGAGTACGAGCCATACCATCAATCAACTTACGAACTAGGTGATTTAAGATACATTAATGTCACTATGGCAAAAAGTTGGGAAAAATATGGGATACACGCTTTAGAAACATTATTTCCAATTGTTGGTCCAGGCTTTACCTCAATACAAAATCTAGGAGATAAAGATAGAAATATTGTTCATTTACATCATTCAAAAGGTATTGATATCAATATTGCTAATGTCTTTGATATGATTGGAGGTTTTGGTCTTGTTTCTTTAGTTGGAACTAAAAGTGGAATACAAATAAAATCAAATGATACTTTTTATGCATTTAAAAAACAATTAGAGTCATACGTTCATTATTTACGAACAGGTGTAAAACCAGTTGCATGGGAGGAAACCAAAGAATTAATGCAACTTGTTGCTGCTGGTATAAAGAGTAGAGAAGAGGGTGGAATTAAAATTAATTTAAGTGAGGTTAGTTAGATGAATGTTTTAGAAAGTTTTTCTTTAAAAGGTAAAGTTGCACTTGTTACTGGAGGTGCTGGACTTTATGGGAGACAAATAGTGGAAGCATTAGCTGAAGCTGGAGCAATTACATATATAGCTTCACGAAATATTGAAAGTTTACAACAAGTAGCAGAAGAAGAAACAAAACGAGGCTATAAAGTTACTGCATTACAATTAGATTTATCTCAGGATGACTCAATCGAAAAGCTATATAATGATATTATTCAGAAAAGTGGAAAATGTGATGTTTTGATAAATAATGCAGTTTCCAGAGAGCATGGCAGTCTTGGTTGGGACAATAGTCTAGATGATTTTGATAAAAGTTTAAGAATAAATGCATCAGCATTATTTAAAATTACAAATATGTTTGCTGAAGGAATGAAAAAAAATAAATCTGGATCCATTATAAATATTGGATCAATGATGGGTACTGTTGGTGTGGAAAATGGCAATTATGAAGGTACAGATTTTACACCTGCTACTTCTCCTCTATATTTTTATGAAAAGGGAGGCATGCACAATTTTACAAGATGGGCAGCAAGTATGTTAGGACCTCATAATATCCGTGTAAATTGTTTGGCACCAGGAGGTTTCAAAGTTCCTTCACATCCAGATAGGTTTGTAGAGAATTATAGCAAAAGAACTCAGTTAGGTAGAATGGCTAATAGCACTGATCTAAAAGGGCCAATTATTTTTTTAGCATCAGACTCATCCGCTTACTTAACAGGAACAATCATTGCAGTTGATGGTGGATATACTGCAAAATAAATAAAGGGAGAAATACTATGACGAGATATGATAGAACAATGGCAAAAGTAAGCAAAAAACCTTTTGATACTTTTAGAGAAAGTAGAATTAAAAGAACTACAAGTGAAGGTAAAGTAGCAATAACCTTAAAATGTAATACCTCGGATACAAAAGTTGCCGAAATTTTTTCTCTTGCTCAACCAGACGCAATTTGGCTAGATATGGAACACGGATCTTTGGATTACACTCAAGCAGAGAATCAAGTTAATGCTGCTAAAATATATGATGTTGATGCAATCTTACGAGTATCTAGAGGAAGTTATAGTTCTTATATCAGAGGATTAGAAATAGATTGTGCTGGTTTAGTAATTCCACAAATTAAAAACTATGAAGATGCAAAATTTGTTAGAGATAGCACAAAATTTCCTCCTATAGGACACCGAGGTTTAGATGGAGGTAATAATGATGGTAAGTATGCTAGATTAGATATTGAAGAGTATTTAACAAAATCTAATGAAGAAAGACTCGTAATTTATCAAATTGAAACACCAGAAGCATTTGATCATATAGAAGCAATTGCAGAAATGGAAGGTGTCGATGGTTTATTTTTTGGGCCTGGAGATTATTCACTAGCTTTAGGTGTTCCTGGACAAATGGATCATCCAGAAGTTTCTAAAGTAAGAAAACTAGTTGCAGAACTTGCAAGGAAACATAATAAAATTGCAGCAACACCAGGTGGACCAAACATTGCCTCTGAATATATTGATATGGGATATAATCTCTTAAATATCGGTTCTGACGTTATAGGACTAACTAACTATGCAGAGGAGCTTATAAATACATTTGATAAAATAAATTCTTAATGGATTTGAGTGAAATTCAAAATACTATTTTAGATAGGCGAACTAAAGGTATTCCAGGTTCAAGTGAACCATTTCCACTTAAAGAGCTTAAAAATAAAAAATGGAATATTTTGAAGGAAGATATGCCAATGCCATTGATGGTATTAAAACAAAAAAATTATCTCCATAATTTAAAAACTTTTTCAAATTATTTAGAAAAACACAATTTACATATTTCTCCTCATGGTAAAACAACAATGGCCCCTCAGATTTTTTCTGAGCAGATAAAACATGGTGCATGGGGCATTACAGCTGGTGCCATTAACCAAATTCAAGTTATGTTTGATTTTGGTATTAATAAAGTTTTACTTGCTAATCAACTTTTAGGTAAATCGCATTTAGAAACAATAGCATCATATATTAATCAAAATAAAAATTTTTCTTTTTATTGTTTTGTTGATTCTATTGAACAGTTTTTAAATATTAAAAAAAATCTTGGTGATCAAAATTTAACCAATCCAATAAATTTATTGCCTGAAATAGGTGCAGAAAATGGAAGAACAGGTATACGTAAAAAAGAAGATTTTTTAAAACTCGTTAATATAATTGGAGAGGACTCATCAAAGAATTTTACATTTGCAGGTATATCTTCTTATGAGGGTATAGCGGCTGTTGCTATGAAAGGTTCAAATGCTGTGCATGAATTTTGTTCAAAGATTGAGGATATTATTAATGATATTCCTTCAAATTATTACTCTCATCTAAATGAATTATTAATTACGGCTGGCGGATCAACTCATTTTGATATTGTAGGAGAAAGATTTTCTAAAATCAAACTCAGTGTTCCTATTAAAGTACTATTACGAAGTGGATGTTATATTACACATGATCATGGGCCTTACTTAGATGCACTTGAAACAGCTAAAAGTGATTCCAATAGACAATGGGATCAATCTCTACAACCAGCTCTTGAAATTTGGTCCTATGTACAATCTATTCCTGAAAATAATCTTGCTTTTCTAACTATGGGAAAACGAGATGCTCCATATGATTCAGGTTTACCAAAACCTATAAAAAGATTTAGACCTGGTGAAGGTTTTTTAGATGTTGGTGAAGCAGAAATATTTAGTACAAATGATCAGCATGCCTTTGTTAAACTTGCTGATAATCATCAATGGCAGGTAGGGGATATGATTTGTTCAGGAATTTCACATCCTTGCACAGCGTTTGATAAATGGAAGTTTATTCCTGTTGTTGATGATGACTATAATATTCTTGATGGAATATTAACTTATTTTTAATTATCCTTCTTGTCTAGTATTTGGTGCATAAGCAACACAATCAAGCTCAAATTTTAAGAAAGTAGGCAACACTTTTACAATTGTACTTCTTGTTGGTAGTGGATCTGTAAAATATTCAGGATAAATTTTATTATATTCTTTTAAATCTTTTTGATCAGCTACGTAACCTTTCACATTAATAACATGATCCAAGGTCAGACCTGCTTCTTTTAAAATTACTTCTAAATTTTCAATTGAACGTCTCATTTCTTCTTCAAACGTTCCTTCAATGACTGACCCATTTTCTCGATCAACAGATGCTTGGCCTGAAACATATACAAAATCTCCTGCTTTGATTGCTGGGCTAAAAGGTAAAACTGATTTTGCACCAGTGGTTATTATTTTAATCATATTCTCTCCTTTTTAAAATTTTTTTATAAAAGTGACTCATCCCAATTTAATTGATTAGCTAAAATTCCACCATCAACGTATAACATTTGTCCTGTAATATATTTTGCTTCTTCAGATGCTAAAAATACAGCAACTCCACCAATATCCGATGGCTCCCCAATTCTTCCAAGTGGAATTTGTGCACTAATTACTTTTTTATTATTTCCTTTATTTAGACCTTCACTAGTCAATGGTGTTTCAAGTATGCCTGGACCAATACCATTAACACGAATGTTTTTTGATGCTAAACTTACAGCCATTGATTTAACCATCATTAATACTGCTCCTTTGGAAGTATCATACATGACGCTGTTTTTTTCAGCTGCTAAGGAGTTAGAGGAACCAATACAAATAATACTACTATTATTTTGATCGTTTGAAATTTGTTTTACAAATTCTTGAGATGTAAACATATAACCTCTAACGTTCAGATTAAATGTTTTATCAAATTTTTCTTTATTAATATTTTCAAAATCAGTATCTTGAAAAGTACCAGCATTATTTATAAGAGTATCTATTTTTCCGAGTTTAACTTTTGCTTCTTGAATTAGTTTTTTATTTCCATCAATTGTTGATAGATCTGATTGTACAAAATAACACTCAGTCAATTTTTTAAGCTTATCTAAAGCGCCATTATCTTTTTCATGAGAATTAATGACAATTTTTGCTCCTTTTTTAGCAAATGCCTCTGCAATTCCAAATCCTATACCATGTGTAGATCCAGTTATACATACACATTGGTCTTTCATCTTATTTCCCCTAGTTCTTGTTTTTTCGCTATAGTTGTTTTAGGTTTTACCTTAATATTAAATTAAATATATGCAACACAAACAAAGATTTACAAATGTTACTTTGGTAACTCCACATGGAGAAGAAGATAAAGATCTTCTAATTGATGGCGATAAAATTGTTGATATTTTGAATCCAAATGAAAATATTTCTGATGAATGGAAAATCATTGATGGTCAGAATAACTTTATCTTCCCAGGAATGATCGATGTTCTACAACATGGTTTTTTAAATTATTTGTATGGTCATGCAGAAGAAAACTGTACTGTTGATAATTCTAAAATACTACCATCAGTAGGAGTGACAGGTTTTTTACCGTCAACACCTTGCCTGCCACCTGAAAAAACTAAAACTTTATTAAACGCTTTATCAAATGATATTGATAAAGCAAAAGGGGGAGCTCGTGTTTTAGGAATTCATTCAGAAGGACCTTGTTTTGCATTACCTGGAGCTCATGATCCTAAAAATCTTCGAAATCCTTCTGTACCTTTAGCCGAAGAATTATTAGATGCATGCCAGGGTAAACTAAAAGCTCTTACATTAGCGCCAGAAATGAATGGCTCAGAAGAATTTATAAAGAGACTTAAAAAAGAAAAAATTTCAATTCATTTAGGTCACAGTGGAGCTAATCCAATTGATGTTCCTAAATTTGCAGATTGGGGAGTTGATGCTGTAACACATATGTATGATGCACTTCCAACTTATCCACCAGATGATACAGGTGTTCATGTATTATCTCTAACTGATGCTTTAATTGCTGAAACACGAATTGCTCTTGGAGTTATATGTGACGGTATTCATGTTCACCCTCAATTAGTTGAACTACTATCTCACTTACCAACTGATAGAGTATTCTTAGAAACGGATTCTGTTAAGGGAGCTGGTTCTCCAGTTCCTGTTAAGTTTGAATTTTTTCCTGGACGATGGTGTACAGTTGAAAAAGGGAAAGCTTCTACTTATAATGGTTTATTAGCTGGATCATCATTAACTTCTATTGAAGCATTACAAAATTATTATAAGTTTTCAAAAAAAACTTTATCCCAAGTTGCTATTGCTGCAAGTTTAGTACCAGCAAGAGTAATAGGTTTAGAAAATATTATGGGAAGTATTGAAAAAAATAAATTAGCTGATTTTATTCTTTTACAAAAAGACAATTTGGAGATTAGTGAAACCTATATTGCTGGAAAATCTGTATACAAAAGTGAATAAAAATAATTTAGATCAAAAACTTCGTTACAACGATGCTGGTAATGTCCACATGGATTTTCACGGTGCTACAAATACAACTATTGAGTTTATCATTAATAAATATGGTATCGATACTATGAATGACATCTTCAAAAAAGTTGGTAATGATGTTTATAAGGACATCAAAGATCATATTAAAAAAGGGAATATCAAAATGTTAGCTAAACATTGGCAACATTTTTTTGATCGGGAAAATGCTGATTATAATATTTCTATTAATGATGAAGAGATTATTTTAACAGTTAATCGTTGTACAGCGTATGAGCATGTAAGGAAGTTGGTTGGAAATGTTTCTCCTAACTTCTGTGATCAAACTATTAAAACAAATGAAGCACTGGCAGAAAATACTCCATACGAAATTAAAACTGAAATTTTACGAGAAGCAGCATGCAGACAAACTATAAGGAAAAGAGCATGATACCTAGCGATCATTTCACCCGTTTCTATAACGAAGTTTTTAAGTTTCTCGAAGATCAAGGAGAAGAGCATTTAGAGGCTTACTGGTTGGAAATCAGTAAAAATCAAGAAAAACATACTTTAGAATTATTCAAAGAAAAAGGTTTGAAGGGGATGTATGAATACTGGGATCATATTAGAATTGAAGAAAACTGTGATATGGATTTAAAATTAGATGACGAAAAATTAGAATTAAGAATGAATGTTTGTCCAAGTCTTAGTAAAGTTTTGGATAATGATGCACAGCCTATGAAAAGATACTGCGATCATTGTGCTGGTTGGATAGGCCCACTGATTGATAAAGTAGATCACCATCTAGTTTATGATGTAATTGATCGTAATAAACCTCAATGCGTAGTGAAAATTTTTAAAGATAAAGAAAAAGCTATTGAAGAAGAAAAAAATGCCAAACTTTTAATGGGATGGCCTAAGAAAAAAAAATAAAATTTTATTAAATGAAAATAGATTCTTCAGGCATCTTATGTTCTGCAAAAATTGATTCAAATAAAGCATGCTATACTTTTTCATCATTTGTTTCTCTTAGTAATGGATCTATTCTTGCCACTGCAAGAGGTGGAAATAATAAAGATTCTGAATTAGAGGGAATAGAGTTTTTCCGATCAGATGATGAAGGTGAGAAATGGTCAGAACCTTGGGAGCCTTTTAAAAATGTTAAAATAGATAATCTTAAAGGCAGTCTAAAACTTTGTTATTTAACTGAAATTTCTGATTCTCATATTATTGCATCATTTTTGTGGATTGATCGAACTTCTATTCCAGGAAAAGAATTATTTAATGCTGATACTGAAGGCTGTCTTCCAATGAAAATCCTAATTGCAGATTCTTATGATAATGGGAATACATGGTCAAAACTTAGAAAAGTTCAGCTACCTAATGACATTGGTCCACCAAGTCTTACCAATCCTATTATGAAATTACCAAATGGAAAATTAATTATGAGTGTTGAAAATAATAAAGATTATTATGATGAATCAAAATGGTATCAAAAAAATATTTTCATATGTTCTTCTGATAATGGAAAAACATGGTCTAAACCTTATTTAGCAGCAGGCGATGAAACTGGAAGAATTTTTAATTGGGATTTAAGATGTGGTGTAAATAAAAATGGAACTATTACTTCTTTTGCATGGACATATGATTCGGCAAAAAAAACTTTCCTTAATATTCATCAAAGAATAAGTAATGATGAAGGTAAAACATGGTCTCAGCCAAAAGATTTAAATATTTCTGATCAACCTTCTCATCCTGCATTATTAAAGGATGGTAAGGTAGTGTTAGCATGGGTTGATAGATTTAAAAATCAAAGCATAAAAGTAAGAGTATCAGATAATCTCAATGCTCATTTTGATAAAATTTCTGAGGTAACAATTTTTAATCAAAAAAAAATTAAACAAAATAGTAAAGAGCTAGGAGGGTTATTAGCTGACATGAATATATGGAGTTTTGGATTGCCCTATGCTGATGTTTTACAGAGTGGGAAAGTTTTAGTTTTTTATTATGCGGGTAATGATAAAAAAATGGATCTACATTGGATACGTTTAAAATTTGAATAATATTTTATGGTAATTGCTTTCTGTAAAAAATTAATTGTCTCAAAAAAGTCCTAACTCCCATAGCTCCTTCTTCTCTTATAAGAATAAAAGCATTCATAGATATTGCTATAATAAAAGCACAAATAACAAATAAAACTTCATAGCTGCCAAGTAATTTGTCAAAAACAATAATCTCATTATTATCTAACCAAACAACTAAATAACCAGCTAGTACTGTTGTTACTCCTGCTGTTATTCCATCTAAGCTATAAGCAAGTGACATGAATGATTCTTTGTTATTACTTGGTACATAGTTTAGCATAAAAATATAACCTATTGATGCACTTCCCCACATTAAGAAACCAAAGAGAAAGAAAATTATTCCAATTACGTAGCTTAAGTAAGGAGTATCAGAATTTATAAATGGTAAAGTAAGTAATAGTACTATTTGTAGACTTTGGAATATTACTCTTATACCTCGACAGCCATAACTATCTGTCACTCTTCCAACTACTAAACCACTACACGTCCCACCAATTAGAATTAAAGTTGAAGAAAAAATTAATTCCCCACTTGGAATATTCATTCTAATTTTAAAATAGAGAGTTAAGAAAATAGCTAGTATAGTAATGACTAAATATTGTGTTCCTGATGAAACTAAAAATAAGTTAAAATTTTTATCTTTTGTTGCTTTAAGCAAATTTTTTAAATAACCTTGATCATCATCTCGTCCTTTAATCTTTTTTCCCCCTTTTAATTTTAAAAGTAAAAGAGCTGATATTAGTCCAAGAATTATTGCTATAAAAAAAACTGGGTAAAATCTATCTAAACCCTCTCTACTGTCTAGCCAGATTTTTATTCCATATGATGCAACTAAAGCAAAGGGAGTACAAACAATGCCATTAATACCAATAACTCTACCCCTAACATCTCTTGGAATAAATTCTTGCATCCAAGGCACAAATGCAGCTTCAGATAATGAACGTAAAATTGAAAACATGAGCATTGCAAAAAATAATAAGTAGAAAACAAGTGCTAAATTTTCTTTATAAAATGGAACAATTAAAAAAATTACAAGAAAGATATACCTACTAAATAAAGTCCAAATAGATAAAATCTTACTACCAAAATAGATAGTTAGAGGAATGCTTACTAAAGCTAATACTTGGCAAAAAGCCATCAGACTACCTAAAATACCAATTCTATCTGGATCTAATCCTAATTCTACAGAATATAATGTTAAAGGTGCTGCAACTGTTCCTATAACAGCACACATTTGTAGTGCAGTTGAAAAATGATAATAATTAATTACTTTCATTTTTTCTTTTTCATTAGATATTAGATTGAACATACTGATGACTATATATTTACGATATACGTTTTAATAATATGTTGGTTATCATGAATGCACCAAAAACAAATTAGTAATTCATTGTTATTTAAAAGAAGAATTGATGGTTGACCAAACTTAAGCGTGCCAAACTGTTTACTTATGTTAGTATTATCACTTGATAAACCATCTTTAGAAAACAAATTGATTTCATCTAAAATTGAAAACTTATTATCTCTGACATCAACTTTTCTTAGAATTAATCCTGTTGGGTTTTCTCTGTGACAATGAATGGTAAAAATTATATCATCTTTATAAAACATTATATTAGACGCTTGTCCTCTGATTTTAGTATCAATTACAGTATTAAATGTTTTTCCAGCATCATCGGAAATTACAACATGGTTGCTAAGATTTTTTTTATTTTTATTGTCATAAGCCCAAAAAATAACAATAATTTTGCTGTTCGTTTCACATAATCGACATTCCCAAGTTGAAACATGCCCTTCCTTGGATTTATAAAATTCAGATAGTTTACTCCAATTTTCTCCTTCATCATCACTATAAATTATCCATCCTGAATGATCTGACTCTTTTAAATGGAAAGGTGGCGCTGCTCCTAATATTCTACCTGATTTTAATTGAATACACGGCCCTGATATTTCAAGCGGTGTTTCATTGACGTTAAAATTTTTTGGCATAGACCAACTTTCCCCATTATCGTTAGAAATACTTATTTTATTATTGAGCGGCAGTATTTCAAATGTATTAGGATTAACAATTGGTGTTAAACTATCTGGTCTTACAAAAGCATAACCTATTGCCAATAATTTATTATTTTGTAATAATAGTGGTTTAAGAGATTCTGATTCTTCCTTATTTTTATATATATGATTATGTAAAGGTTTCGGTTTAGACCAACTTCTTCCATCATCAAAACTTTTTGAAACAAATGTTCTTTGATCAGCAGAATCAAAGGCTTGCCCAATAGTAAATAATGCAAGTAAGGAATTATCCTTTAATTTCACTATACCCGGGAAAATACCTTGTTTACTAACGAGTAAAGGATCAGGGTTTTCGTATAGAATTATTTCATCAATTATTTTCATTTATTTTATACTTGTTAAAATTTAATTTCTTTACCACTCACTTTCAAATTCATGATGAAATTGAAAGCCCTTAACAGGGGTTGCTTCGCCTCTCGGCATAGGAGCAATAGGATTTAAAGAGTGATTTGTTTCACCTCTAGCTATTTGAACAGAAAAAAAAGGCCACTCTGATAAATCTGCTTTAACATTTGAAGGAGAATATCTTAGAGTAATTCCACATCTAGGATTATTTGAATGGTTTGCATCAGAACCATGTAAAAGAGCATCTGAATGAAGAGAAATTTCACCAGCTTTTAAATTCATATATACTATTTTTTCTTTATCAATTTGATCATTAGATACTTCTTGATTTAAATCATAATTTTTATCGTCATTAATTTTATGTATAAATCTTTTTGTTTTGTGGCTTTCTGATATTATTTTCATTGCTGAATTAGATTTATCTGTATCATATACAGCTAACCAAACTGTAACAGAGTTTGATGGATTTAAAGGCCAATATTGAGAATCTTGATGCCAAGGAACAACACCTTTACTTTTAGCTGCTTTGTAAAAAAATTGTCCACCCCAAAGGAAGAAGTTTGGCCCTAAAAGATCCTCCACATAATCAAGAATAGCAGGCGTATGGGCTAAATCATAAAACTTTTTACTCGCTTTATGCCACATATTAGTTTTATTTATGTTAACACCTGCGGGCAGTCTATTACTTAAATCTAAAAAAAGTTTTTGAAGATCTTTAATACCACCTTGAGAAAATACAGGCAGACCTTTTATATAACCCTTATCTTCATACTGCGCTATTTCATTATCATTTAATCTTCTAACTAATTTACTAATTTCCATTTAGATTTTTTTTATTAATTTTTTAAATTTTTCTAGCTCTTTTTTTTCAGCAAAAACAACATTATTTTTTGATGGAAATTTTTTATTTACTACATCCTTCTGATATTCCTTAAAAGCATCTATTCTATCCTTTTGTAACTTTTCGTATGTCTTATTAAAATCTTTATATTTTTTTGCATGTCTTGGTGTTTTAGTTGAATTGAAGTGATATCCCAAAATATCTTCACCGAACAAAAATTGAATATCTGCATATCTGCCTGATCCTATTGAAATAGTCAAAGCTTTGGTGTCTTTTGTTATTTCTTTTAAAATATCCTCCGGTACACATTCGACCTCTACAGCCCAAGCACCAATTTTTTCTAATTCTTTTATATCATGATAAACTTTAATAGCCTCAGCAGAACTTTTCCCAACTGGTTTCACACCCCCTGTCCACGTTGATTTCATTGGAACAAAACCTACATGCCCTTGAAAAGGGATATTAAAATCACTTAAATATTTAATAAAATTTATATTCCACGAATTGGTGTGTATGGAGTCTACACCGACTTCTAGTAATTCAAATACTTTCTTCATCATACTTTCTTTGGAAGCATGCTCAGTATATTTTATCCCACACGTTAAAAATGTATTGGGCGCAGCTTCGCGTATTTCTTTTAACCGATCTACCCCACAAATGATCATATCTATACCAGCAGCTTCTGCAGCTGCAGCTTCTTCAGCAGATACAACATTTATTTGTGTTAATTTTTTCTTACCTTTTAAATTTATTAAATCTTTAACCGTATAGTTTCTATAGCCAGCTTGATGTGCAAGAGAGTAAATTTTTTTAAATTTATTTTTCATAATTAATGTTGTTGCAGAAACTTTCTAAATTTATTTAACTCTATTTTTTTAATTAAAATAGTATGTTTTTTTGTTGGAAATTTATTTTTTTGAACTTCTGTTTTATACTTTTTGAAAGCATCAATTCTTTCTTTTTGAATATCACTTAATATTTTATTAAAATTTTTATATTTTTTTGCATGTCTTGGAAAACTTATTTTACTCTGTCCTAATATATCTTCAGCAAATAAAAATTGAGCATCCGCAGCTATTCCCGAACCAATTGAAATAGTAACAAGTGATGTGTGCTTTGTAATAACTTCTAAAATATTTTCTGGAACGAGTTCTACTTCTATGCCCCATGCGCCAGTCTCCTCAATATGTTTTATATCTTTAAATAATTCTAGAGCTTCATTTGCTGTTTTACCAAAAGATCGTATTCCACCAATCCATGTTGTTCTTCTTGGAATAAATCCAACATGACTTTGAAAAGGAATTCTAAATTTACTTAGATGCTTCATCCATTCAAGATTCCAATTTTGACACATTAATGAATCTGCTCCAGCTTCAATAATTTCAAATGCTTTTTTTGTTGCCTCTTTTTTTGATGGGTTTTCAATAAAAGGAACACCAACAGTCATAAACGTTTTTGAGGCGGCTTTTCTAATATCTAGAAAATCTTTCCCTGGTCCAGTTAATAATAAATCAATTCCAGCTTCTTGAGCTGCTGCAGCTTCTTCAACTGTTGTAACTCTTACTTGTGTTAATTTTTTTTTACCTTTTAGGTTGATTAAATCCCTAACAGTATAATTTCTATATCCTAGATCATTATTTATTGAAAAAACTCTCTTGTATTTTTTATTCATTCTCTAATAAGTTATAATTAAATTGAGAAAATAGGGTATATTATTAAATTTTACTAGATATCTTCTTAATTTAAGTTACCATAATTTCAGAAAATTATGCCAGATTTTAATAATACAGACCTTCAATCTCATTTTGATGAGAATGGTTATATTGCTATTAATCCTTTATTTTCAGATAATAAAATTGAAGAGATAAAAATAGAATTGACTAGATATATAAAAGAAGTTGCGCCTACTGTACCTGATCATCATGTTTTCTATGAAAACAAAGATGACAAAAGTACTATTAAACAACTTCAACAAATGTATACGTACGATGATTATTTTAAAGATTTAATTGAAAATTCATCGATAAGAGAAGTTGCCGAAATAGTTTTGCGTGAAAAAGCTGAGCCACAAAATTTACAATTTTTTAATAAACCACCAGGGATAGGAAAGCCAACTCCACCACATCAAGATGGTTATTACTTTATGTTAAAAAAACATAATGCCGTTACTTGTTGGCTAGCACTTGAAAAAGTTGATGAAGAAAATGGATGTATTCATTATGTTAGAGGTTCTCATAAATCAGAATATAGACCACACGGAAGATCAAATGTTTTAGGATTTTCTCAAGGTATTACAGATTTTGGAAATGATAATGATAAAAAAAATACTGTTTCATTTCCTGGTGAACCTGGAACTTTTTTAATCCATAACGCTAAAACAATTCATTGGGCAGAAGGTAACAAATCGCAAATAAGAACTAGAAAAGCATTAGGTTTTATTTATTATGGTGAAAGTGCTGAAATTAATCAAGAGGCACATGATGCTTATCAAGAAAAGTTAAAAAAAGAAATGAAAGAGAAAAATTTAATATGAATTTTAATAACAACATACCCGACCTAGGTGATTTAAAAAACATTTATGATGAGAATGGTTATAATCATATTCCCGAACTTTTCTCAAAGTCTGATATGGAACTTATTAACAAAGAATTTGATAGATACATAAAAGACTGTGTTCCTAAAATGAAAGAAGGAGAAGTGTATTACGTTGATAAAGAAAATAAAGATACTTTGATGCAAATGCAAAAGTTAGAAGAATACGATGCTTTCTTTCATGATTTATTTCACAATAGTAAAATAAAGGAATTAGCAGCCAATGCTTTAGGTGAAGACGTCATACCAAGGGCAATGGAGTATTTTAATAAACCACCAGGTAAAAGCAATCCAACTCCACCACATCAAGACGGTTATTATTTTAATTTAAATAATGATAAAGCAGTAACCGGATGGCTAGCTTTAGAGGATGTAGATGATGAAAATGGATGTATCCACTATGTAAGAGGCTCTCACAAAATGGAAGGATACAGACCGCATAGTAAATCAGAAATATTAGGTTTTTCAAAAGGTGTAACAGATTTTGGTACAGAAGAAGATAAAAAAAATACAGTGAAGTTTGAGGGTAAAGCGGGAATGTTTTTAATGCACCATGCTAAAATTATTCATTTTGCTGATCCCAATAAATCTAAAACTCGATCACGAAGAGCTTTTGGGTTTGTTTATCATGGTGTTTCTGCAAAACACGACAAGCAGAAAGAGAAAATGGAACAAGAACAATTAAAAAAAGAATTAAAATCAAAAAACAAATTATAAAATGAACAATAGAAAAGTTTATATTTCTGGTGAGATTGTACCAGAAGTAGATGCTAAAATTTCAATATTTGATAGCGCTGTACTTTTAGGTGATACAGTTACTGAATCTACTAGAACATTTAATTTCAAACCATTCAAATTAGATGAACATTTAGAAAGGTTATATAAATCATTTAAATTAACACGTATCGACCCTCAAATGACAATAGAGGAAATGAAAAAGATTAGTCTTAAATTATTAGAAATTAATAAAGATAATTACAAGGCTAATGAGGATTGTTGGCTTGTGCATAATATTTCTCGAGGACATTCAATCACTGGAGGTAATCCAGCTTTGCAAGTCTCTAAGCCAACTGTTATGATTTATACTCAACCTATGAATCTTATTTTGTGGGCTCCTTTTTATACTAAAGGTTGTCATGCAGTAACTCCTCCCACTAGAATGGTACCATCACAATCTTTAGATGCTAGAATTAAAAATAGAAGTCGCCTTTTTTATACCTTAGCAGAAATTGAAGCAAAACTAGTCGATCCTGATGCGCAAAGTGTCATTCTTGATATTCATGGAAATGTTGCAGAAAATAAAGGTGGTAATATATTTATGATCAAAGATGGAAAGTTAATTACACCAACCACTGCTAATTGTTTGGAGGGGCTTACAAGAAATTCAACAATGGAAATAGCCCGATCTTTAGACATTGAAGTGATTGAAGCTGTTATTCAATCTTATGATTTAGCAACTTCTGATGAAATGTTTATTACTAGTACTCCATATTCAATAATGCCTGCAACAAAGTTTAATGGAATGCCAATTGCTGATGGAAATGTTGGTCCAGTAACTAAGAAATTGATTCAAGGATGGAGCGATAGAGTGGGCGTAGATATTATTAAGCAAGCAGAAGATCAATTACATAAACATTAAAATGAAAACACTAGAGAAACCAAATGGAATTTGGGGAACTATTCTTTTACCAATTAATAATAATCAAATTGACTGGGTTGCATTTGAAGAACAGATTCATATTTTATGTGACTCCAAAGTTGCTGGTATCTATACTAATGGTACCGCTGCAGAATGTCATAATCAAACAGAACAAGAATTTGATAAATTATCGGAAATAGTTTCAACAATTGCATTAAAAAAGAACAAAAAATTTCAACTTGGTTTAAGTCATACTAATCCAAGAGTTTGCCAAGAAAGAGCAAAGCGAATGGTAAGTTTAAAACCAAATGGATTTCAAATTACCTTACCAGATTGGTGGCCTCCAACTTTTAATGAGTCAAAGAATTTTATTTTAGGTATGCAAGAGGTGGTTGAGGATATTTATATGATTTTATACAATCCTCCTCATGCAAAAGTCCTGCTTTCTCTTGAAGAGATTAGATTATTAAAACAATCTGTTCAAAATCTTGTAGGAATTAAATGTGCAGGCGGTGATGAGCAATGGTACTCACAAAGAAGAGAATTATTAGATGATTTTTCGGTATTTGTGCCTGGACATACGGTTGTATATGGAAAACCTTTAGGAGCAAATGGATCTTATTCCAATGTTGCATGTTTAAGTCCAAATGGCGCTGTTAAAATTTGGGATTTAATCGAGAAAGATTATGAAAAAGCAAAAAAACTAGAAGCAAAAGTCCTAAACTTTATGAAACAACATATTTTACCTTTTGCTAATAAATTATCAAACACTGGTTTAGATAAATTACTTGCTTCTGTTGGTGGATGGGGACCAGTATCTGAAAAAGTTCTCTGGCCTTATGACGGAGCAACTGCAGAAGATGTAAAAAAAATAAAAATACATGCAAATAATGAATTAGAAGAAATACTAAATGTCTAAAAATATTTTTCTCTCAGGTATATATCATGAAACCCATACATTTTTAGGTGAACCAACTACTTTAAAAGATTTTATTATTTTTCATGATGAAGAAATAATTAATGAAAACACTGGTAATGGATCTCCAACAGATGGTTTTATAGAATATGCTTCTGGTCAAAATTGGAATATAATTCCAGGAATTCAAATGACAGCCAGACCCTCAGGTACTGTTGATGAAGAATCAGAAAGCTATTTTAAAAAAAATTTCTTTGAAAAATTAAAAGTTTCTTGTCACAACATAGATGCTATTTTCTTAGTTTTACATGGAGCTATGGTAAGCACTAACCATGATGATTTTGAGGGAGATTTTCTCAGAGATATTCAAAGTTTTTTATCAAAAGAAAATATATCTATTCCTATTGTTGCTGTTTTAGATTTACACGCCAATGTTTCAGAAAATATGATTAAGTATAGTACATGTGTTTATGCATATAGAAAAAACCCTCACAGTGATTCTAGAGAAACAGCAGTAAAAGCTGCATCAATTCTAAACGACCTTTTTTTAGATCCTAATGTAAAACAAGTACATCTGGATACAAAATATATTTTACCTCCAACAGGTGTTGGTACAGCAAATGATCCAATGAAAACACTTTTAGAGGAAGCATTAAAAATTGAGAAGAAAGATCCAGAGATCATATGCATTAATGTTATGGCAGGATATTCATACGCCGATATTCCAGATTGTGGTTTTAGTATAAATTGTTGTACCAGAGGAAAAATTAGTGATGCAAAAAATTACTTAGATAAATTGGTCAATATACTAGAAGTAAAAATTAAAGATGGTTATCCAAAAGAAAATTCTCTGGATGAAGCTCTAAATGTGATTGATAATATTACAGAAATTAAAAAACCTATTTTACTAATTGAACCAGCTGATAATATTGGTGGAGGAACACCAGGAGATGCTACTGATTTATTAGATCGATTATTACAAACTAATCATACCGGGATCGTTGCTATCATTAATGATCCTGAAGCTGCAGATGCTTGTCATAAAGCTCATATTAATAATGAAGTTCAGCTACATATAGGTGCAAAATTTGATGCATTTCATGGCAAACCTATTTTTATTAAAGCAAATTTAGAAAGAATTTCTGATGGAAGATTTGAACTTGAAAATAAACAATCTCACTTAGCTTCAATGATGGGAACAAAAATTAATATGGGCCCTTCAGCTGTATTAAAAAATGATCAATTAACCTTATTGTTAACATCAATTAAAACACCACCAATGGATTTAGGTCAACTAACTTCACAAGGTATTAACCCTAGAGATGCTAAATTAATAATAATTAAAGCAGCTGTGTCTCATAAAGATGCTTATGATCCAATTGCATCTCAGAGTTTTTATATTGATAGCCAAGGTCTTTGCACAAGTAATTTAAAAAGATTGCCTTTTAAAAAAATTGGAAATAAAATTATATCTTTAGATTAGTTTAATCGTTTAAAACCATTATGTGCAATAGGGCCTTCTAACAAATCTATAATATTTCTTCCATCCTCACACTCTTTTATCGTTTGAAAAATAGGGCGTATATTTTCAATGTAACCATCAATGATGTCTTTTGTGTGTGCAGTACAAACATAGACTGCAGTTGCAGCAAGATAACCTTTTTTAAGCATTTCTTGAGTAATATATGTTTTATAGGCCAATGCATTTTCACTTTTAAATGAAAATGTTGTCAGTGCCGCTAATCCACTAATAGTAATTGGAAGATCAAATTCTTTAGACAACTTCATCCACTCACTATTTACGTATTCACCAATTTTTGTAATTTTTTCCCATGATTTTTCTTTATCCATAACTTTTAGTGTCGCAAGACCAGCACTAGATCCAATTCTTTCAGTCCAAAAAGTGCTACTTATAAAAGATTTTTCTGCTGCTTGCATTACCTCTCTTTTACCAAGGACTGCAGTTACAGCATATCCATTTCCAAGAGCTTTTCCAAACATTGCGACGTCAGGCTCAACATCATAAAGCATATGTAAACCACCATAATTTTTTCTAAATCCTGATGTACATTCATCAAAAACTAAAACAATATTATTATCATCTGCTAATTTTCTTACTCGTTGCAAAAAATTATTTTCTGGTTCTTTATTTCGGTAAACTTCCATTTTGATAACGCCAATATTTTTAGTTTTGACTAAGTTTTCAAGTTTTTCAAAATTATTATACTCAAACGGATATACACTTCCTTTGAGATTTTGTGGAACACCATGAGGATCTAAACCTGGTAGTAGGTGACCATCTAATCCTTTTGAGTCAGATAAATTTGAAGCTAAGTACCAATCATGCCAGCCATGATATCCGCAAAATGCTACATTATCTCTTCCAGATGCAGCTCTTGAAAGACGAATAGCGACTGAATTAGCTTCACCTCCTGATCTTGCAAATCTAGCCATATCAGCCCATGGATGTAGCTCAACTAATCTTTCAGTGAGTTCAACTTCTTCAGGAGCATTTAGAGAAGACATATTACCATTTCCGACTGTTTCTTTGACAGCTTCATCGACTTCTGGATGACTATAGCCAAGTGAATTAGTTCCTGGCATCATTAAGGTATCTATATATTTATTTCCATCGAGATCCCATACTTCACAACCTCTTGTTTTATTAAAATAAGCAGGCCAATGTTCAGGTAAAAACATTTCAGGTCTTTTTGATAAAAGCATATTACCACCAGCAACAATTTGCTTTGCTTTTGAATATAATTTTTGTCCTTTTCCCATTTTAATTAAACTATGCAATTTTCATTAAAAGCACAATCAGTTTCTTGTCTTTATAGCAAAACACCCATTTTTGCTGCTTTTACTCCAAGAGAAGACTTTACTACTTTTACGTGAAATAATTTAGGTTCTTTTTTCAAATTTTTTTTTACGAGCTCTACATAACCTTGTGCCATTCCAATACTTCCACCAAGAATAATTATATCTATATCAAATATAGCTTTCAAATTTGCACACAGTTCTGAGACAGATTTGGCAGATAGATCGATTATTTCTTTTGCCCATTTTTTATTTTGTAAACTAAGCTTAAAAATTTCTTTAGCACTAATATTTTTATAACCTTTTTGTTTAGCAATTTTACTCATTGCCTTACCAGAAGCAATACTTTCAAAAGTTCCAATTCTACCACTCCCACATTTTGTTTTTGCTAACGTTGAAGTTGTAAATCCTAAATGTCCTGCTAACCCATTTTCTGAGAGAAGAGGTTTATTGTTTAAAATTACACCAACTCCTATACCACTTGAAATTGTAATATATCCCAAACGTTTGTATTTATGACCTTTTCCATAATTTGCTTCTCCTAAAGCTGCAGCTGTTGCATCATTTATTATTGTAGAAGCTGTATTAAATTTTTTTTCTATAAGTTTTTTAAGGGGTATTTTGAAAGTTCCTAAATTTTCTTTATTTACTGGGTACCAATTTCCGTATTGGTCAACCCTACCGGTAATAGCAATGCCTATTTTTTTTGATTTAGATATATTTAAGTTTTTAATATTTCTTTCAATTTGTTGAATATAATTATTTGCTACTTTATTTATTGAAGTTGGCCCAGTAATAGTTTTTTTAAACTTTCCTTTAATTATTTGAGATACTGATATCTTAGTTGCTCCAAAATCAATTGCGATACCTGATTTGTTAAATATTTTTTTATTCATTTTAATTTTTTAATTTTTTTTACAAACCAACTCGTAATATTATCAATACGCGTAATAGCACTTCCAATTGTAACTGCATCTGCTCCTGCTTGTATAGCTTGCTTTGCAAGCTCTGGAGTGTTGTAACGCCCTTCAGCCATTACAAAACAATTAAGTTTTTTAAATTCTTTAACTAATTTTATATTTGGTTTATCCGTATCTTTCACTTGTTTACCAACATAGCCGGCAAGTGTTGTGCCAATAATATCCGCACCCTCTAAAATAGCATTTTTAGCATCATCTAGATTTGAGCAATCTGCCATAGCTAAACGATTTGCTTTTTTAATTTTTAAAATAATTTCTTTTGTTGGAAAAGGCCTTTTCCTATTTGTGGCATCAAACGCTATTATCTCTGCACCACTATTAATAATTTTATCGACATCCTTTAAGAGAGGCGTAATTCTAACTTTAAAGTTATCTAAGTCATTTTTTATTATGCCAATTATTGGTAAAGAAATATTTTTTTTGACTGCTCGTATATTTTTTTCTCCTTCAATTCTCACACCACCACAACCTCCTATAATTGCAGCTTTTGCCATTGAAACAACAATAGACGTCTTGTCTTGAGGTCCACCCTCATTAGGCTGACATGATACAATAATTTTATTTTTTAATTTTTTTAAAATATTTTTTTTCACAGAGTTAATTATAATGCTTTTAAAAATTTTATTTCTGAAAGATCATTTTCCGATACTAATTTTTTTAAATCATCTTTAATTCCCTTTTCTATCTCTGTATTCACAATACTTGAAAAAGGTTTTCTTACATACCCTGAATCAATTCCCATCCAACTTAATCCCATTTTAATAAATGGATAACCTGATTTTTTTAAAGCATACAAAATGATCATATTGACTTTGTCTTGTAATTTTTTTGCCTCAACAACATTACCATTTTTCATATTTTCAAAAATTCCTACAAACATTTCTGGCATTAAATTATAAAATGATCCAATCATACCATCAGCACCTGATATCAGACCAGAGATAGCCATTTCATCCATACCAGAATAAATTTTAAAATATGTTCCAATTTCTTTTTTTATTTTCTCAAAATTAAAATGAGTTGCTGCCGTATATTTAACTCCTTTAATATTATCTATAGCGGCCAATCTTTTTAACATATCAATGTCCATCAAATTTGCGTGACTAATGTTATATATAATAATTGGCAAATGTGAGGATTGAGCTATGTCACTATAATAATTATAAATCTCTTCGTTAGAAAAATTGTAATAAAAAGGTGGCAATGCTGATAATGCGTCGACTCCAGCATGAGTGGCATATTTTGCTAGATCAGTTGTAATTTTAGTTCCAATAGATCCAACATGCGCAATAACAGGAACTCTGCCATTTACTTCTTCAACAATAATATCAAGCACTTCTTTTTTTTCTTCTGGTGACATTAAAAAAGTTTCACCTGTACTGCCAGTTACGTACAAGCCATTAACATTTTCAGCTATTAAATGATTGATTATTTTTCTTAAACCGTCCTTGTTTATAGTTTCATCTTTATTAATGGATGTAATCATTGCAGGCATAACACCGTTAAGATCTTTTGGATCGTATTTAGTCATGACTAACTTATTTCAGGTAAATCGATCAAATGGCAGGATGCATAATGTTCATTACCATTTGTAGAATATTTTTTTAATGTTGGTACTTCAGTTTTACATATATCTTTTGCTTTAGGGCAACGAGGATGAAAAGGACAACCCTTAGGTGGATTCACTGGACTTGGTACATCTCCTTCTAAAACAATTCTCTTAGTTTTCTTATCAAGGTCTGCGACTGGTATTGCTGATATTAAAGCTTCAGAGTAGGGATGAAGAGTATTTTTATAAAGATCTTCAGAATCACAAAGTTCAACAATTCTACCTAAATACATTACTGCAATTCTATCACATAAATATTCAGTCACACTTAGATCGTGCGTAATAAATAGATAAGTTAAATTATTATCTTTTTTTAGCTGCATTAATAATTGTAAAACTTGAGCCTGAATTGAAACATCTAATGCACTGACGGCCTCATCACATACAATCAATTCAGGATCTAAACACAAAGCTCTTACAATTCCAATTCGTTGTCTTTGACCTCCCGAAAACTCATGAGGATATCGATCCATATATTCTCTACGCATATTTACTGCTTCTAATAGATCACCTATTATTTTTCTTCTTTCTTCTTTTGAATTAACTCCAAATTTTTTTAAAGGATCTTGAAGAGATCCAAAAATAGTAAAAGAAGGATTGAGAGAGGAATGTGGATCTTGAAAGACAATCTGAAGTTTTTTTCGAAAAGGATCCATATCCTTTTTCTCTAAAGATGTTAATTCTGTTTCATCTTCTTCTTTTGAAACATATGTAACTTCACCATTTGTAGGTTCAACCAATCTTAAGATTGCTTTACCGAGAGTAGTTTTACCACAACCACTTTCTCCAGCCAGACCTAACACTTCACCGCGATAAATATCTAAATCAACACCATCAACCGCCATTACATGTCCGACTGTTCGATTAAAGACGCCTGCTTTTACGGGAAAGTAGACTTTAACGTCGCGTAATTTAAGAATCTCTTTTTTCATTATACTTTTCAAAAAATTGTTCGTACTTATGACATCTTATTTCATGAGTTTTATTTATTTGTGTAATTTCAGGCATCACATCACAACTTTCTGTTTGCCAATTACAACGTGGTGCAAACTGGCATCCAATAGGCCTATTATATGGATCAGGTGTTGACCCTTTTATAGGATTTATATCTTGATTTTTTCCTCTACCAAGAACTGGAACAGATTCTAATAATGCTTTTGTATAGGGGTGTGTAGGTCGTCTTAAAACATCATCGGCAGTACCTGCTTCGACAATATTTCCCATATACATAACCGCAACATTGTCCGCTAATTCAGCAACAACACCCATATCATGGGTAATGAGAATGATTGCAGTATCATTTTCCTCTTTAAGTTTTTCCATCAATTCAAATATTTGAGCTTGAATTGTAACATCTAAAGCTGTTGTAGGTTCATCGGCAATTAATATTTTTGGATTACATGCCATCGCCATTGCAATCATAGCTCTTTGTCTCATACCACCAGAATAACTATGCGGGTATTCATCTACTCTCTTTTCAGGTAAAGGAATCCCCATATCATTCAAAAGAGAAATACTTTTTTCTCTTATTTCTTTTCGATTAAGGTTAGTGTGATATTTTAAATTTTCACTTATTTGAAAACCAACCGTATAAACTGGATTTAACGCAGTCATTGGATCTTGAAAAATCATTGCGATATCAGAACCTCTAATATTTCTCATTTCTTTTCCATTCTTTTCTAACTTTTCAATATTGATGGTTTTATCATCCTTTCGAAAAATAATTTCACCTTCTTCAATTCTTGATAAAGTTGGAAGAAGTTGCATAATAGTTGCTGCAGTCACACTTTTCCCGCATCCACTTTCGCCGACAATACAAAGTGTTTTACCTTTTTCAACATCAAAGGAAACGCCGTTCACTGCTTTATTACATCTATTATTAGTGTAGAAAAATGTTTTGAGATTTTTAACTGAGAGAGCTATATTATTTTTATCTGTCATACTATCCTTGTTGTGATGGATCTGTTGAATCTCTCAGACCATCTCCTATAAAGTTAACACATAGTACAAATACTGAAATTACTAATCCAACCGGCCCCCACATCCACCAATAGTTTTGTAAAATTAAAATATCTTGAGCAACATTGAGTATATTTCCCCATGTTGGGATATTTAATGGAACTCCTAGTCCTAGGAAACTTAAACCAGCTTCTGTTAAAATAAACATAGCCGTCGAAAGAGTTATATTAACCATTATAGGACTTAAAGCATTTGGTAACATATGTTTGTAGCAAATGGTAA
>CACMGM010000011.1 GCA_902613275.1 uncultured Alphaproteobacteria bacterium
TGATGTCTTTTCTTTAACGGCTCAACTTTGTATTCTTGATGATGGAGAAATATTTTCTTGTGATTTAACTCCGCATGGAAAAGCGAGAAAAATATTTACCATAAGAGAACCTTTAACGGCAATTTCAGCAATCACTCCATTTAATCACCCTTTGAATATGGTAGCGCATAAAATTGCTCCTTCAATTGCAACTAATAATTGTACAGTATGTAAGCAGACAGAATTAACACCTTTAACAGCAATGGTACTCGCTGATGTTTTATATGAAGCAGGTTTGCCACCCGAAATGTTTTCAGTTGTAACTGGATGGCCTCAAGATATCGGATCAGAAATGATCAAGAATCCAAATATTGATCTCATTACTTTTACAGGCAGTGTAGGTGTAGGAAAATTAATAGCTGAACAAGCTGGATACAAAAGAACAGTTCTTGAGCTAGGCGGTAATGATCCATTAATTGTTTTAAATGACTTAGAAGGTGATGATCTTAAAAAAGCTGTTGAGCTAGCTGTTACGGGAGCAACGAAAAACTCTGGTCAACGTTGTACAGCTGTTAAAAGAATACTGGTTCAAGAATCTATTGCAGATCAATTTATTGAAATGGCTCTTGAGCGTGCTAAGAAAATTAAATTTGGTGATCCTATGAATATGGAAACAGACTTAGGTACAGTTGTTAATGCTCAAGCTGCAGAACTTTTCGATAAAAGAGTTTCTATGGCTGAAGAAGACGGCGCAAAAATTTTATATCACCCTGGAAGAAAGGGTGCTTTGTTACCTCCAATAGTTGTAGATCATGTTGATCCTAAAAGTGAATTAGTTTTAGAAGAAACATTTGGTCCAGTTATCCCAATCATTCGTGTGCCTAATGACGATGAAGCTGTAATGAAAATATCTAATTCAACCGCATTTGGATTATCATCTGGTGTATGTACAAATAACTTCATGCGAGCAAAAAAATATATTCAAGGTTTAAATGTTGGCACTGTAAATATTTGGGAGGTTCCAGGTTATAGAATTGAAATGTCTCCTTTTGGAGGAATTAAAGATTCAGGTCTTGGTTACAAAGAGGGCGTTATTGAAGCAATGAAAAGTTTTACTAATGTAAAAACTTTCTCACTACCTTGGTAAATAAATCATTTTTTCTTCAATTTTTTTAATGCTATTGAAAAATAAGCTTATTTTTAAGTAATATTTTCGTAATAAAATTGTAACATTTTGAGGCTACGTTATAGATTAATCATTATATTGAATCGGAGGGATTAAATGAAAAAATTAATTACAGGATTTGCAGCCGTATTATCTTTTGGTTTTTATGGTTCTGTTAATTCAGCTAAGTCTATTGAAATAGAAGTAGCTTATCCTTATTCAGGATTATTCGATGTAACTTTCCAAGCTATTATGCCAGAGTTTGAAAAAGCACATCCAGATATTCAAGTTAAATTTAGAGCAACCTATGAAAACTATGAGGATGCAACTGCAACAATCTTCAGAGAGTCTACTTCAGGTAATTTACCAGATGTAACAATGCAAGGTCTTAACAGACAAGCACCTCTAGTTGACAAAGGTATTGCTAAGTCTTTAGAGCCATTTATTGCAAAAGAAGCTGCTTTTGAAAAAGATGGTTACCATTCTGCTATGTTAAGTCTTTCAACATTTGGTGGTGAAGTTTATGGATTACCATTTTCTGTATCAACGCCAGTTGGATATTATAACATGGATTTATTAGCTGAAGCAGGTGTGAATAATATTCCAACTAACTGGGACGAAGTTATCGCAGCATGTAATAAATTGGAAGCAGCAGGTAAAGGAACTCTATACTTTGGTTGGAACATTACAGGTAACTGGTTCCACCAAGCATTAATGCACACTCAGAACGTTCCAATGGTTAAGGATGGAGCTGTAAATATGGGTGGTGATGCAGGACTTGCAACGTTAGAGCAAATGAAAGCAATCATGAGCGGATGTAATATGCCAAACTATTCAATTGCTGATGGTCAAGCTGCGTTTAACGCAGGTACTATTGGTATGATGTTCTGGTCTACTTCAAGCTTGGGTTCAGTTAATGCTGCAAAGGCAGACTTTGTTTTAAAAACTGCACCATTCCCTGGAATGCCTGGAGTTAACAATGGAACACCAGCAAGATTACCAGCAGGTGGAAACGCTGCAATGTTAGTGTCTACATCTGATGATCCAGCAAGAGTTGATGCTGCATGGACTTTCTTAAAGTTCATTACATCAGGTATCGGTGCTGCATTAGTTGCTGAAACAACTGGATATGTTCCACCAAACAAAGCAGCGAATGAATTATTAGGTGATTTCTATACTAAAAACCCTAATAAACTTACTGCAGTTGAACAACTTCCACTTCTTGCAGATTGGTTTGCATATCCTGGAGAAAATGGATTAGCTGTTACACAGGTAATCTATGATTACACAGAAGAAATTGCTACAGGCGACGCTGATGATATGGGCGATCTCCAAGAAGAAATGATGGAAGAAATAAACGATCTTATGTAATTTGAGATTATTTATTATTAACTTTTTATTACAGCGGCTTTATAAAAGCCGCTGTTTTATTTTAAATCTAAATGGGAGTAAAAATAGATGCCTCTTACAACAACTACAATAGGTGCTTATCCAAAACCTAAACAAACACCCATTCAAGATTGGTTTTTAGGGACAAAATCAGAAGAAGAGAGAAAAGCGTCAAAAGGATTATTATCAAATTGGTCACCCGGCGCATATGAAAAAGCTTTAGAGTCTGCAGGTGCTGATGCCGAAAAATTATTTTTAGCAGCAATTAAAGAAGTTATAACTGATCAAGTAGATGCGGGTATTGATGTTCCAACAGATGGAGAAGTCAGACGTGAGAGTTACGTATTATATCAATGTCGATTTTTAAATGGAGTAAGTTTTAAAGAAGTTACACATAAGTCAGTAAGACAAGGCGCGTTCGAAGCTGATCTTCCAACTATTGTTGCACCGATTTCAAGTAAAGAAATACGTATGCATCTAGACTGGAAGAGTGCACAACAATTTACAAAAAATCCAGTTAAAATAACCCTACCTGGACCAATGACGATAACAGATTCAATAGCTAACAACTACTATCATGACATGAAAAAACTTGGTTTTGATTTAGCATTAGCTCTCAATAAAGAAATCAAGGCACTTGTAGATGCAGGTTGTCAGTATATTCAAATTGATGAACCAGTATTTGCTAGAAAGCCTGATGAAGCTCATTCATATGGTATGGAGAATTTAGAAAGAATGATGCATGGTATTCCTAAAGAAGTGCAACGCGTTTGCCATATTTGTTGTGGTTATCCCAACTCACTAGATTCAGAAGGCTATAAAAAAGCTGATCTAGATGCTTATGATAGAATTGCATCACTTGTAGATGATTCAACTATTGATGAAGTATCTTTGGAAGATTCACATAGGCATAATGATTTAAATCTTTTAGAAAAATTTACTAAAACAAAAGTAATTTTTGGATTTATTGATATTACAAAAAGTAGAATGGAGTCTGTTGAAGAAGTAAGAGTTCGTATCAAAGATTCACTTGAACATATTGATGAACACCGTTTAATAGCTGCACCAGATTGTGGTTTAGGTTTCTTTACGCGAGAACAAGCAATTGAGAAAATGACAATTTTAACTAAAGCGGCAAAATCAATTTAAGGTAATGTGGAATTATTTTAACCCTGTTGAAATTATCTTTGGAGAAAATAGATTTACAGAAGTACATGATGCTCTTAAAAATAAGAACTACATCATAATCACTCATCCAGAAGAAATTTTTAAAAAATATAGCGATGAATTAAAATCTTCTTCAAATCCACCTTTATCCATTATGACGGATGTTCAGCCTAATCCAGATTATAAGGATATTTTAGAGCTACAAAATAAATTTTCTTCAATCAATGAATCGGTAGATTATATTTTAGCTATAGGTGGTGGCTCTGTTACAGACACAGCTAAAGCGATTGCTGCTTTTAAAGATAAACAAGAATATCTAACAGATTTCGTTCGCAATAAGAAAAGCCCAAGAGTCGAAAATCCAATCAAGATTATTGCAGTACCTACAACTTCAGGAACATCAAGTGAGCTTACGTGTTGGGCCACAATTTGGGATAAAGAAAAAAATAATAAATTATCTTTGGCGCATAAATCTCTTTATGCAGAAAAAGCAATTATCGATCCATCTATTATGGTTGATAAGCCTTTAGGCTTGACTATTTCAACTGGTTTAGATGCTCTCTCCCATTCAATGGAAAGTATTTGGAATATTAATGCGAACCCAATTTCTGCTTCTCATGCAATACAAGCATCAAAATTAGTATTAGAAAATTTACGACTTCTCACTAAAGATTTAAGAAATGTTGTGTTACGCTCAAACATTGCATTGGCGTGTGTTCATGCTGGCTTAGCCTTTTCCAATACGAAAACTGCTATTGCACACAATCTATCATATCCTGTGACACTCAATTACGGTATTCAGCATGGTATTGCTTGTTCATTTACTTTACCCATGATTACTAAAAGTATGGTTGGAATTGATAGTGTCGCTGAGGAAAGAATAAAATTAATTTTTAACGATAATCTAGAAAATGCTTCAAATCATCTGAGTGAATTTATGCGTTCTTTAGAGGTTCCTCTTAACTTAAATGAAATAAAAGTTCCTGTTCAAGAATGGAATAATATAGTAGATGACGCGTTTTTAGGGGAACGAGGTAAAAACTTTATTGGCAATAAAGAGGCTTTCATCTCTTCTGCTAAATCAATGGGACTTTATTAGTAATGAAAAAAAATTTCAGGTTTTATGATAACAGACAAAAATATTTATTATTTGTCACAACAACAAATGAAAAAAATCAAATTGCTGATGCGATACATCCTCACGTAAATAAAATTAAACCTCAAAAACCTGGTTTAAAAATATTTGATGCCGGTATGGGTGATGGTTCCTTACTTATGAATGTTATGCGTCAGTGCCACGAGACCAGCCCTAACGTACCTTTATTAGTTTGCACAAAAGAAATAAGTATTGAAGATGTAAGATTAGGTCTAGAAAAATTACCCGATAGGTTTGTTGAACATAAGAATACTGTTTTCGTCATTTCAAATCTACACTACGCTGAAGCTACAAACCTAAAATCAAAAAATGAAGCTAAACAGAAAAAAATTAATTGGAATATTATTAAATTAAAAGGCGACACCTCTCTTGAATTTGCTCAACAATTAAGAAAACAAAATGAATTTTTAGAAAAAAAATGGAATATAGAAATTAATAAAAAGTCAGGTAACCATACCTATAAAGAGCCTTCAGTCATGGTTATTTACCGCGAAGATCAAGAATTTAATGTTAATGAATTAATACCTACCAAAAAAAAATCAGATAATAAATTTGATCTTATTATTGCTTCACAACCTTATCGTTCAAGAATTTCAGCAGAAAAGAAATCAAAATACGTCATCGAACCAATGATTAGAGCGTTAAAATCAAAAGGGAAATTATTAACCATTCATGCTTCAGGAAAAGATCCTGCTAATGAAATAATTCGTAAAATTTGGCCAAAAGAGGACCCATTTCCTTCTCTTGGAAATAGTATCATTTCCTATCTTAAGAAGAACTTAGATAAAGATTTATTAAGAAGTTTATCTTTTGGAGAAAAAAGAATTATTAAGTGTAAATTAAGAGCGCTACCAACAGAAATTAGTGGCGGTATAGCTACATCATTAGTCTTTTCTGCTTGGAATGCCTCCATATATGTCAATCAAATGGATGATGATAAAGTAATGAAGGTAGAAAAAACAAAAAATTACGAAAAAGTAGTTCAAAATATTGTTTCTAAAAATAAAGGTCTTTATTTTAACAATGAAATATTTGTAATTGAAAGAAAATAGATTTACTCATTTTTTAACCATTTTATATCTGTTTTTAAAAAATCTTCAGTATGAATTACTATTCCATTTTTATTTAAAATTGCTACATTATAATTTGGATCAGTATTAGCTAAACCAAGCCTATATTCAGATGAAAAATTTGGTATTAGAGGTGACCATGTACTCCTTGGCGAGGAAAAACTTATACCAAGATATGATCCGGAACTTGTAATATGCTGATGACCAAAAAAAATATGTTTAATATTTTTTTTACTAATCAATATTTCTTTAAATTCTTTTTTATGTTTTAATCCAATACCATCGCTTTCATCTCTAACCAGTGCCAATGGATTATGGTGCATAAATATATAAATTTCTTTATTATCATCTGTATTATTTAAAAGATCAATCAACCATTCTTGTCTTTTAAACGGATAATGACCAATGTGTGTTCCGTGCTCTAGAGTATCTATAAAAATAAATCTATTATTCTTATAGTCATCGTAGTATTGGATAAATCCATTACTATCAGTTGGCACATGATTTAAAGTTTTTATAAAATTTTCACGATTGTCATGATTACCAGGTATTAGTTTTGGTTCAAGGTTTAGGGGTAGATTAAATTCTTTTATTATTTTTTTAAACAGATTGTAAGAATCTTCATCTCCAATGTCTGTTATATCACCAGTTATAGCAAACATATCTGCATCACGGTGATTTAAAACAATGTGTTCTAAAGCATATTTGAATCTTTCTACAGAGTTTATGCCAAATAATTCATTTGTATGAATATGAGGGTCAGAGAGGTGAATAATTTTCATCATAAATATTTACTAAACAAACATACAAAAAAAAATAATAAAAAAGAATCAAAAAATTAAAAATTAATTTAATTTAAGTTTAACAAAATATTAATATTTTTTTCTTATATAAATAGGCTTATTGACTAAAATAGGAGATTTATAAATGACAATAATAAAAATACTTATTATTTCTTTAACCATGGTAATAACATCATTAAGCGTAAGGGCTATTGACTTAGAATTTTATTTTCCAGTCGCCGTAGGTGGTGGAGCTGCTCAGGCGATAGAGAAATTTGCAGAAGATTACACAAAATTAAATCCAGATGTAAATGTTAAAGCTGTTTTCACAGGAAGTTATACAGATACAGATACTAAATTTCTAACAGCATGTAAATCTGGAACAGCTCCTGCAACTTCAGTTATGATTGCTGTTACAATTTTTAAATATATAGACGAAGATTGTGTAATGGCTTGGGACAATATATTAACTCAAGATGAAATTGATAATTGGATAGGTGGTTTTTATCCTGCTTTTATGGCCAATGGTCAAGTTGATGGTAAAACTTATGGGATTCCATTTCAAAGATCAACACCAGTACTCTATTACAATAAGGATGCTTTTAGAGCTGCGGGATTAGATCCTGAAAATCCACCTAAGACTTGGGATGAACAGCTAGAAGTTGCAAAAAAATTAACAATCAAAGATTCTGATGGAAATGTAAGTCAATACGGAATAAGAATTCCATCTGCTGGTTTTCCATACTGGTTATTTAGTGCAATTGTTTATGGCAATGGTGGAAAAATTATGAACGATAATGGCACTGAAACATATATTAATTCACCAGAAGCCATTGAAGCATTAGAAAAACTTGTAGCTCTTAGTACTACTGAAGGAGTAATGAGACCAGGTATACTTGAATGGGGATCTACTCCACAGGCTTTTTTTGAGGGCCAAACTGCAATGATGTGGACTACTACAGGAAATCTGACAAATGTCAGAAAAAATGCTCCGTTTGATTGGGGTGTAGCTTTCATTCCTGGTATTAAACAATTTGGAGCGCCAGTCGGAGGAGGAAATTTTTATCTATCAATTGACACTACAGAAGAGGAACAGCAAGCAACAAAAGACTTTGTAAAATGGATAACAGAACCTAAACAGTCTGTTGCCTGGACAAAAGCCACTGGTTATGTTGCACCTAGAGCTGAAACTTGGGAGTCAGATGAAATGAAAGAATTTTTAAAAGAATTTCCATATCCAGCTGTTGCAAGAGATCAGTTGGAGTATGCAGGTCCAGAATTTTCGACCTACGAGCAACCTAAAACTGTTTCAATTTTCAATAGAGCGTTAGAAGCAGCAGTTGCTGGGGAAAAAGATCCTAAAACTGCTCTTTTAGAGGCGCATGCCGAAATTGATAAAATACTAAAAGATTATAGATAAAGAAAAAATATTAAACGGCACTAGTTAATAATAGTGCCGTTTTTTTATGATAACTAAAATTAAAAAACATATACCAGTAATTTTACTTTTATCGCCTGGATTCATATTATTATTAACTTTTGTTCACATACCTGTTGTTAAAACAATTTATATGAGTTTTTTTTCTACTCCTAAAGGGAGAAAACCAAGTAAGTTTAAAGGTATTGAAAATTATGAACATATGTTTTCAGATCCCATTTTTTGGAAGGTTATGTCTAACAATATTGTTTATGCAATTTCTACAATCCCATCTTCAATAATTATCGCAATAATTATGGCGCAATGGGTAAACAGTAAGTTACCCGGTAGACCATTGCTTCGTTTTGCTTATTTTTTACCTGTAGTTTTACCCTTAATAGCTGTTGGTAATATATGGCTCTTTTTTTTTCTTCCTGGTTTTGGATTAATTGACCAAGTTGGTTCTTTATTTGGTTTTCAAAATACAAATATTTTAGGAAACCCTGATCAAGTTTTATGGGGTATTATTGTTGTAAGTATTTGGAAAGAGTCTGGTTTTTACATGATTTTTTTTCTAGCTGCTCTTCAAGGAATACCTAGGGAAATGAAAGAGGCAGCAATTATTGAAGGGGCTAATAGTTGGCAAATGTTTTACAAAATTACATTACCAATGATAACACCAACCTTATTATTTGTTTCAGTCAATGCAGTAATTACCGCCTTTACACGAATAGAACATTTGTTCACTATGACTGGCGGAGGTCCAAATTACAATAGTGCTTTATTACTCTATTATATTTATGAGAATGGTTTTGAATTTTGGGATACAGCATACGCAATAACATTATCGGTTTTACTAATTATATTATTGTCAATAATAGGGATTGGTCAAATTTTTTTATTGGATAGAAAGGTCCATTACCAATAAAAATGTATTCATTCTATAAAAATATTAATATTATTGGTGCTTGGTTACTTGGATTATTATGGTTACTCCCGCTCTTATATGCAATCTGGTCTTCGATACACCCCATAGAATATCAAGTTAAATTTGATTTGTTTGCCCCTCTGACCTTATACAATTTTGAAAATGCTTGGTCGCAAGCTCCTTTTTCAAGATATATGCTCAACACATTTATATACGTTACAATGACCACTTCATGCCAGTTTATCTTATGTTCTCTGACTGCATTTGCTTTTGCAAGATATGAGTTTCCTTTTAAGAACATACTTTTTGGATTAGTTTTAATTCAACTAATGATTAATCCAGAAATCATTCTTATTGAAAATTATAAAACAATTAAATTCTTAAATTTGATAGATACCATTCCTGCAATTAGCCTTCCCTACATTGCATCTGCTTTCGGAATTTTTGTTTTGAGACAAGCTTTCAAAACTGTTCCAAAAGAGCTAGATGATTCTGCAAGGATTGATGGTGCTGGAACATTACGAATTTTATGGCATGTGTACATACCCTTATCTATACCTACTTTTTTAGCTTATGGACTTGTATCAGTATCTTATCATTGGAATAATTATTTGTGGCCTTTAATAATAACTAACTCAGAGGAAACTAGAATTTTAAATGTTGGTTTAGCTATCTTTTCTATGGAGGAATCAGGTATCGAGTGGGCTACTATAAGCGCAGGAACATTGATGGTAACCGCACCACTAATAATTGCATTTATTATTTTTCAAAGACAGTTTGTAGAGAGTTTTGCAACTTCGGGTATAAAATAATCTATTACTAATTAAATTCTAGTTTTAAAGAAGATATATTTGTTAAACTCTTCTTTTAAATCAATACTAACTCTTGCATGTACCTTACCTTGTTTTCCTTGAAACGATTGTTTTTCTGTAACTGGAAACACCCCTTCATGCCAAATGTTTGGATGAATATACAAACCTTTTGATCCGTCACAATAAAATGCTTTGAAATGTTCTGGTTCTATGTCGTCTGTTGGCAAGGCTAAAGGACAAATAAATGGTTTATTTTCTTCAGTAAAGAAAAGCTGACCTCCATCAGGATGATAATTTGCATGCCATAAAAAAATTTTTGTTGGATCTGAATATTTATCTTTTTGTAATTCTTGATCAGGATTATTGGCATAACCCAGTATATATTTTCCATCTACTTCATAATCGCTCTTATGTTTAACAGCATTATTTTGTCCATAAAGCACGTCACCTTGCCACCATGTATCAAAAGAACCTTCGGTAGTTCCACCTTCATTCCCTGTTCCCTCTTCTATGTCGCGCCATCCTTGTTTTGGCCAAGTTACAATTTCAATATCACTATTTTCAAAACTATCGATTAAATACCCATACCCTTTAAGATTTTCATTTGTTGCTTTAACTAATGGTATTTCAATTTCTTTAGTCATAGTTTTGTTAGTTTAATGTGAATCCCAATTCAGTAACAACTTCTTTTACTGCCTTTATAGTATCCATCATGTCTTGTTCGTCTAAATTACCAATACACCCAATTCTAAAAGTTGCTGCCACTGTTAGTTTTCCTGGATAAATTAAAAAATTTTTTTCACTAAGAGCATTATAAAATTTCTCAAAGTTAAATTTAGGATCATTAGGTTGTTTAAACGTAATAATAATTGGTGCCTGCAAATTATCAGGTAGTAGTTGCTCAAATCCCAACTCTTTCATTCCCTTACATATAATTTCACAATTTTTTTTATATCTTTTACCTCTTCCCTCTACACCACCTTGTTCCTTATGTTCCTCAATCGCTTTATTGAATGCAGCCAACACATGTGTTGGAGGTGTAAATCGCCATTGTTTATTTTTTTCCATTGCTTGCCATTGATCATACAAGTCTAGACTTAGTGAGTGACTATTACCTTTTGCATTTTGAATAACTTCATTTTTAACAAGAATGAAACCTACTCCTGGTACACCTTCCAAGCATTTATTAGATGAAGCGGCTACAGCATCAAAAGTAATTGTTTTAGAGCTTAAGGGTAAGGCCCCAAAAGCACTCATCGCATCGATGAATAAAGATAAGTTTTTCCTTTCAACCAATTTTGCAATGTCTTCAATAGGATTTAAAATACCCGATGTTGTTTCACAATATACAGCAAAGACGTGTGTTAAATCGTTGCTATCAATTAACTCTTCAATTTTATTGATGTCATGTACTTCATGTTCAGCAATTTCATATTCAATAAAATCTCTTCCTAAATAAGTGCACATTTTTTTCATTCTTTGTCCGTAAGCACCATTGATCAGAATTAGAATTTTAGAATTTTTTTGAGTAAGAGAGCTCACCATTGACTCTACAGCAAAAGTTCCACTTCCCTGCATTGGAACACATTGATATTTATCTTCACCGTCTATTAATTTAACAAGGGAATCTCTAATTGATGCATTGAGATCAATAAATTTTGTATCTCTTGAACCCCAATCATGAAGCATAGCCTCCTTTGTTGACATCGATGTCGTAAGAGGACCAGGGGTTAATAATTTTTTATCCATTAAATATTTACTTAATAAATATTATTATAAATTTGATCAATCTTATTAAAGTTGGAATTGAATTTATTTTCTAATAAGTTAATTATGAATGAGGATGGAAGAAAATATTGTAGATTATCTCTTAGATCTTTTGAAAACAAAAGGTGCTGATATTCAATACGGTAATGAGGATGTGACACAACTTGAGCATGCCCTTCAATGTGCTGAATTGGCTGAACAACATAAATTACCAGGACCAACAATTGCTGCAGCATTACTGCATGATGTTGGCCATCTTATCTATGAGGACGGCGATCCCATTCATGAAGGGAAAGATGGTCATCATGAAAATTTAGGTGCTGATTTTTTAAAAAAATATTTTGGTGAGGATGTTATTTTACCAATTAGAGCACATGTCGACTCAAAAAGATATTTATCAAGTGTTGAAGAAGGTTATTATGATAGTCTATCAGAAGCATCGAAACTTTCGTTAAAAGTTCAAGGTGGTCCTTTTACAAAAGAAGAAGCAGATGATTTTATTAGTAAACCTTTTATGGATAAAGCAGTAGAGCTTCGAAGATTTGATGATTTAGCAAAAATTTTAGATAAAAACACTCCTGATGTTGAACATTTTCGTCCCTATTTAGAAGATGCGAGAAAATCTTTTTTAGCTAAACAAGCATAAATGCAATTTAGCAACTATGATTTTATAGATTCAAAGTCGTTTGCAGGCAAAATTATATTAACTTCTTTCCCAGGTCTAAATTCGAATGGTTTGTTTGAAGAAAAAATTTTAAAAAAGGAATTAGAATTATTTAAAGATAATAATTGTAGCTCCATTACTTCTTTTGTTGAAGATAGCGAATTTGAAAAATTGTGTAATAAAACTCTATTTGTCAAAAGTATTTATGAACATAAATTTCATTGGTACCATTTACCCATCTATGACATGGGAGCACCAGATAAAGACTTTAAATATAAATGGGAGACAACAAAAGTTTTGCTAAAAAACGAATTAATAGATGGCAAAAATATAGTTTTACATTGCCGCGGGGGAAAAGGAAGAGCTGGCACTATAGCTGCTATTTTACTTATTGAATTTAATTATGAAAAACAAGAAGCTATTGATTTAGTGCGATCAAGAAGAAAAGGGGCTATTGAATCTAAAATTCAGGAAGATTTTATTTTTTCCTACAGAGCATTAAATTAAAGTGTAATATTTATAATTTATAGAAGTAAGGAGAAAATATGACAGATCTGTCAATTAATAGAATTAAGTGGTTCAGTACTGCGTTAATATTATCAGGAATATTATTAACCAACTTAAATGCCTATCCGATTAATATAATTATTCACGGTACAGGGGCTGTTGGTTGGTCAATTGTTGGTTATATGACAAAAGATAGAGCTCTGCTTACAAACTTTGGTTTGCAACTCCCACTATTTATTTTTGGATATATTTATTTGCTAGCATGAAAAATACAAATATTCTATTTATGTGTGTTGCTAATTCAGCAAGAAGTCAAATGGCTGAAGGAATTGCAAAAAAATTATATCCAAATTGCACTATTCAAAGCGCAGGATCAGTGCCCAAAGAAGTCAACCCCAATGCAATTTTGGTTATGAGTGAAATAGATATTGATATATCAAAACATCGCTCAAAAGATTTTGAAAGTTTAGACAATAAGTTCAGAGATGAATTAAATACCGTTTTTACGCTTTGTAAGGAAGAAGTGTGTCCAGTTTTAAATTCTAAAGCTCAGATACTTTCAATTCCATTTGATGATCCTGCATCAGATCGTTTTAGCTCAAACCAATTAGATAAGTTTAGAGAAGTAAGAGATTCAATTTTTAATAAATTAAAAGAACTAAAAAATTTATTTGAAAACTAATGAAGTTAAAAATTAATTAAATTTATAAAAATTTAATATTCTATTAACGTATCTGTAAACAATAAAATTTAAGTGCTTTTTACCACTCACAGTATTATTTCCTCCTGCTAATTACCAATAATTGTGAGTGGGATTAAATTCTAGCTTTTGAAACTTGGTCAAATAAATGATATTTACCCTCTATTACTGATAGTGAAAGTTCATCATTTATTTTAATTGAAGTATTTCCATTTTCTCTGAAACAAATATCATTGCCTCCTCTATCGCTTCCATAAATTAAACTATCTGACCCTAATTTTTCAATGATATCTACCTTAATCTTAAAATTTCCTTCAGAGTTTATAATAAAATTTTCCGGTCTAATTCCAAGTACTGCAGTATTCACATTCTCATTTTTATTTACATTAAATTTATTATCACCAAAATGAAAAATATTATCTGTTAGCCTCCCTTTAATTAAGTTTATTTGGGGTGTTCCAATAAATTCTGCTACAAAGAGTGTTTTTGGATTTTCATAAATCTCAATAGGAGAGCCAACTTGTTCAATTATTCCCTCATTTATTACAGCCAATCTATCACCTAATGTCATCGCTTCGATTTGATCATGGGTTACAAAAACACTAGTAACATTCATTTTTTTTTGAAGTTTTTTAATATCAATTCTTACCTGACCTCTTAATTTTGCGTCTAAATTTGATAACGGCTCATCAAATAAAAATACCTTTGGGTTTCTTACTATGGCTCTTCCCATAGCTACTCTTTGTCTCTGACCACCTGATAACATTGCAGGTTTTCTTAAGAGATACTGATTAATTTCTAAAAGCTTTGAAACTTCAGAGACCTTTCTTTCAATCTCATCTTTTGTTTCTCCTCTATTTTTAAGACCGTATGCTAAATTTTTGTAAACATTCATATGAGGATAAAGTGCATAATTTTGAAAAACCATTGCAACATCTCTTTCTGAAGGATTTATTTTATTAATCAATCTTCCATCTAAAAAAATTTCTCCACGAGTTATGTCTTCAAGACCAGCAATCATTCTCAGAATTGTTGATTTTCCACAACCACTAGGCCCAACAAAAACCATAAACTCACCATTGTTAATTTCTAAAGAAGTATTGTTGACAGCCAGCGTACCGTTTGGATAAATTTTTGTTATTTCTTTAAATTGTAAAAAACTCATTTTATTTCTCCGTTTGAATTAATCCTTTTATGAACCAACGCTGTAAAAAAACAACTACCAAAACAGGAGGTAAAATTGATAAAATAATGTATGCAAATCTTTCAGCAATTCTAGGAAGTGTTATTCCTTCGTAAGATTCAGTGAAAATTATCTTCATTCCCATAACAACAGTCCAATACTTCTCATCCGTAGTCATTATTAAAGGCCACAAATACTGACTGTAGCCGTAAACAAACATAAATATAAACATTGCTGCTATCATTGTTCGTGATAATGGAATTAAAAAATCAACAAAGAATTGCCAACTGTTAGCTCCATCTAATTTAGCTGCTTCTAATAATTCATCTGGAACAGACTTATAAAATTGTCTAAAAAAAAATACAGCAGTAGCAGAGGCTACTAAAGGTAAAATTAACCCAGTATAACTATTTGTAAGACCTAAGTCTGAAACTACTTTATAGCTTGGAAAAATTCTAACCTCCAAAGGAACAAGAAGTGTAATAAAAATTATCCAAAATATTGGTGTTGCAAGCTTAAACCTAAAATAGACAATTGCATATGCTGCCATCATTGAAATGATAACTTTCACACTTGCAATACCTATTGCCATAATAAAACTGTTAATAAACATTTTTGTAGCAGTGATTTCTTCTGAGAAACCGCCTTTTTCATTTAAAACTTCATTGTAATTTTTATTTAAATGATCACCTAAATTCCATTGCATACCCTTAGTTAGAAGAGTAACGTTGTCATGAGTAGAGCTAGCAAAAGTTAGCCATATTGGAATAACCATTAGAAGAACACCTACAAGAAGAACAAGATGCGATAATACTTGAGTAATTTTGATATTCATTAATTATAATGGATCCTTCCCTCAATATATCTAAACTGAAAAATAGTTATCAATAGAACAATTAACATCATAACAATTGATTGTGCTCCTGCACTTCCTAAATCTAAACCCCTAAAACCGTCAATATAGGCTTTATAGACCAAGGTTTTTGTTTCTCCACCTGGAGCTCCAATGGTCGTAGTATCAATAATTCCAAAAGTGTCGAAAAAACCATAAGTAATATTTATTATTATTAAAAAAAAGGTTGTTGGCATCAATAACGGAAATGTAATGGTCCAGAAACGTCTAAAATTACTTTTACAATCAATTAGTGATGCTTCAATAATAGATTTTTGAATTGTCTGAAGTCCAGCTAGAAAAAAAATAAAGTTTGCACTAATCTGTTTCCAAGAAGAAGCTATAAACAAATAAATGTATGCATCATAGACATTATCAGTCCAATCAAAACCCCAAAGAAAATTTAATAAATTGTAAACCATGCCAAATCGTTCACTAAAAAAATATTGTGCTGTTACTCCAACTACTGCTGGTGCTATTGCATAAGGCCAAATTAAAAGGGTTTTATATGCACTTTTACCATGGATTACATTATTTGCTTGTACAGCCAAAAGCAATCCAAGAGAACATGAAATAAATGTAATTACAAAAATATAGATCATTGTAAATTTAAATGCAGTAAGATAGGAGCTATCTGTCATAGCAAAAGTAAAATTATCAATCCCAGCAAAATATCTTCCAAATCCAAATGCATCTTGAATTGTAAAAGCATCTGTAAAAGTTTGAACAATTGGCCAATATAAAAAAATAAAAATTATAATTAGCGTTGGAGCCGCAAAGAAATATTGTGAAAACCTTGAATCAAACTGAACTTTTTTCATTTAATATAAAAAGGAGGACTGTGTCCTCCTTTTGTTAAGTATTTATTACAATATGATTATAGAGTTTTTGCAAACTGAGCTAATAGCTTAGCCGCACCTTCATCCATATTTTTCATACCCTGCTCAATTGAAATTTCACCTTTAAGCATTAAGGGTACATTTTCATAAATAACCTCTCTAATTTGAGGCCAGTTACCAGCTCGATAACCACCAGGTATTGTTGATCCAGTTAAACTTAACTGATCTCCAACAGCTTTATGATAAGGAGATGTTCTGTAGAAATTGATAGTTTCAGCTAACTCAATCCCTCCTTTTGTTACCGCAGAATAACCTGTCATATTGTGATAATATAAGTCAATTTCTGGAGAGCCCATAAATTTTATAAACTCCATTAAGCCTTTATATTCTTCTTCAGTATGACCATTAAGTATCCAGTTTGCAGCTCCTCCAATAAAAGTTGGATATTCTTTTCCTCCAGTTATTGAGCTCCAATATGGTATTGGGTTTGTTGTAAAATTAGGTACTACACCTTTCATACCACCAAAAGAAGCAGCAGAACCAAACCAAAATGCAGCTTTACCTTCTGTAAATGGTGCTTGGTTATCACCCCACGCTCTACCTTTATATTCATACCAACCTTTATCGTACCACTCTTTAACTTTTGTCCAGTGGGTAATAAATTCTGGTGAATTAAATAAAGTTTTTGTTGGAACACCATCAAAACCGTTGTTTTGATCTAGCATTAAAAGATTGTGTCTTGAAAAGAAATTTTCTGTCCAAATCCATGGGCTATGACTTTGCAATAATGGAAAGTAACCCGCATCTTTTATTTTTTGTGCAATTTGTTCAAATTCTTCATAAGTTTTAGGAACTTCTACACCAACTTCTTCTAGTATATCCATATTAGCATACATTAAGCAAGTTGAACTGTTAAAAGGAACTCCGATCATTTTTCCATCTGAGTCTGCGTAGAAATTTTTAATCCCAGGAATATAGTCATCTGCATTAATGTCTAAACCATATTTCTCAGCCATTTCTTCAAACCCGATTACAACACCATTTTTTACTTGAGCGACCATTATTGCAGCACCAGCATCATAAACTTGTGAATAGTGAGGTTGATCACCAGCTCTGAAAGCTGCTATAGTTGCTGCCATGTTGTCTTCGTAACTTCCTTTACCAGTTGGAATTACGACATAATCATCTTGTGAGGCATTAAACCTATTTGCTATTTCAATTATTACATCTCCTAAGAAACCACTGTTTCCATACCACCAGTTAATTTCTGTTTTTGCAAAAGCGGGAGAAGTAAAAAATAAAATGGCAATTAAAGTTGCTATTCTATTAAAAAAGTTTTTCATAATTAATCTCCAAAATGAAAAAAATATTTTATGTTTTTTAAATATTTTTAAAAAAAATATTACGATTAGATTAAATAACTTATTAATTTTCGACTAGATATTTTTATAAAATCACTTTTTTAATAGATATGAAACAAAATTGAAAAAAATTTGAAACACTTGATATAAGAAATTTTTATTTCACATTTTATTTCTTATTTTTTAATTAGCTTTTTAACGATTTTTTAACATTTTAATATTAATGATATAATACTTTATGAAAATTAATAAAGCAGCGCTTACCTTTTCTAACTCTGAAGTTAATCCTATTGGAAAGATTATAATTCAATTAACCGAATTAGGAACGGGTAAAATTAAGTTAGTTAAGTTATATGACCAATATTTAAGAGAAAATTTACCTCCAGAGAATTTTTGGCATGATGCAATTGAAAGATTAGATCTCCGTGTTCAGACACATTATCATTCTAAAAGTAATATTCCTAAAAATGGCAAACTTGTAGTAATCGCTAACCATGCATTTGGAATAGCTGATGGGCTTACAATATGCTCTTTAATTAGTAAAATTAGACAAGATTACAAAATTATTACGCATAAAGTTTTACAAGGAGCAGATCTTATTAAGGACAAAATCATTCCTCTTGATTTTTCTAAAAACAAAAATGCTTTAATAAATAATATCGCTGCACGTAAAGAAAGTGAAGAACACTTAAGAAATAATGGGGTACTTATTATTTTTCCATCAGGATCAGTTTCAACGAAACCAAAATTAAAAAAGGGAATCAAAGCAATAGATGGTGATTGGAAACAATTTACTTCTAAAATAATAATGAAAAATCAATCACCTGTTCTCCCCATTTTTTTTGAAGGACAAAATAGTGAACTTTTTCATGTTGCTGATAAAATTGGGCAAGTTTTTCGATATTCTTTAATGATATATGAACTTAAAAGAAGAATGGGAAAAAAAATTGATGTTCATATTGGACAAAGAATACCTTTTGAAACCATAAAAGAAATTGGCAATCTTATTGAGATTACAAAATTTTTAAGAGATAGTACTTATAGATTAGATCCTAGTAATAAAAACTCAATATTAAATTAATACGTCTGTAAAAAAACAATTTTCATTTCAATTTTTATCCCTTTTTTTATCATGCCTTTAACAATTTTTTAATACTTCATATTTAATAATGATGAAGGAGATTTTTATGAAAAATAATTTAATAATTACTTTTCTTATCTGTACTATAGTTTCTCTAACCAATGTTGTTTTAGCACATTCTTATGTGGTTTCTAATTCAAAGGATAGCGGTGATGGATCTATTAGAGCAGCTATAGAAAATGCCAATAAGTCGGCTGGTGCAAATGTAATTTATATAAAGAGTGGAAATAATATTAAAATTTCATCATCTTTAAGTTATACTAGTACAGCACCATTATTTATTTATGGTCAGGGCCAAACAATTCACGCTATGGATGATTTTACAATTCTTGAATCAACAAATGGCGGTGATATGTCTATACACTCACTAAATTTCAGAGGTCCTGGAGGTTTTAATATTGAAAACCGTGCTGATTTAGATGGTGTAGGTGGTAAAGGAATTTTGTTAAATGTTAGAGATAATCAATATGGAATGGTTAAATTAGTTCTTAACGATGTAAAGGTTTCTGATGTTGCTAACCACGGGATTCATGTATCCGATTGCGATGTTGGTGCAACGTGTGGTGCAGGCGGGGGAGGAGCAGGCGGCGGTTCGCCAGCTTCTATTTCTGTTTCCTTAAATAATGTAGTTGTTGACAATGTTGGTCAAGGAATGTTTGATGCTGACGGTCTGCGTGTAGATGAAAGAGACAATGGAGATCTAATTGCTTCTATTTTAAACTCTTCGTTTACGAGAGTCGGTGCAGATGGAGTAGAGCTTGATGAAGGTCAAGCTGGCTCAGTTATTGCACAGATTGAAAATACATCATTTAATAACAATGGTTATTATTGCCACCCAGATATTTTGGAGGCCTATCTCCCTGAAGAAGACGAAGGTGAATTTGAAGATGGTCAGATGACTGAATCAGCTGTACCACCTGCTATTACTGGATCTCCAGATGATGGCTGTTTTGAAAGAGAAGTAAGTCTTTATGACAGTGGTTTTGTTGAAGAATATGAATTTGGTATTGATGTTGACGATGGATTTGATGTGGATGAAGCAGGTCCTGGAGATATCTACGCTGAAGTAACTCGATCAACAATTATTGGTAACTGGGATGAAGGTCTTGACTTTGATGAGGAACAAGAAGGATCAATTAACATGACAATCATTGATACAATTGCACTAAGCAATACAGATGACGGATATAAACATTCTGAAGAAGGTCCAGGAAATGTAAGTGCTTTTGTTATCAATTCATCATCTGAAGACAATGGTGGAAAAGGTTTTGTTTTCGAAGAAGAAGAAGCAGGCAATGTTATGATCATGGCACAAGATGTTACCACATCAAATAATGATGATAGTGATGGAACTGGAATGGAACTTGTCCAAGAAGATTCAGGTTATGGTATTGTCAGATCTATTTCTTCAAGTATCGCAGACGGATTTGATATAGAAGGCGTTGAGTCGATTAATTAAAAGCTAAATTCTTGAAGCTGGATATATTCCAGCTTCAAATTTTTAAATTAGACTTAGCCCTAGATTTGTGTTTTGCTAAGTCCTTAAATTTTATATTCTTGCGCTTTCAGTGAATCAATTATTAAGCGCTCTATCATTTTTCTTTTTTATTTTGGGTTAATTTTAATCTTTTTAATCAAACGGTAATATTGATTTTTTAAATTTTCTTAGGAATTTCCTTGAAATTCTTAAATAATAGGATTGAGCCTAATAACACAAAAACCGCTAAATATTAGTTCAAGTAATTGAAATAAAATTTTAACAAATTTTTATTATTTTTTAATATTAAAATGAAAGATCAGCAATCAGTTTCATATTATAGAACTATATGGATATCTGATCTTCATCTTGGAACAGAAAATAGCAAGAGTGAAATGCTTCTTGAATTTTTGAGATCAACAGATTCAAAATATTTATTTTTAGTTGGTGATATTATTGATGCATGGAGAATGAAAAAAAAAATTTATTGGCATCAAACTCATAATGACATTATCCAGAAGATTTTGCGTAAAGCAAGAAAAGGTACAAAAGTTATATTTATCCCTGGTAATCATGACGAACTTGTAAAAAGTTACACAAGTTTTTCACTAGGGAATATATCAATAAAAAATAAGTTTACACACAAACTAGCTGATGGAAGAAATGCCCTTGTTTTACATGGTGATGAATTTGATGCAGTTATAATAAATGCTAAATGGCTGGCAAGTATTGGGTCATCCCTATACGAATTTATATTAAAGTTGAATAACTATCTAAATTTTGTCAGAAGAAAACTAGGTCTGTCTTATTGGTCATTATCTCAATTTCTCAAACATCAAACAAAAAGAGCCACGAATTTCATTTCTAACTTTGAGTTTGCCGTATCTGATAGTGCCAAAAGAGCAAATGCCGATGTTGTTGTGTGCGGCCATATTCATAAGCCCGTTATAAAAAAATTAAATGGAGTGTTATATTGCAATGATGGTGATTGGGTTGAGAGTTGTTCTGCGCTAGTGGAAAATAAAGAGGGACAATTATCCCTTATTGACTGGTCAATTGAAAGAGAAAAAATTTTTCAACATAAACATAACAAACTAGCAGAAAGTGTATCAGTGTGAAAAAATTAGCGATCATTACCGATGCTTGGCTTCCTCAAGTTAATGGTGTTGTAAATACATACCTACATATTAATCCATTTTTAAAACAAAAGTATCAAATTGAAGTACTCCACCCAATGATGTTTACTAATTTTAGTTATCCTTGGTATAAGGAAATAAAAATAGCAATTAATACAAAAAAAATAACAGAAAAATTTTTTGGTGATTATGATCCAGATGTTATACATATTGCCACTGAAGGACCAGTTGGAATTGCGGGGAAAAAATTCTGTGAGAATAATAAGTTGAGATATACAACCTCTTTTCATACGAGATTTCCAGAATATATAGAGCAGAGAATAATGATACCAAAAATAATTGGGTATTCTTTTTTAAAAAATTTTCATAAAAATGCATGTAATGTATTGGTCCCAACAGTATCTATGCGAAACGAATTAACTAAATATCAATTTCAAAATCTTAAAATTTGGTCAAGGGGAGTTAATACTGAATTATTTAATCCTTTAAAAAGAAAAAAAGAAATGAAAAAGTATATTGTTTACATTGGTAGAGTTTCATTAGAAAAAAACATCGAAGCGTTTTTAGAAATAAGAACTAAGATGGATAAAATTGTTGTTGGAGATGGTCCAGAAAAGCAACGATTACAAAATAAATATCCATATGTATCTTTCGTTGGGATGAAAAAAGGTCAAGACTTAGCAAATTATTATGCAAATGCTGAAGCGTTGGTATTCCCATCCAAAACAGATACATTTGGAAATGTAATTTTAGAGTCTTTAGCCTCTGGAACACCAGTGGCTGCTTACCCAGTAACAGGTCCTAAAGATATTTTAAAAAACTCATTAATTGACAGTCTTGATAATAATATTGAAAACTCACTTAAAAAAGCCTTAAAGATTGATAGAAATGATTGTAGAAAATTTGCAATGCAATTTACTTGGGATAGATGTGCAAATCAATTTCTATCAAATATTGTAAATGCAAAAAATTAATTTTAAAATTATAGTTACTAAGAAGTAAGAGATTCAATTTATAACAAATTGAAAGAACTAAAAAATTTATTTGAGAATTAATGAAATTTAAAAATTAGTTTAATTTATAAAAATTTAATATTCTATTAACACAGCTGTAAAAAATAAAATTTAAATACTTTTTACCACTCACAGTATTATTTCTTCCCGCTTATGTCCAATTATTGTGAGTGGGATTAAATTCTATTTTCAAATTTTTAAATTAGACTTAGCTCTAGATTTGAGTTTTGCTGAACCCCTCCCAGACAAGCTTGGATTTTTGATAAAAAAATTGTGAGAGGAAAACTTTTTCTCTTTGCTTGATATTTCTTTTTTCTGATAATTGCCATTACTTAACATTTGCCAAGAATTTGTATTATCTGTCATACTGGCAATTAAGATCTGATTTAATATTTGTTCATGTACAGTTTCATTTTCAATAGGAATAAATGTTTCAACCCGCCTATCTAGATTTCTTTGCATTAAATCGGCAGAAGAAATAAACAAGATATTTTTTCTATGAGGGAATTTATGACCGTTATAAAAACAATATATTCTCGTATGTTCTAAAAAACGACCAATTATACTTTTAACAACTATATTTTCTGATAGATTTCCTTTACCAGGTATCAGAGAGCAAATTCCTCTTATCAACAATTCAATTTTTACATTTTTTTGAGATGCTTTATAAAATTCATCAATAATTTGTTTATCAACAAGAGCATTACACTTACATACTATTCCAGATGGTTTATTTTTTCCAGCATTTGTAATTTCATTTCTAATTAGTTCATTTAATTTGTTTCTTGCAGTTATTGGAGAATATACTATTTTTTTTATTGTTGTTGGTTCTGAATAACTAGTTAAATAATTAAACATTTTTGCCGCATCATTTGTTAATGTTTTATCAGAGGTAAAGTAAGATAAATCCATATAAATTTTTGCATTTTTTGGGTGATAATTACCTGTTCCATAATGTGCGTAATTCATAACAGAATTCATTTGCTTCCTCGTTACAAGTGTAATTTTTGCATGAGTTTTCATATCAATATTGCCAAAAACAACTTGCGCCCCAGCTAATTCTAATTCTTTTGCCCATTTTAAGTTACGCTCTTCATCAAAACGTGCTTGCAGCTCTATAATGACAGTTACTAATTTCCCTTTTTGTGCTGCTCTAACTAAACTTGCTTCTATCGGCGAGTCATCAGTAGTTCGGTATAAAGTATGTTTTATTGATAAGACTTTTGGATCATCTGCGGCTTGATCAATAAACTGAGTCACTACTTCAAAAGATTCAAAGGGGTGATGAATAACAATATCTTTATTCGCTATTGCTTTAAAATAATCATTTTTAAAATCTTTAATTCTTTCAGGAAATCGTACCTTAAATTTTGGAAAAAATAATTTTTTAAAATCTTTTAAAAAAATTGACTCTATACTCGAAAGATTAATGGGTATTGGAAG
>CACMGM010000012.1 GCA_902613275.1 uncultured Alphaproteobacteria bacterium
ATTTTTAAAGAAGGAGTATATGATAAAAATGGGAAATGGATGGATGGATGGGAAACAAGAAGAAAAAGAATTGAAGGAAATGATTATGTTACTATTAAATTAGGCCTTCCTGGTAAAATTAATTTTGCTGAAATAGACACAAGCTATTTTAATGGCAATCAACCTGAATACGCAAGCATTGATGCTTGTTATTTTGAAAAAAATAAATTTAATTGGGTAAATATATTATCAAAAAGGAAACTTAATCCAAATTATCTTCATGGTTTTAAAACTCAACAGAATAATATAGTTTTTAACTTCATAAGATTGAACATCTATCCAGATGGAGGAGTTGCAAGATTAAAATTATTAGGAAATTTAGATATATCAAAATTAAAATTTCCAAATAAAAAATTTGATTTACTTAGCATCCTTAATGGTTCAAAAATTGTGGCATGTAGTGATGAACATTTTGGAAGGGCAGAAAATTTATTACTGCCATTTAAATCTAAAAATATGGGCAATGGTTGGGAAACTAAAAGAAGAAGAGGATCAGGATATGACTGGGTTATAATTAAACTTGGTAAACCTGGTTTAATTGAAAATTTTAATATTGAAACTCATTATTTTAAAGGTAATTATCCGTCTCATTGCTCAGTACAAGGTCTTTATTCAATAAAAAATATAAATATAAGAAAATTAATAAATGAAAGCAAAAATTGGAAATTTTTAATAAAAAATAAAAATCTTAAACCTAATTCATCATCAAAAATTAATTCAACTAAACACATTAAAAAAATAAATTATTTGAAATTAAATATTTATCCTGACGGTGGTATTTCACGGATCAGGGCAATTGGAAAGTTTTTGTGAACTATAAAATAAAGAATATTAGTAAAGAGAATTTTAAAAATTATGGTGATTTAATTACAACATCTAATAAAAATTATGAAAGTATTAATAAAGATACAACCGATAGTTTTTTTGATTTAGCAAATATTCAAATAATTGGTGATGACAAAAGATCTAGATTAAATATTTTTCAAGCAAAGAAAAGGAACTTTCCATTAAAAATTAACATGTTAGAAAATCACCCCTTTAGTTCTCAAGTATTTCTTCCGTTTAATGGTACAGGTTTTTTAGTTTTAGTTGCTCCAATAGGTAACAAACCTAAAATTGATTTAATTGAAATATTCAAAGTAAGCGATGGTGATGGTATAAATTTTAATCCCAAAGTATGGCATTTTCCTCTAATATCTCTTGAGAATGAAAAATATATTACCATTGATAAAAAAGATGCGGATAATAATATTGAGATTTATAATTTTGAACAATCAGAAATATTTGAATTAAATTATGAGTGATACAATATTAAATATAGAAAATATTACAAAATCTTTTCCAAGAGTAGTTGCAAATAAAAAGGTTACTTTTGATATTAAAAAAAATGCAGTTCATGCAATTTTAGGAGAAAATGGAGCAGGGAAATCTACGTTAGTAAAAATTCTATATGGTCTCTTAGAACCAGATGAAGGAAATATTAAATTAAATAATAAGGATTTCAAAGTTAATTCCCCAGCAGAAGCAAGGAAACAAGGAATAGGAATGGTATTTCAGCATTTTTCTTTATTTGATTCTTTATCAGTAAAAGAAAATTTAATTTTAGGAATTGATGAAAAGATGTCTTATTCAGATTTAGAAAATAAGCTAGAAAATATAAGCTCAAGATATAATCTTCCCTTAGATTTAGATGCTCCAATTACTGCTTTATCAGCTGGAGAAAAGCAGCGTGTAGAAATTGTAAGAATTTTATTACAAGACCCTCAGATACTTATTATGGATGAACCAACTTCAGTCTTAACACCACAAGAAGTTGAAAGTTTATTTGTAACATTAAATGAACTCGTCAAAGAAGGTCGTACAATATTATATATCACTCATAAACTCGAAGAAGTAATATCAATATGTGATACAGTAACTATAATGAGAAGTGGTGAAATTATAGACACTTCAAGTACTTCAAATCAAACTGCAAAAACACTGGCAACAAAAATGCTAGGACAAAAATTAGATGACTTAAAAACTAATTATGGACATATAAAAGACGAAGTTAACTTTGAAGTAAAAAATATTTCATGTGATTATAACGATCCATTTTTAACAGACCTTAAAAATATTTCTTTTCAAGTTAGAGTGGGTGAAATTTATGGCATTGCTGGCGTTGCTGGTAATGGACAATCAGAATTAATGGATATTTTAACAGGAGAAAATATAAATATTAAATCTGGATCAATTACTTTTGATAATAAAAAAATTGAAAAGTATGGGCCACAAAAAAGAAGAGATTTATCCATTTCTTTTGTTCCGGAGAATAGATTGGGTCATAGTGCAGTACCTGAGTTAAGTTTGTCTGATAATATTCTTTTAAGTCAATTTCCAAAAAATAATTTTATTAAAAATGGTATAATTTTGAAAAATAACGTCGATGATTTTGCGAATAATGTAATTAATGAATTTAAAGTCATTACTCCTGGGAATGATGCTAAAGCATCAAGTTTGTCTGGAGGAAATTTACAAAAATATGTCATTGGCAGAGAAATATCATCCAAGCCAAAAATATTAATTATTTCACATCCAACTTGGGGAATAGATGCTGGTGCTGAGCATTCTATAAGAGAGTCTTTGATAGAATTATCTCAAAATGGAACATCTATAATTGTTATTTCTCAAGATTTAGATGAATTGATTGAAATTACTCATAAAATATCTGTTATTTATGATGGTAATTTATCCAAACCTTTTAAAACTAGTGAAGTAGGAATTGAAAAATTGGGATTATTGATGGGTGGAAAAAATGATTAGTTTATTTCCCTCTATAGTTTCTCGCTCACAGAGTTCGGGTCTAATGAATTTTTTTGTTCCCATAATATCTATAGTTTTAACTTTAATTACAGGTTCAATTATTTTTGTTCTTCTTGGTTTTGATCCAGTTTATGCATTGTATACATTTTTTATTTCACCTATTTCTTCAACCTACGGTATTTCTGAATTATTTGTAAAAGCAACTCCTTTAGCCTTAATTGCAATTGGCCTCTCATATTGTTTTAAGAATAATATTTATAATATTGGAGCTGAAGGACAACTTACCATGGGTGCAATTTTTGGTGGAGGTATTGGAATTTTATTTCATGATACAAATGCTTTTTGGTTGTTGCCATTAATGATTTTTGGCGGAGCTATTGGAGGGGCATTGTGGGGCTTAATTCCAGCTATTTTAAAAACAAAATTTAATACAAATGAAATTTTAACAAGTTTAATGTTAGTTTATGTTGCTTTATATATTTTAGATTATTTAGTAGTGGGTCCTTGGAAAGATCCATTTGGTTATAGTTTTCCTAAATCAAGACCATTTAGTGAATCTGGAAGAATGCCTTTACTATTTGATGGTTTAAGGGTTCACTTTGGATTAATTATAACGCTATTTTTAATTTTTGTATCTTGGTTTATATTTTCAAAAACTATTTTTGGCTTTCAATTAAAAGTATCCGGTTACAGTCCCAAAGCTGCTAGATATGCTGGTTTTAATCAAACAACTTTAGTTTTTTTTGCTTTTGCAATTTGTGGTGCTTTTGCAGGTATTGCAGGTTTAGCTGAAGTATCCGGCCCAATTGGATTATTATATAGGGATATTTCTCCTAACTATGGATTTACTGCAATTATTGTTGCTTTCTTAGGTAGACTTCACCCAATTGGTATAATTTTTGCTTCTTTAGTTATTGCTCTTACTTATCTTGGCGCTGAAGATGCACAATTGTTTCTACAGATCCCTTCAGCAGTAGGTTTTATATTTCAGGGACTGGTGTTATTTTATTTATTAGGTGCAGAATTGCTAATTAACTATAAATTAACTTCCAAAAAATTATTATGAATTTTGATTTAATACTTGGAATATTACAAATTGTTTTAATTGCAACAACACCACTTGTTTTTGCAGGCATAGGTGAGTTAGTTACAGAAAAATCTGGAGTATTAAATTTAGGTGTAGAAGGAATGATGTTGGTAGGGGCAGTGTCCGCTTTCATTATTTTAGTAATTACTGGAAGTTATTTTTTAGCTTTTTTTGTATCTATATTATCAGGAATTATCATGTCTGGTTTATTTGCTTTTTTAGTTCTATTTTTAATGTCAAATCAAATTGCTACAGGATTAGCATTAACTATTTTTGGAATAGGTCTTAGTTCTATGCTTGGTAAACAATATATTGGAACACCAATTGATGGTCTATCACCATGGTTTTTTGTTATATTTTCTTTCTTAATTGTTTTTTTAGTTAGTTATTTTTTTTATAAAACTAAAGCTGGTTTGATTTTAAGAGCAGTGGGAGAATCTCATAATTCTGCACATGCATTAGGGTATAGTGTTATTAAAATTAGATTTTTATCAATTTTATTTGGAGGTTCTATGTGTGCACTTGCAGGATCATATATTTCAATTTGTTATGCTCCAATGTGGCAAGAGGGTATGACAGCTGGTCGTGGATGGATAGCATTAGCTTTAGTTGTATTTGCAACTTGGAAACCAGAAAGAGTTCTTATTGGAGCGTATATTTTTGGAGGCGTTACTATTCTTCAAATGAATCTTCAAGCACTAGGTCTAAGATTTCCTGGTCAATTTTTTAGTATGGCTCCTTATGTAGCTACAATTATAGTTTTAGTATTAATATCTAGTAATAAATTAAGAATAAAACTCAGTGCCCCAGCATCTTTGACTATTCCTTTCTATAAAGGAAGATAAATATCCACTCTTTTTTATTTATTTTCTTATACAATTATTGATCTGATCTGTTTCTATATTACAAATGTTATTGAGTAATCGTTATATTAGCAGGTGAGGTTAAAATGATTAGAATAATAACTTTTTTATCTACTTTTTTAGTATTTTCATTTGGTTCTGCTTATGCAGACCCTAAAAAAGTTGGATTTATTTATATAGGTCCTCCAGGAGATCATGGTTGGACATATATGCATGATGTAGGAAGAAAATATATGGAGAGTCAATTAGGTGACTCCATAACAACTACATATCTTGAAAATATTCCTGAAAATGCAGATGCAGTAAGAGCAATTCGAAAGCTAGCTGACTCAGGACATGATTTAATATTTACAACGTCCTTTAACTACATGGATCAGACACATGAAGTTGCGAAAGACTTTCCTGATATAAAATTTGAGCATGCTACAGGATATATACAAGCTGACAATGTTGCTACATATTCAGCTAGATTTTATGAAGGAAGAATGATTGAAGGTCATATTGCTGGTCATATGACTGAAACTAATACTATTGGTTATATAGCTTCATTCCCTATTCCAGAAGTTGTTAGAGGAATTAATGCATTTTATTTAGCAGCAGCTAAAGTTAATCCAGATATCAAAATGAAAATAATTTGGGTGTTTACTTGGTATGATCCAGGTAAAGAGGCTGATGCAGCTAATACATTAATTAATCAAGGAGCTGACATAATTGTTCAGCATACAGATACATACGCGCCTTGCCAAGCTGCTCAAAAAGCAGGTGTTTATGCGTTTGGTCAAGCTTCAAACCAAGAAGAATTCTGTCCTGATGCACATTTAACTTCAATTGAAGATATTTGGGGACCTTACTATGCTGCAAGAGCAAAAGCCGTAGTAGATGGCACTTGGTCTTCAGGAGATACTTGGGATGGTATGGATAAAGGTATGGTGGTTATGTCACCGTATAATAATAAATTAATGCCAGCAAGTTTAATTCAAGAAGCTGTAAATATGGAAGTTGGAATTAAAGATGGAACTATTCATCCTTTCACAGGTCCAATTTATAATCAAGCTGGTGAGCTTGTTGTTCCTGAAGGTGAAGTAGCACCTGATGGAATGTTACTTGGAATGAACTTTTATGTTCAAGGTATCGACGGCGAAGTACCACAATAATTAAAACTCTTATTATCCTCTCTCTTTAAAAGGGAGAGGTTTAATTCTAAATTTCAAAGGAATATTTATGTCTGATTTACACATTAGTTGGGACGAATATAGAAGCAAAACTGAAGATTTAGCAAAACAAATTCATAAAGATGGATGGCATTTTAATCAGGTTGTATGCATTGCAAAAGGAGGCATGAGAGTAGGAGATGTAATGGCAAGAATATTTGATGTCCCTTTAGCGATCCTTTCTGTTGAGTCATATAAAGGTGAAGGAGTAAAAAATAAAAGAGGTGCAATTACATTTTCAAGAGATTTAGCAAAAACAAGCCCTAACATTGGATCAAAAGTTTTAATAGTAGATGATTTAGCAGACTCAGGAATTACTCTAAAGAAAAGTATTGATTGGTTAAATCACACTTATGGTTTTTACATAGATGAACCAATAAGAACTGGAGTTTTGTTTTATAAGTCAGTGTCATCATTTAAACCAAATTATTATGTTGATTACTTAGAAGATTCTCCTTGGATACATATGCCTTATGAGGTTTATGAAACTATGAAACCAGAAGAACTTGGTTAAAAAATCGAAGTAATTTCGTAAAATTTTTTCTTTTGTTTTGCAAATTTTGGTATTGTCGCATCTTTATATGGTCGTCCTATAATAAGTAAAACAAATGGTTTTTCATTGCTAGGTCTCTTTAAAATTTTATTAAGAAATGTCATTGGACTTGGTGTGTGTGTTAACATTGCTAAGCCAGATAAATGTAAACAAGTAATTAATATGCCAGTAGCTATACCGACAGACTCTTTTACATAATAATTTTTTATTTTTTTATTTTTTGAAACTGAATATTTTTTTTCAAATATAGCTATTAAATAAGGTGCATTTTCAATAAATTTTTTATTTTCATCAGTTCCTAAAGGAGTTAACGCATCTAACCACTCTTTAGGAGCTTTATACTTATAAAAATTTTCCTCTTCTTTTTCTACTTCTATTCTAATCTTCTTTTTTACAGTTTTATTTTTTATTACTACAAAATGCCAAGGTTGAAGATTTGCTCCACTTGGAGCTGATCCTGCGGATAAGATCGCATTTTTAATGATATTTATATCGATTTTATCTTTTGAAAATTCGCGTATACTTCTTCTCTCTCTAATATTTTTATAAAAATTTTTTGAATTAATCTTCATTTCTTTGATAGTTTGATTTGAAAATTTTAATTCTTCAGCTATGTATTTTTTAACTTTATGCATTGGTTTGTTATTATTATTGGAATACTATTAATTTCTCTATCAATTAGTAACCCTCTATATAAACTAATTATAAAAAAACGTATAAGATTCCATCTTTTCATTGAAGTACTGTTTAGGATAATACTGTTTTTAATTAGTATAATTATTATTTTTCTAGGTTTGTACTTAGAAAGTATTTCTTAATATCTTCTTATATTTCTATCGATTAATGCAGCCCATGCATCTATTCCGCCAAGTACATTAACACAATGATTATAACCTTGTGCTTTAAGCCATTTACATACAGCTTGGCTTCTTGTACCGGTATGACACATCACAAAAATATTTTTTTTCTTATCTAATTCGGTGTATCTTTTAGCAATCTCTGAAAGTTTCATGTGTATTGTGCCTTTAATATGAGCATGATCTCTTTCAGTATCTTCTCTTACATCTATAATTTGAATTTTTTTATCATCTTGCTTAAGCTCATTTAACTGATGAACTGTTATTTCACTACTACTGTAAAGATCCATTATATTACCTTATTATAAATATTACTAGATTTCTACTATTTTAAAAAAATTAATTTTAAAAATTAAATTTGTTATTTCTAAGTTTTTCATGTAAGAGCGCTTAACATTATGACAAAGAAAATAACTTTTTCAGCTTTTGGTAGAGATTCATATTATCACAGAGATTGGTTCAAAAAAAACGGTTTCAAATTTGATAGAAGTTCTAGAAAATGGACTGTAGAAAATTTACCAATAGATAATGCTGAAGAATTTGCCAGTTATTGTAGGAAATACGGTTTAACATTTGAACGATCTGATAGAATGATTACAGAATTTGATTATGCAGATTATCTTTGGGATGGAAGAAGAGATGAATTTATGAAACCTTCTGAAAATATTGAAATTCCACAACCAAAAAATAAAATCTAATTTTTGCTAAATAAATTACTATCAAATAATTTAATACTTCTTATAATTTTAGCTGCTATTTGGGGATCTTCTTTTTTTGTTATTAAAATTTGTCTGTCTAGTTTTACACCTACAAGTATTGCTTCCTTAAGGTTAATAATAGCATCAATTTTCTTAATTATTTTATATTATTCATATAACAAACATCCTAAATTAAATCTCGATTTAGTAATAATTCTTTCTTTTATAGGCATTACTGGAAATTTTTTACCATTCTATCTGATTAGTTGGGCTGAACAATACATTCCTTCTTCTACCGCAGGGTTATTAATGTCAGTTGGTCCCTTAATAACATTACTAATGTCTCATGTTTTAACTTCAGACGATAAGTTTACTTGGATTAAATTTTTATCAATTATTATAGGTTTTGTAGGTATTATTTTTATTTTAGATATTAGTAAATTTAATTTTCAAGATGAAAACTACATTAGTACTTTAGCAAAAATTTTTGTCATTATAGCAGCATTTGGCTACATGATTTCAAATATTGCTGCTTATAATAAATTAAAGAAATTAAGCCCTATTTCAATTACTACTTTTGCTACATTGTTTGGAGCGATAATATCATTACCATTTTTATTCTATGATTTTATTAATTATGAGATTAATATTAATAAAATTTCTTTAATTTCTATTCTTTATTTAGGTGTTTTCCCAACAGCTATTGCATTTCATATGCGCTATCATTTAGTTAAACAATCTGGTCCCGTTTTCTTATCTTATGTTGCTTATTTAATTCCTGTTTTTGCTTTAATATGGGGATTCATATTTCTATCTGAACAAATAATAATCAGTTCTGTAGTTGGGATTATTTTAGTTTTTATTGGTCTGTTTGTGAGGCAAAAAAATTCAATGAGTAAAATATCCGTAAAAAACATATAATACTAATAAAACAGCAATAAAAATAGACACATTTTTAAAGTTAAAGTATTTCATTTGTAGTTGATATTTAATTTTTTATAGTCCAATATACTTTTATTATGAGCGACTCAATTAAATACTTACTTGAAGAAAATAAAGCACCAAAGTTTTGGTATAATATCAATGCAGACTTACCAAGTCCACCACCACCTCCCTTACATCCTGGAACTAAACAACCTGCAGGTCCTGATGACTTTGCTCCTTTATTTCCAATGGGTCTAATAATGCAGGAGGTTTCTACTGAAAGAGAAATAGAAATACCTGAGCCAGTAAGAGAAGTTTATAAACAATGGAGACCCTCTCCATTATTTCGAGCAAGAAGATTAGAAAAATTTTTAGATACACCAGCTAAAATTTATTATAAATATGAAGGTGTTAGTCCTACTGGAAGTCACAAACCAAATACTGCGGTCCCTCAAGCATTTTTTAATAAAGAAGAGGGAATAAGTAAAATTTTTACTGAGACAGGTGCTGGCCAATGGGGTAGTTCACTAGCGTATGCAGGTCAAATTTTTGGAATAGATATTGAGGTTTTTATGGTTAAGGTTAGCTTTGATCATAAACCATATAGAAAATTAATGATGCAAACTTTTGGGGCTAACTGTCATCCTAGTCCATCTAATTTAACTGATTTCGGTAAAAAGTTATTATCAGAAAATCCCGACAACCCTGGTAGTTTAGGAATAGCTATATCAGAAGCAATAGAAGCAACTGTTAAAAGTGGAGGCAAAGCAAAATACTCACTTGGCAGTGTTTTAGGTCATGTTTTAATGCATCAAACTATAAATGGTAATGAAGCTATTATGCAAATGGAGATGGCTGGAGATTATCCTGATATAATTGTTGGCTGCACAGGTGGTGGTAGTAATCTTTCTGGATTAATGTTTCCATTTTTAGGGCAACAGTTAAGAGGTGGTCAAAAAATTGATATAATTGGTTGCGAGCCTGCATCATGTCCTTCATTTACTAAGGGTAAGTATGCTTATGATCATGGTGATATGGCAAAAATGACTCCATTAATTAAAATGCATACTCTTGGATCTGATTTCTTACCACCGGCTAATCACTCTGGCGGATTAAGATACCATGGTATGTCTTATCATTTAAGCCATTTATATGAATTAGGTTTAATGAGAGCAAAGGCTTACGGACAAAAAGATTGTTTTGAAGCTGGTTTAACTTTTGCAAAACAAGAAGGAATTATTCCTGCTCCTGAAGGAAACCATGCAATAAAAGGGGCTATTGATGCAGCTTTAGAATGTAAAGAAAAAGGTGAGTCAAAAACTATTCTCTTTAATTTATGTGGTCATGGATATTTTGATATGTCAGCTTATGATGATTATCTAAATGGATCAATGGCTGATGATGTTATTGATGATGATGGAATAGGTAAATCTATTTCTCAAATACCAGAAGTAGCATAATTTAAGTTTAAATTTTTTTTTATTTAATTAAAGGTGTTTCTTTATTATGGTTGAAATTAAACCTTTTAAAGGAACACGCCCTTATAACGAAGATGCAAAAAATTTAATTGCTCCTTCTACTGATCATTTAAGTATTGAAAATATAGAAATATTTAAAAAAAATAATTATTGGAATTACTTAAAAATTTTGAATCCTGTTGGGCAATTAAAAGAAGCAGACACTCTTTTAGAAGCAAAATCGCATTTTAAAGAAATGAAAGAAAATTATGTAATTAAAAAAGATAAAGAATTATTTTATTATATTTATCAAATTGAATTTCAAGGCCATACTCAACTAGGATTTTTATCTCTTTCTAAAATCTCAGATTTTGTAGATGAAAAAATTAAATCACATGAAAAAATATACGAGACAAGGATGAGAGAAAGAGCAGAGCAAATGTTAAACATAAAAACACAAATCGGTCCTATCTATGTAGTATATAAAAAAAATAATAAGATAAAAGATTTGTTATCCTCTATTATATCAAATACTCCAGACTATGACTTTGAGAGCTTCGATAAATCTATTCATAAACTATGGTGTATTTCTGATCGATCTTTTATCGAAAACTTATCTTCTGTTTTTATAAATGAAGTAGATAATTTTTATATTGCAGATGGACATCATAGAATGGGTGCAATGAAAATTATTGGAGATTTAAATTATAATAAAAATATTTTGCAGGAAGATTTTATGATAGCGGCGTTTCCAAGTGATGAAGCTAAAATATTTGATTATAATAGAGTTGTTAAAGATTTAAATGGTTTGAGTGAAGGAAAGTTTTTAGACATTCTTTCTGAAAACTTCGAAATAAAAAATGAAAAAAATCCATTTAAACCTCAATCAAATAAACAATTTGGAATGTATCATGAAAAAAAGTGGTATTCATTGTATTTTAAAACTGAATTAAAAACTGATAATTTTGTTGATACACTAGATATTAATATTTTAAACAATTTCGTTTTCAAAAAACATTTAAATATTTTTGATGTTAATAATGATGAAAGAATAAGATTTATTGCCGGATGCCATGGTTTGGAAGCTTTAGAAAAAAAAGTTGATGAAAATAATGATAGTGTGGCATTTTCTATCTTCCCATCTTCAATAAGTGATGTTATTAGTGTCGCGAATAAAAATTTGACTATGCCTCCTAAATCAACATGGTTTGACCCAAAACCTTTAGATGGCTTAGTAGTTTATGAGTTTGAAAAAAGTATATGAATAAGCCTAATACTAAACCTAACAATCCAAACTTTTCAAGTGGCCCAACCTCAAAAAGACCAGGTTGGGACATATCTGTTTTGAGTAATGCTTTAACTGGTAGATCACATAGATCTGTTGAATGTAAAGCAAGATTAAAAGAGGCAATAGATAAATCAAAAGATATTCTAAAATTACCTGATGATTATTTATTGGGTATAATGCCTGGATCAAATACTGGTGCTTTAGAAGCAGCTATGTGGTGCCTATTAGGTAAAACGGGAGTTGATATTCTTGCATGGGAAAATTTTGGTAAAGACTGGGTTATAGATGCAATTAGTGAACTAAAATTAGATAATTTAAATATTCATGAAGAAGACTATGGCAAACTACCTGACCTAAGCAAAGTCAATTTTGATAATGATGTTATCTTTACTTGGAACGGAACAACATCTGGTGTCAAAGTTCCTAATGGAGATTGGATACCTGATGACAGAAAAGGACTAACCATCTGTGATGCCACTTCAGCAATCTTTGGCATGCCTATAGATTATAATAAATGTGATGTTATAACTTGGTCTTGGCAAAAGATACTTGGAGGAGAGGCTGCTCATGGAATGATAGCAATTTCTCCACGCGTTGTTGAAAGATTAGAAAGTTTTAAACCTAGTTGGCCAGTACCAAAATTATTTAGATTAGCTGAAAATAAGAAATTAATAAAAGGTATATTCGAAGGAAACACAATAAATACTCCGTCAATGATATGTGTTGAAGATATCATTGATTCATTAAATTGGGTCTCTTCTCAAGGTGGTTTAGATTCATTAATTTCTAAATCCCAGAATTCTTTACAAAAAATTAGAGAATGGATTAATGAGAGAGATTGGGTCACTTTTTTATCTGAAATTAAAGATGATAATTATATCTCAAATACTGGAATAACTTTTAAAATTATTGAAGACTGGTTTACAAATAAAGATGAAAGCGGTCAAAGAACTGTAATGGCTGATATATGTAAATTACTTTCTGAAAATAATGTTGGATTTGATTGTAATGGATATCCTAAAGCACCACCTTCTTTTAGAATATGGGCTGGAGGCACGGTTCAAACTTCAGATGTAGAATTAGTTTTACCTTGGATTGATTGGGCTTATTCAGAAATTAAATCTAAACATGCATAAAGTACTAATATCAGATTCACTAGATAATATTGCATCTGAAATTTTAATAAAGAATAACATTTCAGTTGATACAAAAACAAACTTATCACCTGAAGAATTAAAAAAAATCATTGATAACTATGATGGTTTAATCATTCGTTCTGCAACTAAAGTGCGAAAAGATTTAATTGATTCTCTTTCAAATTTAAAAATTATAGGTAGGGCAGGAGCAGGAGTAGATAATGTTGATGTGGAAGCTGCTATAAATAAAAATATTATCGTAATGAATACTCCAGGAGGAAATACAAATGCTACAGCAGAACACACAATTGGTTTAATTTTTGCATTACAAAGAAAAATTACTGTTGCCAATGAGACAACTCATAAGGGTCTTTGGGAAAAAAAGAAATTAAAAGGAAATGAAATTAAAGGGAAGAAAATTGGTATCGTAGGTTTTGGTAACGTAGGTAAAAGAGTTGCAGAAATATCTAATGTCTTGGGAATGCATGTTTCAATATTTTCTTCATACTTTGAAACAATTAAGGATAACTATCCTGAATATAATTCTTGTTCTATCAATGAGATTATTAAAGATTCAGATATAATTTCTTTTCACTGTAAACCCAATAAAGATGGCAACCCGATTATGAATAAAAATCATTTATCACTAATGAAAAAAAATTGCATCATTATCAATACCGCAAGAGGTAACTTAGTTGATGAAGATGACCTTAAAAATGCTCTAGAAAAAAATGAAATTAAAGGTGCAGCGTTAGATGTGTTTAAAAATGAGCCTTTAGAAGAAAGTGGTTTTTATAATTTAGATAATATAATTTTAACTCCACATATTGCTGCATCAACTGATGAAGCTCAAATAATAGTAGCAGAAATGGTTGCTAATCAATTTGTTGAATTTTTTAATAATAAAAAAATTATAAATTCAGTTACTTAATAAAAATTTCAGTTAAATTTTCTAGGTAAGCTGACGGATTTGAGAGAATATTTCCATCTAAGATATTAGCTTGATCTAAAAGTAAATTTGAAGCTTTTTTATGGTTAATTTTTGTTAAATTTTCAGATAAATTTACTATCATTGGGTGATTAGGATTAATCTCAAGTATTTTTTTTGAAACTGGGGTTTTTTGATTATGCATTTTCATCAGTTTTTCCATATTTATATCCATCCCAGCTTCTTCAGCAACAAGGAGAATTGGGCTTTTAGTTAGTCTTTCAGATACAATAACATCAGAGATAGTTTCTTTTAGTTCTGTTTTAAGTATGTTAATTAAATCATTGATTTTACTATCTATTTCTTTTTTAATATCATCTTTTTTATTTGATTCCTCACCAACTTTTGAAACGTCAACCTTGCCCTTTGATATTGATTTAAATTCAAAGTCTTTAAATTTATTTACATTTTGTATCCAAAATTCATCAACTGCATCAACCATAAACAACACTGGTATTTTTTTGTCATTGAAAACCTCTAATTGAGGGGAGTTTTTAATGTGATCTTTATCAGTATTAGCAAAATAATATATTTCTTTTTGATCTTTAACCATCAATTTAATGTATTCCTCAAGCGATATTTTTTTTTCGTTTAAAGAATTTTCCAACCTTAATAAAGGAAGTATTTTTTCATGATGATCATTATGTTCGTATAATCCTTCTTTCAGAACTGGACCAAAATTATTCCAAAACATTTCAAATTTATCTTTTTCTTTTTTTGCTAAACTATCAATCTCACTTAAAATTTTGTTAGTGATACCTTTTTTTATTTTTGTAATAATTGGATTATTTTGGAGCATTTCTCTACTTATATTGAGAGAAATATCTTGAGAGTCTACTACTCCTGGAATGAAACGCAGCCAGCTAGGAATTATATCTTCACAATCATCAGTAATAAAAACTTTTTGAACATATAATTTTATTTTATTTTTCTTATCAGCGTTAAATAAGTCCATAGGTTGGTTAGTTGGAAAATAGAGTAAGGCTTTATAACTAATTACACCTTCGGCATTATAGTGAATAGTTTTTAAAGGATCATCGAAGTTAAATGAAATATTATTATAAAATTGCTTATAATCTTCCTCTTTTATATCCTTCTTTTCTTTCAACCATAATGGACTACCTTCATTTATTTTTTCTTCTTTTTCTTTATCATCAAGGTCCTTAAGATATATTGGAAAAGGAATATAATTTGAGTATTTAGTTATTATTGATCTTAAACGAAAAGAATCTAAGAATTCATCAGCATCCTTTTTAATATTCAGCGTAATGCATGTTCCTCTTTTATCTTTCTTAGCTTCTTCAATGGTATAACTATCTTTTCCATTAGACGACCAAAGATTTGTTTCTTCATTTTCAGCATCTTTAGAAAGCACTTCAACATTATCTGAAACCATGTATGAGGAATAAAAACCAACACCAAACTGTCCAATTGCAGAAATATCATTACTTTTTTTACTTTTTATTGCTTCAATAAATTTACTGGTACCTGATCTTGCAATAGTTCCTAAATTATCTATAAGTTCATTTTTAGACATTCCAATTCCATTATCCTCAATCTCAATAATTTTATTCTTTTTAGAAACTCGGATATTAATTTTTAAATCTTTTTCATTTTTTAGAAGATTTTTCTTCGAAAGTGATTGATATCTTAGTTTTTCACAAGCATCTGCAGAGTTAGATATTAGCTCTCTTAGAAATATTTCTCTTTCACTATAAAGAGAATTAGCAACAAGATCTAAAAGCTTACTAACTTCAGCTTGAAATGTTAAATTTTCTTTAGTTTTTTCTGCCATTTTTCAGATTTAAGCATTCATATCTATAATTCAATAGTAAGCAATAATTTTTTGCCACATTTAAGATTATATATGTAAAAGTTATGGTATTTAGGTTTGTGACAAAAATTGATAATTTTTTAAAAATAATGTGTATTACATTGTTATTTTTATATGCATGTACCTCAAATCAATTAACAAATACAGCTGATAGTTGCATAATTTTTGATGAAAAGAAAAGCTGGTATAAAGCAACTAAAAATTCTTACGATAAATGGAATACCTCAATTGCATTCCAATTAGCAGTTATAAAACAAGAATCATCTTTTACTCAATTTGCAAAACCGAAAAGAAAAAAATTTTTAGGTTTAATACCAACCTCTAGACCATCAACTGCTTTTGGTTATGCGCAAATAATAAATCCTACTTGGGATTGGTATAAGAGCAAAACTGGAAATCAAAATGCATCAAGGGCAAATTTTAAAGATGTAACTGATTTTATTGGATGGTACACAACACAGTCCGAAAATATGATTGGAATTTCAAAAAATGATTACTATAATCAATATTTAGCATATCATGAAGGTCAAAACGGATGGTCGAAAGAGACATTTAAAAGTAAAGATTGGTTGATTGATGTTGCTAAAAATGTAGAAAGAAATACTAAGATGTTTAATAAACAATTAAAACAATGTGAAGAAAAGCTTGATAAAAAAGGTTTCTTCGGAATACTTTAATGCCAATTTTAAACAGTATAAATCAAATGCAAGGTCTGATGACAGAATGGCGTCAGGATTTACATAAAATTCCTGAGATAGGTCTTCAAGAATTTGAAACATCAAAATATATCAAAAATAAGTTAAAAGAATTTAACATTAAATTTAAAGATGGTTACGCTAATACAGGTGTTGTCGCTTGGGTAGATGGTAATGAAGTTACTAATGATAAGACAATTGGTTTAAGAGCAGATTTCGATGCTCTCCCTATGCCTGAACAAAACGAATTTAATCATAAGTCTCAAAATAAAGGTATGATGCATGGTTGTGGTCATGACGGTCATACTTCAATGCTTCTCGGGGCAGCGAAATATCTAAGTGAAAATAATAATTTTAATGGAAGAGTATATTTCATTTTTCAACCAGGAGAAGAGGGTTTTGCTGGAGGAGAAAAAATGATTCAAGATGGGATGTTTGATGATTTTAAAATTGATGAAGTTTATGCACTTCATAATTGGCCTGAGTTACCTTTAGGTACGTTTGGTGTAAATAGTGGGCCGATGATGGCAGCAGTTGATGAATTTGATATTACTGTAAAAGGAAAGGGTGGTCATGCTGCATCACCTCATCTAGCAATTGATCCTGTAGTAATTTCTGCACAAGTTATTTCTGCTGTTCAAACAATTATAAGTAGATCCACAGATCCTGTTGATAAAGCTCTTATAAGTATTACAAAAATTAATGCTGGTACAGCTTATAATGTAATCGACGATCAAGTTAAAATGGGCGGGACTATTAGAACTTTTCGAAGAGAAACACGAGCATATATAGAGAAAAGATTAAATGAATTATGTAAAGGAATAGCGGATGCACATGGTGCAGAGATAAAAATTGAATTTGATTTAGTTAATAAATATCCCCCTACTATAAATTCTAAAGAAGAAACAAAATTTGCAGCAAATGTAGCCAAAGATTTAGTCGGTGATGATAAAGTTATTACTGATATTGATCCGTCAATGGGAGGAGAAGATTTTTCATATTTGTTAGAAAAAAAACCTGGTTCCTATCTTTATCTTGGTCAAGGAGATGAAGAACATAGTGCTCATCTACATACAACAAAGTATGATTTTAATGATAATTTATTACCCATTGGAGTAAATTTTTGGGTTGACCTTGTTCAAAAATATTTTTCTAAATAATTTTATAGATGTTAAATTTAAGTGCGATTTATTCAATAATCGCATTTAGAATAAAAGAATTCCTACAAGAATATCATTACTCTTTATTAGCCCCTCTAACTACAAATCTTTTATTTATATTAGTTTTTATAACAGTAGAAAATTATTATTCTCTTTCAATGGATTCCGGATCTTTTGTTGAATTTATTGCCCCTGGATTAATTATTATGATCGTTGCTCAGGAAAGTTACGATAATTCGTCTGCTACTTTAATTCATATGAAACAAATTGGTTCTTTAGATGATTGGTTAATAGCACCTATTTATAGGATTGAAATATTAATATCATTAATATTCACATCTCTTATTATTGGAATTATTTTAGCACTGTTTAATTTTTTAATATTTACTTTTTTAATCGACATTGAAATTTATAATTTTTTTTATTTTTTTTACTACTTATTTCTAGTTATAATATTTTTCTCATGTTTAGGATGTTTCGTAGGAATAATTTTTAATTCTTGGGATTCACAAAGTACATTCTCGAGTTTTTTTGTTGCACCAATTAATTTTTTATCAGGAACCTTTTTTTCAATAAATTATCTTCCTGATAATTTGAAGGCTATACTTTTATATAATCCTTACTATTATGTTGTAAGCTTCTTTAGGAATTCATTTAATGATGAATTTTCATTTAATTTAGTTGAAAATATCTTTATAATAATTTTCATTTTATCAACTTTGATTATTACATCATTTATTTTTTTCAAAGGTTTTAAAATTATTAAATGATTGATGTTATTTTTAATTTTTTAATTCAATTTGATTTATTAATCAAAAATAATTTAGAATTATCTTTAATTTTATATTTTTTATTTTCATTTTTGTTTTTTACTTTTTCTCTACCTGGTAGTTTAATAATTATACTTGCATCAAGTTTCTTTTTTGGATTTATTACAGGTTTTATAATTAATATAACAACTATTGTTTTAGGTAGTTTATGTTTTTTTCTTTTTTTTAAAAATATATTTAAAAAATATTTTAATAAACAAATTGAAAAATTTAGTGATAAACTAAATAAAATTATTAAAAAATCATCTTTTGAATACTTAGTTTTATTGCGATTTGTTATTGGAGTGCCATTATTTGTTCAAAATTTATTTTTATCAACATTAAATATTTCTAAAAGTAAATTTTTAATTTCATCTTTTATTGGTTTTACTCCCTATTTTCTTCTTTTTTCATTTATTGGTAATCAATTTTCTGATCTAATTGAAGTTAAAGAATTTCAACTTAGTAATATTTTATCATTTGAATTAATTTTAATTTTTTTACTATTAATTATTTTTTTATTACTTAGAATTTTTTTTAAATTTAAATAAATAGTTTTTTAAATCTAATTGAAATGAATAATAAATAAACAGTAACAATTATTGCGGCATAAATAGTTATATCAATAATTATTAAATTATTTGCAGAAAATTCATTTGCTATTCTTGAATATATCAAAGCTGAAGTTTGTATTATGGATGTAATAATAATAACATTAAGTAATCTGATTGAGCCCTTTGTATTTAAGTAGATCATTAAAAGACCAATAAATAAAAGACCTGTTATAGCTCCACCAAGATTTCTTAGCCATGCTATATTGGTATTTTCAGCAACAGTTAAATTAACAAAATTATATGGAAAAATTAAAAAATATATTCCATAAATGAGAGAAAATATTGATAAAAATAATATACTTAGTTTGATCATCTATTAAAAACTATCTATTAAGATATAAATAGTATTGCAAATTAATTTTTACTAAATATAGAAAATATATGTTCCAGTTGTTAATAGTTTTAATTATTATTGTGATTATTTTATTTATTTTGAGATCAAGAGCCAAATCTCAATATAATAATTATGGTAATTTTTATAGAAATTTAATTTTAATAGTCATAATTGGAGGTTTAATATTTTTCCTTGCCACTACAGGCAGGTTTTTAATACCTCAGTTATTGAATCTTATTAAAGTTGGATTGCCATTCTTAACAAAATTAATTGGAATATAATGATATATTTTTCAACAAATGATCTACCCTTAAACTATGAAATGATTAATTTTTGGAATAATAATGGATATTTGGTTATAGAAAATTTCAATACGGATAAAGAATGTGATGAATTAATGGAACGATCATCATATCTTATCGAACATAATAATTTTAATAATCAAAAATCTATTTTTGATACAGTCAATCAAGCTCATAATGATGATAGTTATTTTTTAGATTCAGGAGATAAAATTCGTTTCTTCTTTGAAGAAAAAGCTAATTTAAATGATGATAACATAGAAGAAAATAAACATTTTATTGTAAATAAAATTGGTCATGCGTTGCATGACTTAGATAAAGTTTTTTATAAATTTTCTCATAAACAAAAACTTCAAGATATTGCTTTATCACTTGGTTTCTCAAAACCTAAATTACTTCAGTCTATGTATATTTTTAAGCAACCTAAGATAGGTGGTGAAGTAGTTTGTCATCAAGATTCTACTTTTTTATATACTGATCCAGAAAGTACTATCGGTTTCTGGTTTGCATTAGAAGACGCAAATAAAACAAACGGATGTTTGCAAGTTGCAAGTGGAGGTCATAAAGGACCATTAAGAAAACTTTTTAAAAAAGTAGATGGTAAAATGCAAATGATAGATCTAAATGATGAACCATTTCCTGAAACTGATACTTTTGTAGAAGTAAAAAAAGGATCACTTGTTTTATTACATGGTAGACTTCCTCATTATTCATGTGAGAACACAAGTTTAAAATCAAGACATGCTTACACAATTCATGTAATTGATAATAACAACGACTATCCTGAATGGAATTGGTTACAAAGATCTTCATTACCTCTTAAAAGTTTCATTAATGACTAAAAAAATAATTTTAGATTGTGACCCAGGTCATGATGATGCTGTAGCAATAATGTTAGCTGCTTCTTCTAAAGAGATTGACATACTGGGTATCACCTGTGTTGGTGGAAATAGTGGTTTAAATAATACAGTAAATAACGCTCTTAAAGTTTGTACGTTAATTGAAAGAACGGACATCAAAGTTTACTCTGGTGCAGATAAACCTATTCATTATGAATTATTTACAGCTGAATATGTTCACGGAAAAACCGGATTAGATAAAAAAGGTGATCCTATAATAATAGATACAAATTATAAACCTCAAGAAAAAAATGCAGTTGATTTCATAGTAGAAACTTGTAAATCTTCAACAGAGCAAATTTATCTCTGCCCAACAGGACCTCTTACGAACATCGCCTTAAGTTTAAAAAAAGATCCGTCTATTAAAGAAAATATAAAAGAAATAGTTTTTATGGGTGGAGCCGCTATGTGCTTAGGTAATACTACACCATCAGCTGAATTTAATATTTATGTGGATCCACACGCTGCTAATATTGTTTTAGAATCAGGCATTCCTTTAACAATGATGGGTTTAGACGTTACTCATCAGGTAAATGTAAATTCAAAAATTATCAAATCAATGAATGAAAATAAAAATAAAAGTTCTAAGTTTTTTGGAGAACTAATGGAATTTTATACAATATTTCATAAAGAATTATACGAAACTGAGGAAACACCCCTGCATGACCCATGTGTCATTGCATATTTATTAGATCCATCTATTTTTAGTGGAAAAGAAGTTAATGTCACAGTTGAAGAAAATTCTGAATTAACCAGAGGGGAGACTGTTGTTGATTGGCTTGGTGTTACAAAAAGACCAATAAATTGTTTTGTGATGAATGAAGCTAATGATGAAAAATTTTTCCAATTACTTAAAGATAAATTATCCCTATTACCTTAACTATAAAAATTCTTCGCAATCTTTCCAGCTAAATTTGCATTATTAATAATTAAAGATGTATTGGCATTTAAAGTTTCATTTTTTGATTCTTCGTTAATTTCTTTAATAAGAAATGGTGTTAATTCTTTTCCACTAATATTATTTCTATCAGCTTTAATTGTTGCATTATTAATCCATTTTTCAACATCATTTTTATTAAGTGCTTTATTTAATGGAACTTTGTTAAATATGAGAATTGATTTTTTATTTTCTATATTCTCATTAAGTTTTAAAAAAGAAGAAATTTCATGAATTTCATCAAATCTATTATCAACTTTATTTTCTGTTTCTTCATACCAAAAACCAGGCATATAATTTGTTTGATAACCAATTCTTGTAATTCCTAAAGTTTCAAGAAGCTCATTAGTTTTACTTAAATCTAAAATAGATTTAGCACCACTACAGATTACAAAATTAGAATTCTCAGAAAGTGCATATAGATCTGCAGAAACATCATTTGTATTTTCAACATTTAAATGTACACCACCAATCCCGCCTGTTGCAAAAAATTTTATTTGAAATTTAGAAGCTATTAAAATCGTACTTGCTACAGTTGTAGCTGCATTTTCTTTATTAAATATTGATAAATTTATATTGTGGTTAGAAACTTTTTGTACATTTTTATCTTTTGCTAATAATTCAATATCTTCATGTGATAATCCAATTTTAATCTTACCTTTGATTATTCCTATTGTTGCAGCAACAGCACCATTATCTTCAACAGCCTTTATGGATTCATTTGCAACTTTAATATTTTCTGGATAGGGCAATCCATGACTAATCAATGTACTTTCTAGAGCTACAATTGGTTTTTTTGAGGTAATTGCTTCATGAACTTTTCTACTTACTTCAAAAATATTTTTCATACTTTTTGTATTTTTACTTTTTTAGAGAGATTTTTAACTTTTAAATAATCACTCTTTTTTGTTAGAGAATTACCATTAGCATAATAAGAACCGCATGCTACAGAAGTTTTTAAAATATCATCCATTTTTTTTTCTTTACTAAGTAAATACAACATCATAGCTGCGAGTGCATCTCCAGCACCATTCTCGTTTACTACTTTTAGAGATGGAGGTTTTATTTTTTTTATAAATTCACTACTACCAAAGATTACATTATTTTTTGAATTGGTTGCAACTATCTTTATATGCTTGTTTTGTTTTAATATTTTTTTTACACCAATTATAATATCTGAAGAATTTGTAAGTTTAAATAATTCTGCTTTATTTAAGAATATAAAATCAATTTTATTTATAATTTTTTTTATTTTAATAACTTTATGTACTGATGTTGCACAAACTATAATTTTATTATTTTTTGATAGTTTATTTATTGATCTCTCCAAATAAATTTTAGAAAAATTTAGATCGAATATTATATTTTTATTATTAATTTTAGGAATTTTTAAGGATTTATTATTTTCATATTCATCTGTATTAGCCAAACCTAATAAAAATTTATTATTTTTATCTGATAAGGCTAAATAGTATCTATCTGTATAAATTTTATTAATTTGATGAATAAATATTTTTTTTGAAATTTTTTTTCTTATTTCTTCGTTTATAGCTAAGCTATAAAAATTTACATCGACAAAATTTGAGAGCAATTCTGCAATATTATATGCTACTCCACCAATTCTACTTTTTTGTCTAATTTGATTAGATCTGAGATTAATAATATTTTTTTTAAGATTTAATAAATAATCGTTGTGAATTGCCCCAATACAAACAAAAATGTTTTTAGATTTCAGCATTATGAATTATACACCTTTTATGTCAGTTTTTGATGTTCATCCACCTATTATTAATAATAAACATTTAATTATATGGTTAAAGATCAATTTTTCTTTTTTAAGAAATAAATTAGTCAAAATCAAACCTCTTGATAGTGAAAGGGATATAAATTTTATTATATTCGTAAATAATAAAAAAAAATATGTTTTAAAAATTTCAAATCCATCTGAAAAAATAGATATATTAAAATATCAAGATAGATTAATTAATTATTTACGAAGTGACATTAATCTTAAAACTTTTATACCTAAAATACACCATACAAATATTACAAAATATTTAGATAAAAATAATAGAGAATGTTATGTTAGGATTTTATCTTATATTGAAGGACGAATGTATGGAGATGTAAAAAGCAATATTAAGATTGAAAATTCTATAGGTAATTTACTTGGTAAAGTAT
>CACMGM010000013.1 GCA_902613275.1 uncultured Alphaproteobacteria bacterium
TTTCCAGAACCCATAGGGCCCATAATACAAATATTTTTCTTTTTAATATCATTTAACGTTAGCATATTAAATTATTTCTTATTGTTGACAAATTTTTGTTCAATTAGGAAAAAACTTAAAAAAATGGTAAAAACATATAATAGTCATTTTTAAATAGCATATATGAAAAACAGATACATTATATATATTTTTGCAATACTAACAATAATCGTTTTTATAACACTTTATATGATTGAAATTCCCTCACCTGCAACAATTATAACTGAAAAGTATACTTTAGATCTAAAATGAAATTTTTATTAATCATTATCTTAATTTTCTTCACAAATCACGTTTTTGCAAATGAAAAAGAAGTAGAAAATACTGAAGAAATAGAAGTAATTAATTTGTATGAGACTAAGAGTCTTGATCAAATGGTTCTAGATAATCTGAATAAAGATAAAGAAATTGAAGAAATAGCTGAAAATAAAAATGAAAATGAAGAAAATAAAAATAATGAAATAGAAGTAAAGCAAATTAAAATATCAAAAGATAATTTTATTTTTAATATTGGAATAAAAGAATTAAAAATTTATTTCGATAATCTTCAAAATATTAGATCTAACACATTACAAAATGAAATAATTAAAACTTTTGAAGATCTTCAACTAAATCTTGAAAATGACATAGACAAAGAAATATTATTTCTAATCGTAAAATACTTTAAATCAATTGGACAAATCAACAAGTCTTATGAGTTAATTGAAAAATATGAATTGAGTAATGATAAAAATTTTGCTTTCTATACAGAAGTTAAATTGAATTATCTTTTATCTACATTTCAATTAAGTGATGCTTGTAATTTTAGAGAAACATTAAATTCAAATATAAAATTAAATTACTTCTTTTTAGAAAAACTTGATATATTTTGTTTAATTTTAAGTAATAATCAATCTGAGGCCAATTTACTAAATTCAATATTAATTGAAACAGAAAATAATTTAGACAATCATTACCAAGATTTATTTTCATTATTGTCCAGCACATCAGATCAGTTATATAATAATAAAGAAATTAGTAGTTCTGAAATTAATTCTGAATTGATATTTTTATATAGTGCTATGACAAGAATAGCTGACCTACCTTTTTCACATGAATTTTATGAATTAGATAAAAAAAATCTGTCAATTCCAATAATACTAAACCAAGCTTCTCCAATTGACTTAAGAATAAGAGCAGCAAATGATAGTTTTTTAGAAAATTTAATCACCATAGATAGTTTAGCTGCGTTATACTTGTCAGCTGATTTTAATTCAGAACAATTAAATAATCCTCAAGAAACACTTAATTCGCTTTCAAATAATAAAGAATTGACTATGTCCTTTTTATTTCAGTTAGTTAATATACAAATTTTTCCAAATGATAGACTGAATATTTTGAATCAATTCTGGGAATTTGCAAAAAAAAATAATTTAGAAGAAATTGCTTATAAGTTATCTAATAATATGCTCAGTTCTATTGAGCCCAATGCTGAGAATATAGTTTATGGAAATCAAATTGCCGCGGCATATATTGTCAATGACAATTTGGATATGGCAATTAATTGGATTGAATTATATGAAAATGCCAAACAAATAGATTCAAAAAGTATTTACACTCGAATTTTATTAGATTTGTATTCTTCTATTGATCTAGAAACTTTTATAAATTCTATAAACTTAACTTTTAATGATAATGTTGATGTTCGGAATAATCAAAATGCTGAATTATTGTTTGTCCTAAAAGATGTAATGAATCTGGATATAAATTCTGATAGCAATATTAATTTAGAAAGAATTTTCGATGAAAGATCAATGCCCTCAATATTTCTTTTTAATGAAATAAATAAAAGTATCCTTAACAATGATGATGAAAAATTTCTTATTTACTCATCAATTTCTTTAAATGGTAAAAATTGGAATAACATACATCCAGAACATCTTAAACTCATTCTTAGTGGATATTTACAGTATAATGAGGGATTTATTTTTAGAAATTTAATTTTAGAAGTATTTAAAAATTATAAATTTATTATATGATTAAATACTTTGAATTTGAAAATGAAATTGAAAAAATTGAAACGCTATTAAGTAAATTAAATAACAATAAAGAATTGAATTCCAATAGAATTAATAAATTGTACAAAGAAAAAGATGAGTTATATAAAAAAATATATTCTAATTTAGACCCTTGGCAAAAAGTTCAAGTTTCTAGACACGGAGATAGACCCCATACACTAGATTATATAAACAATATATTTGATGACATAGTCATTTTACATGGAGATAAAAAATATGCTGATGATAATGCAATAGTTGGAGGTTTAGCCAAAATTGATGACAGCTCAGTTTTTTTTATAGGTACAGAAAAAGGTAGTACAATGGAAACACGAATTAAACATAATTTTGGAATGGCTAAACCTGAGGGCTATAGAAAAGCTCAAAGGTTAATAAAATTAGCTGAAAAATTTAATTTACCATTAATTTCATTTGTTGATACAGCAGGAGCATTTCCAGGAAAAGATGCTGAGGAAAGAGGTCAGTCAGAGTCTATAGCATCATCGATACTTCACTTTTTGAGAGCAAAAATTCCAACAATATCAATTATAATTGGGGAAGGCGGTTCAGGTGGGGCAATAGGAATAGCTACTTCTGACAGAGTATTAATGCTCGAACATTCAATTTATTCTGTCATATCTCCTGAAGGATGTGCATCAATATTATGGCGAAATACACAATTTTCTCAAGAAGCAGCAAAGACACTCAAATTAACATCTAGTGATTGTAAAAAATTTAATATTATAGATGAAATCATTCCTGAGCCATATGGTGGAGCACATAGACATCCAACTAAACAATCAGAAATATTAAAAGAAAAGATTAAAAACTTAATCAATGAATTAAAGCAAATTTCAATAAAAGAATTAGTGCAGATTAGAAAAGAAAAGTATCTAAATATTACCTCTGATATTTAACTTCCGTGGCATTGTTTATATTTCTTACCTGAACCACAAGGACAAGGTTCATTTCTGCCTATTTTTTTTGTTATAATTCTTCGTGGTTCTTGAGTTTGTTTTTTTGTAGTGCTAATGTTTTCATTAACGAGTTTAATATTGAATAAGGTTTTTAATACTCTTTCATTTTGATTAGAGAGCATTTCATCAAAATAATCAAAAGACTCTTTTTTATATTCATAAAAAGGATCTTTACCACCCATAGCTCTTAAATTTACACTTCCACGTAAGGAGTCCATTGCAGCTAAATGATCTCTCCAATCCTTATCTATTTGAAACAGCATTACTCTTTTTTCAGCAAATTTAAATAGCTCTGCAGAATATTGATATTGTTTTTCTTTATATTTTTGATTTACTTCATCAGATAGCCTCTTTTTGATTTCTTCATCATCTACACCTTCTTCATCAAACCAATTTGAAACAGGAAGATTTATTCCAAATATTTCTTTTGTTTTTTCCTGTAGTAAAATACTATCCCACTCATGAGAGTATTTTTTTGGAGGAATCGATATTTCAATTAAATAATTTATATATTCAGAAATCATATCTTCTATGATTTTTGATTGATCATTAGTAGTAAGTATTTCTCTTCTATTTTGATAAATAATTTTTCTTTGATCATTTAATATATCATCAAATTTTAAAATTTGTTTTCTCATGTCAAAATTATGATTTTCAACTTTTTGTTGCGCTCTTTCTAAGGATTTAGTGATCATTGAGTGAGTTATTACTTCACCATCTTTAAGACCTAATTTAGATAATACATTTTCAAGAGTTTTTGATCCAAATATTCTCATAAGATCATCTTCCAATGATAAGAAAAAAATACTCTCCCCAATGTCTCCTTGCCTACCTGATCTACCTCGCAATTGATTATCAATTCTTCTACTTTCATGACGTTCTGTACCAATTACAAGTAACCCACCAGCTTCAATTGCTTCATTTTTTAAATTATCATTTCCATTTCCTAGTTTAATATCAGTACCTCTTCCTGCCATATTTGTGGATATAGTGATGTTTCCAGGCATACCTGCTTCTTCAATTATTTTTGCTTCACTCATATGGTTTTTAGCATTTAATATGTTGTGTTTTAAATTTTCTTTTTTCAATAAATTTGAAATTTTCTCAGAATTTTCTACTGAAGTAGTGCCTATAAGAATTGGTTGATTGATATTATTTCGTGATTTTACAAGTTTTAATACAGCATCATATTTTTCTCTTTTAGTCATATAAATTTGATCATTTTTATCAATACGATTTACTTTGATATTAGGAGGTATTTCTACAACTTCTAAATTATATATATTTTCAAATTCTTTTGCTTCTGTTGTAGCGGTACCTGTCATTCCACTTAAGCGATTATAAGTTCTAAAAAAATTTTGATAGGTAACAGATGCAATTGTTTGATTTTCTTTTTGAATATTCAGGTTTTCCTTTGCCTCAATTGCTTGATGTAATCCATCACCATATCGTCTACCTTCCATAGCTCTCCCGGTTAATTCATCAATAATAATTACATTTTTATCTTTAACTATATAATCTTTGTCTTTAATAAATAAATGATGTGCTCTAAGCGCTTGAATAATATTATGGTTCAAAACCATATTTCCTAAATCTTGTAACGTACCTTCTTCTATAATTCCATTTTCTTTAAGTAATTTCTCACAAAATTCCATTCCCTCAGTGGTTAGTAATATACTTTTACTTTCTTCATTGATTTCATAATCTTTTCCTCTTAGTATTTTAATGATTTTATCAATTTTAGGAAATAAATCAGTATTAGAATTAGATTCTGCAGATATCACAAGTGGTGTTCTGGCCTCGTCAATGAGAATACTATCTACTTCATCTACTATTGCAAAAGCATTTTTTTTAAAACATAAATTATGATAATCATTTTTTAGATTATCTCTTAAATAATCAAACCCTATTTCATTGTTAGTTGCATAAACAATATCAGCGTCATACTGATTTGATCTTTCTTCATGCGGTGTTTCTGAAGTAATACATCCGACACTAAGACCAAGAAATTTAAATATGTTGCCCATCCATTCAGCATCTCTTTTTGCGAGATAATCATTTACTGTAATAATGTGTACGGATAAGTTTTCTATAGCATTTGCATAAGCAGCTAAAGTAGCAACTAAAGTTTTACCTTCGCCTGTTTTCATTTCAGTTATTTTGTTTTCATATAAAACAATTCCACCAATTATCTGAACATCGTAGTGTCTCATTTGCAATGTTCTTATTGATGCTTCTCTAACTACTGCAAATATTTCAGGTAATAATTTAGATATTGATCCAGTTTCATTAAATTTATTTTTAAAGTAATTTGTTTTATCTTTTAATTTTTCATCAGAAAGTTTAGAAATTTCTTCTTCTAATTTATTTACTTCATCTACAAAACTTGCATATTTTTTAAGCGAATTAGATTTTATAGAACCAAACAATTTATTTACGATATTAATCATGTTATGATAGATGCCAGTTAATATATGAAAAATATTCCTCTACAAAGGAATTTAAGCTAAAATATGGCCAATAAAATGATTTCAATATTTAAGCCAAAAAAAATCAAAGATTTTAATCCTAGTGGCCTCAATATCTATACTTTTAATGCTGGATTTAAAAAAAAAGATAATGATCTTTTATTAATAATTTTTAATAAAATTATAAATGTGTCTTGCGTTTATTCAAAAACATCAACACCTTCGGCACCTATAATTTGGGATAAAAAAAATAACAAAGGTAAGGCTAAAGTGTTAATTGTGAATGCTGGTAATGCGAACGCGCATACAGGTAAAGATGGTCTTAAAATTATCGATAAGTATGTAAAAGCATTAACAAAAAAAATTAAATGTAAATCCAATGAAGTATTAGTATCATCTACTGGGGTAATTGGTGAAAAATTTAATCCCAATTTAATTATAAATAAATTTGAAAAAATAAATTCCAAAAATAAAAATAGTTTACTTGAAGGCGCTAAGGCAATTATGACAACAGACACCTTCCCAAAGATATCAATTAAAAATATTAACTTAGACAATCAATCATTTAAAATTTATGGAATAGCAAAAGGATCAGGAATGATACAGCCAAATATGGGAACAATGTTGGTGTATATATTTATAGAATGTGAAATTTCAAAACAATCATTGACTAAATTACTTAAAAATAATTTAGATAACACATTTAATTCAATAACTGTAGATAGCGATACATCAACAAGTGATACCTTAATGATGTTTTCTGTTGGCAATAAAAATATAAATTTAAATAAAAATAATTTTAAAACATTAAATTATAAAATATACGAATTAATGCATGATTTATCTCTTCAAGTAATTAAAGATGGAGAGGGTGTTTCAAAATTAATAAGAGTAAATGTTTTGACTGCAAGATCAAAAAATCAAGCAAAAAAAATTGCATTTAGTATTGCTAATTCTCCCTTGGTTAAAACAGCTGTGGCTGGGGAAGATGCAAATTGGGGTAGAGTAATAATGGCAATTGGCAAAACTGAAGAAAATATAAATCAAAATATAATTAAAGTTTTGTTTGGAAATAATGTGGTATGTGAAAATGGTTCTATTAGTAAAAAAATAAATATTAGAAGACTTAATTATTATATGAAAAATAAAACTATAGAAATCAATGTAAAATTAAACTCGGGTAAGTTTTATCATACTGTTTATGGAAATGATCTAACGCATGAATATCTAAAAATTAATGCTGATTACAGATCTTAATTTATTTTTTCCAAGCACAAATTGTATTAAAATTTATATCAAGATTAAAATTATCTCTATAATATTTTTTTCTGAATTGTTTTTCTAAATGAATAAAGTATTTCTTATTCTCAAAATTATTTTTTTTATCCTTACCTGCATAGGGTAAGTTCAAATATCTTACATCATCAAGTAGCTTGTTAAAAACTGAATATTCAATAGTAAAGTTATTATTATTTATTAAGGGTGCATCAAAGTTATATGCTTTTAGCAGTTTAAAAATATTATTTCTATCTAAAATTGGATTCACTCTCTGATACATCCCTCCGTATAAAATATTATCTGTTTCATACATTGAATTTACAAGCTGGAATACATTTTCAGTGCTTGGAATCGTTGCTATAAATAATCCATTAGAATTTAAGCTATGGAAAATATTTTCTACCAATTTATCGAAATTGGATGTTAGTTGACAAAAAAAATTACTAAAAATTAAATCAAATTTATTATCTTTGATTTGAATATCATCCAAATCAATTTCTATCAATTGTCGATCTATTTTTTTGTCAAAAACTGACAAATCGATATCAGCACTTGTTATAATACATGAGGGGAATTTTTCTTTAAGATAATTAATTATTAATTTATCATTAATCCCAAGTTCTAAAATATTATTAAAAGGAACTTTCAAAATATCTAGGGAATCAATAATATTTCTACTTATTTCATTGTATATAAAGTTTTCTCCATATTTTCTATTTTTAGATCTTAATAGTTTAACATATTTTTTGTTTATCATTATTTTATAAAGTATAAAAAGTAATTATGGATAATATTATTAAAGAGATAGTTGCAATTATTAAAGAAGAAACTGAAAATATTAATAAGAAAATTTATGGAACTACTTTTTTAGAAATATTAAAAGAAAAAATTATAGATAAACAAGATCAAATTAGTTTAAAAAATTTTCACGGACATAACTCAAACATTAACTCAGTGGAAAAAATAACTGTTCTTGACAGAGATCTTTTTTTTAAATTATCTTTTTACCAAACACCTAAATCTCAATTAAAATTCAAACTTGATAAAAATTTTCTTCTTATTGTTTTTAAAGAACTTATAAAAATTGATATTTTAAATATAAATAGTCAGAAATTTATCAATATTGGTTTAAAACCTTTTATGGGTGTAACTTTATCTAAGGGTACAGTATGCAATTTGAATTTTCCAAAAAATTCACTAATTTTGCAACTAGAAACTGATGATGTTTATTTTGATATTGAAAAAAAAACAGATGAAACAATATAAGAAATATGATCGTATTTAATCTTAATTGCTCTGACTGTGCCTTTTCTTTTGAAGGATGGTTTGAAAATACAAAAGATTATAATATGCAAATTAAAAAAGGCCTACTTTGTTGCCCTTCTTGTAACAGTACTAAAATAAAAAAAGGTTTAATGGCACCTAATGTAGCAAAAAAATCAAATTCAAAAACTTCTAAAAGGAATAAATCAATTGCTTCAAATGTTAAGAAACTAAAAAAGATTATAGAAAAAGAATTTGATTATGTTGGTGATAAATTTACTGAGGAAGCAAAGAAAATTAAATATGGTGAAGTAAAAGAACGTGCAATATATGGCGAAGCTTCAATAGAGCAAACTAAAGAATTAATAAATGAAGATATCGATGTACTACCATTACCTTTTTCTACAAAAAAAACTAATTAATTAAATTAGCTGTACAAAAATAATTTATCATATAATTTTTTGATAATTTCCACTCTCTATTTAATGGATCAAAAACCAGACCTTTGATATTCTTAAAATGAAATTTTTCTTTTAATAAAATTTTTTTTAATTCTTCAGGTTTAATTAATTTATTATAATCATGTGTTCCTTTTGGTATCCAATGGAGGAAATTTTCTGCTATATTAATTGCAAATAATTTAGAAAGTAAGTTTCTATTAATTGTAGAAAATATAATTATACCATCTTTGTGTAAATTTTTTTTTATATTTTTAATTGTTTTTTTCCAATTGTCTAAATGTTCTAAAACTTCAAACATTAGTATTAAATCAAATTTTTCATCTAATTTTGATTTTTCAATATCTTTGTAAATATAATTAATTTTGAGTTTATTTTTTTTAGAATGTATCTTTGCTACCTTGATATTATTTGGAGCAAAATCTATTCCTGTAACTTTAGCACCTAGTCTAGCTAATGGCTCACAAATTATTCCTCCACCACAACCAACATCAAGTATTTTTAAATTTTTGATGTTCCTATTATTAATTTGATCTAATATGTAAGTCATTCTATGACTTTTAATTTGATGAAGAATCTTAAATTTACCGTTTTCATCCCACCATTCATCAGAAAGTTGATTAAATAAAGCAAATTCTTCATTTTTTGATTTTATATTCATCATATTTCTTGTTTGTTAGAAACAATAATTATATTAGCTCAAATAATTTAAAAAATATTTAAGTCAATGAAACTTGTAGTAATGAAATTTGGTGGAACTTCAGTTGGTAGTATTGATAAAATCAATAATGTTGCAAATATCGTAGAAAAGCAACTGCATGATAAAAAATTGATTGTTGTTTTATCTGCAATGTCAGGAGTAACAAATCAAATGCAAGAATATATCGACGAAATTGAGTCAAATGAGATTATTGAAAATGATTTAATTTTAACATCTGGCGAAGCTGTACCTGTTGGACTTCTTTCAGCTATTTTAAAAAAAAGAAATATTAAATCTGTTCCATTACTAGGATGGCAAATACCAATCATAACAGATAATAATCATCAAAAAGCTAAAATCTTAAATATTGATAAAGTTAGAATTGACAAATATCTAAAAAATTATGACGTTATGGTAATTGCTGGATTTCAGGGTGTTGATATACACGGAAATATTACATCATTAGGAAGAGGTGGCTCTGATACAACTGCTGTTGCTATTGCTACAGCTGTTGATGCATATAGATGTGATATTTTTACTGATGTTGACGGTGTTTATACAACTGACCCAAATCTAGAGCCTAAAGCAAAAAAAATTAATAAATTAGCATTCGAAGAAATGTTAGAAATGTCCTCTACCGGAGCAAAAGTACTACATACTCGTTCTGTCGAACTAGCGATGAAAAATAATCTTACCTTGCAAGTACTTTCTTCAATAACTAAAGAAAGTGGAACTCTTGTTCTAGATGAAAATAAATTAATTGAAAAAGAAATAGTAAGTGGAGTAAGCTATAGTAATAATGAATCAAAGTTAACTTTATCTGGTATTGCTGATAAGCCAGGCATATCTGCAACAATATTTGGATTGTTAGCTAATAATAATATTAATGTAGATATGATTGTTCAAAATACGTCACAAGATGGCATAACAGCAAATATTACATTTACTGTTCCAAACAGTGAAATCTATAATGCTAAAAGTTTATTAGAAAAAAATCAAAATTTAATAAATTTCAAATCCATTGAAACTGATACAAATATTTCTAAAATTTCTGTAATTGGGATGGGGATGATGTCCCAATCTGGAGTTGCGAAGAAAATGTTTGCAACATTAGCAGATAATTTAATAAATATATTGGCAATCTCAACTTCAGAAATAAAGATAAGTGTCTTAATTGATAAAAAATTCACAAAAATTGCTGTAAAATCTCTACATGAAGCATATAATCTAAACATTTAAATGAAAACAGTAGGTGAAATTTTATCAATTGGAAGAAATTCTAAAAATCTTTTAATTAATGATGTAGCAAATGAGTTAAAAATTTCTAAAAGTATCATTATTAATCTTGAAAATAATAATATTAAAAATGACCCAGATATTATTTTTAATATTGGACACCTAAGATCTTATTCAAACTTTCTTGAGCTAGATAGTGACACAATTATTGAAAAATTTAAAAATGATTTATCATTTAATTTAAAGGAAGAAAAAAAGAACATTACTCCAATAGTTGAAAATAATTTTTTTAAGATAGAAAAGTTTTTTGCTACTTTTATTATCTTTATTTTATTTACTTCATTTTACTTTTTATTTATCAATCAAAACGATGATGAAATTAACTTTGCTTTAGTGCCAGATATACCTGAAAGTTTGGAACCAATAGTAGAAAAAGCTTATACTTTTAACAATGATAATTTATCTCAAAGTGATGATATTAATAAAAAAGATTTGATAAATAACTCTAGCGCTATAGCATCTGTAGAATTTAATAAGGATGTGTCTTCAGTTGCTACATTAAAAATGTTAAATCCAACTTGGCTACAATTAAGAGATGAATCAAATAATATTATTCTAAGCAAATTAATGGATAAAGATGAAGAATTTTCATATCAACTAAACTTGAAGTACAATATTACAGCAGGAAATGCAGGAAATATTTTGGTACTGATAGATGGTGATGTAAGAGGCAAAATAGGAAAATACGGCGATATAATAGACTCTTTTGTTTTATATAAAGATTTTACTAATTAAGTAGATGCTAAGGCCGTATCAAAAAATTAATAGAAGAAAATCACGTGTAATTAAAGTTGGGAATGTAAATGTTGGGGGCAATAATCAAATTGCAGTTCAAACAATGACAAATACTCTAACCTCTAATGCTAAAGATACTATTGCTCAAATAGAAAGATCTGCAAAACTTGGAGTTGATTTAGTTCGCGTTTCTGTTCCAGACAAAGAATCTTCACATTCTTTAAAAGAAATTGTGAAAAATAGTCCTGTACCTGTTATCGCTGATATACATTTTCATTATAAAAGAGGTATTGAAGCAGCAAATAATGGCGCCTCTTGTATTAGAATAAATCCTGGTAATATTGGGAGTATTGAAAGAATAAAAGAAGTTATAAAAGCTGCAAAAGATAATGATTGCTCAATTAGAGTAGGCGTTAATGCAGGAAGTTTAGAAAAACAAATTTTAGAAAAATTTTCTGAACCTAATCCAGAAGCTTTAGTTGAAAGTGCTAAATTAAATATAAAGATACTTGAAGATAATGATTTCACCAATTTCAAAATAAGTGTGAAATCTTCAGATATATTTATGTCTATAAAAGCATATGAACAATTAGCTGAATTATGTGATTATCCATTGCATTTAGGCATTACTGAAGCAGGAGGAAAAAGAACAGGTTCAATTAAATCTTCAATTGGAGTTGGAAATTTACTTTTAAGAGGAATAGGGGATACAATTAGAATATCATTGTCAGATGAGCCTGAAGAAGAGGTAAGAGTAGGATTTGAAATCTTGAAAAGCTTAGGACTAAGAAATAGAGGTGTAAAAATTATTTCATGCCCTTCATGTGCTAGACAACAATTTGATGTAATAAAAACTGTAAAAAATTTAGAAAAAAAATTAGACGATATTTCAACACCTATAACAGTCTCAATAATTGGATGTGTTGTTAATGGTCCAGGTGAAGCGACTATGACAAATATTGGAATAACTGGTGGTGGTAATGATACACACATGATTTATCTTGATGGTAAAAAAAATAATGTTGTAAAAAACGTTGATTTAGAAAATTATCTTGAAGATCTAATTAGAAAAAAAACGAAAGAATTAGAACTAAGTAATTAATATGAAATTAAGATCAGTAAGAGGAACCCATGATATTTTTGGAGAAGAAATAGATAAATTTAACTTTATTTCTAATATTGTTTCTAAAAATGCTAATTTAAAAGATTATAAAGAAATCCAGACACCAATTTTTGAATTTAGCGATTTATTTGCAAAACCTCTTGGCGAACATTCTGATGTTGTATTGAAAGAAATGTATTCATTTGAAGATCGAAATAATGAATATTTAACACTACGCCCTGAGTACACAACGCCTATGATTAGAGCGTCTATTACTAATAATCTCTTAAACGATCTTCCATTAAAAATTTTTGGAATTGGGCCAATGTTTAGAAGGGAAAGGCCGCAAAAGGGTAGATATAGACAATTTAATCAAATTAATTTTGAAATACTTGGAACTAGAGATTTTCTTGCTGATGTTGAGTTAATTTCTTTGTCAAATAATATTTTAAAAGAACTGTTACCTAAATCTAAAATAAAACTTCATATTAATTCTTTAGGAGATAAGAAAACGTTAATTGATTTTAAAAAAAGTCTTACAAAGTATTTTAATACCAATAAAAAAAAACTTTCAGAAGAAAGCATAAAAAAAATTGAAACTAACCCATTAAGAATATTAGATTCAAAAAATGAGGAAGATGTTGAAATTTCACTATCTTCACCTAAAATATACGAATACTTAACCGATAAAGCTAAAAATCACTACGAAGATCTTAAAAGATCATTAAATATACTAGAAATTGATTTTAAAGAAGATGCTAATCTTGTTAGAGGTCTTGATTATTATTGTAATACAGTATTCGAATATAAATCAAATAATTTAGGAAGCCAAGATACATTACTAGGTGGTGGAAGATATGATGGTTTAACAAAAGTATTAGGTGGACCTGATATACCTGGTATTGGATGGGCTGCAGGTATTGAAAGAATTGCATTATTAATGGAGTCCGAAAAAAAAATAAGCTCAACTATTCATATTGCAGTTACAAATGAAAAATTTACAGATTATTTTCTTTATCTACAAAAATATTTATCTGAAAATAGAATTTCATATTACTGGAATTATAAATATAATTTAAAAAAATCATTTACAAAAGCAAATACGTCTTCAGCATCATATATTATTATTATTGGGGAAAATGAGTTTAATGGTGAATTTTTTACTATTAAAAATTTAATGACTGGTGAACAAAAAGAATTAAAGCTTAATCAAATATTTAATCATTTGAATGATAAATCTAGATAAACAATTTTCAATAATTTTAGAAAAATTTAAATTAATAGAAAATTCATTAAACAATATGAATGATATTGACTCAAATGAATTAATTAAGCTAAACAGAGAGTATTCAGAGCTGAGACCAATTGTAGAAAAAATTCAAGAATACAACAATTTACAAAAAGATATATTAAATCTCAATGAGTTAGTAAAAGATAATGATTTAGAAATTAGTAAAATAGCCGAGTCGGAACTAATAGAAAAAAAAAATCAAATCAAAGATCTTGAACAGGAATTATTAAAGTTACTAATACCAAAAGATGAAAATGACTCTAAAAATTCAATTCTAGAAATCAGAGCTGGTACAGGAGGCGATGAAGCATCTCTTTTTGCTTCTGATTTATTAAATATGTATCAGAGATATGCCGATTTAAATTCATGGAAATTTGATATTTTATCAATATCAGAAACAGGTCTAAAAGGAGTAAAAGAGGCTATTTGCAATATTTCAGGATTAAATGTTTTTTCAAAACTAAAATTCGAATCTGGTGTTCATAGAGTGCAAAGGGTTCCAACTACTGAAAGTAGTGGAAGAGTGCATACATCAGCTGCTACTGTAGCAGTTCTACCTGAAGCTGAAGAGGTTGATATTGAAGTTCTTGATAAAGATCTAAGAATTGATGTTTTTAGATCAAGTGGACCAGGAGGACAATCTGTCAACACTACTGATAGCGCCGTAAGAATAACACACATTCCAACTGGTATAGTGGTTTCTCAACAAGATGAAAAATCTCAACATAAAAATAAAGCAAAAGCTTTAAAGATTTTACGATCAAGATTACTAGATAATCAAATACAAGAAAAAAACAAAGAAAGATCTGAGCAAAGAAAAAATCAAGTAGGTTCTGGAGATAGATCTGAAAGAATAAGAACCTATAATTTTCCTCAAGGAAGGGTTTCTGATCATAGAATAAATCTTACATTGTACAATCTGTCAGAAATACTTGAGGGTAAAATAGATGAGTTGATAAATCCTTTAATTGCTGAAGAAGAGAGTACAAAGTTAGCAAATATGAAAAATGAATAATTTAATTAAAGAGAGTTTAACTAAATTAAAACAAAAAAATATAAGTAATCCAGAACTAGATTTGAGAATTTTACTAAAGCATGCTTCAAAAAAAAATAATGAAATTATTTTAAGTAATCTAAATGTAGACAATATTGATATTATTAAATTTAAATCTTATCTTCAAAAAAGAATCAATAGACAACCAATAGCTAAAATTATTAAAAATAAACCTTTTTGGAAAAATGATTTTTATGTAAATAATTTTGTTTTAGATCCACGTCCTGAAACAGAATTAATAATTGAAGAAGCATTAAATATTTATAGAAATAAAAACCTTAAATTAAAAATATTAGATATTGGTACTGGATCAGGTTGCATCGCAATATCACTAGCAAAGGAATTTAAAAATGCATCTATTGTAGCTATAGATATATCTAAAGAAGCTTTAGAAGTTGCAGAAAAAAACTTAAAAATACATAATTGTTATAAACAAATCCAACTTAAGATGATTGATTTTAAAAATGTTAGTTCCAAGTTTGATTTAATTGTATCTAATCCACCATACTTAACAAATAAACAGTTTAATAATGCGGATCCAGAAGTCAAAAATTTTGAGCCTAAATTAGCTTTAGTTGGAGGAGATGATGGGTTGAAATTTTATAGAGAATATTCAAATAATCTAAAAAATTTAATGAATAAAAATGCTCATTTTATATGTGAAATTGGTATTTATCAGAGACAAGATTGTGAAGAAATATTTGAAAATTCTGGATTATATTTGAATAAAATTGTTAATGATCTTCAAGGAATCGAGAGAATCCTTAGTTTTTCAAAGATATAAGTTGAAATAAATCAAATGAACTGTATAGATTAAAAATATTATTAATTTACTAAAATTTTTAATTTCCAAACAATATGTATAAAAAAAACGGTAGAACCGCTTATAAGAGTAATAGAAGAACCAGTTTTAAGAAATCTGGTGGATACAAAAATTTCAATAATAGAAATAGAGGAAGTGTATCCCAGCAATACAACAAGTACTTAAAACTAGCTAAAGAAGCATCAAGATCAGGTGATAGAATTCAATCTGAATATTATTATCAATTTACTGATCACTACTACAGAATAATGGTTGAGCTAGGCATTAATATTGAAGAAAATACAAATTTTGATGAGCAAAGACTAGGTACTTCAAATGAACAAACTTCAGATACTGATAATGAAACTATCGAAGTAAATGATAATGAAAAAGCAGAAGATGATTCCATTGAATCTATTCCATTTATAGCTGAACCATCTAAAGAAAAAAGAACAAGATCAACAAAGTAGTTATTCGTATAATATGCTCAAGTGATCAGCATATATTTTTTTATATTCTTCTTTAAATTTTTCTAATTCCTTACCTTCAAGTATTTTTCCAGATGGAAGTTTTAGCTCTAAAGGATTTATATGTTTATTTTGATAAATAATTTCATAATGAAGATGAGGCCCTGTAGAATTTCCTGTACTACCTACATAGCCTATAACTTCACCTTGGTTAACTCTTACCCCTTTAGAAATACCATTCTTATAATTTGACAAATGTGCATACGCAGTTTTGTATCCATTATTATGCCTTATACGAATATATTTTCCATATCCTCCATTCCTTCCAACATATTCAATAATACCATTCCCTCCAGCATAAATTGGGGTTCCCGTAGGTGCGGCAAAATCAACACCTTTATGCATTTTATTGAAACCTGAGATAGGATGTTTACGCATACCAAAATTTGATGAAATTCTTGCACCTTCTAAAGGTGTCTTTAATATTGATTTTTTAACATTTTTGCCCTCTCTGTTAAAATAATCAATATAACCATCATCTGTAATAAACTTAAAATATTCTAATTGTTTCCCATCAATTATAATCGAGGCATATTTAATATCGTTATATACTAGTCTACCCGTTTCAATAATTTCATCAAACTCATAGGATATTGAAACAACAGTATCGACTCTAATATCTCTTTGAAAATCGAGATCAAAACTGAAAAGGCTTATTATTTTTACTAAAATATCAGCAGATACACCATTTTTAATACCGTCTGAGAATAATGATTCTGTAATTGTATACTCTTTTGATTCAATAAATGAATCCTTAGTTAATTCTCTTATATTTAAATTGATTTCTTTATCTAAATTAACTGAGATAATTGTCTCACTGTTCTTAAAAAATTCAATTTTTTTTATTTCTCCAAAACTATTTTTAAACACACTTATAGTTTCTCCAGTTTTGATTTTCTTTAAATCAAAAAAGTTTTCTATCTCACTTATAATTTTGTAAATATATTGTTGTTCAAAGTTTAAACTTTCTAAAATAGAAACAAAAGTATTACCTTGTAAAATTTTAATTTTTTTCTCAACATATTGCACTTTATCAATATTTTTTTTTATTTTAGGTAAAGCCACTTCCTCTTTTTTTTCTTGAATTATTTCTTTTTTATCTTCTATTATTTTAGTTTTTACAATCTCTCTCTCTAAAAAATTTTTCTCTGATAAGTTAAAGTATTCAAAAATAAATAGATAATATCCTGACAACATTAAAGAAATTAAAATTAGATATCTTAAAATTCTAAACACTTAAAAATATTTTGAATTAAAATATACAAGTGGTTTCAATTTATCATTAGATTGTAGTTCTAATATCTTACATACAAATATTATGTGATCACCTTTTTTGATTTTATCTATTGTTTTACATTCAAGATTTGCTATGCAATTAGGTATAATTGCTGTTTTATTTTTCCCTTCAATAAATTTTATATTTTCTAACTTAGGTGTAGTTGAGGCAAAATTATCAGATAATTTTTTTTGTTTACTAGATAAAATATTTATGGATAAAAATTTAGATTTTGAAAACTGCTTTATTGAAGAAGAGTAATTACCTAAAGAAAACAAAACCATAGGAGGTTTTAGAGATAGAGAGTTAAATGAATTAACAGTTTTC
>CACMGM010000014.1 GCA_902613275.1 uncultured Alphaproteobacteria bacterium
GTAGATGTTAAAATATTTATATCATTAGGCCAAATAATAATTCCAGAGTTATTTTTTAATCTTTGAATTGACCACTTTAATAAAAATGAATATACATTATTTCTTCTATATTTTTTTAAAACCATACTAGAATGTCTGGAGTAGATATTTTTTTTGGTTTTGTTTATTCTAAGATTTAATCTATATTCTACAAATCCTATATGTCCAATTATTTGATTCCCAATTTTAGCTATAAATGAATTATATTTTTTATTATTAAAGTATCTCCATTTATAATAATTTTTACTTATATTTCGATTAAATGTTTTTTTAAATAATTTTTTTGTTTGCAGAAAATCAGAGTCTATAAATCTATGAAAAGTTATTTTATTCATTATAAATAGGAATGATGTTAATTAAAATAAACTTTATAATATTTAGTTTATTTTATTTTGACTATTAATTTTGTCAAAATTAGATAGAAAAATAAGTAAAAAAGGAAGTATCATCCATTTTTGCCTCATGCTAATACCATAATTTGATGTTCTTACTGAAAAAGCAATTAATAAACTTAAGAAAATTAAAAAAAGTGAAAATCTAAATAAATCGATATTTTTTATATTCTTATTTAAAATTAATATAATTATATATGTGAATAATAGTAAATTTTCAATTGATGCTATTTTATATAGAAAACTATCAATAAAAATATTTATGGGTCCAAATAAATATATAAAAATTTGATAAATAATATTTAAATTTGTTTTATCTATACCTGCATTTTGTGTTAATGCTACATATTGAACATCCATTAATATAACTTTTATTTGTTCGATTAGCAAAAATGGATTGTTTAAATCAAATTGATATAAGTCAATTCCTGCATAAGCTAGTGATCTTTGCAAAATAATAAAAAAAGGTAAGCTTGAAAATAAAACGGTAAGTATTTTTAAATATCTACTTATAGTATTATTAAAAATAAAATTCATATATGTAAAAGTCAATAAAAACGGTAATAAATATGGGCGTAATAAAAAAATAATAGTTAATGAAATTATTCCAAGATAAAAAAATTTAATTAGGTTTTTCTGAAATAATATAAATAAGGCTATACAAAAAAATACAAGCGCATCCTTACTCATAGACATTTGCCAAAAGTGTAAAGAAGGGAAAAAAAAGAATATTCTCATTAAAATTATTTCAAATTTATTGTTACTATCAATAGCTGATCTTAATAAACCATAAATTACAACCATACCGCTGAAGCTAATAATACCAAACAAAACAGTACTTGAAAAATAAGTCATTTGAAGAGGATAAACTATAGATCTTAAAATTAGCACCATGAATGGTTGACCCAATTCTAGTTCAAATGTTGCTTTTTCTTGTTCGATAAAGTTATTAAAATCAGAAACAAATGATAAATAGTATACTGTTTTTGAGTCAGAAATTTCAAAATGTGAATATAAAAAATATAATAAACAAAATAATAAATGGTAAAGGAATAAAATATTAATAAAATTTTTTTCAATTTTTGAATTTTTAATGATCTGAATTAAAAATATATAATATATTATTATAATAACCGTTGATTGGATAAATGATAAGTAAATTTCATTCATTTTTGTTTATCCAAAGGTTTTGGTATTTTCTAAACATTTTTTCAATTGAATAGTTATTTTTAATATGCTCTCTAGATAACTCCGATAAAATTTCATAAGAAACTTGATTTTTATAAAGTTTATAATATTCATCTATTGCTATACTAAATCCATTACTATCATTTATTTTTACTAATTTTCCATATTGAAATAAGATATTTTTTGATTCACCAACATCAGTGGAAATACATGGTATTCCGCATAACATTGCTTCAGCTAATATATTTGGAAAAGATTCACCATATGATGAACTTAATCCTAAAAAATCAATATTTTTATATGCTATTCTTACATCGTCTATGTAGTCATTTAATTCAACAAATGAAGTTAATTTGTATTGTTTTATTTTTTTTACTAGTTCTACATTTTTTTTATTAATATCTCTACCATACATAATAAGTTTTAAATTCAGGTTAGACGAATATTTATGAACTAATAAAGATATAGCTTCTAAATACATATTGATATTTTTTTGAGGACTATATCTGCCAATGTAGCCAAATTTTATTATTTGGTATTTTTCATTATTTTTCTTAGTAATTTTTTTATAATAATTACTATCATAACCATTATAAATTATTTTTTTAAACTCTGATTTATAACCAATACTTTTGTGAAAATCATATGATTTTAAAGAACAATAAACAATTTCATTTGGTATAATCTTTGAAAGAAAAGCACATACCTTTACAACTAAAATCGTTAAAAACTTAGTTTTATTGAATTTATAATTTGAATGTCTTATGTTCCAAATTATTTTTTTAACTCCTAAATATTTTGATGCAATACCTCCAAGTAAAGAAGAGTGATACATCCAACATTGAACCACATCTGGATTAATAATTTTTAATATATTTATAAGTTTTAAAAAATAAATAAAAAAAAAGATTTTATTTTTGAAATTTATTTTAATAAATTCATAATTAAGGTTTTTAATTTTATTTTCAAAATAATTTAATTCAGAAAATGAAATTATATAATGCATATCTTCAGAGTTTATATCTTTAGAATATTTTAGTAATTTATAAAGAGTTGTCTCTGCCCCACCCTTATTCATACTAGTAATAATATGAACAATTTTCATTTCTGGATAATTCCAATATGTTTAGTTTCAAATTTATAAATATAATATTTTACATTAATATATTCTGCAAAATCTACGAACGCACTGTTGTCAGAGACATCATCTGAAATTAGAAAGCCTTTATCATTTAATAAGTTCCAAATAACATTGAAGGATTTAGTTTTAGAATGGTAATTCTTATCACTATCATAATGAATTAAATCAAATTTAAGTTTTTTTTTCTGAAATCTAATAAGAATTTCATAATCTATACCAAGTATTAGTTTCCATTGTTTTTTTTTCAAAATTTTAGGTATTGCTGAGCCTATATATTTTTTGCTATTTTTGTAAGGGTAAGGCAAATCAATTGATGTAAGAGTTTTATTTTTATCTTTTCTTATTGCCAATAAAATAGATAATGTAGACCATCCATTAGCAACACCAGTTTCTAAAATATTTTCAATTTTTTTATTTTTAGAAATATTAAATAAAAGTTCTTGGTCTGCTCCACCGCCAAATTTATATGGGTTTTCATTTAATTTAGTTCCTTGATGAAGATAAAGTTTTTTATAAATTTTTGATGGGTGTACAGGTTTGTTTATATTAAATATATTTTTGAGAATATAATCTCTATTATAAATATTATTTTCACTAAATTTGAATGGCTTTTCAGATGTTAGACCAATGATTTTTTTAATTTTTCTTAAAATAATTTTTAAAATTATCTTTCTTAGATTATGATCTAAAAAATAATAAAAATATTTATTCATTTAATTAATGCCTCATATTTCTTACCAATATAATCAAGAGAATACTTAGAGTATAAATGAGTTTTTGGTATTATTTTTATTTTTTCATTAAATGCAAAATTTAATAATTTTAATAGCTCTTCTTTATCTCCTAATTTGCATAATAATCCATATTTGCCACCTTCTAAAATTTCGTACGGTCCAAATTTACAATTATAAGAAATTATTGGAATGTTATTACTAGCTGCATCTAAAAGAACATTAGGAAAACCTTCCCACAATGAAGTAGATACATATAAATTAGAAATTTTAAAAAAAGGAGTTAAATCATTTTGAAAGTTAAAAATAAAAATATTATTTTTTAAATTTTTTTTATTAATTAATTTTTGAATATTTTTTTTTAATGGACCATTACCAATCAATAATAAGCATGTATTTTTAATATTTTGAATTTGAGAAAATACATTAATTAAATCTTTATGATTCTTTTGTTTAGTAAATGATCCTATATTTATAATGATATTACTGAAATTATTTTTAATCTTTTCAATTTTTTCTAAAATTGTATAATTTATTTTGTCATTTATTTTTATTGAAATTGGATTATTGATAACAAATTTATTTTTATCTAAGATATTATATTTATTTAGAATGGATTTTTTTAAATATTCACTTGGATATATAACAATACTATTTTGGCTTATTTTTTTTATAAAGAATTTATAAAATAGTTTTTTAACATAGTACATATCATTTAAGCTTAAATCAGTATTGTTGGATTCTCTAAAAATTATTTTTTTTTTAAAAAAAAAATTTAATACATAAAGGATTATGTTAACATGCGTAAATGTAGTAAAAATTATATTGCTTTTAGTATTCTTTAAATAAAAGAAAATATTAAAAAAACTTTTGAAACTTCTTTTCTTATTAAAGTTGATATAATTTATTTTTAATTTACTGAAATTTATTTTATAATCGTTTTTGTTTTGTAAGGTTACAAGTTCTACAGTATAGTTCTCTTTTGCAAGATAATAAGCTATATTAATAAAAACTTTTTCAGCACCTCCACCTTTTAGTGAGGGTAATATAAATGTCACAAATTTATTCATTAACTTTGGATAACTTTTCATTAAATTTTTCAATAATCTTAAATCTTAAAGAAATTCTATTTTTATCTTTTGCAGAATAAATTGAGAGACTATTCGTATTATCAAATTTTGTATTTTTTTGTAACTTTTTTGATAATTCACTATCTGAAATTTTAAAATCATTTATTGGAACATTAAAGCCCTTTTTTGATGGTTCAATTAAGTTAATTGGCAAATAATTTTTTAATAGATTTCTTAAAGGAGTTTTATTACCTTTTGTAAAAAAACATTCACTTTTAAATTGATTAGTAAATTCAAAAAGATCTTTAGATAAAAATGGAGATCTCGTTTCTATACTAGCTCGCATACTGCCTAAATCATTTGCTAGTATATAGTTTGTAGGAAGAGTAACATTTCTTTCAAAATTAATTGTTTGTTTTAATAAATCTTTTTCAACATTAAAATAATCATTTTTAATATTTTCATTTTCAAATAAATCAGGTGCTATTCTGTTATTTATATATAGATATTTATTCTGATAATTATAATTAGTATATTTAATCAAATTACTAATTTTTTTATATTTTTTTAATAATGATTTATTGTTTAAAAAATTAGTGATAAATTTTAAATAATTAGTTTCGGTAATTTTTTGTAAATTTGAGTTTATAAAATTATATTTATTATAACCGATAAATGCTTCATCACCACCTAGCCCAGTTAAAGCTACTTTAACATTTTTATTTATAGCCTTAGACATTAAAAATATTGAAAGTGCAGTTAAATTATCATTTGGATATCCAAATATTGACATTAAGTTTTCACAATTATAAAAGTTTTTACTATTTGCTTTAATAATATTATTTTTCAAACCCAAAAATTCAGCAATTTTTTTAGACATAGTTGTTTCATCGTTTTTTTTAAAAGAAACAGTAAATGTTTCTAAATTTAAATTTAATTCTTTTTTTACTATTGCTGCAATTAAGGAACTATCAATTCCAGATGAAAGAAATAAACCTATTGGCACATCAGATATTAATCTTAATTCAATTGAATTTATCAGAATTGATTTTAAATTTTCATAATCTTTTTTTTCAAAAACTCCTTTTAATTCTTTTTCATTATTACGACTAATATCCCAGTATTTTTTTTGCTTAAAATTAGTAGGATTTTCGAACTCTATTATAGTTGCTGGTGGAATTAACTTAATCTGATCAAAACCAGTATTAAAATTTACATCATAACCATATTGTAGAAAATTTTTAAGAAATTCTCTATTTATTTTGTTTCTATTTTTATTTATTAATAATAAAGGCTTGATTTCAGATGAAAAATATACACCTTTATTATTTTTTAAATAAAATAATGGCTTCTCACCAAAATGATCGGTAACCAATGACAATTTTCTTTCATGAAAAATTGCAAAAGCATACATCCCATCAATATATTTTACAGATTCATGTTTCTTTTCTTTCCATAGATTTATAAGAACTTCAGCATCACCTGAAGATTTAAAATTATATTTTTTATAAATTAAATCTTTTCTCAATGATTGAAAATTGTAGATTTCACCGTTAAAAATCAAAGATGAGTTACTTCTAATCATAGGTTGATTTGAATTTTCAGATAAATCTATTATGGATAATCTTCTAAATCCAAAATATAATCCATTATTTACATCATACCAATTTTTTTGATTATCTGGTCCTCTATGCTCTAAATTTTTTGTAAGATTATCGCCATACGATATATCATCAGTTGTCAATTTTCTATTTAACCAGAAACCAAAAATTCCACACATTATTTTTCAGATAACTCTATAAATCTGTTAAGAGAAATTAGACAAAACCAAAAAATTGGATCAAATTCATCCCCCTTTTTCCAATTTAAATAAATAATCCTTAACTTATCCCAATCAATGGAGTCTACATTTTTGATTAAAAATTGATTATTTAAAGCCTTTTCAATTTCATTTAATAAAAAATTACTATTTATTAAATAATCATTAAGATTAGGCCATGTTCTATCTTTTAAACTTGGGGATGCATATTTTTTATTTCCGGTAATTAGTCTTCTAATTTTCCTAATTACTAATTTGATTGTTTTCATCTTATCAGAGTCACCTGCTAAGAAACCATGATTTGCGGTTGGAATACTTCCTATTTTTGGACCAATATTATTTAATGCATAAATTCTAATTTCATCAGTTAATCTTTGTTTTGCAGGTATAGAAAGATAAAAGTTTAGAATATCATTGTCGAAAGCTGGTGTCCTTACTTTAGCACATGTTAATTTTGATGTAATATTAATATTAGTAAAATGCCTGCCAAAAGCATTAAGCATAAGATATTCCCATTGATCAATTTTTGATTTACAACAATCTTTTCCTCTATCTAAATCTTTTTTAATCGCAACTTTTATAGAATTTATTTTTGTATTAACTTGATTTTTTTTTATTACATTTTTTAGATCAAGTGTTTTATTTGTCCATGTTAATCGTAGAGGATTATATTTATAATATAATTCAACGATATTATCTATTTTCATTAATTTTCTAATAAATGTCTGACTTCCAAATAATTTTAAAAAATATGATGGCAAATAATTACCATAGTGCCAAAAATCTAGTGCGTGTCCGTGAAATACAACATCTACATCTTTTTTTATCTCATCTTTTAATCCGGTGAACAAAGCATCGTGTATTGAATACATTGCCCCACATATAATAACATTTGTGTCAAAATTATTTTCAAAATGATTTTTTTTAAGTTTAATGAATTTATGCTCTGAACCTGCTAATGTAGCCGCTTTACGAGCATATTTAACTTCTAAATTTTCACTAAAAGCAACTGTGAAACTTTTTAATTTTTTGTTTACTAAAGATACTGCGGTTGAAACTGTCCTGCTATCAAGTCCACTTGAAAAAAAATATCCATATCTATTTTTTTTATTCTCGCTAGTTAATTTTTTTATAGAATTAATTAATAAATTTATATACTTTTGTCCTGCTTCTTTTTTAGATCTTTTAATTTTATTAAAATTTGGCCTCCAGTAGTTTTTAGTTGAAAAATTTGCATTTTGTATTTCCAAAATTGAAGCAGGTAATAAATATTTAGAAAAATTATCATGGGTAGCATCACCCATAATTCTTGACATCCACAAAAATTGTAAAATACTATTTTGATTTAATTTAAAATTATTATATTTTTTAAGTACTTTGAAGAGGTCAAAGTACAAAAAAGAGCCAAAAAATTTTCCTTCTATATATCCCCAATAAAAATGTATTGAGTTAAATCTATCATTAATAATTTTTAAAGAATTTTTATCTATATCATAAATTATTAATAAAAATTGACCATTTATTTTTGAAATTAGATTTTCTGAAAGTTTATTTTGTAAAATAAAACTAGCTGTTGAATTTAAATCTACTTGTTTATCAATAATAGGACTTCCAATTATAGTTACAATTTTCTCAGAATTTTTAATTGAAACAAAGTCAAAACAATTTTCATTTATTTCTAAATGTAAACCATTCTTATAAGAATTAAAATTTTTACTTTTAATAGTGCTCTGGATATTGATATTTTTAACTTTATCTGATGACCAAAACAAATTTAAATGAGGAATATTAAAATTCATATTTTATAATTTTTTTAATAATGTGTTCAAGCGATTTACAAAAACAGAATCAGAATTATTATCATAAGTGAACTTTCTATAATTTTCAAATCCATTAGTAGCGATATCATTTATTTTATTAAAATTTGTAAGTATATAATCAATTTTAGTATTTAAATCTTCAAAGTCCCACTTAAAATCTATATAGGTTTCATTTTCCTTGTAAAGGTTGGGCCAAGTATAGATATGATTCATATTTGGCTTTAGCAAAATAGTTTTTTGTAAAAAAGTTTCAAAGTCTCTATAGGCTATTTCACCCCATCCAAAAGGAGATATAGAAATTTTACTTTTGGATAGTTCTTTTAAATAATTAATTCGATTTATTAGTTTAAAATTATTTTTTTCATAAAGTTTTAGATGTTTCAAAATAGAAATTCTATGAAATTTAATAGTTTCTCTATATTTATTAAAATTAAATTTTGCAAAAATTTCATTAGTTTTAATAATTCTTTTGCTACTAGTTTCTCTTTTAAAATTTATTAAAAAATTAAATTTCAGATATTTATATATTTTTTTATAGTAATGAGAATATTTTGAAAAATCAGCCATAGATGAATTCCAAAATACTTCAATTTTTTGTAAATCTTCTTCTTTTAAATTTCCATCAGAAAAATCAGGAAAATCATCTTTTATTAGAAATTTTTTATAATAATAATCTGTATATATTCTTCTGTCATACATTCTTGTTAAATATTTTTCTTTATCTTTTAAAATTTGTAATTTCCAGTATCTATCAATAAACTGAAAAACCTCTGACTGTATCCATCCAGATGAATCTGCAGTATCACAATAAATAATCTTGTTAAATTTTTTTTTAAGAAATGAAAAATCTTTGAAAATTTTTTCTTGGTTTTCTATCCATTCATTTCTATGAAATTTACTATCTAATATAACCAGGTCACCTTCTAAATAATCTGAAATATTTTCACTAAATTTAAAATTAAAACCAGCTTCACTAATTTGATTCTGCCAAATTAATAAAGGTGTTAATAATGCAATTGAATTCTGATGTTTAAAACCAGGTGTTACAATATAAATATTCACTTCAAGTTTTGATAAAAAAAATCTTCATATTTTAATGATATATTTTTAGAATTAAAATCTTTAGATCTTTGAATTGAATTAATTGAATAATGTTCTAAAATTTTTTTATCACTCATAATTTTATGCATCAATTTAGCTGCAGTTTTATAATCATTTCTCTGGAAGATTAATCCATGATTTTCATTCTCAACAACATCTCTACAACCTGGGGCATCTGATGTTATAATAGGTAATCCTGCCATCATTGCCTCAACCAGAACTATTCCAAATGTTTCAAGATTTGATGGAAAAATAAAACAATCTGATAAACCATAGTATTTACTCAATTTATTACTAGGGAATACGAGATCAGGTAGAATTTCATTATCAATTTCATCAACCAATATAAAGTTTTCTTCTAAACTCTTATTTTTTATTAATTTTTTAAGTAATTTTACATCTTTACCAACAATTAAAATTTTGTATTTTTGTTTGGTATATAAATTTAATTCTTCAGAAATATAAATTAGTAACTCAAAATTTTTTTTTGGATGATTTCTACCTACGCATAAAAATATAAAAACCTTGTCATCTAATTTCAAATCTTTTCTAAGTTTAAATTTATCAAAAGGTCCAGATAAATTAATTGACTCAATACCATATGGAATTTTTACTATTTTTTTGTTGTTTACACCTAACTTAATATATTCATCTTTTACACTTTGAGTTAATGCAATAAAATGATTAATTTGCTTCAAATATTTTCTAATTTTATTATCAATGTTTTTATCTAATCTAATACCATAGGAAATTTGTTCATCGACTTGTATATCTTCTCCAGGACATAATACTAAATTTTTTTTAAATAAATTATTTTCTGATAGCTGACTTAACATTACTCCAGAAGGGTATGCTAAATTTGCAAAACAATAATCTATTTTAAAAAAAAGATTAATTAGTTTAAAATATAATTTGATTATTAATAATGCAATTTTTGAATATCTATAATAAATTCCAAATATTTTTGGAGGTAATGGTAGAACCGTATAATCTAAAATCCATTTTTTTCTTTTAAGTTTAATGAAAGTTTTAAAAGGAACAAAAACTATTATTTTGTGACCCAATACATTTAAGCTCTTAGCAATAACATGAAGTCCAATTTGTGAACCACCAATCGAGGGTAAAAATGTTGAAGTTAAAATACCTATTTTTAATTTCATTTTAATACTTTATTAATATTTGTAATATCGTTATATTTTGCATTAATAAGGTATTCTAATGATTTCAATATTTTATTATCAATATCTGTTGATGAAACTTTTGACATAATATTTTGATAAATTTTAAATTCATTAAAATTGTTATGACTATGAATTTTAATTATTTCTTTAGCCCACAATTCTGGATCCAACTCTAATAATTTACCATTAAAATTATCAATTATGTACTCTTTAAATACATATTCATTTTTGTTAGCTAAAACTGGAATACCGCATGCTAGGCTCTCAAGTAATGTTGTTCCTAAACCCTCATTGTAGGATGGCAGTAGATATAAACTTGAATTTTTAATAAATTTATCAGATTCAACAAATGATGAAATTATTTCAATATTTTTAAATAAATTATTTTCTTTGATTTTTAATTTTATTTTATCTAAATATTCACTATCTCTAATTGAGTTTTTTCCTTCGAGAGAAACTGGCCCAGCAAGAATTAATTTATAGTTTTTTGGTAAATATTTCATAACTTCAACTAAAAAAATTTGATTTTTTCTTGGAAGAAACTGACTAATATATAAAAGACTGAATTTTTTATTACTCTTATTTTCTAAGTTAAAAACATTTAAATTAACTGGATTGGGTTTTATCCAAACATTATGTAATAAATTTATATCATAACATTTTTTTGCTAAATGATGTGATAGACAAACAATTATACAATTAGCTCTTAAATCTAACTTGAAGAAAAAATCTAAAATTCTATTTTTTTGATATGGTTGCGCACTTGCATTAACTAGTTCATAAAATAAGGGTTTTTTTTTAAGTCTAGATACATAAAGAGCTGCATTAGTAATCTGAGAATTTCCAACAACATGAAAAATATCATACTTTTTTGAAATAAAGTAAATTTTAAATAATAAATAAAAAAAATAGAATTGTTTAATAATTTTTTTAAATATCTTACTATTTATTGATTTAAATCTTTTAACCTTAAAACCATTATATTCATACTCTTCATAATATAATTTCTCTTCGCTTTGACATATAATTTCTATATGAATTTTTTTTTTATCTAAAATTCTTTTATATGTATTAAATATTCTATATGCTGGACCAGAATATTCTGGTAAAAACTTACTTATTACCAATAATATTTTCATTTTCACTTTTATTTGTAATCTCGTACATTATGAAACCTAATGGTAGATAATATATTGCATTTAACCAATTACTAAAAAAATTTCCAGTTGGTATAAATGGAAATAATGTAATGAACAGACATGTTAGAAAACATATATTTGGATCTGACAAAATATGATTTGATTTAGAAAACTTATAATATAATTGACTTGAAAATGTGAATATTAAATAAATAAATAACAAAAAAACTATAAGAGTAGTTATTAACCCTGTTTCAGCCAATAATTGTAAGTAGGTATTATGAGGATGAGTATTGCAATTCTCTTTTCCTTCAATTTTATAAATATTTTTTTTACATTCCTCTCTATATAATTTTGGACCTACTCCAAATATTGGATTGTGTTTAAACATCTCTAGAGAAGTCAATAGGTATCCATGATGTGTTGAGGTAAAAAAATAAAATTTGTTCAAAAAACTCAAATTTAAATTTTCAGCGTGTAATTCACTTTGATCATTTTTTGAGATATCTCTTATAGTCTTTGAATAAATTCTTTCAGTAATTGTTGGAGAATTTAAAATAATTATTAATATTAGAAATGAGGAGATAATTATAGTTAAAATCCTAATTAATTGAAATCTTTTAGTGAGACATACAATAATTAATGAAGATAATAGTAAATAAAATGCAGCAGTTCTATCACCTGATATTACTACTAATACATCTGATAGTATAAAACCTATAAATGCTAAAGAAATTATAAATTTATCTTTGTAATAGTAACTTGCTAAACCAAAAAAAAATGGGTAGGTTCTAGATAAAAAACTTCCCAATATCTTTTCTTCACCAAAAATGCCACTCAATCTATCTCCATCATATTTATAACCAAGGATATTATAACCATTAAAAAATTGATAATAACCATCAATAAAAATTAAAATATATACAAGGATAAATATATAAATTAGGTATCTGATATTCAAAAATTTAAGTTTTAAAGATAAAAATATACCTATAGAAAATAGAAAAAATCTAAAATAAACTAATGAATATTCGTATGAAAAAAAATAATTATTTGAAATAATACTTGAAATATTAATCAATAAAAAAAAGATAATAAATAAAAAAATAATAAAAATAATTGGATATGTAATTAAGTTTTTATTAAAATTAAATATTAAGTAAATTAAAGTCATTAAGGATATAAGTGAAATATTAAAATCAGTAGGCGCAGGTCCAAATATTAAACTTATTGGTAGTAGATATATTGGTATGGCAAATATTTTGTATGCCATTAATTCTCAAATTTAATTTTATTAATTTGCTTTTGTAAATATAAAAAGAGAATAGGTAGAAGTAAACAAAGAGCAATTAAAAATATTACATAGGTGAAAATATTATAATGTGGTTTACTTAAAATATAATAATTTTGATCATCCAAATTAACATAGAAATTTTCTCTTTCATTAATATTATTTTCAAAAAATTCTTCAATTTGAATTTTAAAATTTATTATATCTCTTGTTGATCTTTCAATATTTTTTCTTTTTTGAAATGAATCAAATAGAGTATGATTATACCATTCAAAAAAAACAGCTGTATCAGTTATTTCTAAATCAACTGATAGATCAACATAGTCATTTAAATTATTTTCATTTAGCTTGTGGTATTGCCCCAAATCTTTTAGATTTGTTATAATCCTGTTAACAGTATCCAATGTTTCGTCTCTTAATTTGTTAAATAATGCTGTATTTGATAATTTGATTATTTTTTCTAACCTTAACAAAGTATCATTTTCATTAATTCCATATAAATTTATCTTCATATCAAGAGTTCTTAAATAATGATTAAGGTTAGATTTTGATATAACATTTTCAAAAACGATATCAGTTTCTTTATTAATTTCCCTCATATAATCCCAAAGCAAATTTTGAGTTGATGATGTAAAGTCTGCATTTAAAAGATTAAATCTTTTTGTATTACTATTTGTATTGAATAATTTATAAAACATGGAATCATCGTTTTCAGGTAATATTTTTAAAAAATCAATAAATATTGGGTTATTAATAAAGTTGAAATTTAAATTTGAAATTAGGTTATTTTCAACTAACTTAAAATATTCCAAAATCGTAGATTGATTTATCTCATCAAAATTAACTATTTTTTCAATTTTTATCAATTTCTTATTAGTATTATAAAGATATAAAATAAAAAACAATGATAAAGAAACACAAATTAAAAAATATTTTAGATAAGATAATAAATATTTTTGCATTACTACTGTTTATTTTTAATGTAATACTCTTTATACCATTCAACGTAATTTTTTATACCTTTAATTAAACTAATCTTAGGTTTAAAATTATAAGTTTTAGAAATTTTTTTTATATCACTTAAAGTTTTAAATACATCGCCACTTTGTAAATTAAGTTTTTTTTCTTTTGGAGTAATTTTAAATTGTTCAGATATTAGCTTTATATATTTACTTAGGGAATGAGATTTACCATAACCAATATTGTATATATTATGAATTGATTTCAACTTAATTTTACTAAATATAATTTTGTTCAATGCGTTTGTTACATCTTGAATATGTGTAAAGTCTCTGTAATGTTTTCCATAATTAAATAATTTTATCTCTTTTTTATTATAAATAGATTCAGCGAAATTAAATAATGACATATCTTCTCTTCCAAAAGGTCCGTATACTGTAAAAAATCTTAATCCAGTGGCTCTTAAACCAAAACTAGTTGAATATGATTGCGCTAATACTTCATTGGTTTTTTTCGTTGCTGCATAGAATGACTCAGGATGATCAGTATTAATTTTTTCTGATTGTGGAAATTGCTTACTATTACCATAAACTGAACTTGATGAAGCATAAATAAAATGATCAACTTTAAAATTTTTAGAAATTTCTAATAAATTATAAAAACCAATTACATTTGACTCAAAAAAATTTTTAGGAATTTTATGCGAGAGTCTTACGCCTGCTAATGCAGCTAAGTGGACCACATATTTAAATTTATTTTTTTTAAATAGTTTATTTAAGGAATTATAATTATTAATATCAATTTTTTGAAAATTAAATTTTTTATTTTTTTTTAATATTTTAATTCTATCATTTTTGATCTGTAACTGATTAGAAACATTAGTTAAGTTATCAATTCCATAAACAGTAAAATTTTTATTATCTAAAATATCTTTAGCTATACTAAAGCCTATAAACCCTCCTACACCAGTAATTAAAATTTTCATTTCATTTATAAATATATTTTAAGTGTATAACTTTTAATAAATAAAGATGTAACATTTTATTCTATAAATTTATCTAATTTATCAAAATTAGATAAACTTGCTGACTCTTCTATCCCATTTTTGAGATCAATATAATTGTAATTTAAGTCAATTTTATTATCAGAATTAAAAGTATTTATAAATTTGCATCTAGATTTTAGAGTTTTAATAGTATCATCATCTAGATCAATTAATTTATCATTATATAAAAATAACATTGGTTTGTTTGAAAACAAAGCTTGTCCAAAAGAAGTTGTATGGTGATGAATAAAAATAATTAAATCAAAATTTTCAATTACATCAGCTAAATAATTATTTTCAATTTTAATGTCTAATTTATCTAGTATTGTTGACATTTCTAATATTCTTTCAGGATGATTTTTATAAGTGACATCAAGATTCAATTTTTTTAAATCTTTTAACAATCTGAATTCTAGATTTAACATTGAAAATTGATGATAATGTAAATTATTAAAATTAAAGTCAATAATTTTAGGGAAACCTAAAACGCAAACTTTTTTTATTTTTTTGTTGGTAATAGAAATTTTAGAAAATTTTTTTTTATCAAATATATTTTTTTGGTATTGTATATTAGATAAATCAAAAGTATTTTTGTATTTATCTAATTTTTTATTGTACAAATTTTTATGTTTTGATGATGATAATAATAATTTATCTAAAATTGTACATCCATCAGAAGTAATGTCTGGCGGAGTATTGGTAAGTTCTGTACCTCCATGTGAAAACCCAATTGATTTTTTACCAATGAGTTTTAAAGATGAAATCATGTTTCTGTATGGAGGAAAGCCTGAGGCAGTAAAAAAAAATTCATTAAATTTATATTTCCTAAAAAAATTAGAATATGTGATTATATTTGAATATGAGTAAAAAAATATTTCTTTTATTTCATTATACAAATTTTTTTTTAAAGATAAATTATTATTGCCTTCTAAAATTGATTCGACAAAAAAATTTATTTTATCATTCAAATATATTTTATCAGCTTTATCAGGAAAATATATTTTAGTATCAAAAGGTGTTATGTTAATTA
>CACMGM010000015.1 GCA_902613275.1 uncultured Alphaproteobacteria bacterium
TTAAATGATTTAATAACCATTTCTTTTTGGACGAATTTGTAGAAGTTAAGGGATAAAAAATTGTTGAATTTTTCTTATTAATATTACTAATTGGTCTGTTTTTATCACTATTAGTGATTATTGTAGTACAACCGTTTCCAGCACATATCTTTGCTGCTAAAATTTTTGTGGCCATTCCTCCACTACCTAGCTCAGAAGATTGATAATTACCAAGTTCTTCAATTTTTTTATCAATATTAAATACCTCTGAAATTTTTCTGACATCTTTATCTTTTTTTGGATTACTTTGATATAAACCATCAACATCACTTAACAAAATTAATAAATCAGCTTCAATCATTTGTGCTACTCGGGCTGCAAGTCTATCATTATCACCATAGCGAATTTCTTCAGTAGCAACAGTGTCATTTTCATTAATGATTGGGATTATGTTTTTACTTTGCAATGATGATATTGTGTTTCTAGCATTTAAATATCGTCGCCTTTCTTCGCTATCTTCTAATGTTAATAGAATTTGAGAAACACCTATCTTATATTTTCCTAGTTTATTTCGCCATTGATGGGCTAATTCAATTTGACCAACTGAAGCTGCTGCCTGTTTATCTTCTAATTTTCTTAACTTTGTATTTGAGATACTTTTCGCACCTAAAGCAATAGCGCCAGAACACACAATCACAATTTTTTTTGTTTTATTCAATTCTGCAATGTCTTTACATAAATTATCTAACCACTTAGATTTGATTTTTTTTGTTTTCGAATCAACAATTGAATTTGAACCAATTTTTACAACTATTTTTTTATATTTTTTAATCATTTGTGATTTCATTATATTTGAATAAATAATCAATTAGATCATCTATACCTTCATTATTAAAACTTGATATAAAAAGAATATCAGAATTTAACTTTTGATTAATCTTAATTTTTTTTTCTTCTAAATTTTCATTGAGTAAATCAACTTTAGTTAAAACAATTATTTCTTTTTTTGAAGATACTTTTTCACTATATTTTGAAATTTCATCTCTTACTGTATTATAGTTTTCGTACCAATTGTCGTCATTTATATCTACTAAATGAAGTAAATATTTACATCTCTCAATATGTGCTAAAAATTTATCTCCCAAACCTTTTCCCTCATGCGCACCTTCAATCAAGCCTGGGATATCTGCTAATACAATTTCTTTATCAAAGCGCTTCACGGTACCAAGTTCAGGATGTAAGGTTGTAAATGGATAATCTCCAATTTTTGGGTTAGCATTAGAAATCGTTGACAACAGAGTTGATTTACCTGCATTAGGTAAGCCTATTACTCCTATATCTGCAAATAATTTGAGTGATAACCATATCCATCGTTCTTCTCCTAATTCACCTTTTGTAAATTTTCTTGGAGCTTGATTAACTGATGACTTAAAATGATTATTTCCTAAACCTCCATTACCACCCTTTAATAAAATGTATTCTTCATCAATTTTTGTTAAATCAGTTAGCAATACCGATTTATCTTCATTGTAAATTTCTGTTCCAGGTGGAACTTTAATAACCATGTTGCTTCCATTCGCTCCTGTTTGATTTTTTCCCCTTCCATTTTCACCTTTTTTTGCTTTAAAATGTTGTTGGTATCTAAAATCAATTAGTGTGTTTAAATTATCATCCACTTTAAAAATAATATTTCCACCTTTGCCTCCATCGCCTCCATTAGGACCACCAAACTCAATATATTTTTCCCTACGAAAACTAGCGCAGCCATCTCCACCATTGCCTGATGCAATATATATTTTTGCTTGATCTAAAAATTTCATAATAAATTTTTAATTAGTTGGGATTATTGTTCTGTGGGAACAACTGATACAAAAGTTCTTACTCTTGTTTTTTTAAAAGCTACTTTTCCATTTATTGTAGCAAATATTGTGTGATCTTTACCTATGCCAACATTATCACCTGGATGAAACTTTGTACCTCGTTGCCTAATAATAATATTCCCTGCTATTACGTTTTCACCGCCAAATTTCTTAACTCCAAGTCTTCGACCCGCCGAGTCTCTTCCATTCCTAGAACTACCACCTGCTTTTTTCGTTGCCATTATTTATCTTCTTTTTTAGTTTTAACAGTTTTCTTTACTGATTTTTTCTTAGTAGGTGAAGCTTTATTTACTGCTTTTTTTGTGACTGTCTTCTTTTTTGTAACTTTTACCTCTTTAGACTCAATTTTTTCTTTAGAAACTTTAGTTTCAGTTTTTTTAACTTTTTTTGTTTCAGGTTCAGCAGTGGAGTTTTTTCCACCATAAGAAATTGATTCTATTCTTAATACAGTTAGATATTGTCTATGACCTTGTGTTAGTCTGTAATTTTGTCTTTTTCTTTTTTTAAAAACTATTATTTTTTTATCTCTGATTTGATCAACAATTTTTGCTTCAATTGAAGCATCTTTTAGTAATGGCTCGCCAAAGCTATTTGTGCTTTGATCACTGATCGCTAATACATCAGTAATAGACACTTTATCACCTTTGGATCCCTCAAGTTTTTCTACTTTAAGTATCTGACCAGCTCTTGCTGAGTATTGCTTTCCACCAGTTTTGAAAATTGCTAACATATCTTTTGATGGCGGGGTTTATAGTGAACTATCCTAATAGTCAAATTAAAAATATGGCGTAAAAACTGGAAATAAAGACCCTAAAAGCTATCCTTTGCTTTTCGCAAATAAGCAAATAATTCAAAGTCTGTAAAACCTAGCTCTTTCTTTATTATAGTACCTAATTTTGAATTTTGATTCAGGAATAAGTTATATTGTTTTTCATCTTCTAATAAAAAGGGTACGGATTTTCCTATATTATTTAAATCATCATTAATTTTGTTTCTAACTGTCAAATAAGAACTTTCTTTTTTGAGTGTTTTCTCAAGAAAATTTAAATTGCCTATTGTATATTCATGACCACAATAAATAATTGTATTTTTACCTAATTCATTGATTTTTTTTAAACTGTTAAACATTTCATTTAATGTTCCTTCAAACACACGACCACAACCAAGTCTGAACAGTGTATCACCACAAAATAAAACACGATTGTTTTCATCATAGTAAATTACATGATCTAATGTATGCCCGGGTGTTTTTATTATTCTAAATGTATTTAAGCAGGAGTTGACTTCATCTCCATCATGTAAAACGAATCTTGTATCTTCAATCTGAGCACTTGGAGAGTGTATATTAACTTCTGGAAAAGCATTAAGTATTCCTTTTACACCTGATGTGTGATCTTTATGATGATGTGTAATAAATATATCTTCTATTGTTAAATTGTTTTCAAGAGCAAAATTTAATATAGGATTACTATCAGCAGGATCTATAACACAGCTCTTAAGCGTGTCATTGTATAAAACAAAAGAGTAGTTATCTTTTAATTGATTAATAATTTCAACTTTCATCTAATGACTAATTTGCAATAACAGAATTTTTTGCAAAAACTTTTTTTGATGATTTAATTTTTATTGGTTCAAAATTTTTATAACTTAATAAAAAGATAGCTTCGTGAGTGAAAAAATTAACTCCAGTAACTGACTCACTTATATCAAATTGCTTACCATTTGATGTTAATCCAATACTTTTTTCAATCACAATATTCATTTCATTACACAAATTTAAAAAATCCTTAATTGTAAAAAAATGAATGTTAGGTGTGTCATACCATGTATAAGGTAAACTTTCTGTTACTGGCATTTTTCCAGATATCAAAAGCTGTAATCTTATTTTCCAATGTCCAAAGTTAGGAAAAGAAACTATTGCTTTTGATCCTATTCTTAATAATTCAGATAGAATATCTTTGGGCTTCATCATTGCTTGTAAAGTTTGACTTAAAATTACATAATCAAAACTATTATTTGAATATTGGGACAAATCCAATTCGGCATTTCCATGTACAACATTGAAACCTCTTGCGATAGCATTTGCAGCTAGATCTCTATTTAATTCAATGCCATGAGTTATCGCATTACGATTATTTTCTAATTGTTCCATAAGACCGCCATCACCACATCCAATATCTAGGATTTTTCTATCTTCTGCGATAAGTGTTTCAATAAGAGACCAATCTTTTCTTATGCTATTAATTTTATTCATCTATCTTCGCAAAGTTTTTGGTTAGGAAACCTTTTATTACATCATCTAACTGTGGTTCCTCTAATAAAAAACTATCATGTCCTTTATCAGTATCAATTTCTAGAAAGCTTACTTCTCTTGATAGAGAATTTAATTGATTTACAATCATTTTACTTTCTATTGTAGGGAATAACCAATCCGAGGTAAATGAGACAATTAAATATTTTAAATGGTTATTTGGATTATGACTAAACTCAATATTTTTTCTAAATGTTTCATCATGATCAAAATAATCCATAGCTCTTGTTAAATAAAGATATGAATTTGCATCAAATCTCTCAACAAATGATTTACCTTGATATCTCAGATAACTCTCAACTTGAAAATCAGCATCAAATCCAAAAGAAATAATATCTCTTGATTGAAGTTTTCTTCCAAATTTTCTATGCATCGCATTTTCAGACAAATATGTGATATGCGCAATCATTCTTGCTACTGATAGACCTCTTTCTGGCACTTCATTATTTTCAAAATATTTTCCATTTTTCCAAATAGGATCACTCATTATTGCCTGTCGCCCAACTTCATGAAATGCAATATTTTGAGCCGAATGTTTTAAAGCGCCCGCAATATGTATTATATTTAAAATTCTGTCTGGAAAATCAATTACCCATTGAAGTGCTTGCATTGCTCCCATCGAACCACCAATGACAGAAAATAACTTCTCTATATTTAAACTTTCAATCAATAAAGATTGAGCCTTCACCATATCTTTTATTGTTACGGAAGGAAAATTACCACCATATGCAATATCACTTTCATTTTGTAACTCTTTAGGACCAGTTGAGCCAGCACAGCCGCCGAGTACATTTGAGCAAATTACAAAAAATTTGTTTGTATCAATTGGTTTGTTAGGCCCAACCATTCTAGACCACCAACCTTCTCTCCCAGTAATAGGATTATTCCCAGCAACGTATTGATCTCCAGTTAAAGCATGGCAAACAAGAATAGCATTAGTTTTATCAGCATTTAATTTGCCATATGTTTTGAATGCTAGTTTAAAACTATCTATTATATCTCCTGAATCTAGTTTTAAATTAATATTCTCGAAATAGGCTATTTCGGTTTCAAGCTTTGTGTCATTTGTAAATTTTGTTTTCATATCTTTTTAGTCTAACACTATTTGAAAGAATGAAGGAGGAGTCTAAACGCTTTAGCTGATTATTGCTCCACCCGCAAGCTGTCTCAAATCGGTGATAATCGGTCTTATATTAATATATCTTTCTAAGTCAATAAATCGTCATTTTTTAAATTAAATACTACTTTATTTTGATTTATCGTAAGATAGTTTGTAAAGAAACGTTCAAAATTATGAAAAATAAAGAATTAGACGATTTAAGAAGCAAAATTAATAACATTGATGATGAAATTTTATCTTTATTATCTAATCGATCTAAAATTGTTTTAGAAATAGGAAAACATAAAAAAGATAATTCAGTTGTTGATCTAGATAGAGAACAAAAAATTCTCGACAGATTAAGTTCTAAATTTACAGGATCTTATCCGAAAGATACTATTGTTAGACTTTGGAGAGAAATTTTTCAATCTTCTGAAAAACTTCAGAAGTTAACTAAAGAAAATATTCAATCTAAAAGATCTATAGAAAATATTAATGTTTATAAAGGTGGTAAGGCAAAGTTAAATAACAATAAAAGACTTATCAAACTTTCTTCAAATGAAAATCCCTACGGTGCTTCACCGAAAGCAATTGAATTGTTAGAAACAAAAAATATTAATCATGATTTACATAGATACCCAGAAATTGATGGATCATCATTAAGAGACGCAATAGCTAAAAATTTTTCTATTGATAGTAATAGAATTATTCTTGGCTCTGGCTCAGATGAAGTTTTATTATTTGCAGCTTTGGCATTTTGTCAAGATGGCGATGAAATTCTCCATGCAAATCACGGCTTTGAGATGTATTCAATTGTGAGTAAAGTAGTTGGTGCAGTTCCAAAAAAAATTAATGAAGATGTAAATTTCAATTTAAATATTGAAAATCTCATAGATCAAACAAATGACGCTACTAAAGTAATTTATATTGCATCACCTAATAATCCAACCGGAACTTATTTGTCTAGAGACCAACTTGTTAAATTAATGAATAGTATTTCTAAAAATATTATAGTTGTTATAGATGGGGCATATGTCGAATATGTGCAAAAAGATGATTATGATAAAGGATTTAGTTTAACGGATGAATATGAGAATATTATTTTAACAAGAACATTTTCAAAAACATATGGACTTGCAGCTTTAAGAGTAGGCTGGTGTTATACCAGTCAAAAAATAGCTGATATAATTAATAAAATAAAACCTCCTTTTAATACGACAACTATTTCACAGTCTCTTGCAATTAAAGCTTTGGACGATAAAGAACATATTGAAAACTCTGTTAAATTAAATTCTGAAATTAAAGATTGGTTTGAAAAAGAGCTCAAACTTCTAAATATTAAAACCAGACAAACTGAAGGTAATTTTACTTTAATTGAAACTTCAGAAGAAGAAGCTGAGAAAATTAGTAATCATCTTATGAATGATGGCATTATTATAAGGCGTTTAAATAGTTATAATCTGCCCAATTTTTTGAGAATTAGTATTGGTACAAAAGAAGAAATGAATTTGACAGTTGAAAGTTTGAAGAAATTTAATGTCTAAAATAACTTATGATTCAGCTCTGGTCATTGGTATGGGATTAATTGGTTCATCAATAGCAAGGGTATTGAAGGAAAAACAATTATCAAAAAAAATTTTTGCTATTGATAAGGAAAGTGAGGTAATAAGTACTTCAAAAAATTTAAATCTTGTGGATGCAATAGAGAGTGATTTAAATAAATATAATCAACAATTTGATATTATTTTTATTTGTACGCCTTTGAGTTCATATAGGGACATATTTAAGCAATTGAATAGCTATGTTAATGAAACAACACTAGTAACAGATGTTGGTTCAACAAAAGTAAGTGTTATAGAAGATTTTAAAGAATCAATTAATAATAAAAAAATTTTATTTGTTCCTGCCCACCCTATTGCTGGCTTAGAGAAAAGTGGACCAGAATTTGGTTTCGCAAAGCTGTTTGAGAACAGGTATTGTATTTTGACCCCAATAGAAACTCAGAGTGAGATAACAAGATCAATTTCAAATATTTGGGAGTCATTTGGAATGAATATAGAAATCATGGAACCTAAACGTCATGACAGAGTACTAGCTATGACATCTCATATTCCACAACTCATTGCATATTCTGTAGTAGGAACTGCAACAGAGCTTGAATCTCAAATGAAAGATGAAGTAATTAAGTATTCAGCTGCAGGTTTTAGAGATTTCACAAGATTGGCAGGTAGTGATCCAGTAATGTGGCGTGATGTTTATGAAAAAAATAAAGAAGCCGTTTTAGAAATGCTTGGTCGTTTCAGTGAAGATCTGCTTACTTATCAAAAAGCAATAAGAAATAATGATTTAAAATATTTAGAAGAAAAATTTATAAAATCAAAAGAAATTAGAAAAATTATTGAAGAGATTGGTCAAGCAGGAACTTTTGATCCTACAGAAAAGAATTAGTTATCCAATAATAAATTTGAAGCAGTTTCTATTCTATTTTGAACTTCGTTTAATAAAACTTTTTTATCTAAACCTTCATCAATTGTTGGTAAAAATTTTATAGTAATTAATCCTTTTTCTAATACCCATGATTGTTTTGGCCAACATAAACCTGAATTTAAAGCTACAGGAAGGATTTTTCTTTTTGTATGATTATAAATTCCAATAAAACCTGTCTTATAATCAGGTTTACTACCAGGTAGTTTTCTTGTTCCTTCGGGGAAAATAATAATTGAAGATCCAAAAGATAATTTTGATTGAACCTTTTGTAACATATCTCTCATAGCTTTTGTTCCACCATCTCTATTAATAGCAACCATATTAGACTTGAATAAATACTGGCCAAAAATTGGTATAAAGAAAAGCTCTCTTTTATGGACAAAAAAACAATCTTTTAAATAGTAATAGAGTGCGAGTGTCTCAAATGCGGACTGATGTTTAGACGCAATTAAGACACTTTCATTTGGAATATTTTCTAAACCCTCAATTTTATGTTTAATATTACATATAAGATTAAGAAAAACTAAAATAACACGTATCCAAAGTTTGGTTGGATATTTAAGTAAATAACTTGGTAATAAGAGAAAAGGTAAACACACAATACCCATCAACACAGTCCATATAACCAAGGAAATATAAAATATTACACTTTTTAAAATTAACATAATTAATGATTTTGTTTTATATACTAGCCTGACTAATCTATATATAATTTATGTTCATTGTTTGCTCTAATTGTGAATTCAAGTATTTAGTAAATTCTTCAGATCTTAAACCAAATGGTAGAATGGTTGAATGTGCAAATTGTAATCATCAATGGTTTCAAGAATTAGATGATACTGACATTACAACATCAGTCCCATCTACAAAAAAAGAAGAATTAGATCAAAATATAAAAAATAATAAACAAAAAGAAAAATTAGAAAAAGGTCCGGTCAGAAATTTACCAAGTACAGTTGTAAGACAAGAAAAACCAAGTGTTATTAATTCAACTATAGTAATCGCTCTAGCTATAGTTGTAATTTTAGCAACATGGATTTATCGATCTTACGGTGTAAATACTTTTATTATTATTGATTACTATATTAGGGAATTTTTCTTTAATTTAAATTTGATAATTTCAGATTTAGCTAAAATTATACACAATACTTTAAATTAGTTACAACCAGCTAGGAATAATATCAGCTTCAATTGTTTTCTCAATTTTCTCTGGAGAATAAATAATTGCATAATTATCATTGTTTACTAAAATTTCAGAGGGCAGTGGCCTAGAGTTATAATTTGAAGACATTACTTTTCCATAAGCTCCTGTATTTTTTATAACTAGTAGATTGCCAATTTTTTGTTTAGCCAATTTAATATTTTTTAAAAAAACATCTGAACTTTCACAAATTGGACCAGCAATAGCATAATCCATAAATTCCTCTGATTTTACATCAATCGCTAATATTTCATGATGTGCACCATACATGGCTGGACGTATCAATGTATTCATTCCTGCATCAACAATTAAATAATTTATACCTCCATTATTTTTAATTGTAACAATAGAAGTAACTGTAAATCCAGCCTCAGCAATTAAATACCGACCAGGCTCAAACGATAATTCATATTTTGTTTGCGCAAAACAATTATCAAGTTCTTCTTTTACCATCTCAATATTAAAGTCAGGATCAGAATCTTCATATTTGACATGAAAACCTCCACCCAAATCTACATGCTTGATATTAATACCTGATTCATTAAACTTATCTGCAGCCATTTTCATTTGAGAAAATGTATTTTTATATGCTTCAATTTTACTAATTTGACTTCCAATATGACAACTAATACCAATTAAATTTAAATTTTTACAACTTTTAACTAATTTGATAATTTTATCTAAATTTTCAAATTCAATACCAAACTTATCAGTTTTTTTTCCTGTTGAAATTTTACTTAAAGTCTCACCATCAACATCTGGATTCAGTCTAACACCAATATCAACGATTTTATTTTTTTCATTTGCTAAATTATCGAGTAGTTTTATTTCTTCTAAAGATTCAGTATTAATTAAACGTATATTTTTATGCATAGCATAGAGTAAGTCTTGTTCAGATTTTCCAACACCTTCAAAAATTATTTTATTTGGATCGAAACCAGCTTCCAAGGCTCTTTTTAATTCACCAACTGACACTACATCTGCTCCAATAGCTAACGAGTTCATTAATTTCAATATAGCTTGATTTGAATTAGACTTAATTGAATAAAAAATATTGTTACTTAAAATTTCTTTAGTTTTATTTACTTGATTTATAATTTTTTCTTGTGAATACACATAAAAAGGTGTCTGACAAACTTTAACTAAGTCATATAAAGAAGTACCCTCAATATACGGGTCGTTATTTTTATAAGTTAACATTTATTCAGTATTTATAATAACGGATTGTTGACGTTTTTTCTCTTCTTCTAATTTCTCTAAACACGCTTCATCACATGGATATGTAATTACGGATTTGTCTACTTGATCTTCTGGTAAACTTAAAGGACCAACTTTACCACAGCTAAAAGTAAACAACAAAAATGATAATAATATTAATCTGATCATTATAAGTATTTTTTTATAACAAGTTTTATTATTTTTTTAGTAATTTCAGGGGCTGTACCCCCAAAACTTGATTTTGATTTAACACTGTTAGTAGTTGATAGCACTTTTTTTGCGTCAGCTGTTATATTTTTGTCAAATTTTTTTAATTCTCCAAGAGATAATGAATCTATGTTTCTATCTTGTTTTGAACAATAAGAAACAATCTTTCCTGTAACAACATAAGCATCTCTAAATGAATATCTAAGATTTTGAACCAACCAATTGGCCAAATCGGTTGCAGTTGAATTTGAATTATCAATCAACTCTTTCATTCTAGTTTTGTTAAATGTAGATTTTGATAAAATTTCATTCATAACTTTTATACACAAAGAAACATTGTCGTATGAATTAAATGTTATTTGTTTATCGTCTTGTAAGTCTTTACTGTAAGAAAGTGGTAACCCTTTAATAATATTAAGCATTGAACTTAAATTACTAATGATAATACTTGTTTTTCCTCTAACAAGCTCTGCACCATCTGGATTTTTTTTCTGAGGCATAATTGAACTACCAGTTGAAAGATCATCTGGTAAATTTATAAAATTAAATTGTTGATTTGACCAAAGTACTATTTCCTCAGCTATTTTTGATAAATGAACAGCAATTAGTGATAGAACAAATAAAAATTCTATTACAAAGTCTCTATCTGAGACAGTGTCCATTGCATTTTTTGTTGGCTCTCTAAATCCCAACTCTTTAGTTGTATATTTTCTATCAATAGGAAAAGAAGTCCCTGCAAGTGCAGCTGCACCTAATGGGTTTTCATTAAGACGATATAAACAATCTTCAAGTCTTGTTCTGTCTCTACCAATCATTTCAACGTAAGCTAAAACATGATGAGCCAATGTTATTGGTTGAGCAATCTGTAAATGAGTGTAACCTGGCATAATTGTTTCAGTATTTTTTGTTGCAATATTAATTAAAGTTCTCTGAAATTTTTTTAGTTCACTATCTAAAATTTTAGATTCTTTTTTAACCCATAATTTTAAATCAGTTACTACCTGATCATTTCTAGATCTTGCAGTATGAAGCTTTCCTGCAATTTTTCCAATTTTCTTAAATAATAAACTTTCAATGTTCATATGAATATCTTCAAGTTTTTTTGAAAATACGACCTTGTTTTTTTCAATATCTCTTTCAATTGCTTTAAGTCCAGAGACTATTGCACTTTGTTCTTTTTTATTTATTATTTTTTGTTTACCGAGCATTCTAGCGTGCGCTATTGACCCAGTTATATCTTCTTTATACAGACGTTGATCGATATCTATAGATGTATTAATTGCATCTAAAATCTCACTAGGTCCTTTTGAAAAATGGACATTTCTTGAAGGATTTTTTTTCATTTTGCGCGCCTATAAGAGATATTTATATTAATTTCCACCCTTATGCTTAAATTATTTTCATACGGCAAATTTTTCTTATATAAGCTCACCTTTATAGAACTCACATGAATATTAAAAAAGTAGTAGTAATAGGATCTGGCACTATGGGCAGTGGAATCGCAGCCCAAATAGCAAATGCTAATATTGATGTTACACTTCTAGACTTACCTTCAAAAGAAGGATCTAGAAACCAAATTACAGAAAACGCTAAAGAAAGAATTAAAAAATCACGACCTCCACTTTTAGTAGAAAAAAATAAAGCAGAATTAATTAAGGTTGGAAATATTGATGATGACTTTAATGAAGTTGCGGAAGCTGATTGGGTTGTGGAGGCTGTTGTTGAGAGAATAGATATTAAACATAACATTTATGATAAAATTCAGACTACAAGAAAGAACAATTCTATAATTTCATCTAATACATCTACAATTCCATTGAAAATCTTATCTGCAAATATGTCAGATGAAATGAAAAAAAATTTTTGCATTACCCATTTTTTTAACCCAGTTCGATATATGGCATTGCTCGAGATAGTAACTGAAGAAGTTAATGACATTGAAAAAATAAATTTATTAAAACAATTTTGTGATGAAAAACTTGGTAAAGGTGTAATTATTTGTAACGACACTCCAGGATTTATTGGAAACAGAATTGGAGTTTATGCAATGCAAGTTGCTATGATTGAAGCTTTTAAAATGAAGATATCAATTGAAGAAGCTGATGCAGTATTTGGAAGACCAATGGGTATCCCGAAGACTGGAATTTTTGGGCTATACGATTTAATTGGTATCGATTTGATGGCTGATGTTTTAAAAAGTTTTATCAAAGAACTCCCAAAAGAAGATCCTTTCCACGAGGTTGCACAAGAAATACCATTGGTCACAAAACTTATTGAGACTGGGTATACAGGAAGAAAAGGTAAGGGTGGTTTTTATAGAATGAATAAATCTGATGGTAAAAAAATTCTTGAAGCTATTAATTTAGAAACTGGCGAGTATCACCCAAGTCAGAAAATTAATTTAGGCATAGGAGATAAAATTGACATAAATAAACTCATTCAAAGAAAAGACAAATACGGTGAATATGCAAAATCAATTCTGACAAAAGTAATTAGGTATGCTGCATATTTAATCCCTGATGTATCATCAAAATATATAGACATAGATGATGCACTAAGATTAGGTTTTAATTGGACTGTTGGCCCTTTTGAAATGCTTTCAAATATTGATACAAAAAATTTTATTGATCAAAATACTGATATTAACTTCTTTAAAGATCTAAAGGGAGTTTTTGAATTTAATAAAAGACCTGGATATTTAGATTCAAGTATTGATAATTTAAGATCTTTAAATTTACAAAAAACTTTTGAGAACCCTTCTGCTAATGTTAAAAATGCTTCATCATATCAGGTTGTTGAATTTACCACTAAGGCAAACGCTTTAGATACTGACTCTATGTTAGCTTTAAAAGAAGCTGCTCAATATAATAAAAGCACAATTGTGATTAATGATGCAATGCAATTTTCTGCTGGTGTAAATTTAAATTATGTTATGGAATTTGCTAAAAATAATGAATGGTCTAAAATTGAAAAATTTATAATAGATTTCCAACAAACGTGTAAAACAATAAAATATGCAGATAAGCCTTTTATTGCTGCACCATCAGGGCTTGCTATTGGCGGTGGTTTTGAAGTGGTATTGCATTGTGATTATAACGTTGCTCATACAAATGTTGTTCTTGGACTAGTTGAATCTTTAGTTGGACTCATTCCTGCTGGTGGGGGTTGTAAGGAAATGCTGTGGCGCTGGTTACAAACTCCAGAAGGTAAAGAAAATTCTGAACATGCGTCTATGAAAGTTTTTGATCTTATTGGTTATGCTATTACTGCTACCTCACCAAATGAAGCGCTGCCAAATCAATTCTTTTTAGAAAAGGATAAGGTGGTAATAAATAGAGACAGACAATTATCAACGGCTATCGATTTATTAAATAATATTGAGGGAGGGTATGAAAAACCATCTCAACCTAAATTCAATTTAGGCGGTAGTGCTGTCAGAGATAAAATGTTTGAAAAACTTGAAGCACTATATAATGAAAATAAAATTTTAGACCATGGATTAGAAGTAGGTAAGCAAATTGCTTTTGTACTTAGTGGTGGAAATACAAATATTGATAATGAATTAAGTGAAGATGATCTTTATAATCTTGAATTGGAAGCTTTCATGAGACTTATCCAGATGCCTAAAACTCAAGAGCGAATAAAACATACACTTGAAACTGGAAAACCATTAGTAAATTAAATTAATTTCTTGTAGTATTTGATCCTTTTAGGAAACAGATGAGTAATTTTGATACAAACCTAGATAAAAATTCAGCCAATTTTGTTCCACTATCACCATTAAGTTTTATAACTCGTGTAAAAGATATTTATCCAAACTATGACTCTTTAGTTTATGGCAATAGAAGTTATACTTGGCTTCAAACTTATAATCGATGTACCAAGTTTGCTAGTGCATTAGCAAAAAAAGGAATTACAAAAGGAAGTACCGTTTCAATCATAGCGGCAAATACTCCGGAATTATTCGAAGCACATTATTCTATCCCAATGACTGGCGGCGTTATTAATACAATCAATACCAGACTTGATGCAGAAACAATTGCATATATTTTGGATCATAGTGATGCAAAACTTCTTATAACTGATACTCAATTTTCACCTACAATGAAAAAAGCTTTGCAAATATATGGGAAGAATATTCCTATTATTGATATTCATGATGATCAGGCAGTTTTTAAAGATGGTGAGGGTGATAAAATTGGAGAAATGACATATGAAGAATTTTTACAAACGGGTGATGATAATTTTAATTGGTCTTTACCTGAAGATGAATGGCAAGCAATCTCACTAAGCTATACATCAGGCACAACTGGTAAACCAAAAGGTGTTGTGTATCACCACCGTGGATCATATTTAATGTCAACAGGAAGTGTTACGGCATGGAACATGCCCAATAAATTAACATTTCTATATACCGTTCCAATGTTCCACTGTAACGGATGGGGTTATCCTTGGACAGCTGCTTTAATACATGCAAAGATTATTTGCTGCAGATATATTGTTGCAAAAGATATCTATAATTTAATAGATAAATATAAGGTAACCCATTTCGGAGGCGCTCCTATAGTTTTAAGTTTAATTGCTAACGCAGATGAGAAAGATAAAAAAGAAATAAATCATAAAGTATATGTATTAACTGCTGGAGCTCCACCAACGAGTGCAATTCTTGAAAAGATGGATAACTTAGGTTTTGAAGTTATGCATGTATATGGATTAACTGAAACATACGGTCATATTCTTCAGTGTGCTTGGAATGAAGAATGGGAATCACAATCAAAATCTGAAAAAGCTGATATTAAAGCAAGACAAGGTGTTCGTTACCCAAATACTGAAGAAGTATGTGTTGCAGATCCAGAGACCTATGAAAAAGTTCCAATGGATGGAGAAACCATGGGAGAGATTTTAATTCGAGGTAATGTAGTAATGAAAGGATATTATAAAAATAAAGAGGCGACTGAAACATCCATGAAAAAGGGATGGTTTCACTCTGGTGATTTAGCCGTTGTCTATCCTGATGGATATATTCAAATAAAAGATAGATCGAAAGATATCATAATTTCTGGAGGAGAAAATATTTCATCTGTGGAAGTGGAAAATGTTGTTGCTAAACACCCAGCTGTTTCCTTGGTTGCAGTAGTTGCCAAGCCAGATGAGAAGTGGGGTGAAACACCATGTGCTTTTGTAGAACTAGCTCCTGGAAAAAATGCCACAGA
>CACMGM010000016.1 GCA_902613275.1 uncultured Alphaproteobacteria bacterium
TATCCAAAACTCTATCACACTGGAAAATTTCTTTTAAAGAAATAAGCAAGGCTGTCTCCATAGATACAAAACGTATTTTTTTACCAGGTAATTTAATAAATTTTTCTAATCCCTCTGGCACTCTCAGTATTCCATAAAAAGTTTTTTTATTATTTATTAAACGACATACTAATGTTGTTTCTTTATTTGGTATAAAAGGAAATGGGTGAGACGGATCAATGATAATTGGCGTTAAAACCCCCCAATTATTTTCTTCTAAATAATTTTTTATAAATGTTTTATCTTTTGTTTTCAGTGTTTTTTCTACATCAATATGGATCTTATTTTCTGAAAGCTCTTTTAGTAAATCTATCCATATTGATTTTATATCTGAAATCATCTTTGATGTTTCTTTATCTATCAGCTTGAGTTGCTGTTGTGGTGTTAATCCATCAAAACTTTTATTTCGTGAATATTTTTGAACATTTAATCCTGCCACTCTAACCATAAAAAATTCATCAAGATTAGAGAATGCTATTGATAGAAACCTAACTCTTTCTAATAATGGCGTTTTATTATCAAGAGTCTGACTTAAGACTCTTTCATTAAATTTAAGCCAAGATAATTCTCTATTAATATAGTTAAAAGAATTATTATTTTTAATCATAATTTTTGTTTATATTATTAATAAAAAAAAAACACTTTCATAAAAAATACATATTTCTTTAATAATTCTTATTTTTTGGTTTTAAAATTTCACTTAATACCCAGCTATTTTTAAAGGATATTATGGCAAAAGCACAGGTTGGAAAATGTTCAATATTTGAATTACATAAAATATTAATTGACTCTATCAAACTAGGGTTGTGCCCAATGATAAGTGTGTTTTTTTTTAATTTTTTAATTTTTCTTATAAGTATATTTGGTGGACATTCATAAATATCTTTATCAATTATAAATTTTACTGAGCGATCAAACGAGTTAGAAATTATATCATATGTGCTAGTTGTTCTTTTAGAAGGAGAACATATTATCTGACCAATTTGAAATTTTCTTTTATCTAATATTTTAGAAAATTGTTTTGCATTTCTCATACCTCTTTTATTGAGAGGTCTATCAATGTCATCAAGCTCTAAATTATCCCAACTAGATTTGGCATGACGTAATAAATAAACTTGTAGCATTCGAGTTTAATACTTTAGATGTATACATTTCTATGGCTATAATGAAAAACAAAAATCCCATAACGGTGATTGATCTAGGTTCTAATACATTTAGACTGGTTATATATGCGCAAGCTATTTATCCTTTTCCAATACTTTATCAAAAAAGAGAATTTTTAAAATTAGGTGAAAGTATTAATACAGGTAAACTCCCACCGATAAAAATAAAAGAAGCTATAAAATGCCTAGAAGAATATATTAAGATTGCAAAAGATTATGAGTCCTTAGATATTCATATTATTGCAACGGCTGCAATTCGTGAAACAACAAATGGAAAAGAAATTATTGAGCCTTTCAAGAAAAAAAAATCAGTAAGAGTAGAATTGCTCTCACCAAAAAATGAGGCTAAATGTGGATCCCTAGGTGTAATTAGTTCAATAAAAAATCCAATCGGTTTAGTTGCTGACTTGGGAGGTGGAAGTTTAGAACTTAGTTCAATAAAAAATAAGAACATACTTGAGACTAAAAGTTTAAAAATTGGCATCTTAAGAAGTGAATCTGATATGTACAAAAATACTAAAATAAAATTTGATAATTTTTTATTTTCGAAATTTAAAAACCAATCTCTTAAATTTTCTAAAAACATGGGAAATATTTATGTAATTGGAGGCATGTGGCGCAATCTTGCAAAACTACATTTACATCTAAATGGCATCAAGAAAAATAAACTACATGGCTACCTGATACCATTTTCAGAGTTAGAAATATTTTACCACAAATTATACTCTATGGAAAAAAAACAAATTAAAAAACTGAATGTTGTTCAACCCAATCGATTAGATAAATTAAAATTATCTACATATATTTTATTTAGCCTTGCCTCATTTTATAATATTAAAAATATTATTTTTGTAAGATATGGAATCCGTGAAGGCTACTTGTACGATATGTTGAACTAATTTTTAAAAAATAATCTAACAATAACTGTAGCAATAAGAGCCCCAATAATCTGAGCTAAAATAAAACCTATAACACTTGATGGACTTATTCCACTAAAACTATCTGTAAACATTCTTCCTATGGTTACTGCTGGATTTGCAAAACTTGTTGATGATGTAAACCAATATCCTGCGGTAATAAATAGAGCGACACCAATAGCTATTCTTTCCTTGTTTACCTCTTTTAATATAAAAATAGTTAATAATAATCCAACAGTTGCAATTATTTCTGAAAAGAATTTAAATACACCAACCCTTTCATTTAGTGACCATTCAATTATGGGATATTCAAAATACCAATTTGCAGTTAAACAACCAAATATAGCTGCAATAATCTGAGTAACAATAAAAATTATTCCGTAATTAATAGGAATATTTTTTTGAATAATATCACTTAATACAACAGCAGGATTAAAGTATGCCCCTGAGATATTAATAAACATAGAAATAATTACATATAAAATGGCACCTGTTGCGATTGTGTTTCCTAGTAATATTATACCAAGGTCATTTGACATTAACTCTCCCATAATTCCACTACCCACAACTGTTAGTACAAGAAAATATGTCCCAATAAATTCTGCTAGTATTTTTTGTCTTAAAGAAAATGTCACTATAAAATTACCCTAAATAACTAAACGTTTACCATATATTCTAAAAATTCTTTCACGCATTTATCCCAAGTTAATTTAAGTGTAAAATTTCTACAATCAACTCTTTTTACCTTGAGTGCTTTCTTAATTGACTGTAACAAGTCATTATCTAAAGTATTAATCTTCTCATCTGTTAATACATCTATAGGCCCAGTTACTGGATATGCAGCAACTGGTGTTCCACTAGCCAATGCTTCAAGTATTACATTTCCTAATGTGTCTGTTTTAGAAGGAAATACAAACACATCTGCGTTTGCATAATATTTCGCTAATTCTTCTCCAGTTTTTACACCGACAAAATTTACTTCAGGATACTTATTAATATATTTTTCTAATTCAGGACCATCCCCCACAACTATTTTATTATAATTTCCTTTAAGTTTTAAAAATTCTTCAATATTTTTTTCAATAGCAACTCTTCCAACATAAGTCAGCTGAGTATCCTTGCTGTTTATATCTCTTTTATTCGGATTAAATAATTCTGTATCAACACCTCTGTTCCAAACTACTAAATTTTTAAAATTATATTTTTTTAACTCATTTAGCATTGAAACTGATGGAACAAGAACTCTTTCAGAATCACTATGTAGTTTTCTTAATATGGAATAAGTAAATCTCTTTGGGATAAAAGCTCTTTGTTTAATATAATCAGGAAAACGAGTGTGAAAAGAAGAAGTATATTGTAGTTTATTTTTAAGACAGTACTTACGACCAGCAAAACCTACTGGACCTTCAGTCATTATATGAACAATATCTGGATTAAATTCTTTAAAAAATTTTTCAGTAACTTTCTTAGTGTTGTAAGAAATCTTTATTTCTTTGTACTTAGGATAACTAAAATTATTAAACATCTGAGGATGTAATATTTTTATTTCAAAACCTTTTTTTTCTAGAATAGGTATAACGCTTTGAAATGTCGTAACTACGCCATTTACCTGAGGAACCCACGCATCACTAATTAATGCGATTTTTTTAGGCTGCATCCTCTTTTATTTTTCGTCTTTCTTCAAAAGAAATTAATTTTAAATTTTCTCTTTCTTCGGGCCAATTAAGAATTGATAAATTTCCAATTTCATCTTCAACAAGTGCTGTGCAACTTTCAATCCAGTCACCATCATTACAATAGAGAACACCATTTAATTCTTTTATTTCTGGTCTATGTATATGCCCACATACAACAACATCGGCATTTTCTCTTCTAGCTCTATCAGATACAGCAAACTCAAAATTACTAATAAAGTTGGTTGCATGCTTTGTTTTCTTTTTTAAATATTGAGACAGTGACCAGTAAGACAAGCCCATCTTTCGTCGAATAAAATTAAATACATTATTTAACTTTAGTAAATATTCATAAAGTGCTGATCCAACTTTGGCTAACCATCTCGCATTAATGATCACAGCATCAAATTCGTCTCCGTGTGTAATCAGTACTTTCCTTCCATCAGCTAATTGATGAGTATCTTCATTTTTGATAGAAATTTCTCCAAAAGAAAAATTTGTAAAATCTTTTAATACCTCATCATGATTTCCTGGAATAAGCACTACCCTAGTTCCGTTTTTCGCTTTCTTTAAAACTTTTTGAACAATGTCATTATGTTCTTGTGGCCAATACATTTTCTTACGCATGCGCCATCCATCAACAATGTCCCCTACTAAAAATAAATATTCCGAATCTGTTTCTTCTAAGAATTCTAAAAGCATCTTGCTTTTACAACCACTAGTTCCTAGATGGGTATCCGAAATCCAAATTGTGCGGTAAAATTTTTTATTACTTTTAAATTTCATTAATTAAAGATTTTTCTTATACATAAAAGTATCATTTTATAATACAATTTATTATTATATGTGTGTATTGTATAAAAATAACAGTATGACGCAGAAAATTTGGTTTAAAAAAAAATCACCCCTTCACGGTTCTGGATTATTTGCAAAAACGAATATTAAAAAAGGCCAGAAAGTAATCCAATATATTGGTGATAAAGTTACTAAAAGAGAGGGAGACAAAAGAGCAGATAAACAAATCCGCAAAGCAAAAAAAGATAAAAATAACGGCATGGTCTATGTTTTTGAACTAAACAAGCGATATGACATCGACGGTGATGTCGATTATAATTTTGCAAAATTTATCAATCATTCATGTAATCCTAATTGTGAAGTAGACATCATAGATAATGAAATTTGGATTTCTTCCATTAAACGAATAAAAAAAGGAGATGAACTTTTCTATAATTATGGTTATCCTTTTGATACAGATTTTGTGGATCACATTTGTAAGTGTGGTTCTAGAAATTGTGTAGGTTATATTTTAAGTGACAATGATTGGCCTAAATTAAAAAAATATGAAAAAAAAACTAAGACTAAGTCTAAGTAAGATACCTTCGATTATTATTGCAATTGATACAAAAAAGGAAATAATTTTTTACAATAATGCGGCTAAACATAAATTTTTATTTATCGATGAAGGAAGAGATCTCAACAATGTTATTAGATCGACAGAATTAAATACATTTATTGATAAAGCCTTTAGAGAGAAAGAAGATTTTAAGTTTGAATTTACCCCATCTAATTTTAATGACATGTACTTTATTGCTGACTTAATATTTGTTGAGAAAGATTATAATGAATTATTAATATCATTAAATGATCAAAGTCTTCTTAAAAACTACGAACAAATGCGAACAGATTTTGTGGCCAATGTGAGCCATGAACTGAGAACCCCCCTTTCCTCAATTTTAGGTTATGTTGAAACAATTAAAAATTCACTCAATGAAGATAAGGACAAAGACAAAACAGTTGGTAAATTTTTAGATACAATGGAAGATCAGGCTTGGCGTATGACTAGATTGGTCGAAGATTTATTATTACTAAGTAAATATGAGACTGAAGATAAGCCTATAGAATTTCAAGAAGCGAATATTAGACAATTAATTGATGGCGTAATAGATAATTTACAAAACAAGTTAATGGCAAAAAAAATTGAAGTTCAAATAAAAGATGATTTTGATAAATCTATTATATCAGGGAATAGAGACGCTCTAATTCAAGTTTTTTTAAACTTAACTGATAATGCAATAAAATATAGTAAAGAAAATTCTACTATTGGTATTGAGATTGAGGGAGTCATTGATGATAATACCGCCTTTTGCCAAATAAGTTTTATAGATAACGGAGAAGGCATATCGAAAGAGCATTTAACTAGACTTACTGAAAGATTTTATAGAGTAGATAAAAATAGATCTCGAAATCAAGGCGGTACTGGTTTGGGTTTATCTATTGTGAAACATATAACCAATAAGCATAATGGTAAATTATCAATAAAAAGCAAGGTGGATAAGGGTTCAACATTTACTATTTCTTTACCTGTAATTCAGCAAACTGTAATAAATCCTTAATATATAATCTTTAGTAATACTTTATTTTAAATGAGGCTAAATATGAAAAATATAATTAAATTAATTGCTGTCCTTGCTTTGTTTGGAACTACTTCAGTTTCAGCAAGAGACTACATTTCAATTGTAGGATCATCTACAGTTTATCCTTTCGCTACTTTAGTTGCCGAAAAAATGGCATCTCAAGGAATGAAAGCACCTGTAATTGAATCAACTGGTTCTGGTGGAGGGCACAAATTATTTTGTGCAGGTGTTGGTGTTGAACACCCAGATATCACTAACTCTTCAAGAGCACAAAAAGATAAAGAATTCAACCTTTGCCAAGATGGTGGTGTAACCGATATCATCGAAGTTAGAGTTGGTAATGATGGTATAGCTTTTGCATACGCTGCAGATTATGAATGGAAATATACTAACGGTGCTACAATGAAAGGTGGTATTGATTTAAGTAAGGAAGAAATCTGGCAGGCAATGGCTAGAGATAATGCAGACGCTCCAACAACTTGGTATGAAATAGATAAGAGATTACCAAAAGTTGAAATTTCTATCATGGCACCTCCTCCAACTTCTGGAACAAGAGATGCATTTGACTCACTTGTAATGAAAAAGGGTTGTGTTAAAGATATGTTAGTTGCTGATGGTGAATGTACAGCATATCGTGAAGATGGCCACGTTATCGAAGGTGGTGAAAATGATGAACTTTATGTTGAGCATATAACCAAAGAACAAGGTGCATTTGGTATTTTTGGTTACAGTTTTGTATCTAATAACTCTGATAAAGTAAAAGCATCAATGATTAATGGTGTTGAAATCTCAATGGAAGGTATCCAAGATTATTCATATCCAATAGCAAGACCTTTGTTCTTCTACATTAAAAAAGCACACATTGGCGTTATTCCTGGTTTAATGGATTATGTTAATGAGTTTGTAAGTGAAGAAGCAACAGAAGGTTACTTACTAGATGCTGGACTTGTTCAACTAAGTCCTGCGGATAGAGCAGCTGTTCTTGATGCTATTTCTAATCAAACAAATTATAAATAAAAATCTTTAATTTTTATAAAATGGGGGCATACAAGCCCCCTTTTTTTTAATAGTAAGTTATAAATGTTCTTTTGGTCTTTAGTTTTAATTGCAGTCGGAATTTTCTCATCCTTTATATACGGAAGATCAAGAATTAAATTAAACTCTAAAAAACAAGGTACGAAAAGCAAATCTCTTCCCAATTATTACGCACAATACGTTTTAATGTGGTGTTTGTTTCCTGCACTAATTGTTTATTTTTCATGGGCTATTTTTCAAGAACAGATTATTCAAAACATAGTTATTAGTAACTTTGAATTTATTGAGGGCGCAGCTTACAACGAAGGTTTATTGTTAGCAGAGATTAGAAATGTTGCTAATAACCCTTCTTTTGCTGATGGTAAATCTATAGAAATAATTAATGCTGCATCTCATTATTCTTCCTTAAGACAAATAAGTCAAATATCTTTTTATACCTCAATAATCATTATAATGTTACTTGGAGCCTTGTACGCTTCACAAAAATTAAAACCTGAATTTCATGCTCAACATACAATTGAAAGATATATACAATATATACTTATATTTTGTTCATCTGTTGCTATTTTTACTACAATAGGAATAGTTTTTTCACTAATATTTGAAAGCCTTCGCTTTTTTGCAGAAGTATCAATATTTGAATTCTTATTTAGTACTGAGTGGTATCCATTTATTCCAATTAGAGAAGGTCAAACAGCTGCAGAGGGATCCTTTGGTGCAGTACCAATATTTGCTGGGACATTTTTAGTAATGGTAGTAGCTATGTGTGTTGCGGCACCTCTTGGATTATTAACAGCAATTTACTTAGCAGAATACGCAAGTCAAAGAGTTAGAAAAATAGTTAAACCTCTTCTCGAAATTTTGGCAGGGATACCAACAATAGTCTATGGGTTCTTTGCTTTTGTTAGTGTTGCGCCTTTCGTAAAAGCATTTGGACAATCAATTGGAATTGATGCTTCACCAACAAGCGCCCTTGCTGCTGGTATGGTAATGGGGGTTATGATTATTCCTTTTATTTCTTCTTTATCTGATGATGTAATAAACTCTGTCCCGCAAAGTCTAAGGGAAGGATCATTTGGTATTGGCGCTAATAAAGCAGAAACTATTAAAAAAGTAATTTTACCAGCAGCTTTACCTGGAATTGTAGGAGCATTTTTGTTAGCAATATCCAGAGCGATAGGGGAGACTATGATTGTTGTAGTTGCAGCAGGTACAGCTCCCAATCTTACAGGTAATCCTTTTGAAAATGTAACAACAGTTACAGTTCAAATTGTTGTGGCCTTAATAGGTGATCAAGAATTTGATAACCCAAGAACATTATCAGCATTTGCTTTAGGATTAGTTTTATTTGTTATTACATTATTTCTTAACATTATAGCTCTACAAATAGTAAAGAGATACAGGGAGCGTTATGAATAATTCCGTTGCTAAAGAAAAAATTGTTTCTTTGAGAAAAAAGAGAAGTTTAGAAGATATGCGATTTAAGTATTACGGCTTTACAGCAATGTGTTTATCTTTAGCAGTTTTAGTTTTCCTTTTGTATACAATATTTTCAAAAGGATACACTGCTTTTCAAAAAACAATTGTTCTCCTAGAAGTTGATTATAATCAAGAGGTCTTAAAACTAACACCTGACTCTTCAGATGAAGAGATGGAAAAAGGAAAATTTTTTAGAGTTAAAAAACAGGCTATTGAAAATTTTTTCCCCGATCTCTCAAAATCAGATATTAAATTAGTAAAAAAATTATTTTCTATAAATGTAGATAACGAAATTAAAGACTACTTCTTAGATAATCCTGAAGTTATTAATACAAAGCAACAAATTTGGGTAACTGCCCATAGTGATGTGGATCAGTTATTAAAAGGTAATTCAAGAAGAGATTTGCCAGAAGATAGAAGAAAATTAAATGATATTCAATTAAGTTACGTAGATCAGTTAGTTGAAGAAAATAGAGTTAAACAAGTTTTTAATAATTTCTTTTTTACTAAAGCAGATTCAAGGCATCCTGAAATTGCTGGTGTAGCTGGTTCATTTATGGGATCATTATTTACTCTTTTTACTGTTTTTATTTTATCTTTTCCAATTGCTATAGGAGCGTCTGTTTATCTTGAGGAATTTGCTCCAAAAAATAGAATAACTGAATTAATAGAAGTAAATATTTCAAATCTTGCAGCAGTCCCATCAATAGTTTTTGGATTACTTGGGTTAGGTGTATTGCTTAATGTTTTTGGTCTTCCAAGGAGCACACCGTTAGTTGGAGGGTCCGTGTTAGCATTAATGACGTTACCAACTATTATTATTGCCTGCCGAGCTTCATTGAAAGCTGTTCCTCCTTCAATTAAAGAAGGAGCGCTTGCAGTTGGAGCAACAAAAACACAAGCGGTATTTCATCATGTCGTACCCCTTGCACTACCAGGGACTTTAACAGGGACTATTATTGGATTAGCACAAGCATTAGGTGAAACAGCACCACTTATAATGATTGGTATGATTGCATTTATTCCCAATATTCCAACTGGTTTAACAGAACCTTCAGCAGCACTTCCTGTTCAAATATATCTTTGGGTGGAAAGTGCAGAAAGAGGTTTTCAGGAAAAATCAGCTGCAGCCATAATGGTAATTTTAATATTTTTGTTTATGATGAATGCCATTGCAGTGTTCTTAAGAAATAGATTTGAAAGGAAGTGGTAAAATATGAGTAACTCTAAAATATTGGCAAATGGTGTAGATGTATATTATGGATCCAAACAAGCTCTTTTTGGAATCTCAATGGATATCAAGGAGAAAGAAGTTACGGCATTAATCGGTCCTTCAGGATGTGGTAAATCAACTTTCTTAAGATGTATAAACAGAATGAATGATTTAATCGAAATATGTAAAGTATCTGGATCAATTAAAGTTGATAATGAAGAGATTATAAGTTCCTCTACTGATGTGGTAAGCCTCAGATCTAAAATTGGAATGGTATTTCAAAAACCAAATCCTTTTCCTAAATCTATTTTTGATAATGTTGCTTATGGCCCAACTATACATGGCCTAGTTGAATCAAAAAATGACTTAGAAGAAATTGTACATTCATCATTAAAAAAGGCAGGTCTATTTAACGAAGTAAAAGATCGATTAAATGAACCTGGAACAAGCTTATCAGGGGGTCAACAACAAAGATTATGTATTGCAAGAGCGATTGCTGTAAATCCTGAAATAATTTTAATGGATGAACCATGTTCCGCTCTTGATCCTATAGCAACTGCCATAATTGAAGAATTGATTGATGAATTGAGACTAAACTATACAATTGTTATAGTGACACATTCTATGCAGCAAGCAGCGAGGGTATCGCAAAAAACTAGTTTTTTTCACCTAGGAGAATTAATTGAAACAGGTGATACAAAAAAAATATTTACTAATCCTGATAATTCAAAAACACAAGATTACATAACAGGGAGGTTTGGTTAATGGAACAAGACAAACATATTGTCAAATCATATGATGAGGAGATCAAAGACATAAATAGTAAAATTTTAGAGATGGGAACTTTAGTTGAAAATCAATTAAAAGACTCACTTAATGCCTTAAAAAACCAAGATACCGAGCTGGCAGAAAAAGTAATTTTAAATGATGATTTAATTGATGATGCTTATAACAAACTTGATCAAAGCTTAGTTGAAATTTTAGGAAAGCGCCAACCAATGGCAACAGATTTGCGAACAATTTTTTCTGCTATTAAAATGAATAAAGATTTAGAGAGATTGGGAGACCACGCAACAAATATAGCAAAAAGAGCAGCTTTAACTGAATTAGTTTTGCCTGAGAAACCTACAAGAGATATTATTAGAATGGGTGAGCTTGTTCATAAAATGATAGATCATGTAATTAAGGCATTTTTAAATTTTTCCGATACTGAGGCTAAAAAAGTATGGTTAGCTGATAGACAAATAGATGAAGAATATCTTGGTATTCTAAGACAATTATTAACCTACATGATGGAAGATCCAAAGAGAATAGCTTCATGCACTAATCTTTTATATATGGTTAAAGATCTAGAAAGAATTGGTGATTATGTTCAAAATATAGCGGAAGATATCTATTATGCTGTATCAGGCGAACCATTAATTGATACAAATCCCGACCCAACTTGGGAAGCAATCTTACCAATAAAAAAATAAATTGTAATATAACAGTAACAAAAATTAAATATTGTAAGATTATGAAACTTAAAATGCTTATTGTCGAAGATGAAGAAGCATTATTAGAACTTCTAAAATTTAATTTTACTAAAGAAGGGTATAAAATAGATACAGCAACGGATGGTGAAACTGCTTTAGAAAAAATTTTATATAAACCACCTGACATAATTATTCTTGATTGGATGCTACCAGAGTTATCAGGGATTGAACTCTGTAGAAGAATTAGAAAAAATAAAGAACACAAAAATATTCCTATCTTAATGTTAACAGCAAAAGGTGAAGAAGAAGATAAACTTCGCGGCTTAGAAACTGGAGCAGATGATTACGTTACAAAACCTTTTTCGATTAACGAATTAGTGGCAAGAGTAAAAGCTGTTCTTCGACGAATTAGACCAATGTTTGTAGATGAAGTTCTAACTTATAAAGGAATAGTAATTGACCTTGTATCTCACTCAGCATCACGAGATGGAGAAACTCTTCATCTTGGTCCAACAGAATTTAATTTATTAGCTTTCTTCATGGAAAATATTGGTCGTGTCTTTAGCCGCGAACAACTACTTAATCATGTTTGGAAAAACGAGGCCCATGTAGAACCTCGAACAGTTGATGTTCATATAAGAAGACTGCGAAAGGCTATTAATAATGACGTAAAAGAAGATTTTATAAGAACCGTGAGATCAGCAGGATATTGTTTTGGCTCGTAATTAAGCCATAAATTTCACTTATACAAATCACTTACCAAACTATAAAACCACCATATGAAGAGTCTTTTTAGATCATTCTTTACTGTCAGCTTTTATACATTTTTAAGTCGAGTATTAGGTTTTATTCGTGACATATTAATAGCAAGATATCTTGGATCGACAGTAATTGCTGACGCATTCTTCGTAGCATTTCGTATTCCTAATTTTTTTCGCCGTGTCCTAGCAGAAGGAGCATACAGTGCTGCATTAATCCCTGTTTTTTCAGGTGTTGTTCTCAATCCAAAAGATGAACGCGAGGCTTCTGATTTTGTTGAAAACACGACCTCAATGTTACTATTTGCTACGGTTATTCTAACGATCCTTTTTTTTTTTGGAATGCCTTATATCATTCAAGTTTTAGCACCTGGTTTTACTGATAATAAAGAAGCCTATGAACTTGCTGTCCATTTTGGAAAAATAATTTTTCCCTATATCATTTTTATTTCTTTAGCTGCTCACTTTGCCTCAATTAATAATGTTCATGAACGTTTCGCCGCTGGTGCATTTGCTCCTGCGATTTTGAATATAAGTTTCATTCTGTCGTTGTTCTTTTTAACACCTTTTGTAACTACTGCAGGTCACGCATTATCGTACGGTGTATTAATAGGAGGAGTTTTACAATTTTTATATTTATACAGAGCAGTTTTAAATTTCTACAAACCACGTATTCGTATCCCAGTTTTAAATGAAAAATTAAAAAAGTTTTTTACATTATTTTTACCTGGTGTTGTTGGCTCAGGTGTTATTCAATTAAATATTGTCATTGGAACTATCATTGCTTCCTTTTTACCGGTTGGTGCTATCAGTCATATTTATTATGCGGATCGTCTTAACCAATTACCACTTGCGATATTTGGAATAGCGCTTGGTATTGTTCTTTTACCAAGTTTATCAAAAGCAATTAAACAATCAGATCAAGAAACAACAAATAATATTCAAAATAGATCTATTGAATTTTCGTTATTAATTTCTTTTCCATCTGCCATAGGATTATTTATTTTAGCTGAACCCATTATCCAAATTTTATTTGAACGAGGTGCATTTATAAAAGAAGATACTTTTTACACTGCTAAAGTTCTCAGTTACTTTGCCTTAGGCCTACCTGCTTACATTATAATTAAAGTTTTAGTTTCCTGTTTCTTTGCAAGGGAGGATACAAGAACACCTCTTTATATCTCAATTGTAAGCGTGATTAGTAATATTGTTTTATCTCTTCTTTTAATCGGATCAATGAGAGAAATGGGCATTGCTGTTGCAACAGCAATTAGTGCATGGATAAATGCTTTGTTGCTCTATGTCTTTTTATATAGGAGAAATCTTATCCAATTTGATGATATTTTAGTTAAGAATTCATTCAAAATATTTGTTAGTTCCGCCATATTATTTGCAGCAATATATATATTAAACGGAACATTCTTAAATAATATTATCGATAATTCAGTATTATTAAACTCAGGTATTTTACTTCTAATGATCTTTTTAGTTATAATTATTTATTTTGCCTTAGTAATTGTGTTAAAAGTCTTAACCATTAATCAGTTAAGAGAATATTTAAAAAAATAAAATGGAAAAACCAACTAAAAGAATTCTATCTGGCGTTCAACCTTCAGGTGATCTTCATTTAGGAAATTATCTTGGTGCGATAAAAAATTTTGTTACACTTCAAAAAAAATATGAATGTTTTTTTTGTGTTGTTGATTTACATGCAATTACAGTATGGCAAGATCCTAACGTATTGGCAGATAAAACTAGAGAAGTAACAGCTGCCTTTATTGCCTCTGGCATTGATCCAAAGAAAAATAATATTTTTGTTCAATCACAAGTTCCCCAACATGCACAACTTGGTTGGTTGTTTAATTGTGTTGCAAGAATGGGATGGTTAAACCGTATGACACAATTCAAAGACAAGGCAGGAAAGAATAGTGAGAATGTTTCAGTTGGACTTTTTTCTTATCCAACTTTAATGGCCGCAGATATTTTAATTTATTTAGCAACGCACGTACCAGTTGGCGATGATCAAAA
>CACMGM010000017.1 GCA_902613275.1 uncultured Alphaproteobacteria bacterium
CCAAATAATTACAATATTGTTATTAAGGAAAACAGTGTTTGTGGTTTACTAGATTATGGAGACTCTATTTATTCTCCGACAATAAATGATTTAGCAATATGTCTTTCATATGCTTTAATGAATAATAATAATGTTTATCTTACACTAAAAAATATAATAAGTGAGTACAACAAACAGTTTTCTATTAATGAGGATGAAATTAATTCATTAATATCCTTATGTAAGTCAAGACTCATGATTACTGTTGTAATGGCAAAAAAACAAAGAATTAAGTACCCATCAAATCAATATTTAAGTATTAGTGAGAGAAATGCATGGTCTTTATTAGAAAAATTAGACAAAATTCCTATCAATTTTTTAATATGTTTTGTTCGTGATATATGTGGCTTTGATATTATTCACAATCATAATGAAATTATAAATTATATAAATAAATTCAACTTTGGTAATATTTTTAAATTTAATTTACTTGATAAAAATAAATCTATCTTAAAATTAAGTTTTGATTCACCTTTATTAAAAGGTAATCCAGATAATAGTTTGCTTAAAAAAAGAGTTAATAAAATATTTAAAGAAGATAATTCTAATATAGGAATAGGTTTATACAATGAAAAAAGAAAAGTTTATAAGGGCCCTAACTTTATTTCTGAATTAAATACTAATGAAAGACGTAATATTCATTTAGGTGTGGATATCTTTATCGATAAGGGAACAGATTTATTTGCACCAATAGACGGTAAAATTATAATTTTAAAAAATAATAATTTTAAATATGACTATGGCCCCACCCTAGTTTTAGAACATAGTTTTAAAAATAATAAATTTTATACTCTATACGGTCATTTATCCAAAATAATGTTTCAAAAACTAAAAATTGGAAAAAAAATTAAGAAAGGTGATTGGATTGGTAAAATTGGTAATTCTAATGAAAATGGAAAATGGTTACCGCATTTGCATTTTCAAATTATTTTAGACTTATTAGGACAAAATGAAAATTTTCCAGGAGTAGGTGAAGAATTTTTATTTAATATTTGGAATAAAATTTCGCCTGATCCAAATTTAATACTGCGAATTCCAAAATCATTTTATTCTAATAATAATAATTTTAGAGATACTTTAAAAAAAAGAAGAAAAAATATTTCTGATAATTTATCAATTTCTTACAATAAACCTCTCCATATGCTCGAAGCTAAGGATCAGTATTTTTTTGACAGATATGGTAGGAGATACTTAGATTGTGTAAATAATATTTCCCATGTTGGTCATTCAAATTCTCATGTTCATAAAGCAATGATTGAGCAAAATCTAAAACTTAATACTAATACAAGATATCTATATGATACTATTAATGATTATAGTGAATTACTTTTAAATAAATTTCCAAAGAAATTAAATAAGATATTTTTTGTATGCACAGGATCTGAAGCTAATGATTTAGCGTATAGAATAGCTCAAACTTATACAAATGCGAAAGATGTCTTTGTAATGGATAATGCTTATCACGGGCATACTAATTCCTTAATTGACCTAAGCCCATATAAATTTAATAGCAAGGGTGGTTTGGGTAAAAAAGATTACGTTCATGTATTAGATATGCCTGATCCATTAAGAGGAAAGTGGAGATATCAAAACTCTAATTGGATTCAAAAATATATAGATGAAGCTAAAACAGTAATTAGAAATAAAATCAAAGAAACAAAAATTGCATGTTTTTTTGCTGAAAGTATACTTGGTTGTGGTGGTCAAGTTATTCTTCCAAAAAATTATTTAAAAGAAATATTTTCAGAAATTAGAAAAAATAATGCTTTGTGTATTGTCGATGAGGTACAAACTGGTTTTGGACGTGTTGGAAGAAATTTTTGGTCATTTGAAGAGCATGGTGTCGTTCCAGATATAGTCACATTAGGAAAACCTATGGGTAACGGTCACCCTATAGCTGCTGTAATAACTACAGAAAAAATTGCTTCAACTTTTAATAACGGGATGGAATATTTCAATTCATTTGGTGGTAATCCTGTTTCCTGTGCTATCGGTAAAGCAGTACTAGAGACTATTGATAATAATAAATTACAAAAAAATTCTTTGTTAGTTGGTAATTATTTTTTGAAAGAATTAAAAAAAATCCAAGTAAAATATAAAAAATACATTAGTGAAGTTAGAGGTAGAGGGCTTTTTTTAGGAATAGATATTATTCAAAAAAGTAATGTGTCTAAACCAAATAAAAAATTAGCTAAATTGCTTATTAACCATATGAGGAATCAAGGTATTTTGTTGAGCACTGATGGTCCTTACGATAATGTTATTAAAATAAAACCACCTCTCGTTTTTACAAAATTCAATGTTGATCATGTATGTAAAAATTTAGAAACTTTCTTTAGAAAATTATAAAATATATTCCATAACTAATCATTAGCAGACCAATAGTTAGATCAATCCAAAACCAAGTTTTATTTGAATAAATATAATTTGATAAAAACTTTGACATATATCCCAAAGAAAAGAAAAACAAAAAACTAGCTGCAATCGCTCCAATACCAAATGAAAATTGATCATTAAAATTTGTTGATAATGATCCAAGTAAAATAATTGTATCTAGATAAACATGAGGATTTGCGTATGTAATAAGGAATAAGGTAATTAATACTTTTCCGTATTCATTAATTATGTTTAATTCTTTATTTATATCTTTAATTTGATTTATTTTTCTAATTTTATTTAAACCATAAAATATAAGCCAAATTCCACCAAATACTTTTATTATTCCTATAATACTTGGATTAATTTGAACAATATAATTAGATAGATATATCCCGGTTACTATGAGTAAACTATCTGATAGACTGCAAAATAAAGTAACTGTAAATACATAAGATTTTTTAAGACCTTGTTGAATTACAAATAAATTTTGAGGCCCTATAGCTATTATTAATGTTCCTCCAATTATTAATCCTTGGATAAAATCATAAATATACATATTGCCTTAAATTGTAATTACACTATTTTAAATTTATGCACAAAATTATATTGTTTAGTTTATTTATAATATTATCGAATAATGTTCATGGAGAAATGATAAAACCAGATCCCTCAATTGGCCCTAAAGAAGTTATTTCAATTCAGTTAAAAGCACTCCAAAAAAATAACTTACCATTTGATGATGCTGGAATAGAGCAAACTTGGGAATTTGCACATCCAAATAATAGAATGTATACTGGTCCTTTAGATAATTTTATAAGAATGATTAAGAATCCTTCATATGCAATGATGATTGATCATTTAGAACACAATATAATTCCTGTTCAGGAACAAGAAAAAAGTTCATATTATTTTGTAGAACTAACGGATAGTAATGGGAAAAAATTTGGCTTTGAATGGACAGTAGAAAAAGTGGAGCAAAACGGTGAGTTTAAAGATTGTTGGATGACCGTTGGTGTTTCTAGACCAATGCCTTTATCGCAAGCATCATAGTGTGCGGAAGGTTTACAAGTACTGAAGATAAAGAAAAAATTATAAAACTATTTCCTAACTCTGAAGTTTTAAACTACGCTCATAAGTCTTACAATATATCACCTTCTAATATCGTTAATATTATTTATGAAAATAACCATAAACTTTTAATAGATACTTTTATTTGGAGTTATAGTTTTTTTAGTAAACAAAATAATGTTACTCAATTTGTTATTAATGCAAGAATTGAAACAATTAATGAAAAATATTTATTTAAAGAATCATTTATTAAAAGAAAATGTCTTATTATTACAAATGGATACTATGAGTGGAAAAATATAAATAATCAAAAACAACCATTTTTAATTTCAATTCCAAAAAATGAATTATTATTTTTTGGAGGAATTTGGAGGGAAGAAATCAGAGATAACAAAAAAATGAACGTTATGTGTATAATTACTAAGGAATCAAATGAAAAGCTTTCCTATATACATAATAGAATGCCTCTTATAATGTCTCATAATGAGGGTCTTGATTTTCTTAATGATAATGAAAATGAATTTCTACATAAAAACAAAAGTATTATCGAAGATGATTTAGACTTTTATCCTGTATCAAAAATTGTAAATAATCCAAAAAATAATGATGAAAATTGCCTTAAAGAAATAACTTTATAATATTTAAATTTTTTTATCGCTTTTATAATATTAATCAAATATATATTTTTTTCTTAATGAGCCATTTATTTTATAAACCTGCTAAATCTAGATTACATAGAAGTGAATTGGCAGTTCCAGGTTCTAATTCTAAGATGTTTGAAAAAGCATTAAAATCAAATGCCGATTATATTTTTTTAGATTTAGAAGATGCAGTATCTCCAAATGATAAAATTGATGCAAGAAAAAATGTTATTAATGCAATAAAAGAATATAATTGGAGAGAAGAGGGTAAAACAATTTCTATAAGAATTAACGGCTTGGATACACACTACATGTATCGTGATGTTATTGAAATTATAGAAGAGGTCGGTGACAGTGTTGATACATTATTAATTCCAAAAGTAGGCTCATCATCTGATGTATATATGGTCGATTGTATGCTTAATCAAATTGAACAAAATAAAAAATTTGAAAATATAATAGGTTTAGAATGTTTAATTGAAACAGCACTAGGAATGTCTAATATTCAATCAATCGCAACATCAAGTTCAAGACTAGAAGCATTACACTTTGGAGTTGCAGATTATGCTGCAAGTATGCGAGCAAGAACTGTTGTCATAGGAGGTTTAAATCCTGATTACCCTGGAGATCAATGGCATCATGGCTTATCAACTTTAGTAATGACATGTAGATCCTATGGCTTAAGAGCAATAGACGGACCTTTTGGTGATTTTAATGACAAAGAAGGATATCTTGATGCAGCAAAAAGAGCTGCAGCAATTGGTTTTGAGGGTAAATGGGCAATACATCCATCACAAATAGATCTTGCTAATGAAGTTTTTTCTCCACCTAAAGAAGAAATAGATAAAGCAAAAAAAATATTATTAGAATTAGAAAAAGCAGCTGCTGAAGGAAAGGGCGCTGCTCAGCTTGATGGAAGAATGATCGATGCAGCATCTGCAAGAATGGCTGAAAATATTGTAAATATAAATAAACTAATTGAGAGCAAGTAATGGATATACATGAATATCAAGCAAAAAAAATATTGTCTGATTTTGGTGTTAAAATTCCAACCGGTGGTATTGTTTATAGTCCAGAAAATGCAGAAAATAAAGCTAGAGAAATTGGCGGTTCAAAATGGGTTGTGAAAGCACAGATTCATTCTGGAGCAAGAGGTAAAGCTGGAGGGATAATTATTTGCAATTCTCCTCATGAAGTTGCTCTAGCAACTGAAAAACTTCTTGGAAAAAAATTAGTGACAAATCAAACTGGTGAAGAGGGCAAAATTGTAAATAGAATTTATATTGAAGAAGCAACAGATATTAAACATGAATTATATTTAGGATTGGTTTTTGATAGGCCTTCAGAGAGTATTATGGTTGTTGCATCAACTGAAGGTGGAATGAGTGTAGAAGAAATTTCCAGCGATAAACCAGAAAGTATAATGAGATTAAAAATTGATGTTGCAGTAGGTATGAGAAAATTTCAAGCCAGAGAATTAGCTTTTGGTCTTGAAATAGAAACTGAATTAATTTCAAAAGCTACTGATACAATTAGAGGTTGTTATAGAGCTTTCACTGATCTTGATGCAACAATGGTCGAGGTAAATCCTCTTGTAATTTCTAAACAAAATGAAATTTTGGCTTTAGATTGTAAAATGAGTTTTGATAATAATGCTTTATTCAGAATGAATAATATCGCTGAATTTCGTGATAAAAGTCAGGAAAATCCTAATGAAGTTTATGCTTCAGATAGAGGAATGAATTACGTCAGCCTAAATGGGAATATTGGAAACATTATTAATGGAGCAGGCTTAGCTATGGCTTCAATGGACATGATAAAGTTAGCGGGTGGTGAACCCGCAAACTTTTTAGATGTTGGTGGAGGTGCAACTCCTGAGAAAATAGTTAAAGCTTTTAAATTAATTTCTATGGATACAAAAGTTAAGGTAATTTTAGTTAATATTTTTGCAGGGATTAACAGATGTGATTGGGTTGCAGAAGGAATTGTTCAAGCTTTATCAAAAATTGAAATTAAACAACCTTTAGTTATACGTTTAGCTGGAACTAACGTCGAAAAGGGAAATGAAATACTTAAAAAAAGCAATATTAATTATATTGAAGCATCAACTTTAGAAGATGCAGCAAATAAAGCAGTAAAGGCTCTTGGATAATAATGTCTATAATCATTCATAAAAATACAAAGATTTTAGTTCAAGGTTTTACTGGAAAAATTGGAAGCTTTCATGCTGAAGAAATGATTAAGTATGGTTCAAATGTTGTTGGCGGGATAACACCTGGTAAAGGTGGTATCACTCATTTAAATCTTCCTGTATTTAACACTGTCAGAGAAGCTGTTGATCAAACAGGAGCATCAACATCAATATTATTTGTCCCTCCAGCATTTGCAGCAGATTCTGTTATGGAAGCTGCTGATGCAGGTATTAAAACTTGTGTTGCTATTACCGACGGTATTCCTTCACATGATATGGTTAAAATTAAAAGATTTATGAGAAGATATCCAAAAGATAAAAAAATGGGATTAGTAGGTCCGAATTGTGCAGGAATAATTAGCCCTGGTAAATCTATGTTAGGTATTATGCCTGGCCACATTTACAAAGAAGGCAAAATAGGAATAGTTAGCAGATCTGGCACCTTGGGATATGAAGCTGCACAACAACTTAAAGATTTGGAAATTGGTGTTTCAACAAGCGTAGGTATAGGAGGCGATCCAATAAATGGAAGTTCTTTTAGAGATATAATTGAAAAGTTTGAATATGATGATGAAACTATTGCAGTTTTAATGATAGGTGAAATAGGTGGTCCACAAGAAGTTGAAGCTGGACAATTTGCTAAAGAAAATATGAGTAAGCCGGTAATTGCGTATATTGCAGGACTTACTGCACCTAAAGGTCGTGTGATGGGGCATGCTGGCGCAATTGTTTCTGCTTATGGTGAAAGCGCAATAGAAAAAGTAGAACTTCTTAAAGAGTGTGGAGTTACAATTTCCAAAAACCCCTCTGTAATGGGTGAAACTGTAAAAAAAGTATTAGTAGAAAATAATTTGAATTAATATAATTAAAAAATAATGAAATTTTTATATAAAAATGAATTCTGGATGTTAATATTTTCTCTAGGTGTTCTTTATTGGTTATTTAATCCATCAGTCTTAACAACCTTAGTTATGATTGTGCCATTGCTATTGGCCGTTTCTTCCCGTAAATAAAGCTAAGTTTTATACTTACTGATGCATGAACGTTTATCGTATTTATAGTTAAAAAATGAAATTATATCTTATTAGACATGCAGAGTCAGAAGCTAATGCAGCATCAGATTTAGATAATCCAACTTATTATTATGATGCAAGAATTACTCAAAGAGGAGTTGAGCAAGCAAAGAAATTAAATAATAGAATTAAAAATCTCAAATTTGATAATTATTTTTGTTCCCCTCTAACAAGAACATTGGAAACATTCTCTATTGTTTTTCCATCTAATAAACCTGTAATTGAACCACTAATAAGAGAACATTTGTACCACTCATGTGATGTAGGTAGGCAACCAAAAAAATTAAAAAAAGAATTTAATGATTTTGATTTTAATAATTTAAATGATTTTTGGTGGAATAATAACAAGCCTATTAATGAAAAAAAAATTATACAAGAGTCTCATAATGATATTAAAATGAGATTAAGGTCTTTTCTGCTCTCTATCAAAAACCTTAATTTACAAAAAATTGTATTAGTCAGTCATGGTACATTCTTAAGTCAAATAACTGAATATATGCTCAATAACTGTGAGGTATATGATTGTGAGTACAATGAGGTTTACAAAAAATTTTTTTAATTTAATTCTTAATAAATAAAAATCTAAAACATCTCATTTATTATTTTATTTAATTTTTGTGTTACTCTATCAATTATTTTTTTTCCTACCTGTGCATTGGATTTTCTAGGATCTCCAATAATTCCACTTTTACTTAATTCATTAGTTACCCAAGCTTTCTTAATATTTTTTTCATAAGAAATGGTTTTAGATGATAAATAATCGGGAGATAATCTATGTTCAGAAATTTTAGATTGCCTAACTAGGTTTGGAAATAAATATAACATAATAGATGTTTCAAATTCTCCACCATGATAACCAAAATCTTTTTCTTTACTTGATATAATTCCTTTAAATTGATCAAATAAAAAATATGTGCCTTTTACTATGTTTATCTTAAATTCTGATTTCAATTCTTTAGCAATAATATCTATATGGCTTATTTGTCCACCATGACTATTTAAAAGTAGTATATTTTTAAATTTCAATTTACATACATTTTCTAAAATTGATAAAGAGTGCGATATAAATTCCAATGAATCAATACTTATTGTTCCATCAAAATCTGTATGTTCAGCAGCTGAACCAAAATATATTTCAGGCATAATTAAATATTTACTTGAATTATATTTTTTATTGAATTCTAATAATATTCCTTCAAGAATTTTTTTATCAGTATTTAATGGAAGATGTGGACCGTGTTGTTCTATTGATGAAAATGGGAAAATTAAAACTGTTTTTCTATTTATTTTTCTAATTTCATTTGTTGTTAATTCTTCCCAAAAGTTTGTTAGCATTTTTTTATTATACATTTATAAGTAAATTATGAAATCTTATTCTTTATGGATTGATAAAAAAAAACAAGCTAAAATTTATCAAAAAAAACTTGTTTACAATAAAAATAAAAAAACAGTTTTAGTTAAAACTATTTACTCAGGTATTAGCAAGGGAACTGAAAAATTAGTTTCATCTAAAAACGTAAGTAAGGATCAATTTGAATTAATGAAAGCCCCATTTCAAGAGGGTTCTTTTAATTTACCTATAAAATATGGTTATATAAATGTTGGGAATATTATCGATGGTCCAAGGAAATATATAAATAAAAAAATATTTAGTCTTTATCCTCATCAAGATTTATATGAAATTTCTATTCAAAATTTAATTTTTCTACCAAAAGGAAATTTGAGAAAATATATTCTTACTGCAAACATGGAAACAGCAATTAATATCTTTTGGGATGCTCAATCTAAAAGTAATCATAAAATTCTAATTGTAGGGCTTGGCTCTGTAGGATTATTAACTGCATTTTTTTTTAAAATTAATGGATATAAAGATGTTTATGTTTTTGATAATAATAAAAATAAAAGAAAAATTGCCAATTATTTAGGATTAAATTTTATTGACATAAGAAAGATTGAGAAAATAGATGTAGCAATAAACACTACAGCTAATTACAAAGTTTTAAATTCTTTAATGGAAAAATTATCTATCGAAGGAAAAATAGTAGAAGCTAGTTGGTATGGTAAAAATAAAGGAGAAGTTTCCTTAGGCGGGTATTTTCATTCTAAAAGATTAAAAATTATTAGCTCACAGGTATCTAAAATACCAAAATATATGAAAAATAAATATGATTTTGACAGGAGATTAAAATTAGCAATTAAATCTTTAAAAAATTCAAAATTAGAAAAATTAATTACTAGTGAAAGTAATTTTTTTGATTTAGAAAAAGATTACTATAAAATCCTTCAAAATAAGGATACAATAATGCATCTAGTTAAATATTAATTATGTATTCGATAAAAGTAAGAGAAAATATTCTAATAGCTCATTCTTTACCTGGAGAGGTATTTGGACCAGCCCAAAATATGCATGGAGCTACATATTTAGTAGATGCTGAATTTTTCACCGATAAACTTAATAAATACAATATAATTATGGATTTAGGAATAGTGTCCACGACATTAAAAGATATTCTTAAAATATATAATTATCAAAATTTAGATGAAATTGATGAATTTAAGGGAAAAATTACCTCTACAGAGTTTTTAGCAGAGGATATATGCAATAAGATCTTGAATAGACTTAGAAATGAATTCTCTGAAGATTACAAATCTTTAAAAAAAATTAAAATAACCTTGCAAGAATCAAATGTTGCATGGGCATCATATGAAAAAGAGGTTATCTAAAATTAAATCTGATATTTATTTTGTTTATCCAGGAAATATTAATGCAAAAACTGGAGGATACATTTATGAAAAAAATATTCTAGAATATGCAAAGATAAGAGATATAAATATTAGACCAATTGCTTTAAGTGAAAATTATCCTTTTCCTACAAATAACGATATAAAATATTTTCTAAAAATTTTAGATAAAATCGATCCTGATTCGAAAATTATAATCGATGGGTTAGCTTTAGAGGGAATGTATTCCATTTTTAAAAAAATACTTACTTTTAATGTTATCGCGTTAATACATCATCCTTTATATCTTGAATTTAAAGGTCAAAGGTCAAAAAAATTCCTAAGATTAGAAAAAAAAAATTTCAAAAAAATAAATAAATTTATTGTGACATCTAAAAATACAAAAAATTTATTAATAAATGAATTTAAGGTACTAAATAATAAAATTTCTGTAGTTGAACCAGGCATAGAAAGACTTGCAAAATATAATTTTAAAAATAATAGTAAAATTCATTTTTTAACATGTGGAAGTATAATAAATAGAAAAAATTATCTTTTTTTATTAAAAGTTTTAAAGCCTTTAGATAATTTTATTTTAGAAATTGTTGGTGATACTACAAGAGATATAAGTTATTACAAAAAACTCAAAAAATTTATTTCTAAAAACTCAATGAACAGAAAAATAATATTCCATGGTACTATTTCAGATACAAAATTAGCTAAATTATATTCCAAAACAGATTGTTACATTTCGGTAAGTAAATATGAAGGTTTTGGTATGTCTTTAGCAAATGCATTAATAATTAAAAAGCCAATTATAACCTTTTTTACTAACACTATCTTAAATACAATAGGAAAACAGGGTGTTATTTATTTCAAAAAACTTGAAGTAAGTGATCTTAGAAATATAATTATTAAAAATATATTAAATAAAAAAAATTTTAAAAAACTAAATATTGATATTCATAAAAATAAAAGATATCTTCTTACTCCTCTAGAGTCAGCGAAGAAATTTGTTAAATTAATTTAATATGCATGAATTTCAAAATAAATGGTTAAATCTTAGAGAAACTGTCGATAGAAATTCAAGAAACAAAAGAATACTATATTTAATTAATAAATTTTTTAAAAATAAAAAAAATATTAGAATAGTTGACTTAGGTTCAGGCGCTGGATCTAATTATAGATTTCTTAAGTCAAGGTTATTAAATAATCAATATTGGTCTTTTGTAGACATATCACATCAATCAACAAATTATTTCAAAAAAAATATAAAATTATCATCTAAAATAAAAAAAAATAATTTTAAAATTGTTGATGTAATTAATAATCTAGAAAAAATAAATTTTAATGATTATAATTTGGTTACAGGATCTGCTTTTTTAGATATTCTTCCAAAAACATGGTTTAAAAAATTTCATAAATTAAATCTTGATACGGCAATTGTTTACTTTGCCTTAAATTATAACGGTAATTTTAAATTTTTTCCAAAACACAAGGATGATAAAAAAATTCTTAATATTTTTAATAAAGATCAAAAATCTGACAAAGGAATAGGGGAAGTGGCCGTTGGACCAAATTGCACTGAATTAATAAATAAAGTATTTAAAAGGAGTCACAAGACATATGTTTTAGACTCTACATGGGATGTTAGTAAAAATTATGAATTTCAAATTTATTTCTTAAATTTTTGTAGAGAAATTATTCAAAAAAATAAACTTAACTTTGATGATTGGTTAAAATTCCGTTTAAAATGTATTAAAGAAAAAAATTCTAGATTTATTTTAAATAATACAGATTTTTTAGCTATTAAGAAATAAATTAACAATAATTTCATTTTCTAATTGATTAAAATTATGTTTTGGTCTCATAGCTTTGTTGAGATTTGAAATTTCTTTTAAATTTAATGAATTAATTCCGGAACCAATTAATATTGGAGCAATCATAAATTGAAGAATATCAATATATTTATTATTTATTAATTCTGAAATAGTTTTTGATCCTCCCTCTACTAAAATATTTTTAAATTTAAGTTTTTTTATTTGCGTAATAAAATTTTTAGTAAAATTTTTTTCTTTTAATCTTATTATTGTTGAATTATTCAACTTAATATTTTTATAACTTTTTGTAAAAATTATATTTTCATTACCGTCATTAAATATTTTATATTTGTTACTTAGCGAAAGACTGCCATCGATAATAATTCTTTTTGGATTTGTGCCCTTTATTTTTCTTGTCGTTAATAGGGGATCGTCTTTTTTAATGGTATTTGAGCCTACAATAATTGCATCACTGATACTTCGTAAACAATGCAGATAAATTATACTCTTGGGATTATTTATGTAGTGTGAATTACCATTATTTAATGCAATTCTACCATCAATACTTTGTCCTATCTGAGCTATAACTAATTTTTTGTTTTTTCTTAGTATTGGGACAAGGATATTTAAGATTGATTGATAAAATTTACTTATATAAATTCTTGATTCTAGATTATTATTTTTGATGTAAAAGTTACTTTTTCTTTTTGTTGATAAAGAAATACTATTTTTTTTAATCAATAAATATAAATCACTATTCTTTTTAGAATTTTTTATAAAATCTAATAGAATCCCTATATTTTTTGATGTAATCATTTGTTTTTATTTCAATTATATCTATATAAAGTTTTCATGAGTTTCAAAACTAATACAGGAACTATAATAGATAGGGCAATTAACGAACTCAGGACCGGAAGACCCTTAATAATTAAGAATAACAAGGAATATTGGATGTTCTTTAATATAGAGCATTCTCAAAGTAAAATTTTTAATCAATTCAATAAGCACTTAATTGATGAAAAATATCTAATTATTACCAAACAAAAAGCTCAATCAATTTTTAACAAGAACATTAAAAGTAATATTTATTTTGAGATAAATCCAAAAACAGATGTAAATCAAATAATAAATTTATTTGTTAATCCTCTTAGGAATAATAAAGTAATTAAATTTACCAATATTAAAAAATTCATAGCAAAAAATTTTCATAATGTTTGCATTGATCTTTCTAAAAATGCTAAAATGATACCATCACTAGTTTTTAAAAAAATTAATAAAAAATATTACAAAAATATAAATGAATTTGGATTTAAAAATGGAATTTTAATTTTTGATTACAAAGATTTATTGAGGCAAAATGAATTAATTTGTGAAAGTATTAAATTAGTATCCAGTGCAAAAGTTCCACTACCAAAAAATGAAAATTCTAATTTTAAAATATTCAAATCTTACATTGGCTCAGATAAACACGTAGCGATAATTATTAATCCAAAAAAAATAAATAAAAAATCTGTTAATTTAAGAATTCATTCAGCTTGTTTTACAGGTGATATTTTTCATTCCTTAAAATGTGATTGTGGTGAACAGTTAAATCAATCAATCAATTACATGGTTAGAAATAATGGTGGAATTATATTATATTTAGAACAAGAAGGTAGGGGGATAGGATTAGCTAATAAAATGAGAGCCTATTCTCTTCAAGCAAGGGGTATGGATACAATAGATGCCGATCATAATATTGGTTTTTTAGATGATGAAAGAGATTTTAATATTGCAGCTAGAATACTGAAATTACTAAAAATAAATAAAGTTAATATTATTACAAATAATAAAAA
>CACMGM010000018.1 GCA_902613275.1 uncultured Alphaproteobacteria bacterium
TGAGCAAATAAGAAATACTGCATCTCTTGGAGGTAACATTGGGAGCGCATCTCCAATAGGTGATAGTTTGCCTGTTTTAATTGCACTCAATAGTAAAATTCTAATTCAAGGAAAAGTTAAAAAAACTTTATTATTGAATAATTATTTTCTCAGTTATCGAAAAACAAAATTAAAACCTAATGAAATAATTAAAGAAATTATAATACCCATCTATAAAAAAAATATTCTTAAATGTTATAAAATTTCAAAAAGAATTGATGATGATATAAGTTCTGTTTTCATGGCTATAAATGCTAGAATTGAAAAAAATATTATTAAAGAAATAAAAATTGTTTGTGGAGGTTTGGCAGAAACTCCAAAAATAGCTGAAAAAGCTCAAAAATTTTTATTAAACAAAATATTTAATGAAGAAAATATTAATGAAGCAAAGAAAATTATAAAAAAAGAATTTGATCCAATAGATGATATGAGAGCGTCAAAAAATTATAGAACTAAAATTAGTCAAAACCTTTTAGAGAGGTTTTTAAATGAAAATAATAAAATTAAATCAACATTATATTAATGGATAAAATATTTACAAAAAATATTGAGCATGAAAGTGCAGTAAAACATGTTACTGGAAAAGCAATTTATACTGATGATATATCAGAACCTAAAAATTTACTTCACGCAGTAATTGGATACAGTAATTGCAGTAAAGGAGTAATAAAAAAAATTGATTATAAAGATGTTTTATCTTCAGAAGGTGTAGTAGACATTATTACTGAAAAAGACATTGAAGGTATAAATGATGTTGGGCCAATATTTAAGGGAGATAAAATATTTACTTCAACAAATATAGAATATTATGGGCAACCAATTTTCGCAGTTATAGCAAAGACCAATAATTTAGCAAAAAAAGCTGCATTAAAAGTAAAAATAGACTTAAAAATATCTAAACCGATCGTTTCAATTGAAGAAGCATTAAAGAAAAAATCATTTGTTTTAAAACCGAAGCATCTAACTAGAGGAGATATAAAAGATGGGTTTAAAAAATCTGACAACATTCTAAAAGGTAAATTGTATTCAGGGGGTCAAGATCATTTTTATTTAGAAGGTCAAATTTCAATGACTATTCCACAAGAAGATAATAATTTTTTAGTTTATTCTTCAACACAGCATCCATCAGAAACACAGCAAATTATCGGTAAAGTTCTTAAACAAAATTACAATAGTATCCATGTGATAGTAAGAAGAATTGGTGGTGGTTTTGGAGGAAAAGAAACACAATCTTTTTTGTTTGCAGCCATTACAAGCATTGCAGCAAAAAAAATATCTAAACCAGTAAAGTTAAGAGTCGATAGAGATGATGATATGATCATGACTGGAAAAAGGCATGATTTTTTATTTGATTATGAAGTAGGTTTTAATAATAGTGGTGAAATACTTGCTCTAAAAATAATGATGGCATCGAGATGTGGTATCTCTCCAGATTTATCAGGAGCTATAAATGATAGAGCCATCTATCATATAGATAATGCCTACTTCTTACCAAATATAGAAATTAATTCGTATAGATGTAAAACAAATACTGTTTCTAATACAGCTTTTCGTGGATTTGGTGGTCCTCAAGGAATGTTTTGTATTGAAAATATAATTGAAAACATTGCTCAAAAATTAAAACGAGAAGCAAGTGAAATAAGAAAAATTAATTTTTATAAAGATAAAATTAAAAATACTACTCATTATGGGATGAAAATTACTGACAATGTGATTGAAGATATTTTTAATAAACTAATTAAAAAATCTAATTACAAAAAAAGAAAAATAGAAATTGATAATTTTAATAAAAAAAATAAAGTTTTAAAAAAAGGAATAGCAATAACGCCTGTAAAGTTTGGAATATCATTTACAACTACTCATTTAAACCAAGGTGGTGCCTTAGTACATATCTACACTGATGGATCCATTCATTTAAATCATGGAGGAATTGAAATGGGTCAAGGATTGATGACAAAACTTGCTTTAGTGGCTTCAAATGAATTTGGACTTAATTACGAACATATAAAAATCTCTTCAACGGACACAGAAAAAGTGCCTAACACATCAGCAAGTGCAGCATCAGCTACAACTGATATAAATGGAGCAGCAATTGTTAATGCTATAAATAATATTAAATCAGGTCTAAATGAATTTATTTATGATTATTTTAAAACAAATAGCAAAATAAAATATGAAAATAATTTTGTTTATTTTGATAAAAGAAAAATATCTTTTAAAGAATTGATAAATACTGCTTACTTAAATAGAATCCCATTGTCATCTTCGGGTTTCTATAAAACTAACAAAATTAATGTAAATACAAAAACACTTCAAGGTAGACCATTCTTATATTTTACTTATGGAGCAGCGGTAACAGAAGTAATCATTGATAAATTAACAGGTGAAAATAAAATTCTTCAAGTTGATATAATTCATGATGTTGGTAATTCTATTAATAAGAGAATTGATAAGGGGCAAATTGAAGGTGGTTATATTCAAGGATTAGGTTGGCTTACAACTGAAGAAGTGTCTTGGAAATCAAATGGGGTTCTAACAACTCATAGTCCTTCTACTTACAAAATACCAACTGCAGGTGAGACACCATTTAAATTTAATGTCGCAATTTATGATCGTGGTTTTAATAAAGAAAAGGTTATTAATCGCTCTAAAGCTGTTGGAGAGCCACCATTTATGCTAGCAATTTCAAGTTTTATTGCATTAAAGGACGCAGTATATAATGCCAATAAAGGAAAAAATTCTGAAAATTTAATTGCACCTGCTACTGCTGAAAATATATTAAAAAGTTTGCATTAAAATGTATCTTAAAAAATTAAGTAAAAATATAAATTTTGATAGTAAAATAGTTAAGGCTAAAATTATTGAAGTTAAAGGATCATCGCCCAATAATTTAGATGACATTATATTAATCTCTACTGATACTATCTTTGGAACTATCGGTGGCGGAAACTTAGAATATTTAGTTATCGATGAAGCGAGAAAATTAGTTGATAATAATATAGCAAATAAAGTAATGAATATTCCGCTTGGGCCAGGAATTGGACAATGTTGTGGTGGATACGTACAAGTTAAATTAAGCTTACATAATAATTCCAAAGATGCATTAAAAAATGAAAATTTTGTTAATGATTTTAAATCTAACTTATATGTCTTTGGATCAGGACATATTGGTCAAGCGTTAATTTCTAAATTAGAAAATATTAATTTTAATACTTTTATAATTGATTCAAGAGAAGATTATTTAAAAATGACAAATATCAAAGATATAAATTATTTACTTTCGAAAAAACCTTGGGAGATTGTATCAAAACTAGAAGATAATTCTTATTTTATAGTCTTAACTCACAGTCATGATTATGACTTAAAAATATTAAATGAAATTTTGAAAAAAAATAATACTTTTGTTGGTTTAATTGGATCTCTTACAAAGAAAAAAAGGTTTTATAAAAGATTAATCGATAATGGTCATAATAAATCAATAGTTGAGAAAATTGAATGTCCGATTGGAATTGATATTGGTAATTCAAAAGATCCAAATGAAATAGCTTTCTCAATTATTACAAGAATAATATCAATAAAAAATAGCTTAAAGCATTTATCAAATAATAAAATTAAAGAAGTTATATGACAAACATTGATTTTATGAAAAGAGCTATTTCACTATCAATTGATAATATCAAAAATAATGGAGGTCCTTTTGGATGTGTTATTGTAAAAGAAAATGAAATTATTGCAGAGGGAGTAAATAGAGTAACATTTAACAATGATCCTACTGCTCATGCTGAAATTGTTGCTATTAGAAATGCATGTCAAAAATTAAATACATTTAACTTAGAAGGTTGTGAATTGTATTCCAGTTGCGAACCATGTCCTATGTGCTTGAGTGCGATATATTGGTCACATATAGACAAAGTATATTATGGTAATTCTAGAGAAGATGCTGCAAAAATTAAATTTGATGACAAGTTTATTTATGATGAACTATCACTAGAAATGAAAGAAAGAAAAATTCCTATCAGTCAATTATCACGTGATGAGGCAATAAAAGCATTTAATATTTGGGAAAAAGAAGAAAATAAAATAAGATATTAAAATGGAATTATTTCTTAAATTTGTTGCACCAGTTCAATCTTATGACTTTCAAACCTTTTTTCATAATTTACTTTTATCACTACCAGCATCGGCTTTATTAGGTTTATTATTATTTTTTATCCTTGGAACATTTTCAGGTTTAAAATCTAAAGAACAAAGGCTCTATATTGTAATTGCAACAACTATAGTCATATCATTTACTGCAGCTTTTTATAATTTAGGCGTTCCAACAGAAACATTATTTGCAGTATATTCTGAGTGGTTACATTTAATTGTTAGATGGGTTCATATAATTGTTGGTGTAGCATGGATTGGAACATCATTTTATTTTAATTGGCTGGATAGCAGGCTTGAGAGAGATGATCCAGATTTTAAACATCTTGATGGTTATTTATGGTCTGTTCATTCAGGTGGGTTTTATAAAATTGAAAAGTTAAAAGGACCTCCTAAGAAACTTCCAAAAGTTCTTCATTGGTTTAAATGGGAGGCGTATGCAACTTGGATAAGTGGTTTTGTACTACTTATTTTAGTTTATTACTTAAATGCAAGCTCTATGATGTTGGGAGCAAGCGGTATTATATTAACACCCTTTCAAGCAATATTAATATCTATATTCTTACTTGTAGGGTCTTGGCTTCTATATGATTATCTTTGTAAAAATGTTTTAAAAGATAATGAACAAACTTTGATTGCAACTGGTGTTTTATTATTTGTATTATTAAGTTATTTTTTGACTCAAATTTATGGCTCAAGAGCTGCATACATACATGTTGGAGCGATTATTGGTACCATTATGGCAGCTAATGTTTTTAGAGTCATTATTCCTGCACAAAGAAATCTTGTTTCATCAGCTGAAAACAATCAAAAGCCAAATTTAAATCTTTCATTAGAAGCAAAAAACAGATCAATACATAATAATTATTTTACACTACCTGTTTTATTTATCATGATTAGCTCACATTTTTCTTTTACGTATGGAGCAGTAAATAATTGGTTAATTTTAGCTGTTATATCGATAGCTGGCATTTTAACTCGCCATTACTTTAATTTAAGAAATAAAAAACAATATAAATTCTGGATTTTACCGTCAGCTGGTTTAATCATGTTTTTTTTAATGACTTTAAGTAGTCTTTCAATATTTGAAAAAAAAGATGCAAATGCATCTCTTTCTTTAGAATTAGTCAGTTTCAATGAAGTACAAAATATAATTAAATACAGATGTGGAACATGTCATGCCAAATACCCAACTTTTGAAGGTATTGAAGCAGCGCCAAAAGGAGTTGTATATGACTCGACTCAAGATATTGTAAATAATATAAAATTAATCAAAGCTCAGGCTATTGATGCTGAAATTATGCCTCCAAATAATCTTACTGGTATTACAAAAAATGAAAGAGAGATATTAAAAGTTTGGATTGAGCAAGGAGCAAATATCAATAATTAACTGGAATGGGGTCTAATGATCTCCATAAATACCATGTGGCTTGTGAACTGTATGGACTCCATTTTTTATAAAGCAATTTAAGTTTTTTTTCATTTATAGGAAGTTGAACCTTATAAAGTTTTGAAATAGCTTTTAAAAACCCTAAATCACCAGTTGGAAAAATATTTGAACTTCCATAACTAAACATCAAAAACATATCAATAGTCCAATTCCCTACTCCTTTAATTTCAATTAAATTATTATAAATTTGTTCTTCAGAAGATTTATTTATATTTTTTATGAATTTCTTGTTTTGTAAAAAAAATTTAGAAATATTTCTTATATACAAAATTTTTTGTCTTGATAAACCACATTTTCGTAAATCTGTAGTACGTAATTTAGATACAGTTTGTGGTGTTACATTTCTTTTAAGTTTAAAAAATTTAGTTTTCATCGAATCAGCTGCAGATACTGATATTTGTTGACCAATTATTGAATTAATTAATGAATGAAAATAATTAGAATTTAGATTTAAATATTCATTCCTATAAGTTTGAATTAATTTCTTCAAAACTTTATCTTTATTTGATAGATAAACCTTACCTTTATTCCAATATTTAGGTTTCATATGAATTATTATAACAAATTTAAAAAAATAATATCATACATAAATTTTATTTTTGGAATTTATTTATGGGCTTTAGTAATATATGCAATATTAAGAGGTACAGGATTAATTAAAAGATTTGCATTACAAGAACATCTTTTAGGTGAGTATTTATCAATACCTATTAAATTTATATTAAGTTTATTTTAATAAATAATATGATCTATTATTACTTTATTGCAATGGCTGCTGCACTTTGTTGGGCAGTGGCATCTTTAGTATCAGCAGATGTTACAAGAACTATTGGTGGTTTAGCTTTTAATCGCCTTAGATTATTTTTTGTATCTATAATGTTAATTACTTACACATTTTATATAAATACTTGGAATACTATTAGTTTTGATTACTTATCTATTATTATAATTTCAGGTATTGTAGGGATATTCTTAGGTGATACTTTATTGTTTATTGCTTTGCAAAAAATTGGACCGAGAAGAAATAATATTTTATTTTCATTAGCTGCTCCTTTTACTGTAGTAATTAATATTTTTTTTCTAAATGAACTTACTTCAACTATAAGTATTATTGGATGTTTTGTTGTTTTTTTTGGTGTTGTTTTTGCAATTTCATATGGAGATAACAAGGGATCTGATCATAGATGGGAAACAGTAGAGGGATCAATTTATTTAGGAATAATCTTATCCATTGGAGCTGCATTATGCCAAGCGATTGGGTTAGTTATGATGAAACCTATATTGTCAGATGGTGCGGATCCAATAGCTTCAGCTGCAATTAGAACAACAATTTCATGTATTTTTTTATCATTTACATTTTTTTTAAATTATGAAGTTTTTAATACAAAGGTTAATCTTACATCAAAAATTATTTACCAATCAATTCTTAGTGGCTTTTTAGGAATGGCCTTAGGTATGAGTTTACTTTTAATCGCATTACAAAAAGCTGACGCAGGTATTGTTGCAACATTATCTTCAACTAGTCCAATAATGATATTATTTCTTCTTTGGATATTAACAAAAAAAATACCTTCTTTTGGTGCATGGGTGGGAACAATTATTGCAATATTTGGAACAGGATTAATTTTTATCTATTAATTTAATACCTAACTCTTCTAATCTTTCCTTATCGATACTTGCGGGGGCGTCCATCATTAAATCCATAGCTTGTTGATTCATTGGAAATGCTATCACTTCTCTAATGTTTGGCTCATCAGCAAGTAACATAACAATTCTATCAATACCTGGTGCACTACCTCCATGAGGAGGTGCCCCAAACTTAAGAGCATTAAGCATTCCTGAAAATTTATCTTCTAATTCTTTTTTGGAATATCCAGCTATTTCAAAGGCTTTATACATTATTTCTGGTTTATGATTTCTAATAGCACCAGAGGATAATTCTAAACCATTACACACAATATCGTATTGATATGCTTTTATATCAAGAGGATCTTTTTTTTCTAAAGCTTCCATCTCACCTTGAGGCATTGAAAATGGATTATGACTAAATTGTATTTTATTAGTTTTTTCATCAATTTCATACATTGGAAAATCTACTATCCAACAAAATTCAAAAGAATTTTTATTAAGTAAATTTAAATCATTACAAATTTTTTCTCTTACCTTACCAGAAAATAATTGAGCTTCTTTTAATTTATCACAAATGAAAAAGATTGAGTCATTTTCTTCCAGTTTTAATAATAATAATTGATCTTCATTTAAGTTTTTTGCAATAGGACCTTTGAAACTATTTTCTGTAAACGAAATATAACCTAATCCGGCTGCGCCCTCTTCTCTTGCCCAATTATTTAATTTATCGAAAAAACTTCTAGGTTGATTGCCAGTATTTTTAACAATTATTCCCTTAACAACTGATCCTTTTTCTATTTGATCACTAAATATTTTAAAATTTGAACCTTTAAATGCATTTGTATAATCATCTATAACAAGTGGATTGCGCAAATCAGGCTTATCAGAGCCGTAAACTTCCATTGACTCGTTGTAAGGTATTCTTCTAAACGGATACGGACTTACCTTGATTTCATTATTTTTCTTATTTTCATCAAATATTTCAAATAAAACCGGCTCGATAGCATCAAAAACATCTTCCTGAGTAACAAAACTCATTTCAAAATCTAGTTGATAGAATTCACCTGGAGAGCGATCTGCTCTGCTATCCTCATCTCTAAAACATGGTGCAATTTGAAAATACTTATCAAAACCGGCAATCATTAATAATTGTTTGAATTGCTGAGGTGCTTGTGGAAGAGCATAAAATTTACCTTGATGTATTCTAGATGGAACTAAATAATCTCTTGCTCCTTCTGGGGATGATGAAGTGAGGATAGGAGTTTGAAATTCTAGAAAGTTTCTATCTGTCATCTTCTTTCTTATGTCTGATATTATTTTACTTCTTAATATAATGTTTTTGTGTAATTTATTTCTTCTTAAATCTAAAAACCTATATTTTAATCTAATTTCTTCTCCATAATCAATATCAGAGTTAACTGGAAGAGGCAGAATATCAGATTTAGACAAAACTTTATAACCTTCAATTTGAACTTCAATGTCACCTGTTTGAAGATTTTTGTTTTTTGTTTCTTCAGATCTTTTTACAACTTCACCAATAATTGTTAAAACACTTTCATTGCTTAATTTACTAATTTCTTCAAAAAGAGAATGAGTTCCGTCAATTACACACTGTGTAATTCCATAATTATCTCTTAAATCAATGAATAATAAGTTTCCATGATCTCTAATTGTATCAGCCCAACCAGATAAAGTAACTTTTTCACCTAAGTTTTTAATTGATAAGTCAAAACATAAATGAGATCTATATTTATTCATTTTTGAAACCATCTATAGTATTTCTTTTATTAATGGTATTGTTAATTGTCTTTTTTTTTCAAGAGATATTTGATCCAATTTACTTACAATATCATAAATACCTTTATAAGTTCGATCTACTCTTCTTAATATATATTCGAAAATATCATTAGAATTTATTATAAATTGTTTTTGTAATAATAATTTAGTTAAAATTGTAAGAAGCATCTCATCATTGGGTTGATTAATTTCTAAATTAGAAAAGGTTTTTAAACGAGATGATAAATCTTCAAACTTAAATTTTATATCATTAATTTTGACATTTGAAGTTATTAATATTTTTAAATTATTTAGAATACAATTATTTACAATATGAAATATTTTTTCTTCATCGAACAACAATAAATCATCTATTAGTAAATTTTGAAAATTAGTTAAAAAAAATTCATAGTTTTTATTTAGCTTAATAGCATTATGTTTTTTTAACCAAAGGTGTGATAAATATGATTTACCTGATTTATCTGGACCATATAAGAATGAAAATTGTGTATTATTATTAATTAAAATATTAAATGGATGAAAATTAGTATTGTTAACAAAAAAATTAAATTCATCAATTTCATCTTTGAATTTATAATTAAAACTTTTTTGCTTGATCATTTTAACTTAATTGAACATAATTCATCATTATTATTGATTATTAAGTTATTAATATTAAAAATTTTAAATAGTGTTTTTAAATTACCATAATATCTAATATCATAATTTGTATTTTTATATGATAAAGTTTTAATGGTTGAGTCTTTTATAATTGTCACATTATCTAATTTTTTTCTTATTTCTTTGAGTTCGAACAAATTAAAATAATTAACTTTACATTTTATTGAATTAACAGAATTATTCTGAATTTTATTAATTTCTTTCCAAAGTAGTAAGGTTTCATATTCTAATGATTTAAAAAATCTATCTAGTTGTAGATTGTTATAAATTATTTTTCTTTCCAGAATAGATCCGTCTGAAAATAATACTAAATCATAAGCAATATTGTTTTCATTTATTGTTGCATCAACAATGATAATTTCATTCAATTTATATTTATTTGAGAATTTATTAATATTTTCAATATTTCTATTCTTAATATCGTTTTTTTTTAAAATATATCTGTCATTAATATCCATTTTTGGGATTATAAATAGATTTTTGTTTTGGGGATTTTGTTTAAAATAATTATAAAAATTATTATTTTTCGAAAATAAGTTTTCATTTAATCCATCTTTTTCAAAAATAATTAATAAAATGTCACTTGGATAAAATTCAACATAAGAAAATTTATTTTTTCTAAAAAAATCTATAATTTTTTTTTTATCAAAATTAATTTTAATACTTGAAATGTATTTATTATTTACAATTTTTTCGTTATTAATTATGATATTTTTAATGAAAGTATTTATAAAATCTTCTTTTAAAAATATTTTTGTTTTTTCTAAATCTTCTTCATTTAATGTTCTTTTAAAAATGGATATTATACTTTTTATTTTAATTTTATTAATTTCTTTTATTTTATCATTTTGAATGTCTTCTGAGGTAAATTCAACATTGTAAAAATCAGAATCAAATAAATTATATGAAAAAACATTTTTATTAAAAAAAATTATAATGATTATTAAAATTAATTTTTTCATTAATTTATTGCAAAATTTTATATCTTAATTATTATATAAATGATGGATTATAATAAAGATAATATAGCTAAAGATAAGGCTAAAACATGGAAAACATTTAATAAATTAACAATTTATACAATTATTTTTGTAGCTATAATTTTAGCAATAATATTTACTTTATTCAGTTACTAATTATTTCACTATCTTTAAAAAAATAACTTATTTCAATTTGCGCATTTTCGATTGAATCTGATCCATGTACTGAATTTTCTTGGATATTTAATGCGTATTCTTTTCTTATTGTTCCAATTTTTGCATTTTCTGGATTGGTTGCTCCCATTATATCTCTATATTTCTCTACAGCTTTTTCACCCTCTAAAACTTGAACAATAACAGGGCCAGATGTCATATATTCAATTAGATCATTAAAAAATGGTTTTTCTTTGTGAATAGCATAAAAACCCTCAGCTTGGATTTTTGATAATTTTATTCTTTTTTGTGCAACAATTACTAAATCATTTTCTTCAATAATTTTATTTATTGCTCCTGTAATGTTTCTATTAGTGGCATCAGGCTTTATAATTGAAAAAGTTTTACTCATAAATACTCCTATAATAATGTGTGGGTTCTAATTAAGTAATTTGATTTTGTCTATAATTTGATAAGATTATAGAATATTATTTTGTTAAAATAATGTTAATTAACTTGTTAATAAATTAAGAATTTAACAAAATATTAGTTTTTAATTTATGATTATTGATAAAATAAAAATATATTTATTCTTGCAAATTTCAAAATATTTTATTTTAATTTTATTTATTTTTTTATCAATTGCTTGGTTACTACAAATTACAAGACTTTTTTCAGTCACAAATTTTTTGTATATAGAAGTTTTTGATATATTTTTGCTTTCTTTATACTTAATTCCTAATTTAATAACTGTAATTGTCCCATTTATATTAATTTTTGGATTACTTTTGTGTTTTATCAAACTTAATAGAGATAATGAATTGATAGCAATGTTGACTTTAGGTTTGGGATTAAAACCTTTTAAAAGTACCTTAATTTTTTTCTGTGTAGTCATTATAATATTTTTTACAATATTAAATTTTTACGTAGCTCCAAAAATTTATGAAATTTATAAAATTAAAGAATTTGATCTTAGAAATAAAATAGACCTAAATCAAATGACGTTTTCTAATTTCCTTAATTTAAATAACACAACAATACTAGACTTTGAAAAAAAAGATAATGAGTTTATAGATATATTTATAAGTTTTAGTGATGAAAAAGATAATATAGTCTATGCCAAAAAAGGAAATATATTT
>CACMGM010000019.1:0-2500 GCA_902613275.1 uncultured Alphaproteobacteria bacterium
AATAAATAAACAACAATTTGAAAGCTTTAAAAAAAAATTGTTTAATATTGAGGGAATGTCAACAATAGCAAATGCATGGATTATAAATCAAATTGCCTCTTCTCTTAAAAAAGATCAAAATTATTTAAATATAGGATGTTGGAAGGGTTTTAGTTTAATTGCTGGTATGATCGATACTAAATGTAATGTTTATGGTGTTGATAATTTTGCATGGAAAGAACATGGAAAAATAGAATTTTATAAGAATTTTAATACTTATAAATCATCAAATAAACATTTTTTTTTCGAAGGTGATTATTTACAATTTTTACATGAATGGGCAAAAAAAGATAAATATATAGATTTTTATTTTTATGATGGTCCACACACTTATAATGATCAATATCAATCTTTAGAAATTGCATCTACGTATTTTAGAAGTGGATCTATTATACTTGTAGATGATACAAATTGGGATGAACCAAGAGAAGCAACTATGAATTTTATTTCAAAAAATAATGAGAAATATAAAATTTTAAGTGATTTAAAATGTAATCATGCAAAGCATCCAACATATTGGAACGGTCTTATCATTTTTCAAAAAACATAAATTTTATAAAATATTGATAAGGGCGTAAATATTATTTACTTTAAAAACAAAAAAATACTTTTACTTAAACTTATTTTTAAAATTTATTTATATGGATTGCCAATAGAAATTCATATTTTTTTTACTAATAAATTAGTTAAATAATAAAATTTTTTAAAAATTAACTTGTAATTTTTTATGCTAAATAATAACAGAAAGATAACATATCGCGGGATGGAGCAGCCCGGTAGCTCGTCAGGCTCATAACCTGAAGGTCGTAGGTTCAAATCCTACTCCCGCAACCAATTTTTCATATAGATTCTTGCTTTTTTGTTTTTTATATTAAGATTATACATAAATATCCCCAGAAATACTGCCTTTTTTTTTATTTTTTATGATTTGACAAGGAATTTTTATACTATTATAGGCACATACTCTTTTCTTTGAGAAAAGAACAATCCTCTACTTTTAAAGCTTTAATAGTAGGGTTTTGTATGCTCTTTGAAACGTTAATAAGATTATAAAGAGATACGTAGACAACAATTCGTAATTTAAATTTTACGAATGTTAATGGAATACGTATCAACAAATACTTTTGTTTTTACAAGAAGTATTCCGCTTTAACGGACGTTCCGTAATTTTTGACTTCGGTCAAATTTACTCAACTTAAGAGTTTGATTATGGCTCAGAACGAACGCTGGCGGCATGCCTCATACATGCAAGTCGAACGAAATCTTCGGATTTAGTGGCGCACGGGTGAGTAACATGTGGGAATCTACCTGAAGGTTCGGAATAACTGCGGGAAACTGTAGCTAATACCGGATGTGTCTGAAAAGAGAAAGATTTATCGCCTTCAGATGAGCCCGCACTAGATTAGCTAGTTGGTGAGGTAACTGCTCCACCAAGGCTACGATCTATAGCTGATTTGAGAGGATGATCAGCCACACTGGGACTGAGACACGGCCCAGACTCCTACGGGAGGCAGCAGTAGGGAATATTGGACAATGGGGGAAACCCTGATCCAGCAATGCCGCGTGAGTGAAGAAGGCCTTAGGGTTGTAAAACTCTTTCATCAACGATGATAATGACATTAATTGAAGAAGAAGCTCCGGCTAACTTCGTGCCAGCAGCCGCGGTAATACGAAGGGGGCTAGCGTTGTTCGGAATCACTGGGCGTAAAGCGTATGTAGGCGGATCAAAAAGTTAGATGTGAAATCCCTGGGCTCAACCCAGGAACTGCATTTAAAACTAGTGATCTAGAATTTGGTAAGGGTTAGTAGAATTTCCAGTGTAGAGGTGAAATTCGTAGATATTGGAAAGAATACCAGAAGCGAAGGCGACTAACTAGGCCATTTTTGACGCTGAGATACGAAAGCGTGGGTAGCAAACAGGATTAGATACCCTGGTAGTCCACGCAGTAAACGATGAGTGCTAGTCGCTGGTGCAATAGTATCAGTGTCGTAGCTAACGCATTAAGCACTCCGCCTGGGAAGTACGGTCGCAAGATTAAAACTCAAATAAATTGACGGGGGCCCGCACAAGCGGTGGAGCATGTGGTTTAATTCGAAGCAACGCGAAGAACCTTACCAGACCTTGACATGGTATGTTTGAATTACAGAATCGTAATTCTTCAGTTCGGCTGGCATACACACAGGTGCTGCATGGCTGTCGTCAGCTCGTGTCGTGAGATGTTGGGTTAAGTCCCGCAACGAGCGCAACCCTCATTTTTAGTTGCCATCAGGTAATGCTGGGCACTCTAGAAAAACTGCCGGTGATAAGCTGGAGGAAGGCGGGGATGACGTCAAGTCCTCATGGCCCTTACGGTCTGGGCTACACACGTGCTACAATGGTGGTGACAGAGGGCAGCAATATCGCAAGATAAAGCTAATCCCTAAAAACCATCTCAGTTCGGATTGGACTCTGCAACTCGAG
>CACMGM010000019.1:7500-11930 GCA_902613275.1 uncultured Alphaproteobacteria bacterium
ATTGCTTGTGGAAATTCATTTATATTAAAACCTTCTGAAAAGGATCCGTCATGCTCGGTTAGATTGGCTGAATTATTTACTGAAGCTGGTCTTCCAAATGGAGTATTTAATGTTATTCAAGGAGATAAAGAAGTTGTTGATCTGATTCTTGAAAGTGAAGAAATATCTTCTGTAAGTTTTGTAGGATCAACTCCAGTTGCAAAATATATATATGAAAAATCTGCAAAATATGGAAAACGAGTCCAAGCACTTGGTGGAGCAAAAAACCATTTAGTTGTAATGCCAGATGCAAACATTGATCAAGCTGTAGATGGCATAATTGGAGCTGGTTATGGTTCTGCTGGTGAAAGATGTATGGCTATTTCAGTTGCTGTTGCTGTAGGTGATATTGCTGATGAACTAGTGAACAAAATACAGATTGAGGCGCAGAAATTAAAAGTATCACCATGGACTGATTTAGAATCTGATATGGGCCCAGTAATTTCAAAAGAACATAAAAATAAAATAGAAAATTATATATCTTTAGGAGTTAGTGAAGGAGCAAAATTAGTTGAAGATGGAAGAAATTTAAACATTCAAGGATATGAAAATGGTTATTTCATTGGACCAACTCTATTTGATAATGTGACTAAAAATATGACCATCTACAAAGAGGAAATATTTGGTCCAGTAGTTAGTGTGGTAAGAGCCAAAAGTTATGACGAAGCACTTGATTTAGTCAACAATCATGCTTTCGGGAATGGAACTACAATCTATACATCTGATGGGGAAGCTTCCAGACATTTTACAACTAATTGTAAAATTGGAATGGTCGGAGTTAATGTTCCAATTCCTGTTCCTATGGCCTTTCATAGTTTTGGAGGATGGAAGCAGTCTCTATTTGGAGATTACTCTATGCATGGAATGGAAGGTATAAGATTTTATTCAAAATTAAAAACAGTTACATCACGATGGCCTAAAAGTATAAAATCAGGAGCAGAATTTAAAATGCCAACGAATTAAATGCACAAATTAGCAATAATTGGGTTAGGTTATGTCGGACTACCTCTTTTTCTCGAATTGAATAAATTTTATACAGTTCTAGGTTATGATAATAATAATAAAAGAATTGAAACTTTGAAGAATAGAAAGGATTTGAACAAAGAGAATAATATAACTAAATCCAAAAAAAATATTTTACTAACTAATGATTTTAGTAAATTAAAAAATTCTAATATTTTTATATTAGCGCTACCAACACCAGTTACAAAAAAAAATATTCCAGATATTTCAATTTTAAAAAAAGTATGTAAAAAAATATCAAAAATTTTAAAAAAAAATGACTTAATAATATTTGAGTCAACCGTATTTCCTGGGACAACTAGAAACACTTTAATTCCAATTTTAGAGTCAGAAACTAAATTAAAACATAATATTGATTTCGGTGTTTCATATAGCCCAGAAAGAATTAATCCAGGAGATAAATCTAAAAATATACAAAATATAAAAAAAATAGTTTCATCAAGTAATTCTAAATACTTAAAGAGAACTTCCTCTATTTATAGAAAAATAATTAGAGCAGGAATTCATGAAGCTTCTTCAATTGAAATTGCAGAAGCTTCTAAAATAATTGAGAATGTTCAAAGAGATGTAAATATTGCTCTTATAAATGAATTTAATATAGCTATGAATAATCTTGGAATAGATACTAATAAAGTTTTAAATGCAGCAAGCACTAAATGGAACTTTATAAATTTTAGACCTGGATTAGTTGGAGGGCATTGTATTGGAGTAGATAGTTATTATTACCTATCAAGTTTACGTAAAAAAAATATTAATACTCACTTAGTTGAAGAAGCAAGGAAAATTAATGAAAGTGTGCCAATCTATTATTTTAAAATGATAAATAAAATTTCTAGAGAAAAAGGTTTTAATTTAAAAAAAACTAAATCATTGATTTTAGGATATTCATTTAAAGAAAACTGTGCAGATATTCGTAATACAAAGGTTGAGAAAATAAGAAAACTATTTGTTAAAAATAAAATGTTTGTTGATGTTTATGATCCAATAATTGATATAAAAACAGTCAAGAAAGTATATGGTTTTTATCCATTAAAGAATATTAAGATTAAATATGATATTATTATAATTGCAGTCTCTCATAATATATTTGCAAAAAATTTCAATTTATTGAAAACTTATTCTAAGAAAAACTCATTAATATTTGATTTAAAAAATACTTATGATGGTAAGAAAGAAATAATTAATATTTAATGAAAATACTTTTTTTAAAGGAAAAAAGATCTCCTTCCGGCATCGAGGGGGTGGGAATTTATCTATTGAGATTATGTGAAGAATTAAATAAGCGTAATATTAAATATTTAATTTTATATAATGATAATGATGATTTTTACAAAAAATTAATTGATTATAAAATAAATGTAAAATTAATTAAATTTCCAAGTCAATCACCTAGAAATATTTACAGAGGTTTTAAATCAATCAAAAATAAAATAAAAAAAATAATAAATGATGAAAAAATAACAATAATTAATGCACATTTTCCCCATTTATTAAATTTTGTTGATACAAAATGGGGCATACCAATATTTTGTCATTCACATGGTGCGGATTTATACAATAATAAAATTTCATTATTAAGTTTTAAAAATAATGATACATTTTTAAAAACAATTATAAAAAGTTTTTATGAAAAATACTATATTTTTAATTTTTCAAAAGCTTCAAAAGTTATTACTGTAAGTCATTGTGCAAAAACTACAGCTATAAAAAAATTTGCCGTCAATCCGAAAAAAATATTTATCAATAGATATGGCCTACCCAAAATCATACAAGATAAACATCAAAATATAAGAGAAATATATAATATTGGAAAAAAAAATTTTTTAATCATTAGTGTTGGAAGAATAACTAAAGATAAAGGTGTGGAAGATTTTTGTAAAACAGCAAAATACTTAAAACAAAAAAATAATAATTTAATTTTTATGTTTATTGGAGAATATAGAGACAAGGAGTATTATGATAAAATTTATAGCAATTATAAAAATTATGTTATTTTTACTGGGGTAAAAGAAAATGTATTGGACTTTTTTAAAAGTTCTGATTTGTTTCTTTTCTTATCACATAGAGAAAGTGCAGGACAAGTTCTAATGGAGGCAATGAATTTTTCACTACCTCTTGTATGTTGGGATATAATTGGTGTAAATGAAATAGTTGAAAATAATAAAAATGGTTATCTAGTAAAATTTGGAGAGTTTGAAGATTTATATGACAAAATTAATTTAATCATTAATAATAAAGAAAAATATAATTACTTATCTAAAAATTCTTTTACAGATTCTAAACTATATTTTATTGAAGATAACGTTAACAGATTAATTGATATATATAATGCATAATAATATTAGTAAAATTTTATTAACAGGTGGCGCAGGATTTATAGGAAGTAATTTATGCAATCTTTTATTAAAAAATTATGATGTAACTGTATATGACAATTTTTCCACTGGTACATTTGAAAATATAAAACATTTTACAAATAAGAACAATTTTTACTATGTGAATGGGGATATTTTAGATAACAAAAAACTTAAAAATTATATTTCACAAACTGATATTGTTATTCATCTTGCAGCTGCTGTAGGTGTAAAAAATATTGTAAACCATCCTCTTAACTCGCTACAAACAAATTTAAATGGAACTAAATATGTTGTTGATTTAGTTAGTGAATATAATAAAAAATTAATTTTTGCATCAACTTCAGAAATTTACGGGAAGCAATCTAAAGTTCCCTTAACGGAACAGGACGGCTCAATAATTGGTAATGTACAAAAATTGCGTTGGAGTTATGCTACAGCAAAACTAATAGATGAATTCTATGTATTATCTTATGTTCAAGAAAGAAAAATGGATGCAATAATTCTAAGATTTTTCAATACTGTTGGCATAAATCAGTCTGATAAATATGGAATGGTTGTGCCAACTTTTATAAAAAGAGCAATCAACAACCAAAATTTAAAAATCCACGGTAGTGGTAATCAAAAAAGAAATTTTACATCAATTGATGAGGTAGTTAAATGTATCTTTAAGCTGATTAGTAATGAAAAAGCTTATGGTGAAATATTTAATATTGGTGGTCCAGAAGAAGTATCTATTTTAGAATTGGCAAATAAAATTATCAAAGCTACTAATTCTAAATCACAATTGGAATTTATTCCGTATGATCAAGTTTATAATAAGAATTTTGATGATATGGAAAGACGCTACCCATCTACAGAAAAATTATTTGAATTTATAGGTGTGAGACCTATTAAAGGAATTGATGAAATTATCACTGATATACTAAAAAAAACACATGAATGAAAATTTTGATTATTTTAAAAAAATATATTTATTACTTGATGGCCATAAAAAATATTTTTTTCTTGTAG
>CACMGM010000020.1 GCA_902613275.1 uncultured Alphaproteobacteria bacterium
ACCAACTTTTTTTATAGTTCCAATATATTGAAATCCATTTTTTTTATGTATCTTTATAGAAGCAAAATTATTTTTTCCACCAATCACTGCTATTAAATTTTTAATCTTTGTAATTTTTTTACATATTTTAACAAGTTCTTTTAACAATTTATTACCATAACCATTATTAATGTAATCTGGATTTACATAGATTGAATGTTCATATGAAAATCTATATCCACTTTTTTCTCTAAACTTATTTACAAATGCTAATCCAATAACTTTATTATCTTCAATTGCTAGAATAAATGGCAACTTATTCTTTCTTATTTTTGTTAATAATAAATAAAATGTTGATTTCGATAATTTTCTTTCTTCAAAATTAGAGAATGAATTTTCAATAAAATAATTATAAATTTTTAGAGCTTTCGAGATTTCGTTTTCTGTAAAATTATTTTTTTTTACCTTCATTTATCTCCTAATTTCAATAATCAATTGTATGAATAATTCTAAATTCTGAATATTATTTAATAAAAAATTGATCAATATGTTTATAATTGATTTATTTAATTAGAGACTAAAAAAGGTTAAATTAAGTAAAATTTAAAAATACCATACAAGCTTTCAATTATTGCTTTAGCTTTAAAACTCATTATATTTCAAAATACTATAAAATAAAATGTAATTACTTGGGTGTGTAGCTCAGCGGTAGAGCACTGCCTCGACACGGCAGGGGTCACAGGTTCAATCCCTGTCACACCCACCAAATTTTAGATTTTTCATTTGAAATAATAAAATTACAATAATTATTTAAAAAATATCAGATATCAGACAACAAAAAATTTTGTTATCTTTCAATTTTTTGAATATAGAAATAATTATAATAATATGAAGACCAAAATTTTAATTGCTGCTACTAGATCAATAACAATTAATGTTTTCTTAGATAAATTTATTGATTCTTGTTATAAAAAAAATATTAATTTAAGTTTTATTTGCTCAGATATTAAAAATATAAATTATGAATTACTTAATAGTAATTTAAATAATTTATTATTTTCATTAAATTTACCAAAAAATGCTTATGAGTTTTTAAATGTATTTAGAATCTTTTACATTTTATTGAAATTAAGATATTTTTTTAAAAGAAATAAATTTGATATAATTTTTTTACATACACCATTAATTTCTCACTTAATCAGATTAGCAACATTAGGTTTAAATTTGAATATTTGCTATTTTGTTCATGGTTATCGTTTTCATACAAAAGTTAAATTATTTTATAGAATTATTTTTTTTTCAATCGAGTATTTTCTTTCTATAAATACAAAAAAATACATTGTTATTAATTCAGAAGATATGAAATATACAAAAAAATATTTTTCTAAAGATTTTTTATATTTAAAAGGTATAGGTATAGATTTAATCAAAAAAAAAATACCGAGTAAAAACATAACAAATTCATTTCAAATAGGAGTAATTGCAGGATATAAAAAAATAAAAGGTTATGATGATATAATTTATGTTGCGAATAAATTAAAAAAAAATGAAAACATTTTTTTTAATACTTTTGGTTATGAAAATAATAATAAATATAAAAAAATTATTAAAAAATTAAATTTAAAAAACATAAAAATTAACAGTTTTGTCAAAGAAATTTATAAAGAAATAGATAACTTTGATATTTTATTACACCTAAGTAAAAGAGAAGGTCTGTCAACAGTAATGATCCAAAGTTTGCATCGAGGTGTGCCTGTAATAGGTTATAATATTAGAGGAATAAGAGATGTAATTACCAATACTTTTAATGGAATTTTAATAAATTTTGCAGATCGAGAAAAAGTAGTGAAGGTTATAAATTTCATATATGAAAATAAACACCTTTATTATTCAATGCAGAAACGAGCATCTATAAGTATTGACCAGACATTCTCTAAAGATCATAGCACAAAAATTATATTAAAATATTTAGGCTTATAGATCATATTTTGCTATAAATTATCCAATAAAATTATTTAAAATATACTTGAAAATTAATAATATGTTATAAGTATCTATTATGATAAAGAGTTTAATAATTGCTACTATCATAGCATCTGTAATTTTCTTAATTATTGATATAATTTGGCTAAGTTTTGCTACAAGATCTTTTTATAGACCTCTTATAGGTAATCTGCTTACTGATAAACCTGTAATGTGGGCAGCAGCTCTTTTTTATATTTTATATGTTATTGGTATTTCATTGGTAGTAATACAACCCTGCGTTGAATCAGGAAATTTATTAAAAACATTTTACACTGGTTTCATATTTGGTTTAGTCGCTTACGGAACTTATAACTTAACCAACATGGCTGTACTTAAGGGTTGGTCACCAACAGTAACTTTTGTGGATATGTTTTGGGGTGGTTCATTGACAGCTGTATCAGCTACCTCTGGACTATATTTAGCAAAAAAAATATTACATATTTAATTTAGTCTATCCATTCCAAATTCTAGCATTTTTATCAGTATAGGGTTTTGATTTAATTTATTGTTGTATTTTTTTATAAAAATTTTTATTTTATTATTACATAAATAAGTAACTTCTTTTTCACCAATTAACTGTAGTAAAGTACTTTTACCTTGTTTAACATCTTTACCTGGTGTTTTTCCAATTTTCTTAAAAGTTCCAATTTCATCTATTAAGTCATCTATCACTTGAAATATTAAACCAAATAACATTCCATAATCTTTAGCAAATTGAATATCTTTTTTATTTACATCTTTTAATATAAAAGGTGCAGAAAAAGAAAATTCAAATAATTTACCAGTTTTTCTTGAATACATATCTAAAATTTTATTTTTAGATAATCTTTTATTTTCAAATTCTAAATCTAAAGCTTGACCAAGTGCTAATCCTTTATGCCCAATACATAAAGATAGATAATTTATTAATTTTAATCTAGAAATATTATTTTTATTTTTAATATTCCCTGATATCAATTCAAATGCTAAATCATGTAAGGCATCTCCTGCTAAAATTGCAGTAGCTTCATTAAATTTTTTATGAGTACTCAATTTGCCTCTTCTATAATCATCATCATCCATTGATGGTAAATCATCGTGAATTAAAGAGTAGGAATGTACACATTCAATACATGAGGCTATGATAAAGGCATCATTTGAAGAAATTTTTGCTATTTTTGCAGACTCCATTACTAAAAAAGGCCTTATTCTTTTACCCCCATTCATAGAGCCATAAAACATTGCATTTGATAAACTAGATTTGTCTAGCTTATTTTTTAAAAGTTTTTGAAATTTAATATCAAACTTTCTTTTATTTACATTTATTAACGTATTTAAGTTCATAGATAACAATTTATATTTGTTTTAATTTGTAAATTATTTAATACAAATATGCGAATGTATTTATGAGAATAGAAGAAGAAATTAAACTTGACTACTCAGATGTCCTTTTTAGACCAAAGAGAAGTACTTTAAAAAGTAGGAAAGATGTTGATTTGAACAGAAAATATACTTTCAAACATTCAAGATCATCATGGCAAGGAGTTCCAATAATAGCCTCTAATATGGATGGCGTTGGTGAAATAGATGTTGCAAAAAAACTAAATTCTCACAAATTAATGACTGCTCTAACAAAACAGCATGATATTAATCAAATAGAGACTATTTATAAAAAAAATATTTTTTTTGATTCAATTGCCCTTAGTTGCGGTACAAGTAAAGATAGTTATAGTAGGTTAAAATCAATATTAAAAAAATATCCAAAATTTAAATTTATCTGTATTGATGTAGCAAATGGATATTCAGAAAACTTTAGTAATTTTGTTTCAGAAGTAAGAAAAAAATATCCAAAAAAAACTATTATTGCTGGTAATGTTGTTACTGCAGATATGACACAGGAATTAGTATTAAGTGGGGCGGACATTGTTAAAGTTGGAATTGGTCCTGGAAGTGTCTGTACGACTAGAATACAAACAGGAGTAGGGTATCCACAACTAAGTGCTGTAATGGAATGCGCTGATGCAGCACATGGATTAGGAGCGCATATTATTGCTGATGGAGGGTGTACTTGTCCTGGTGATGTTGCAAAGGGGTTTGGAGCTGGAGCAGACTTTGTTATGCTTGGTGGTATGTTAGCAGGTCATAAGGAAGGTGGGGGTAATTTAATTGAGGAAAATGGAACTAAATTTATAGAGTTTTACGGATCAAGTTCTGAAGAAGCAAATGAGAAGCATTATGGTGGACTTGCAAATTATCGATCATCTGAAGGTAAAAAAGTTAAAATACAAATGAAGAGTTCGCTAGATAGTACAATTAGAGATATTTTAGGAGGTGTTCGAAGTAGTTGTACATACGTTGGCGCTTCATCATTAAAACAACTTAGTAAGTGTACAACATTTGTAAGAGTAAATAATCAGTATAATGACACTTTTGGGAAAGTGTAGATTAGCAACCTATTGCCATACCATCCTTACGTGGATCTGAACCTCCGATTAGTACTCCATTTTTTCTGTCTATTTTTATACATTGACCACCACCAATAGCATTTTTATTTATTTTAATTTTGTGACCAATTTTACGTAATTTTTTTACAATTTTATCATCTAATGAATCTTCAACATTTAAGATACCACTAAGAGCAAATGCTCGAGGTAAATCTAAACCTTCTTGTACTGACATGTTGTAGTCGATTATATTTTGAATCAAATGAGATTGACCAATTGGTTGATATTGTCCTCCCATTACACCATAAGAATACAAGGTCTCATCATTCTTATTAGTTATGAGACCTGGTATGATTGTATGAAGTGGTCTTTTTTGACTATCAATCGAGTTCGGGTGATCATCTTCTAATCTGAAATTAACACCTCTATTTTGAAAAAGAATTCCTGTTTTATTACTTGTAATTCCACTTCCAAAACTATGACATATTGAATTAATAAAAGATACTGAATTTAAATCTCTATCTACAACACTTAAATATATTGTCTCAGGGTGAGAAGTTACATAGCCTTTTTTTGAGAAGTAAATTTTATTTTTATCAATTTTAGAACATAAAGAACTTATATATTCATTACTTAAATAATCTTTAATATTTATATTATTAAAATTTGGATCACCAAATATTGTTTCCTTAACTTCAAAACATATTTTTGAAATTTCAGCTTGAAGATGATATCTTTCGACACTTAAGGGATTGTATTTTTTAATATTTAATTTTTCAGTCATTGCCATCATCATTAAGACAACTAATCCAGGGCTATTTAGAGGGCATTGATGTATCTTTAAATTTCTATATGAATTTGTAATTGTTTTTGAAAATAAGGTTTTTTGATTATAGAAATCTTCTTCAGTATGCAGTCCACCTAGTTTACTTAGTGTCTTGACCATGTCCTTAGTTATTTCACTTTGATAAAATCCTTTAATTTTATTTTTTGAGATAACTCTTAAAGTATTTGCTAAAGGAATATTCTTAAAAACTTCACCATAACTATAACTAAGATTTTTATTTAAAAATAATCTTCGAGAATTATTATTTTTTATAAGTTTTTTTTCATTATCTTTCCATGCCACAGCTTCAACTTCATGAACAGGAAATCCATTTCTCGCAAAGTTTTCTGCATCAGATAAAACCTCTTTAAAATCAATTCTTCCAAATTTTTCATGCATAGAACACCACGCATGAACTGCCCCAGGAATAGTAACTGAATGCGGACTTGTTAAGCTAATACTTTTTATTTTATTATCTTTATAAAATTTTAGATTAGCTTTTTTTGGAGCAATTCCAGAACCGTTTACAGCAATTGGCTTTTTCCCATTCATCGAAACAATTGCAAAACAGTCCCCACCAATTCCTGTTGCACTAGGACATACTACAGCTTGAACAGCTGAAGCCGCGATAGCAGCATCAACGGCATTACCACCTTTTTGAAGTACTTTAATAGCCACCATGGAACTCAATGGATTGGATGTTGCTACCATGCCATTTTGAGCTAAAACATTAGATCTTCCTGGATAAGATAAATTTCTCATATTAATTAAGACAATATATGTTTGACAAAACAAATCCCAGAATTTAAAGCGCTTTTTATGAAAGTTAAATGTTCATTAAAAACTGCCAAAACTAGGGATAAAGATTGTAAAGTTGTTCGTAGAAAAGGTAGGATTTATGTAATTAACAAGAAAAATCCAAGAATGAAAGCTAGACAGGGATAATTAGCTCCCTGCAATATATTTTTCAGCCTCTAAAGCAGCCATACAGCCCATGCCAGCAGCAGTTACAGCCTGCCTATAAATTTTATCTTTTACATCACCTGCTGCAAAGACTCCTTTAATACTTGTTTCAGTACTATCAGGTTTAGTAATTATATAATTTTCCTCATCCATTTTTAACTTATCTATAAAAAGTGAGGTAGCGGGATCATGTCCTATAGCTATAAAAGCACCATTTACATCTATAGTGGTTTTGGTGCTATCTAATGTATTTTCTAAAATAATTTTTTTTAATGTATTTGGATTTTCTTCTCCAACAAATTCATAAACCTTACTATTCCAAATTACTTCAATTTTTTTATTATTAAATAGTCTTTCTTGTAAAATTTTTTCAGCTCGCAAACTATCTCTTCTATGGATTAACAAGACCTTTGATGCAAATTTAGTCAAAAACATTGCTTCCTCTACTGCACTATTACCTCCACCAATCACTGCTACTTGCTGATCTTTGAAGAAAAATCCATCACAAGTTGCACAAGCAGAAATACCAAATCCTTTAAATTTTTTTTCACTTTCCAAATTCAGCCATCTAGCTTGAGCGCCTGTTGCAATAATTATCGATTTGGATACAAATTCTTTCCCTGACTCAGTTTTAGAAGTAAATGGATTTTTTTTAAAATCAACTGATGTTACAATATCATTATGAAAGATAGTTCCTACTTTTACTGCTTGTTCTTTCATTTGTTCCATAAGCCAAGGTCCCTGAATAACATTTTCAAATCCTGGATAGTTTTCTACATCCGTAGTGATAGTCAGCTGACCTCCTGGTTCTAAACCTGAAACTAAATGCGGTTTTAAATTTGCTCTTGCTGCATAGATTGCAGCAGTATAGCCTGCTGGTCCAGAGCCAATAATTAAGACATCATTTTCTATTTTTTCAGTCATATAATTAAATTAATAATTTAAGCATTTTTTTCAACTGGCCAATCTGTATAAAAAGTAACATAATTTATTTGAATACATCTTCTTTCTTTTTGAATTTCTTTTAATTCAAGCCCATGCCAAGTATCATCCCCTGAAGAAAAAAAATAACCACTATTATGAATATATTTAATTGTTTTAACTAATTTAAAATTTTTATCATATAGGTCGGTACCCAAATTTGACGCTTCATGATATGGGTTCGCCCAAACCATCATAGTCATTAATTTTTCTGAAATATCTTTGTGTGGTTTTAACCAAAATCCTTTTTTATCTCCAATTACCTCTAATCTGACGTATGAATTTGATAAATCTTTATCAATTATTTTCGATATTTTATTTACTATTTCTTTGCTTTGTAAAGACTGAATCAATTTTGTTAGATATGGAAAATTTTGACAATTATTTTTTGTTATAAAAAGTCTTAATTTACCATCAACTCCCTGTCCTGTATGATCGGCAGCTCTTGTCCCATCGTACATTCTGTCTCCTGAAGGAATATTACTATAGGAAATTTCATCTAATGCACCTTCTTCTAAACAATTACTAAATACCCAGTGATTAAAGGGAAAATCTGCATGAGTTAAGTTCTCAAGATTCATTTTTCCTTTCTATAATTCTTTTTTTTATAATTCCAGCAATTCTTTTGCTTTCCTCTAGTTTCGTATATGTCCAATTTTCTAATTTATCTAAAGTATTAAAATCTCTTGTTATATTCATTTTTTTAAATTCTTCATGGAATCTTATAAATCTTTTACTTTTTCTCTTCATTGGTAATTGATAAACATAAATTGGCTTACCAGATATACTTGCTTCAGAAATCATAGATGTTGAGTCAGAAGTAATAATAAAATAACTGGAATTATAAATAGCAAATTCGTATGGATTCTTTCCTTCTCCAAGCCATAGTGTAGATATACTGCTCAATTCTTTTTTCAAAATATGTTTAATTTCTTTATTAGTTCTTCTAGAGGTAAGAACTAAAACTTCATTATTATGAGACTTTAATTTTTTTATTTTTTTACAAAGATCTAAAGTATTTTCTTTTGTGAAATTATAGTGGTTATTTTCACCTCCAATAATACATGTGATCAAATTTTTTGTATTAATTTCATAATGATTTTTCAAATTATTAAATTGTTTAAAATGATGTATTGCACCCGAAGAATTAATTATATTGTCACCATATAAACCATCATGATTTGGAGCTATAATATAAGAAAAGTTTTTTGAAGAAATTTTTGGGTTTTGAATATGAATATTAATAATATTTGGATATTTTTTTTTAAGATAGATTGATAGGTAAACACTTTTTCTTCCACAACTGATAACTAAATCAGGTATCTGATCTATTGGTAACTTATTTTTAAATATCCAATTAAAAATAGGAAGTATCCCAGCCTGTAATTTATTCCAAGGAAAAATTATTTCAGTTTTAATTTCCTTTATATTTACACTCAATTCATTTGCCAGACCTTTAGTCTGACTTATCATTCCTTGTGAACCATCAGTTAATGACCAAATTTTAGGATTGTCTATATTCAAATGTATTTTATTGATAATATTGTATAATTTTTTAAACCTTTTGGACTATTGATTTCAACATTTTCTTCTACTGTTTTACCAATCAAGCCTCTTGCTAAAGGACTAGTAATTGAAAGTTTTTTATTTTCAATATCTGATTCATACTCACCAACAATTTGATATTGTTGTTTTTCTCCACTTTCATCATCTTCTATTTCAACTGTTGCACCAAATTTTATATCATCACCTTCAACAGATTTAACATCTATTACCTCTGCTTTACTAATAGCACTCTCTAAATCTAAAATTCTTCCCTCAATTAAACTTTGTTGTTCTTTAGCATATTGATATTCTGCATTTTCAGATAAATCACCGTGGCTTCTAGCCTCAGCAATTGCTTCAATAATTTTTGGTCTATCCTCAGAGGTTAATTTATTTAATTCATCTTGTAATTTTGTATAACCCTCAGCAGTCATAGGAATTTTATTCATAAACTCATGATGATTTATTTATTTTTTATAGTCAATAAAATTAATTTATAGTTTGAAGACTTTTTATTGTGAATTCCTGAGTTTTCATATGTTCAATAGCATCTACAGCAACTTTTGCTCCAGCTATTGTCGTATAATATGGAATATTATACATTAATGATGTCCTTCTAATACTATAGCTA
>CACMGM010000021.1 GCA_902613275.1 uncultured Alphaproteobacteria bacterium
AACCGGTCATCAAAATATACATTACCTTGAGGAGTAGGAATACCCGAACAATTTCCTCCAACTCTAACACCACTGATAATACCCTTAGCAATAAAATTTGCAGGAAGCATTGGATCCTTATTTTTTTGACGATACAATTGATAATTTTTATTTGGGTCTGCTAAATAATATGCATACGTATTCGCTATTGGTTTTGCTCCCTTTCCAAATCCAAGACAATCCCTATTAACACCAACAATTCCTGTGATTGCACCGCCAAATGGATCTAAGGCTGAGGGCGTATTATGTGTTTCAACTTTATGACAAATAATCCAATCTTTATTAAATTCTATTCCGCCGGCATTATCCGTAAAAAGAGAAACACAAAAATTATCTTTTCTTAATTGAATAATCTTTTCAGTTGCGCCTTTAATGTATTTTTTAAATATACCTTCTTTAATATCATCAATTTTAGCTGAAAATATTTTGTGTTTACAGTGCTCGGACCACGTCTGTGCTAATGTTTCTATTTCTACATCAGTTGGTTTACGTTTTATAGTAGAAAAATAATTTCTTATGGCTTTTAAAGATTCTAGATCTAAGCCAAGTGTTCCTCTTCTAGATTTATCATTTTCTTCAATACCAAGTTTACCAATGAGGCTGAGATGATAATCAGAAATATCTAAATTAATTTCTTTTTTACTATATTTTTTTTTTGATAATTTTACCTTTTCTATTTTGAACTGATTTTTTTTAAAATTATTTAAATATTTTTTAAATGAATAAATCTTAATTGTTTGAATTAAGGGATTTGCTTCATTTTTAGATATTTTAGTAATATCTTCTTTTCTTCCTTTTATTAAAATAATTTTTGTTGAGCCAAGTTCAAAGCTTTTAAAACTACTTTTAAGATTATCTTTGATTATTTCTTTTACAGTTGTAGCAATATTATCAGTTACACCTGGTAAAAATTTTATTTCTACAACCCAGTTAAAATTACTATAACTAGATAAAACCTTATTTACATTTTTTTTTGTTAATATTGTTTGAGAAACGTCATTAGAAATAAGTTTACTTATTTTAGTAAACTTTTGATCATCAAGATTTCTCGAAAAGAAATATCCATCTATAATTTTGATGGATTTATTATTGTGTTCTTTTTGTAGTGAACTTTCTTTCCCTGTCTTCTCAATGGAGAGAATTTGAATTGTATTTGTCATTATGAGTACGAATCAACTTAATTTACTATATTAATAGTTTACTCGTTAAGGATTCGTTTAAAACTAATTAAATATGACAACATATAAAGAAGCAGGTGTTGATATAGAAAATACAGATGCCCTTGTTGAAGATATTTCTGAGCTAAGCAAATCAACAAACAGAAACGGAAATTTTGATAAAATTGGCGGATTTGGTGGTATTTTTGATCTTAAAAATTGTGGATATGAAGATCCTTTGTTGGTCTCTGGAACAGATGGCATAGGGACAAAAATATTACTAGGTATTGAAACTGACATTTTAGATGGCTTGGGTCATGATCTCGTTGGTATGTGCCTTAATGATATTCTTTGCCATGGGGCAGAGCCATTATTTTTTTTAGATTACTATGCTTCTTCCAAGATTGATAAAAATTCTTTTTTAAAAATTATGAAAAGTATCACTGAAGCTTGCAAGATAAATAATTGCTCTCTTATTGGTGGTGAAACAGCAGAGATGCCTGGGCTTTATAAAAAAGACGATTTTGATTTTGCTGGATTTTGTGTTGGTGCAGTAGAGAGAAAAAAAATTCTACCTAAAAGAGATGTCATGAAAGAAGATGATCTTTTATATGGGATTAGATCTTCGGGCTTTCATTCAAATGGATATTCTCTCATTAGAAAAGTTTTAAAAGATAAAAATATAGATCTACATAAAGAAGCAGAATTTAAATCATCTTATGAAACAAATGCAGCAGCCTTAATGGCTCCAACAAAATTATATTTTCCTTTTTTAAAGAAAATTTTAACAACAAATCTGATCAACGGTATTTCGCATATAACAGGCGGAGGTATTGTTGGTAATGCGCCAAGAATGCTATCTGAAAATTTATCAGCAAGGATTGATAAAAAATTTATTTGTGATGAAGAAATTTTCCAATGGTTTCAAAGTTTAGCTAATATTTCAGATGAAGAAATGTTGAATACCTTTAATTGTGGATTAGGTTTGATAATGACTATTTCAAAAAATAATTACAAAGAATTTGAACAATTAATAAAAGATGAAAATTTAGATATTTTTGAAATTGGGAAAATAGAAGTTAACAAATCATCAAGGTGTACAATTAGTTGAAAAAATTACAAGTTGCTATTTTCATATCAGGAAGAGGTTCCAATTTAGAATCCCTAATACAATCATCATTTAAAAAACAAAGTTTAGTAGAGGTTCAATTAGTCGTCTCTAATAATTCCAAAGCAAAAGGTTTAACTATTGCCAAAAAAAATAAAATTCCATTCATACATTTTATTCCAAAAAAAAAATTCGAAAACAAAGTCATAAAGTATCTAAAAAATATAGATATCATTTGTTTGGCTGGTTTTATGCAAGTTTTAGACTCAAAATTTGTAAGACAGTGGCAATCGCGATTAATCAATATTCATCCATCTTATCTTCCAGCTTTCAAAGGCTTAAATGCTCAGGATCAGGCCATAAAGGCTAAAGCAAGCTATTCTGGTTGTAGTGTTCATTACGTAAGCACTAAAATTGACTCTGGAAAGATTATATTGCAAAAAAAAGTAAAGATTTTGAAGAAAGATAATACCGAATCACTCTCAAAGAAAATATTGATAGAAGAGCATAAGGTTTATCCAAGAGCATTACAGATGGTTGCAAAAACACTTTTAACAAGACAACAGTAAGATGAAAAATCGATTAAATTTCCTAAAAAAATTCGAGGTAAGGCAATCTCATGTTCCCAGATTTAATGAGGAGTGTGGAGTTTTTGGAATAAGTGGAACCAAGGATGCTGCTGCCTTAACAGCTCTTGGTTTGCATGCGTTGCAACATCGTGGTCAAGAAGGTTGTGGAATTGTAAGTTATGATGGCAACTCCTATCACTCAGAAAGAAAATTTGGATTGGTTGGCGATAATTTTACAAAGAAACACGCATTAGATAAGTTAAAGGGAAAAATAGCGATAGGACACAATCGCTATTCAACAACGGGCGGTGAAACAATAAGGAATATACAACCTTTTTATGCTGACCTGCATGGTGGAGCTATTAGTATTGCTCATAATGGTAATTTAACTAATGCACTCCTTTTAAGAGAGCAAATGGTACGTGAAGGTGCAATATTTCAAACAACATCAGATACTGAAACAATTGTTCAGCTTGTAGCTCGTTCAAAAAAGAAAGATATTTTAAATAAAATTATTGATGCTTTAATGCAAATTCAAGGTGGTTATGCTTTATCAATTATTGCTAATGGTACGTTGATTGGTGCAAGAGATCCATTAGGTATTCGACCACTTGTTTTAGGTAAATTTAAAAATGCATTTATCCTTGCCTCTGAAACTTGTGCGCTAGACATTATAGGTGCAAAATTTATCCGTGAAATTGAAAATGGAGAAGTTGTAGTTATTAAAAATAATAAAGTTGAAAGTAGAAGACCTTTTCCAAAAAAACAAATCAAACCTTGTGTATTTGAATTTATTTATTTTTCACGGCCAGATAGTATTTTAAAAAATAAAACCGCCTATGAATATAGAAAAAATTTAGGAACATACTTAGCAAAAGAAACCGATATAAAACCTGATGTAGTCGTACCAGTTCCAGACTCTGGTGTTCCCGCTGCGCTTGGTTTTAGTCAAGAGTCCGGTATTCCTTTTGAGTTAGGATTAATACGAAATCATTATGTGGGAAGGACATTTATTGAGCCAACTCAGCAAATTAGAAGTTTAGGTGTAAAGTTAAAACTAAATCCTAACCAAAGTTCTATTAAAAAAAAGAAAGTAGTTTTAATTGACGATTCATTGGTTCGAGGAACAACATCCACCAAGATAATAAAAATGCTTTATGATTTTGGCGCAAAAGAAGTCCATATGCGTATTGCTTCACCTGCAATTAAATATCCTGATTTTTATGGAGTCGATACTCCGACCCAAAAAGAATTATTAGCTGCAAACAAAAATTTAGAGGAAATGTGTAAATATATTGGCGCTAAATCATTAAAATTTTTATCATTAGATGGTCTGTATCAGTCTCTTGGTTATGATGAGAGAGATAATGATAATCCTCAATTTACTGATCATTATTTTACAGGAGAGTATCCAGTCAGACCTTTAGATTACTTGAATGACGAAAGTTTAAAAAAACTATCATTTTTAAGTCTTGCTTCAAATAATTAATTAATGAATTATTTTTTTTCATGAACGTTCTTGTCATTGGTAATGGTGGAAGAGAGCACGCATTATGTTATGGTATAAAACAATCTCCTAATTGTTCTAATTTATATTGTATTCCTGGAAGTGATAGTATCAGTGAAATTGCTTCTTCGATTATCACAGATGTTAATGATCATGATGCTATTCTTCAATTTTGTTTTGAAAGTAAAATTGATCTTGTGGTGATAGGTCCAGAACTACCTTTAACTAAAGGATTATCCAACCTTTTAATGAACAATTCTATTTTAGTCTTTGGCCCTGATCAGATGGGAGCTGAACTAGAAAAATCAAAAAAGTTTACAAAAGATATTTGTAAAAAATTACATATAGCAACAGCTGCTTATGACGTATTTGACAATTATGATGATGCCTTCATTTTTTGTCAAAACCAATCCTATCCTCTTGTTATTAAAGCTGATGGTTTAGCAGCAGGAAAAGGAGTTATTATTTGTCAAACAATGGAAGATGCGAAAGATGCACTGATTAAATGTTTTAAAGATAATTCTTTTGGTGATGCGGGTTCAGTTGTTGTTATTGAAGAATTTTTAGTTGGTGAAGAGGTAAGTTTATTTTCACTTGTTGATAAAAATGGATTTGTGTTGCCGCTTACAACAGCACAAGATCATAAAAAAATCTTGGAAGGAGAAAAAGGGTTAAACACTGGTGGTATGGGAGCCTACACACCTGTTCCTTCTATTTCATCAAATAAAATGAATGAATTATCCAACACATTTGTTGAACCTATCGTTCGACATCTTGCTGAACAAGGCATCAAGTATCAAGGAATGTTTTATGCAGGATTAATTCTAACAGATAAGGGTCCAAATTTACTTGAAATTAATGTTCGTTTCGGCGATCCGGAAACACAAGCAATTATTCCACTATTAGAAACAGATTTATTAGAACTCCTTCATGCATCAGCGATAGGCACCTTAAATGAAATAAAAAAAATTAAGTGGAAAAATGATTATGCCATGACAGTAGTAATGGCTGCTCATGGTTATCCTGAGGATTATAATAAATTAACACCAATTAATAATTTGGAAAATCTTAATTTAACAACAGATGACTATCTATTTCATGCAGGAACAATCCTTAAAGAAAACAAATGGCTCTCTAATGGGGGGCGTGTTTTAAATATCTCTAATACGGGTAAGGATTTAAAAACTATTAGAGAAAATATTCACAATATAATCAATCAAATTAATTGGGATGAGGGATATTATCGAAAAGATATTGGTTGGAGATATATTGATGAGTAATTCTTTTTTAGTTGAAGGAAAAACAAAAATTATCGAGAAAACAAATGATCAAAATATCATTCGAATTGTAACAAAAGATTTTTTAACAGGTGGGGATGCAGCGAAGAAAGAGGAAATTAAAGATATTGGAATACAAAAGACAAAACAAACAAGTAATGTGTTTAGTATGCTAAGTAAGGCAGGTATTGCAACATCATTTATTGAACAAGATTCGCCAAATAGTCTTTTAAGTTACAACTGTAATATGCTTCCTTTAGAATTTGTAGTTAGACGCTATGCATGGGGAAGTTATTTAAGTAGAAACACTCAATTTGCAAAAGATAAAAGCAATCCTCATCAATTTGAAAACTTAGTTTGGGAAATATTTCATAAACAAGCGGTTGTTATCCCTCCACATGTTGAAGAAACTGTTCAAATGGATGAGAGTGAAGCGAGAAGACAATTTTTAAAAGATGGAAAATGGGAAGAGGGTATATTTACGGATCCTTTAGTAAAAACAGGAGAAGAATGGGAGTTATTTTCTGCTAAACAGCCTATAACAAGCAAAAGCTTGATGAAAACCAAAAAATTATTGTCTGATCAGGAATTAGAAATAGCTATTAACAAAATTATTCTTCCAAGTTTTGAGCTTATTGAAGACAAATGGAAAACTATTAAGACAATTGATGGTCCTATACATTTAGTTGATATTAAGTTTGAGCTTGGTTTTAAAGTATCGGATAATTCTTTAGTTTTATCTGATGTCGTTGATAATGATAGTTGGCGAATATGGCCTGGGGGAGATCCTACTAAACAATTAGATAAACAATCTTTTCGTGAAGGAGAAGATTTAGTAAATGTTGCCAATAAATATCAATTAGTAACGCAGTTAACTGATCAATTTAATTAAAGTTAATAATTTATTTTTCAATAATCGTTAAATGACCCATTTTTCTTTTTTGCTTAATTTCTGTTTTTAAATAATCATAAAAAAATTCGTTATCCTTAAATATTTTATTTCGATACGGCGTTATCTCATCACCTATTAAATTAATCATTTTGGCATTATATAATTTTTTTGTTTCAATCTTTTCTAAGCTACATACTGCTCGTACATGATTTTCAAATTGACTAATATTATGAGAGTTCATTGTCAAATGCCCAGAATTATGAACACGAGGGGCAATTTCGTTAGCATATAAATTATCATCAGTATCAATAAAAAATTCTACACATAACGTTCCAATATAATCTAGTTTTTCTACAACGTGTTTTGCCCACTCAATTGATTTTGTTTGTATATCATCAGAAATATCACTAGGTATTGTTGAATATTTTAAAATTTGTTCTTCATGAACATTCTCAATAGGGTCATAGATCTCATAACTATTTTGATCATAACGAGTAATGACGACTGAAATTTCTTTTTTAAGATGAATGAGTTTTTCTAATATGTATTCTTTTGTAAAATCAATTTCGTCCGTAATATCATCTACAGTATGTAATTTATATTGACCTTTGCCATCGTATCCTAATGTTGTTGTTTTTAACAAACCAGGAAGCAAGTCTACATTTTCACTCAAATCCTTTTCATTTTTGATAGTTACATATTTTGTTGTTGTTATATTATTATCATTGAGAAATTTTTTTTCTGTTTCCCGATGTTGAATGAGTCGATTAATTTCTGGTTTAGGTAAAACTTGTTTCTTTTCATTAATCTTTTTGAGTATTGCGAAGGGAATATTTTCAAATTCATATGTAACAAGATCAACTGCATTAATAAAATTATTTATCGTTGTATCATCATCATACTTACCAAAAATAAATTTAGTCGAAAAGTGTTTCCCGGGCGCATCAGGATCATCACTTAATATGACAGTTTGTATATCTATTTTTTTTGCTGCATCTGCTAAAAGACTTCCTAATTGTCCACCACCGATAATGCCAAGTGTGGGTGTATTCATGACTTATGGTTTTTGTTTAACAGCTTTTGATTGTTTAGTTCGGTAATTTTTTAAATTTTTCTTAATTTCTTTATTCGTAAGAGCAATAATGGAAGCTGCATATAAACCAGCATTCGTTGCGCCGTCCTCGCCAATTGCAACACTGCCAACAGGGATACCTTTTGGCATTTGTACTATAGATAACAAACTATCCAATCCCTTTAATTTACGACTTTCCACTGGTACACCGATAACAGGTATAGTTGTTAATGATGCAATCATTCCTGGTAAATGTGCAGAGCCTCCTGCACCAGCAATAATGACAGAAATATTATTATCTTCAGCTGCTTTGGCAAATTTAAACATTCTCTCTGGTGTACGGTGTGCAGAAACAA
>CACMGM010000022.1 GCA_902613275.1 uncultured Alphaproteobacteria bacterium
TTTACTTTATTCAAAATCAATGAATATTAGATTTGAAAGTTTTATAAAAATAAATCCTGCAAGAATTTTGTTTATAATAAAGGATCAGGTACAAAGATTTCAAATTTTAGTCCAGTTTTTATTTAGTTTTATTGGTGATTTTATTGTAGCCCTTTTTATTTTTTTGCTTTTAATTTTTATTTCTGGTTTTGAGGTATTACTTGCATTTATAATTTTTAGTTTGAGTGCATTCTTATTTGATTATATTTTTAAAAATAAATTATATCAAATTGGAAAAAAAAATAATGAATTTGAAGCAAGAATGATTAAGTCAATTAATCAATCATTAGATGGATTTAAAGAAATAAGGCTTTCCAATTTATTCAATTTTTTTAAAAATGAATTTAATTATAATTCTTCTAAAAATATTAATTTAAGAATTAAGCAATCTTTTATTAATACAATTCCAAGATATTTCCTTGAATTGATAATTGTATTTTTTGTGGTTTCGTTAATAATTTACAGTTATTACAAAAATAATCTAATTTCTAATTTGCCTATAATTGGAGTATATGCGTTTGCTTTTTTTAGACTTTTGCCTATATTTAATAGATTTATTGTTTTTTTAACAAATTATAGATCTTCAAAAAATTCTATAAATTTAATCCATGAATTCTATCACCAATACGATGACCTGAATAGTTTAGATAAAATTCAAAAAGAACATTTTTTTAATAATTTGGTCTTTAAAAATGTATCATTTAAATATCAAGATACAAATCATTTAATTTTCGATAATCTTAACTTTGAATTAAAAAAAAATGATATTATTGGTTTAAAGGGTTCCTCTGGTATTGGTAAATCAACTTTTTTAAATTTATTAGTTGGGCTCTTAAAGCCCACATCAGGAAAAATATTACTCGATGATAAAGATGAGATTTACAATACTCCTTATTCTAAGTTAGTTGGATATTTGCCACAAGATGCGTTCATTATAGATGATAACTTGTTTAGTAACATAGCGCTTGGACAAAAAAATCAAGAATATGATATTGAAAAAATTGATAAACTAATATCGCTTACTAAGCTAGATACTCTCAAAGATGGAATTGATAATTTAGAAGATAAAAAATTAGGTAATAGAGGTGTACAAATATCAGGTGGGCAAAGGCAAAGAGTAGTTTTAGCTAGATCTATATATTTTGGTAAAGATATTTTAATTCTAGATGAATCAACTAGCGCTTTAGATCTTCATACCGAAGAAGCGCTTATAAATGAGATAATAAAGTTATTTAAAGACAAAACTATTATTATTGTCTCTCACCGTTTAGATCTTTATAAGTATTGTAATAAAGTATATCAAATAAAAGATAAAACAATAAAGAAGATAGAAGAAAATTGAATTCACATATTAAAAGATTTTTATATATTTTTAAAAATTATGGTTTATCAAATGCGATAATTTCATTGATTAGATACATATTTTTTTTTAGATTTAAAAAAATAAATTTAGATAAAAAAAAACATAATTTTGATAATTATAGCCTCGATCAAATATTTTACTTTTTTGGCACTGATAAAGCAAACTTTGTAGGTAAACAAATATATCAAGGTATGAAGAGTAATTATGTAGGACATAATTATTCTATATTTTATGAAAAATATTTTAAAGAATTTAGAGATAAAAAACTAAAAATATTAGAACTAGGTGTCCAAAGAGGTTTTTCGACTGCTAGTTTCTATTATTATTTTCCATTATCTAATTTCTATTGTCTAGATATTGATAAAAAGAAAATTATTTATACTTCGTCTAGAATTAAAAATTTTGAATTAAATTTAAGAGATCAAAAAAAAATTTCTAAATTTATAGATAAATATGAAAATTATTTTGATATTGTAATAGATGATGCATCACATTATCAAAGGTGTATATTAGAAAACTTAAATAATTTTAGTAAAACATTAAAAAAAAATTCTTATTATGTTATTGAAGATTATAATCAGCCGGAAATTTTTAGTGAAAAATTAGATGTTCCTTCTGAGCCTAATATCTCAAATTTGCTTAAATTTTTATTATATAAAAAAGATTTTCAATCTGATATTATTTCAAAAAAAACAAAAAAATTTTTAAATGAAAATATAAGTGATATAGCTACTCACAAAGGCAACAAGCCAGAGTCAACTATAGCTTTTATAAAAATAGGTTCTTAATTAATTTTTTCTAAGAATTGCAATGGCAGGGGTATTTTCAAGTAATAATATATATGACTTTAAATTATCGATATAGATAATATCTCTTATTCTTTCGCCAATATTTAATTCTTTAATTATTGTGGAACTGTTATTTTCTTTATCATAATTAATGAAAAATATTTTTTTAGCTTTTAAAGAGCAGAGGAGGAATGAAATAATGTTGTCTTCATTACTAAAGTAGTTTTTAATTAATTGACTTGGAGCAATTGCATTTTCAAAATATATTATTGGTTCAACAAAACCGTAATTTGCATGTGATTTGAAAAGGGGTGCTTCAGGTTTATCAGTTCCATCGTAATGTAATCCATAAGATGAGATTGGCCAGCCAAAATTTTGATTTTTATTTGTAATTAAATTAACTTCATCACCACCTTTTGGACCATGCTCGGCACTTAAAATATAATTATCTATAATATTTAATCCTTGCTGATTTCTATGACCTAACGAATAAATTTCATATTCATTAGGATTTGTTAAATTAATTTTTATAGTTTTACCAAAAATACTTTTAACATCTTGCGCTAAAGTTCTATTTCTATATTCACCAGTAGTGAATAATATATTATCACTATCGATCTTTAGAATTTTGCCACCACTTTGCATCATTTCAAATTCTGGGGTATCTTTCATAATACATTCATCGGATACAAAAAATTTATTAAAATTTAGTACCTTTAGATCTAATTTTGATTTTAAGATTGAGGTATTATAACAATTTTGTTTTATTTCTAAGTTTAGAGTAACATAAACAAATCCATTAATTATAGCCATGTCTCTAATACTTTCTTCGTTTACATTTTGAACTTTAACATTAGTAAAATAATTTACATTGATTTTATTCAAATTTATATTTTCATTATTTAAATTATTTTCATCAAAGAAATAAAAATTTCCTCTTCCAGTTATAAAAAATATTTTATTTTCAAAACTAGCAAGATATCCTATTGATTTAGAACCAAAATATTTTCTTTTAAATGAAGGAAATCCATATTTAGTTATAATATACTCGTTGATTACCTCTCTATTTATTGGCACTATGCTAGGGTAATCATCATAAAAATATAATAAACTATTCAAAAGATATTGATTTTCATCTTCAAGAAGTTTTTTTTCATAGGCTAAGACTCTTGATTTAAAAAATGTATTTTTGATAACATTTTTTAGCTCCACAGGAATTAGATTTTTTGCAAAGTTGAATCTATCCTGACCTATAGAAAGGAAGATTAAACTAAAAAGTAAGATTAGAATAAAGAGAAATGACAATATAAACTTTAATTTCATAACAATAATTTAATATAAAATAATAGATTTTCAATGCATGATTGTTTTTAAAATTTCCAAATCTAATCTGGAATCGATCTGAAATCCATATTTAGCATCAATATTAAAATTATCTATTTTTCCAAATAATCTATTCTTATAAATTAAAAACTTTTTGAAGTTAAATATATAAAATGACCCATTATCTTCTAATTGATCTTTTTTGTCCTGGCTCATAATTTTCCATGTATTATTGTGATTAACAGGTAATAATTTTTTATTTTGAATCTTCCAAACTTTATTTTTATAATAATTTGAACAAAACATTGAGTCAGACTTTAATTTTATAAATTTATTAATTGCCATATCTAGGTGATTTATATCTCTATAAGGTGACGTAGCTTGTAAAAAAACAACTATATCTGGTGGAGGATAATTTTTTATTATTTGATTTAATGCGTGTATAATTACGTCTTCACTGGAAGAATTTTTTAAGCATAATCTTTTTGGTCTTTTTATGATTTCGATTTTATGTTTTTTTCCAATATTAATTATTTTATCAGAATCGGTAGATAAAAAAGTTTTATTTATTAACTTTGATAACTTTGAATGTTCTATTGAAAATTCAACTAATGATTTATTATTTATTTTTAAAATATTTTTATTTTTTAATCTTGCGGAAAAACCTTTTGCTGGTATGATGGAATATATAATTGTCATTTTAATATTATATTTTAAAAACTTTATAAACACAAATGGATTACTTTGACGAAGTAAGTTTAGCTCTAAAAGAATTAAAAAAACATAATGATGTAATAAAGAAAATTTCAAACATTATTAATGAAAAACATTTATCAAATTCAAAAATACTAGTTGCTGGTAATGGTGGTTCAAACGCTGATGCATCTCATTTTGTGGGTGAACTTGTTTGTACATTTATTAATAGGTCAAGAAAGCCAATAAATGCTATAGATATATCATCAAATTCAACTGAAATGACTGCTTGGTCAAATGATTTCAGTTTTGAAACTTATATTGAAAGAAAAGTTGATGCACATGGTCAAGAGGGTGATATCGCTTTTTTTATATCAACTGGAGGAGGAAATAATAAAGATAAATCTTCCTTAAATTTAGTAAATGCATGTCGTTTAGCAAATAAAAATAAGCTTACCACAATATCACTAGTTGGTAAGAGCGGGGGCATTCTTAATCAAATTTCAGATGTGTCTATTTTAGTAGAATCTAATGTTACATCTGTTATACAAGAATGCCATATGTCAATCTTACACAAAATTTGTTATCAATTAGAAGATTTAATTTAAATGTATAAATTTGAGGACCAAAGTTCAATTAAGATTTTCTTGGATGGTCCTAATATTGATATAATTAAGAAAAATTTAAAAGAAATTGATGGATATACTTTTAATCCTTCTTTGTTTAGAAAACTTGGAGTAAAAAATTATCTAGATTTTTGTAAAGAAATTTTAGCAATTGAAGAAAAAAAACATATATCTTTAGAAGTTCTTAGCGACGATGAAAATACAATGATCAAAGAGGCAATTAAATTATCTTCATTGGCTGATAATGTTTGGATTAAAATCCCAATTTCATTTACAAATGGAGACTCCACAATAAATGTGATTAAACAAATTAAGAATGAAGTAAAATTAAATATAACAGCAATTTTTACGTTTGAGCAAATTAAAAATATTATTGATGTAATTATGGATAGTAATACTATTTTATCTGTCTTTGCTGGAAGAATTTATGATATTGGATTAGATGCTAATCAGATCATTAAACCAATATCTAAATTCGTCCATGATAATAGTAAATGTGAACTTTTATGGGCTAGCCCAAGAATGACATACGATTTATTTTCAGCAAAAAATTCTAATTGTGATATCATCACTATGCCATACGATTTGGTAAAAAAAATTGATATAATAGGTACAAATCCAATGGATTACTCTATTAGCACTGTAAAAATGTTTTACAATGATGCTCAAGCAGCAAAATACAATATAGTTTAATAATTTTAAGGAGAAGTTATGTTTAAAGAAAAATATTTAAAAAAAGGATCTAATTTATATTTTATAGCTGAAATTGGAATTAATCATAATGGAAATTTTGATTTAGCAAAGAAGATGATTAAATTTTCAAAAGAAGCTGGGGCAGATGCTGTAAAATTTCAAAAAAGACATATACAATCCTTACTTCATCCAAAGCTATCAGCTCAGAAGCCAATAGGTTATTTAAGTAAAAATGAAAATGATATACCTAAAACTAAAAAAAAATTTGGCTCTTGGGTTTATCCAGATGTCAGACTTGAATTTAGTAATAAGCAGTTTTTAGAATTATGGAAATATTCTAAAAAATTAAAAATTGAATTCATTGTAAGTCCGTGGGAGGAAAATAGTGTCGACTTCTTAAAAAAAAATAATGCAAAAGTAATAAAATTAGCAAGTATTGATGCGAATAACTACTTGTTTTGTGAATTTATAGCAAAAAAGAAAATTCCAACTATAATTAGCACGGGTATGTGTTCATATGATGAAATTTTAAATACAAAAAAAATATTTGATGAAAACAAATGCCCATCTATGTTCTTACATTGTGCATCTTCATATCCAACAGATTTAAAAGATAAAAATTTGAATTGCATACCTGTTTTGCAAGACATTTTAAAAACTGACATTGGTTTCTCTGGTCATGGTGTGGGTTATGAAGGAACAATTGGATCAATCATTTTAGGTTCAAGAGTAATAGAAAAACATGTAACTTTGAGTAAAGAAATGTCTGGACCTGACCATGCAGCTAGTTTAAATTTTAAAGAATTCAAAGAATTGGTTGATATTTCTAAAAGATATTTATTGACACTTGGAACAAATAAAAAAGAATTTCTTTCAGCTGAGCAGGTTTTAAATGATGTTTTAGGTAAGAGAATATTTATAAAAAAATCATTAAAAAAAGGTT
>CACMGM010000023.1 GCA_902613275.1 uncultured Alphaproteobacteria bacterium
ACAAGCTGACTCAACAGTTATAGCTACTTATGGTGGTACGACAGTTATGTGTAATGTAGTTGCTGCAAAAGAAGCAAATCCTGATATGGATTTTTTCCCCTTAACAGTAAATTATCAAGAAAAATACTATTCTGTAGGAAAAATACCCGGTGGTTTTTTTAAAAGAGAGGCTAGACCAACTGAAAAAGAAACATTAGTTTCTCGATTAATTGATAGGCCAGTTAGACCTTTATTTCATAAAGATTTTAAAAATGAGACCCAAGTTACTTGTACTGTATTATCACATGATCAAGAAAATGACTCAGATGTTGTAGCAATGGTAGCAGCAAGTGCTGCATTAACTTTATCTGGTTTGCCATTTTTAGGTCCAATCGGAGCAATTAAGATAGGTTTTTTAGATGACGAGTTTGTTGTTAATCCAACCAAGAGTCAATTATCAAATTCTAAACTAGAATTAGTATTGGCAGGGACTAAGGAAGGCGTACTAATGATCGAGTCTGAAGCTCACGAGCTTTCAGAAAAACAAATGCTAGATGCAGTAGTTCATGGTCAAGAAAATTATAATACAGTAATTGAAGCAATAATTTCCTTAGCTAAAAAAGCGGCAAAAGAACCTTGGGAACTTAAAGAAAAAGATGAAGAAATTAAAAATCTACCAACTAAGATCAACGAAGACTTTGGTAAAGATTTTAAAGATGCTTATAAAATAACCGAAAAACAAAAAAGATCAGAAAAATTATCCTTGTTACGAAATGAAATTTCTGAAAAATTTGTAAGTGAAACACTCTCACCAGTATTGGTTTCAGATGCAATAAAAAATGTAGAAAAAGATATAGTTAGAGGAGAATTAATTAATACTGGTAATAGAATTGATGGAAGAGATACAAAAACAGTCCGTCCAATTGTGTGTGAAACTGGAGTTTTAGAAAGAACTCACGGGTCTGCATTATTTACAAGAGGAGAAACACAAGCTCTTGTAGTTTCAACTTTGGGAACTGGACAAGACGAGCAAAGAATAGATGCAATTGATGGTGAATATACAGAAAATTTTATGCTTCATTACAATTTTCCACCTTATTCTGTTGGAGAAGTTGGAAGAATAGGTTCTACCAGTAGAAGAGAAATAGGACATGGAAAACTAGCCTGGAGAGCTATTCACCCAATGTTACCTTCAAAAGAAAAGTTTCCTTACACTTATAGGGTTGTATCTGAAATTACAGAATCTAATGGATCTAGCTCTATGGCAACTGTTTGTGGTACCTCAATGTCTTTAATGGATGCAGGAGTGCCCATAAAAAGACCAGTAGCGGGTATTGCGATGGGGCTAATTAAAGAGAATGATAAATATGTAATATTATCAGACATACTTGGTGATGAAGATCACTTAGGTGATATGGATTTTAAAGTTGCGGGAACTTCTGAGGGAATAACTTCACTACAAATGGATATTAAAATAACAAGTATTACTCCTGAAATTATGGAAGAAGCATTAGCACAAGCTAAAGATGGACGCTTCCATATACTTGGTGAAATGGCTAAAGCAATTGATAAACCTAATCAATCGATTTCTCAATACGCACCAACAATAACTAATCTACAAATAAACAAAGATAAAATTAGAGAAGTTATTGGTAAAGGAGGAGCAGTTATTAGAGAAATATCTGAAACAACTGGAGCTAAAATTGAAATCAATGATGAAGGTTTAGTGAGTATTGCAGCTGTAGATCAAAAATCTGGAAATGATGCATTAGAATGGATCAAAGGTATTGTCGAAGAGCCAGAGATTGGTAAAATTTATGATGGTAAAGTTATAAAAATAATGGACTTTGGTGCTTTTGTTAATTTCATGGGATCTACAGATGGTCTTGTTCATATTAGTCAATTAAAAAATGAAAGAGTAGAGAAAGTTAAAGATGTTATTAATGAAGGAGATATCGTTAAAGTAAAAGTATTGGATATCGACTCAAGAGGAAAAATAAAACTTTCTATGAAAGCAGTTGACGCAGAAGAAAACGCTTAAATTACCTAAATTAATTGGGCACAGAGGTGTAAAAGATCTGTGTCCAGAAAACACTTTAGAATCTGTTTCTAGGGCATTCGAAATAGGCTTAAATTTTGTAGAAATAGATGTTAAGATTTCTAAAGATAAAGTCCCAATTTTATTGCATGACGACACCTTAGATAGAACTACTAATGGAAGCGGGCTTGCAATTGATTATGATTATGAGAACATAAAAAAACTTGATGCAGGAAAATTTTTTTATAAAAAAAATACAAATATTTTTGTTCCAAAATTAGAAGATATTCTTAGTTTGTGTACTAATAATAATGGTAATTTAAATATCGAATTAAAACCCAATAAAAATTTTGAAAAAGAAAATGTTTTACAAATATGTAAAATTACAAAAAATATTAATCAAATAGATATTTTTTTTTCATCATTTGATTTGATTTCTATTTTAGAAATTTCAAAACTTTACCCTCAATCTTTACGTAGTTTTTTATTAGATGATTTTAAAGAATATAATATCGATGATTTGATTAGCATTTCAATTAATCATGATTTAAAAATTTGTGGATTAAATATAGATCTTGTTACAGCTGATATTATAAAAAAAATTAAACAGTCTAATATGGCAATAACTGTTTATGCAGATAAAAATATAAATTTATCTAGCGCTAATGATATTTTCTCCTTAGGTATAGAAAGTATTTTTGTTGATAATCCTTTGGATTTATTAGGAAAATTTTAGAACTTATTGGGCATTCCAATAATATTGTAACCACAGTCAACATAATGTACTTCACCAGTAACTGCAGAAGATAAATCACTAACAAAATATAAAGCAGATTTACCAATTTCATCTAGTTGAGTATTTCGTTTTAATGCTGAATGTTCTTCTGAAAATTTAAACACTTTCCTAGCATTATTTATTGCTGCACCAGCAATTGTTCTCATAGGTCCTGCTGATATTGCATTAACGCGAATATTTTTTGTACCTAAATCCACACTCAAGTATTTTACACTTGTTTCTAAAGCGGCTTTTGCAATTCCCATTAAATTATAATTTGGTATCACTTTATTTGAGCCATAAAAAGTAAGGGTGAGAATACTTCCTCCATTATTCATTATAGGTTCAAAACTTCTAGCAAGACTAGTTAAAGAAAAACATGATATTTCCAAACAATTAATAAAATTATCCTTCGTAGTATCAACATATCTACCATTTAACTCTGATTTATCTGCAAATGCAACAGCATGAATTATAAAATCAATTGTCCCCCATTCTTTTTTTATAACTTCTACCGATTTGTTTATTGAGTCATCATTATTAAAATCACATTCTATTAATATTTTTGAATTAATTTCTTCAGAAAGTGGTTTTACCCTCTTCAATAATATTTCATTTTGATAACCAATGGCTATTTCAGCACCATTTTTAGCTAGTTGTTTTGCTATTCCCCATGCAATTGAATGATTATTTGCAATACCAAATACCAAACCTTTTTTATTTCTAAGCATGATATTTTGAAAATACTAATGTTGCATTTGTGCCGCCAAAACCAAAACTATTTGACATAACATGCTCAATTTCGACGACATTTTCCGTTTTTAAAAGAATATTACAATCTTTGGCACTATCATCGAGATTTTCAATATTAGCAGAACCACTAATAAAATTATTTTTCATCATCAATAAACTATAAATTGCTTCATGCACACCAGTTGCTCCTAAAGAATGACCAGTCAAAGATTTTGTTGAGCTCATTTTAGGAATATTAGAACCAAAAACATTTTTGATTGCTTCCAATTCTTTTAGATCTCCTATTGGAGTGCTTGTTCCATGTGTATTTATATAATCAATTTTACCATCAATATTTTTTAATGCTTGCTTCATGCATCTTTCTGCTCCTTCTCCAGAAGGCTGTACCATATCGTATCCATCTGAGGTTGCTCCATATCCTGTTATTTCACCATATATTTTAGCACCTCTAGCTTTTGCATGCTCTAATTCTTCAAGTACTAAAGTTCCACCCCCACCAGCAATTACAAATCCATCTCTATCTGCATCATATGCCCTTGAAGCTTTGTTTGGAGTAGAATTATATTTTGATGACAAAGCACCCATTGCGTCAAATAAAATTGATAAAGTCCAATGGAGTTCTTCACCTCCTCCAGCAAAAACAATATTTTGTTTTCCCATCTGAATTAGTTCGTACGCATTACCAATACAATGTGAACTTGTAGAACATGCTGAAGTAATTGAATAGTTAACTCCTTTAATTTTAAAAGGAGTTGCAAGAGTTGCAGAATTTGTACTAGACATTGCTCTTGGCACCATAAATGGTCCAATTTTTTTTGAACCCGAACTTTTTCCAATTTCAGAAGACTTAAATAAATTTTGTGTAGATGGACCACCTGAACCAACAATTATACCAGTCATTTCATTTGAAATATCACAATCCTCCAGCCCTGAGTCGTCTATAGCATCTTTCATCGCAATATAGTTGTAGGCAGCTCCATCACCCATAAACCTTAGTAATCTCCTATCAATTTCATTGCTAATATCTATATTTGGTTTACCGTGCACAAGACTTCTAAAAGAAAACACCTCATACTCTTTTGCACTTGTTATCCCAGATTTCAAATTTTTAAGACTATCTATAACATCCAATTGATTATTACCAATACATGATACTATACCTAAACCTGTTACTACTACTCTATTCATTACTTATTTCTCAGGTGAAAATAAACCGACTTTCATATCTTTAGCTTCATAAATTGTTTCACCGTCAGCTTTTAAAACACCATCTCCAACTCCTAAAATTAATTTTCTCAGTATAAGTCTTTTAAGAGATATATGGTAAGTTACTTTTTTGACTCTTTGTAATACCTGACCGGTAAACTTAACTTCACCTACTCCTAAAGCCCTACCTTTTCCTGGTTGGCCAAGCCATCCTAAATAAAAACCAAGTAATTGCCACATAGCATCCAAACCTAAACAACCTGGCATTACTGGATCATCTTTAAAATGACATTCAAAAAACCATAAGTCTTCTTTAATATCTAATTCTGCAATAATCTCACCTTTAGAAAATTCTCCACCATTCTCATTTATTGAACTAATTCTGTCAAACATTAACATAGGAGGCATTGGAAGTTGAGCATTCCCTTTTCCAAAAAGCACCCCTTTCGCACAATCAATTAATTGATCGTAGGTAAATGAATTTTGTTTCATAATTTTAATTAAACTTTTTTTATGTAATTATCAATTAACTTAAATTGATTTTAAATAACAATCATGTTTACTTTTAATAACAATATTATCAATGCTTAATTTTTTTCCATCAGAAATTGTCATTATATTAGTTTCATCCTTTAAATTTAAATAAAAATTAATTATTTTTTGAGCAGCGATCAAACCG
>CACMGM010000024.1 GCA_902613275.1 uncultured Alphaproteobacteria bacterium
CTTCTATTCTTTCCTTAGTTAAAGCTAAACAAATTAATCCTCTTCCATGTTTTGCCATAAAATTAATAGCTTGTGGGTTAGCATATTGAGCGGGAATTATCAGATCACCTTCATTTTCTCTATCAGGATCATCAACAAGAATATACATTTTTCCATTTCTTGCATCTTCAATAATATCTTCAATAGAAGATAGATACTCTTCAATATTATCTTTATTCATTATTAAGAATAAAACGTGCGAGATAATCAAATTCAATATTAACTTGATCACTTTTATTTAAATATTTTAAATTAGTATGATTAAATGTATGGTCTATTACAGAAATCATAAATGTATTATTTTCTACTTTTGCTACTGTTAAAGAAATACCATTTATTGAAATAGATCCTTTTTCAACAATAAACCTATTATTTTTATTAAATTTTTTTTCAAAATGATATTCCCAGCTATTTTCAAGTTCTAAAATTTCACTGACAATAGTTGTGGTGTCAACATGACCATAAACAAAGTGACCACTGATTTCATCACCTATCTGAAGTGATTTTTCTAAATTAATTTTTTCATTTTTTAAAATAGAATTAGCTAGATTTGTTCTTTGCAAGGTTTCTTCTCCAATGTTCACATCAAAGATAAATGAATTGTTGTTTGATGGAGTTATATTTTTTGCTGTAAGACAAACTCCATTGCAAGAAATTGAAGAACCTTCCTTACAATTACTCAAATCAAGATCTGTAGATATTTGGTAAAGACCCACATCTTTATTTTTTATTTTTCCTAAATCCTGAATAATACCTGTAAACATCAATTTACCTGATAGTTTGTATATATGTCATCTTTGAATTTTTTTCTTTCATTTAAAGATAAATTTAATTGACTAAATTTTTTTCCAACAATTGCTGGTTTGCCATATTTTCCTATAATAATTTTGGATTTAAATAAATGAATTTCGTCTACTAAATTATTATTTAACAATTCTGTAAAAAAAATACCCCCTGCTTCAACTAATAAATCTGATATTTTTAAAGAGTATATTTTACTAAAAATATTTTTTAAATTTAGTTTTTTGTTTTTATTTAATTTACAAAAAATAATTTCACATCCAAGTTTAATTAAATTTTCAGATTTTTTATTTTTTTTAGAAGTGAAGATAATAATTCTTTTTTTTGGATATATCTTTTAATATTTTTGATTTTATTGATATTTTTAGATTATTATCAATTATTATTATAGGAATATGTTGCTCTAAAGTTTTTTTTAATCTTATTGTTAATCTTGGATCATCTTTTATTACAGTTTTTGAAGTAGTTAAAATAGCTTGACTCATTGATCTTAACTTATGCGCATATTCTCTACTTACTTTATTAGATATCCATTTACTTTTATAATCGTGCCATGCTATTTTTTCATCTGTAGAAGTTGCAATTTTAACTTTTGTAAATGGTTTTTTCTTTAAAACACTTTTAAAAAAAAATTTATTTAAATTATATGTTCTATTTTTTTCTAAACCTACATTTACAATTAAATTATTTTTTTTTAACTTTTTAATACTTTTATAATTAGTTCTAACATCTGGATCAGCTGCAGATATAAATATTTCTTTAATTCCTGATCTTATTATTTGATCTGTGCATGAACCATCTTTTGAACTATGAAAACATGGTTCTAAAGTAACAAACATTGAAGCTCCTTTAGCTTTATGGCCAGCTTTAGCTAGAGCTATTTCTTCCGCATGAGGTCTTCCAGATTTATTCGTTACAGCTTTAGAAATTATTTTTGAATTTTTTGCAATTACACAGCCCACTGTGGGATTGGGAAAAGTTTTTCCAAATTTTTTTTTAGCAATATCATGCGCTAAATTAATCATCTTTAGATTTTTTTGAGACACTAAAAATTATTTATCTTCTAAATTACCTAAGAAATCTTCAAAATCTTTTGCTTCTCTAAAATTTTTGTAAACAGATGCAAATCTGACGTATGCTACCTGATCTAAATGCATTAAAGCTTCCATAATGTACTGACCGATAATACTAGATTTTATATCAGTTTCCCCTGAGTTTTCTAATTTTCTCACAATAGCATTAACAATTTTTTCAATTTTTTCATTATCAACATTTCTTTTTCTTAAAGCTAAAGAAAGAGATCTATACATTTTATCTCTATCAAAATTTTCTTTTTGACCATTACTTTTCATTACGACCAAATCTCTTAGCTGAATTCTCTCAAAAGTTGTAAATCTAGAACCGCAAGCATCACAAACTCTTCTTCTTCTTATTGCTGTATTATCTTCTGTAGGCCTTGAATCTTTTACTTGTGTATCTTCATTACTACAGAAGGGGCATCTCATTTAAAATGCCTCACTATAAATTGGATATTTTTTGCAAAGCTCAATTACATCTTCTCTTGTTTTATTAAAAACTACATTTCTTTCATTTTCTTCAAGTAAAAGACTATCCAAAATATCAGCAATCATATTTCCAACTTGTTCAAAATCTTTCTGATTAAAACCTCTGGTTGTAGCAGCTGCAGTTCCAAATCTAAGTCCACTAGTTATTTTTGGTGGATTAGGGTCATATGGAATTGCATTTTTGTTACATGCCAACCCAACTTCTTCTAAAATTTTTTCAGCTTTATCACCAGTTAGACCTTTAGGCGTCAAATCTAACCAAACTATATGTGAATCTGTACCCCCTGTAACAATTCTAAACCCTCTATCAACTAAAGTTTTTGCCAAAACTTTAGCGCTAGCAATTACATTTTTAATATATTCTTCGAATTCAGGTTTAAGTGCTTCACCAAAACAAACAGCTCTTGCAGCGATTACATGCATTAGTGGACCACCTTGTAACCCAGGAAAAACAGCAGAATTAATTTTTTTATATAAATCTTCATAATTAGTTAAAATCATTGCACTTCTTGCACCTCTTAAAGTTTTGTGAGTTGTTGAAGTTACTACATGGGCATGCTCAATCGGATTTGGATATTGTTTACCAGCAACCAAACCAGAATAGTGAGCCATATCAACTAAAAAATATGCTCCTACTTTATCAGCTATTTCTCTAAATTTTTTCCAATCTATTGTTCTAGGATAAGCGGAAGCTCCTGCTATTATCATTTTTGGTTTATGCTCTAAAGCTAAAGCTTCAACTTCATCATAATCAATTAAATCTTTATCATTGCCATCTTTTTTTACACCGTATTGAACAGCATTAAACCATTTACCAGATAGATTAGGTTTTGCCCCATGAGTTAAGTGGCCACCTGATGCAAGAGACATACCTAATATAGTATCATGCGGTTGAAGTAACGCTAGAAAGACCGCTTGGTTTGCCTGTGCTCCACTATGCGGTTGTAGATTTGCAAATTTACAATTAAAAAGTTTTTTAACTCTTTCTAAAGCAATCTCTTCGGCTTGATCAACAAATTCACACCCGCCATAATATCGTTTACCAGGATAACCCTCTGCATATTTGTTTGTCATGACAGAACCTTGAGCATTTAAAATTGACCTTGAAGCAATATTTTCAGATGCAATCAACTCTATTTGGTTTTGCTGTCTTTCTAGTTCACGGCTTAATGTTCCATAAACCTCTGGGTCTGCTTCTTTAATTCCTTTAGTAAACAAATCTGAAATCATAGTTTTTTAATCCTTCTTTTATGTCGTCCTGACTCAAACTTTGTAGAAAGAAAAGCCTGAACACTTTTTTTTGCCTCGCTAGTATTTATAAACCTACCTGGTAAAACAAGTACATTAGCATCATTGTGCTTTCTTATCAATCTTGCTATTTTTGAATTATTAGCAAGACCAGCTCTAATTCCTTTTTTTCTATTAGCTGCAATACTCATACCAACACCAGTTCCACAAATTAGAATACCAACGTTTTTCTTGTTCTTAAGAACCTCTCTAGTTAATTTGTGTGCAAAATCAGGATAGTCAACACTTTCATCTGTCTTTGTTCCTAAATCATTAATTTTTGGAAAATTCTTTAACAATTTGGTTTTGAGATCAAATCCAGCATGATCTGAGGCTATATATATATTCCTATTTTGCATAATAATTTATGTGGTTATTTACATCAAAATAATGATATTGCCTAATATTGTATGAAAGAAAATAATTGGTTTGATCCATTTTATATTCAAAATCATTTAAATGAAGAAGAGAGTAATATTCAGAAAAATGTAAGAGATTTTTGTAATAATGAACTTAAACCTTCAGTAGTTGAAAGAAACAGAAAAAATGTATTTGATAAAGAGCTCTATCCAAAATTTGGATCACTTGGAGTTTTAGGACAAACAGTTAAAACACATGGTGGGTCTGGTACATCAAATTTAGCGTATGGACTTGTAGCATATGAATTTGAAAAAATAGATAGCAGCTATAGATCTTCAATATCTGTTCAATCTTCACTTGTGATACATCCAATAAATGAATTTGGATCGCAGGAACAAAAAGATAAATACCTTCCTCCATTAATTAACGGAGAAAAAATTGGTTGCTTTGGTTTAACAGAAAGTGAAGCCGGTTCTGATCCTACTTCAATGAAAACTTCATTTAATAAAACTAAAGATGGGTATATTATAAATGGATCTAAAAACTGGATTACGAATGCGCCAATTGCTGACATATTTATTATTTGGGCTATTGAAGAAAACAAAGATCATAAAAGTATAAAAGGTTTTATAATTGAAAAAAAAACTGAAGGATTAAATACTTCAACTATAGAAAATAAAACAAGCTTAAAAATTAGTCCAACTGGTCAAATAATTTTAAATAATGTTTTTGTTCCAAATAATTTGTGTTTAGAAAATACCGATGGATGGAAATCAGTTTTTAGTTGTCTCAATAAAGCAAGATTTGGAATTAGCTGGGGTGTATTAGGTTCAGCCTCTGAATGTTGGTTAATTGCAAAAGATTATGTAGAAAATAGAATTATGTTTAAAAAACCTTTAGCATCAAATCAATTAATTCAAAAAAAATTATCTGAGATGCAGATAGAAATAAATCTAGGACTAGCATCATGTCTTTTAAGTTCTAAAGCTTTAGATGAAGGAAAAGATATCATTAATGCAATTAGTATTTTAAAAAAAAATAACTGTAAAAAATCTTTAGATATAATTAGAAATGCTCGTGATATGCTTGGTGCAAATGGCCTATTAGAAGAATATCATATCATGAGACATTTGGTAAATTTAGAAACTGTTAAAACTTACGAAGGCGCAGAGGATATTCATTCACTAATTTTAGGGAAAAATCAGACAGGAATTTCTAGTTTTTAATAATTTTATTATTATTTATAATATTTGAAATTGATAGATTTTCTATTTTTGTAT
>CACMGM010000025.1 GCA_902613275.1 uncultured Alphaproteobacteria bacterium
AAAAATTTATTTTTAAAAAAAAATCTAATCTAAATCATGTACAGCAATTATCTAATTACTTTAAATTTGATTGTTCAGATTTGTTTATTGAGACAAATACACAAGAAGAAGAAATAGTTACAAAACATTTGTCTGATGAGTTTAAATATTTTGTTATTTTTCCAGGTGGAAATTGGAAACCGAAAATTTGGAGTGTTAAAAATTATAATTCACTATTAATCAAAATTTTATCTCAAAATAAAAATATTAAATTTATTTTAATTGGTTCAAAGTCAGAAGAAGAAAATTATTTAAATGAAATAACAAAAAATATTGATAGTAATAATATAATTAATTTATTTGGTGCATCATTGACTCAAACTGCTGCTTATATGAAGAAATCAAAATTATTTATTGGAAATGACTCAGGATTATCACATATGGCTTCAGCCACAAAATTAAAGTCTATAGTATTATTTGGCCCAACAAATGATGTGATCTACGGTCCATTTATGCAAGATTCACAAGTTATAAGAACAAATGAAAGCTATGACTATTTTAAAAGTATAAATATTGATAAAACAAAATCCTATATGGATTCTATAAGCGTAGAAAAGATTTATTTTACATTACAAAAAAATAATTATTGTGAATAAAAATATTGAAATAATTCAGCCTGATGATTGGCATGTACATTTTAGAGAAGGTGACATGTTAGAAATGATTACTAATTTCTCCTCAAGAATAAATAATAGATGTGTGGCAATGCCAAATACAGAAATTCCCATAACAGATACTAATAAAGCTTCTGCTTATAAAGAGCTTTTAAATAAAGCATCTAGTAATAATTTTGAACCACTTATACCTTGTTATTTAAATGAAAATTTAGATTTAGACGATTTTAGAAAAGGTATGCAAAATAAAGTTTTCTTTGGATCTAAACTTTATCCCTCAAATGCAACAACAAACTCAAGTTATGGAGTGAGTGACATTTCAAAAATCTTTAAATTTTTAGAGATTTTAGAAGAAGAAAAAAGTCCATTACTAATACACGGTGAAAAAGTAGCTGAAGATATAGATATTTTTGATAGAGAAAAATATTTTATTGATGATGAATTAAGCATTATTAGGAAAAAATTTCCCCTTTTAAAAATCACACTTGAACATGTATCAACTTCATATGGAGTAAACTATGTGAAAGAAAATGAAAATATTGCAGGAACAATTACACCTCACCACATGTTTTTAACAAAAAAAGATGTATTTCATGATGACTCTATTAATCCACACCATTTTTGTATGCCAGTTGTTAAAAATGAAACAGATTTAATAGAATTAAGAAAAGCTGCATGCCAAAATAATTCAAAATTTTTTTTAGGTACTGATTCAGCTCCACATCCAATTCAAGAAAAAAAACCTGATATGTCATCTAAACCAGGAATATTTTCCTCTCCTTGCTCAATAGAATTATATGCAGAAATTTTCGATCAAGAAAATGCAATTGATAAATTAGAGATATTTTGTTCAATTAATGGTGCAAATCATTATGGTTTTCCAATTAATGATAAAAAAATTAAATTAGAAAAAACAGAATGGATTATGTCAGAATTTTCTAGTTACAAAGATGTTCAGGTTAAAAATTTTTATGCTAATAAAAAAATTAATTGGAAAGTAGTCCATAAATCTTTATAGAAATATTAATGTCATTAGGAACAAAAATTTATACTTGGTTTAAAGGCAACTTAGTTGGTAGTGATGAATTAGGAAATAAATATTACTGCAGTTCTAAAGATTTTACAGATTTAAAAGAAAAAAGATGGGTAATTTTTAATGGTGAAATAGAAGCGTCAAATATCCCACCGCACTGGCATGCTTGGCTTCACAAATCCATTGGTAATCCTCCACTTGACTATTCCCATAAATATAAATGGCAAAAAAATCATAAACCAAATATGACAGGTACTAGTGATGCATATTTTCCATCATCTCATCCTCTTTCAAAAAATTATGACCCAGAAAAAAAAGAAGAAGAATATAAATCTTGGACTCCTAATTAGCGTAACATTTTTTTTTCTTCTACCATTAACTGTTTCTACTGAGACTATCGAAAAAAAATATGCTTCTTTTAAGTTATTAAATAAAACTACTAATAAAGTTTCTACAAAAGATATTTTGGTAAGTTCTAAAGTATCTTGGGAAACTTTAAATATTGAAGTTTTGTATTGTGGTAGTACTCCTCCAACTGAAATTCCTGAAGATTATGTTTTGATAGATGTTTACGATATTATCAATAATGAAAATATTAATATTTATAAAGGTTGGATGATTTCTTCTTCCCCCGATGTGACTCCGTTAGAAAATCCTATTTATGATCTTTGGTTAGTTGATTGTAGTAACGATAACACTTCTTGAAAATTATTAATATCCTCAAAGAAACTTTCAATCTCTAAACTTTCTTTTAGTTTATTTTCATAAGTTTCAGTTTCTATTTCATACGCACCAAACTGAACTAAATGAGGATTGAAAAACTGAGAATCTAAAATGGAAAAATTATTTTTTTTCAATATTGCCAATAAATAAAGCAGGCAAAACTTACTTGTATTGGTCTTTAAGCTAAACATACTTTCACCAAAAAAACATGATCCTATATGTAAACCGTATAAACCACCAATTAGATTATCATCTTCATAACATTCTACACTGTGACATTTACCTATTTTATGTAATTCAATATATGTATCCAAAATAATTTCATTAATCCAACTATCTTGATCTTTTCTTTCAATTTCTTTGCATAACTCTATAACTTTTGCAAAATTTTGATCAATTTTAAAACTATATTTTGTTTTTTTAAACTCACTAAAAAGTTTCTTTGGATAATGAAAATTTGATATGGGAATGATAAATCTTAATTTGGGTTTATAAAATTTTATTTCTTCAGAATACTTACTATCAGCCATTGGAAAGTAAGCTTTTTTATAAAATTCTATTAAGCTATTTAAATCAATTATCTTACTCAATTAAATTTGACATAAAATTAATGTTGTAACTTCCTCTTTTAAACTCATCAGTTTGAATAATTTTTTGATGTAGTTGAATATTTGTATTTATTCCCATAATAACATATTCTTCTAGCGCTCTATTCATTTTTTTTAGAGCTTCTGATCTTGTTGCACCATAGGTAATTAGCTTACCAATCATACTATCATAGTGGGATGGAATTGAGTATCCATCATAAACAGCTGAGTCTACTCGAATACCTAGTCCTCCAGGTTGATGATATTGTGTTATCTTACCAGGTGATGGTATAAAACTCTCTGGATGTTCGGCATTAATTCGACATTCAATTGAACTACCTTTAAGTTTTATATCTTCTTGTTTTATTTTAAGTTTTTCACCATTAGCAACGAGAATTTGCTCCTTAACAAGATCTATTCCAGTAACCATTTCTGTGACTGGGTGTTCAACTTGCAATCTTGTATTCATTTCCATAAAATAAAATTCATTATTTTCATATAAAAATTCTAATGTTCCAACTCCTTCATATTCGATTTCTTTCATAGATTTTCTACAAAGTTCAGAAATTTTTTCTCTATTTTCGTTTGTTAGAACTGAACTTGGACTTTCTTCAATAAGTTTTTGATGCTTCCTTTGAATTGAGCAATCTCTTTCTCCAAGAGTAACAACATTTCCATATGAATCACAAAGAACTTGAATTTCAATATGTTTGGGAGATGTTAAAAATTTTTCTAAATAAACATTTTCATCATTAAATGATTTTTTTGCTTCAATTTTTGCTTCATTTATAGCTTTATTCAAATCATCTTCTTCTGTGACAATTCTCATTCCTTTGCCACCACCTCCACTCGCTGCTTTTACTATAATTGGGTATTCTACTTTTTTTATAAATTCTTCAATTTTATTTTTATCAGTTAAGTCATTTATACCTTTTACTGTTGGGACCCCAGTTTCATCCATTATTTTTTTTGCATCAATTTTGTTACCCATCATTTTGATATGTTCTGATTTTGGCCCAATAAATTTAATATTGTGTTCTTCAATAATTTCGGCAAACCTTTGATTTTCACTTAAAAAACCATATCCAGGATGAATTGCATCTACATCAGTTAATGTTGCAGCAGTTATAATTGCAGGTATGTTTAAATAACTAGATTGTGCAGAGGCTGGTCCTACACAAATACTTTCATCTGCCATTCTTACATGCATTGCATTTTCATCAACATCAGAGTGAATAGCCACAGTTTTTATTCCTAATTCTCTGCAGGCTCTAAGAACTCGTAAAGCAATTTCGCCTCTATTAGCAATCAGTATTTTTTTGAACATTATTCAAAAATTATAAGAGTATCACCATATTCAACAGGCTGGCTATTCAACGTAACTATTTTTTTAATAATACCAGACCTAGGAGCTTTGATTTCATTAAAAGTTTTCATTGCTTCAATTAATAATAATGTATCACCGGCTTTAACATGTTGACCAACTTTAACATAAGGTTGCGAATTTGGATCAGCAGAGAGATAAGCAACTCCTACCATTGGAGATTTAACAATATTATCTTCATTTACAACATCATTTGTATTTTCAAAGTCTTTAACTTCAGTATTTTTTTCTATTTTTTGAACGGAAACATTGTTTTCAACGAAGTCATTTGAGGTAATTTCAATTTC
>CACMGM010000026.1 GCA_902613275.1 uncultured Alphaproteobacteria bacterium
CAAAGCTTCCAATTTGTACAATACAGGATAATCCAAAATACCAATGGAGAGGAATGCATCTCGATTGTGCAAGACAATTCTACACAATCGATGAAATCAAACGTCTATTTGACTACATGGTATTATTTAAGCTTAATAGATTTCACTGGCATTTAACAGATAATGAAGCTTGGAGAATTGAAATTAAAAAATATCCTGACCTGGCATTAAATGGAGGTTACAGAGGTTATAATTTTAAAATTCCACCGCTCTATGGAAGTGGATATGATAAATATGGTGGATATTATTCACAGGAAGACATCAAATATTTAGTTATATATGCAAAAAAATTAAATATCGAGATCATGCCTGAAATTGATTTACCAGCGCATTCTTGGGCATTACTAGAAATTATGCCAGAACTTAGAGAGCAGACTTCAAATATAATTAGTGAAGATGTTGGTAATTATAAGAATAATACAATTAATCCTGCTTTAGATAAAACCATAACTTTTTTAAAAGATATGTTGAATGAAGTAAGTGCTATTTTCTCATATAATGTAATTCATGTTGGTGTTGATGAAAGACCAAGTAATGCTTGGGAAGGTTCTCCAGCAATTATCGAGTTTATGAAAAAAAATAATATAAAATCACCAGAAGAATATCAAGATTACTATATGAATTTTTTAATAGATTTTCTAAAATCAAAAAATAAAAGAACAGCTGCATGGAATGAGGCGGCAGTGTCTCCCCATATCAATCATGGTGTGGGTGGAAGTGCTGGAAAAATTGATAAATCATGTTTGATCTTTTCATGGGAGCATTCAGATGTTGCAAAAGAAACTACAAATAAGGGATTTGAAACAATACTTTGTCCTGGTCAAAAAACATATTTTGATATGGCTTATAATAATTCAACTGAAGAAAGAGGTATTTGTTGGGCTGCAACCATAGAAGTAAAAGATATTTATGAATGGGACCCAATAAAAGATATAAATAAATCAGAATTGATAAAAGGGTTACAAGGTCAATTGTGGTCAGAGACAATTACAGATAAAAAATTTTTTGATCAAATGATTAATCCAAGATTAGCAACTTTATCAGAAGTTGCGTGGAAAGGAAAAATTTCGAGAAAATGGATAGAATTTCGTTCAGCACTTCTAAATTCTATGGATTTTTTAAAAAAATTAGGCTGGCGATATCACAATTTTTAATGTTAAAGTAAAATAAATATGAAAATAGGTGCAGTCGGTTTTGGGAGTAGGACAGTAGGTGTTTATAATGAATTTTCAAAAGTTAATCCAAATTTTGAAATGGTTGCTTATGTAGATCCTCAGCCAATAGGTAAAGAATTTGCCGAGAAAAATAATTTTTTTCCAAATAAATCATATTCAAGTTTAAACGAAATGTTGGATCAAGAGAAATTAGATATGTTAATGATTGGGTCTCCTAATCATCTACATTTAGATCATATTAAGCTTGGATTAAGAGCAGGATTACAAATATTTGCTGAGAAACCTATAGTAATAAGCGAACAAGAAACTTTTGAGTTAGCAAAATTAGTAAAAGAATATGGCAAAGAAAGAATTATAGTTGGCTTAGTTCTTAGATATTCACAACAAGCAAGATCTGTAAGAAAATTATTAGATCAAAATGCTATTGGAAATATAATATCGATTGAAGCTTCAGAACATATAGTTCCTTCGCACGGTGCTTTTTTTATGAGAAACTGGAGAAGAAAACAAAAATATTCAGGAGGCTTTATGCTGGAAAAATGTTGCCATGATATTGACTTCTATTCAATGATTACAAAAAGTAGACCTATTAAAGTTGCTAGTTTTGGTTCAAGAAGATCTTTTATACCAGATAATCTTCCACAAGGTTCACATGAACAATATACAAAAGATAGGCTGAAAGGTTGGGAGTCAAAATCAAATGTTTTTGATAGTGATGCTGATATTGTTGATCATCAAGTAGCAATAATAGAATATCAAAATAAAGCAGTATTATCTTTTCACACTAATATGAAAGTTCCAGACGAATTTAGAAGATTTGCAGTCATAGGATCTGCAGGAATGATCGAGGGAGATTTTGTTAGAGGATTTATGAAAGCTCATGACGAAAATAATAATGTACTTATTGACGAAGATTATGGAGCAGCTTTTGGAAAAGAAATAAAAGGTCATTATGGTGCAGACAGTTTAATGGCTAAAGACATTAATAATTATTTGTTAAAAAATAATAAAGAATTACCAGTTGGTGTAATAGAGTGTATGGAAGCAGGAATTGTAGCAATGAAAATTGATGAGTCTAGAAATACAGGTAAAGTAATTGACTTAAAAAGTACTTGGGATAAATTTGACTCTTTATTAAACTAGCATATGAAACATAAATTAAAATCATATAATGCCCAGACTTATTTGGCATATGCTTTGATTGCTCCAGCTGCACTTTACATAGTTCTCATTGTTGCCTGGCCGTTATTGGAAACAATCAGACTTTCATTCACAAATTCAAGTTTAGCTGGAGAAGATTATGTTGGATTTGAAAATTATCAAAAAATGCTTTCAAGTAAAAAATTTAATGGGATTGTAACTAGAACTTTTGTTTGGATGTTTTTTTCAGTGTCTTTAAAACTTATTATTGGTTTAATTGGAGCTGTTTTACTAAATGCTAATTTAAAAGGAAGATCAATATTCAGAGTTCTTGTAATGCCTCCCTGGGTAGTGCCTATTGCAATTGGAATGTTGGGTTGGTTATGGTTATACAATGGATATTTTGGAATAATTGCTGGTGTTGGTATGAGAACTGGTATTTTAGATGGTCCATTTGGTTTTCTTGCATACAAGCAAAGTGCTTTTATTTCGACAATAATAGCGGATGTTTGGGTTGGAACGCCAATGGTAACAGTTTTTTTTCTCGCAGCAATGCAAGGTGTTCCAAGAGATTTATACGAGGCAGCTTATTGCGATGGTGCTTCAAGATGGGATAGATTTTTTAAAATTACCCTTCCTCAAATAACTCCAGTAATAATTACAATGTCATTACTGTCTGCGATTTGGACATTCAATTCATTTGAAATAATTTGGATATTAACCGAGGGTGGGCCAAGAGGCGCAACAACAACATTAATAATAGATACATACAAACAAGCTTTAGGAAATTATAAATTTGGAAGAGGAGCAGCAAGAGCTGTAGTTGTCATGATTTTATTAACTTTATTTGCTGGTTTCTACCTAGCTCTTCTTGCAAGAATAAATAAGAAAATTTCTCATGAATAAATAT
>CACMGM010000027.1 GCA_902613275.1 uncultured Alphaproteobacteria bacterium
TGAAAATGGTAACGTTTCCGAAGTCAACATAAGTGGTAATATGGTCACAGGATTTCTAGATGATGGAAGATCATTTAATACGTATGCACCAAACTATCCTAACCTAGTTGACAAACTTAATGAAAATGGAGTCAAAATAACCGCAGAGCCTTCTGAACGTTCAATGCATCCATTGTTAAGTGTTTTATTATCATGGTTTCCTATGTTATTACTAATTGGTGTTTGGATATTTTTTATGCGTCAAATGCAAGGCGGTGGCGGAAAAGCCATGGGTTTTGGTAAGTCTAAAGCCAAATTATTAAATGAAGCTGTTGGTAAAGTTACATTTGATGATGTAGCTGGTATAGATGAAGCTAAACAAGAGCTGGAAGAAGTTGTAGAATTTTTAAAAGACCCATCAAAGTTTTCTAGACTAGGTGGCAAGATACCAAGAGGAGCGCTTCTAGTAGGGCCTCCAGGTACAGGAAAAACATTGCTTGCAAGAGCAATTGCCGGTGAAGCAAATGTTCCATTCTTTTCTATATCAGGTTCAGATTTTGTTGAAATGTTTGTTGGTGTAGGAGCAAGTAGAGTCAGGGATATGTTTGAGCAAGGTAAGAAAAATGCACCTTGTATAATTTTTATTGATGAGATTGATGCAGTTGGTCGTCATAGAGGTGCCGGACTTGGTGGTGGTAATGATGAAAGAGAACAGACACTTAACCAACTTCTAGTCGAAATGGACGGTTTTGAAGCTAATGCCGGTGTAATTATTGTTGCTGCAACCAACAGACCTGATGTTTTAGATCCTGCCTTACTAAGGCCAGGTAGATTTGACAGGCAGGTAACTGTTTCAAATCCAGATATATTAGGCAGAGATAAAATTTTAAAAGTTCATATAAAAAAGATAAAGGTATCACCTAAATTTGATTCAAGGATAATAGCTAGAGGTACCCCTGGTTTTTCAGGGGCTGATTTAGCAAACTTAGTAAATGAGGCTGCTTTAATGGCGGCGAGAAAAAATAAAAGAATGGTAACTCTTGAGGATTTTGAGTACGCCAAGGATAAAGTAATGCTAGGAGCTGAAAGAAGATCAATGGTAATGACACAACAAGATAAAGAGATTACAGCTTATCATGAAGCAGGTCATGCACTTGCTAACATTCACTCTAAAGAAGCCGAACCAATTTACAAAAGTTCAATCATACCCACTGGAAGAGCACTAGGATATGTTATGTCTCTTCCAGAAAAAGATAAAATTCATCAAAGAAAAGATGAGTTAGAAGCTAGATTAGTTACTATCGTTGCAGCTAGAATATCAGAGGAAATTATTTTTGGAGAAGATAAGGTAGCTACTGGTGCTGTTGGAGACATCCAACAGGCAACAGATCTAGCAAGAAAAATGATAACAGAATTTGGCTTTAGTAAAAAACTAGGTTTCATTAGATACTCAAATAATCAAGAGGAAGTCTTCTTAGGCCACTCTGTAGCACAATCTAAAAATGTCTCAGATGATACAGCAAAAATTATTGATGCAGAAGTTAAGAGATTAGTTGAAGAAGCTAAGACAAAGGCGAGAAAAATTATTACAGATAATGTTGATCAATTACACATAATTGCTAAAGGTCTTCTTGAATACGAGACACTCACAGGTGCTGAAATTAATGATTTACTAAATGGTATAAAGCCTTCACGAGATGAGTTTGGTAACGATATTGATAATAATAAACCGCCAAAAACTTCACCTTCCGTTCCAAAAACAGGTGGCTCTGCTCCTGCTCCGGCAAACTAATTTAATTACTTCACTTTATTTATATTTTTGAATAAAAGACATAAATGTCTAAAATATTTGGTACCGATGGTATACGGTGCTTAGTTAATGAGGAACCTCTTTCTGCTGAAACCTGTCTAAAAATTTCAAAAGCAGTTGCATTTCTTCTAAAAAAGAAAAATTCTAAAAATAGCAGGGTTGTGATTTGTAAAGATACTAGATTATCTGGTTATTTATATGAACCACTTGTAACAGCTGGATTTATTTCTATGGGTATGGATGTAATTTTAGTCGGCCCCCTTCCAACACCAGCCGTCCCATTAATGATTAAAACTTTAAGAGCAGATATCGGCGTAATGATTACAGCTTCTCATAACACATATGAATATAATGGACTTAAATTTTTTGATAGCACTGGAACAAAGCTAAGTTCATTGATAGAACAAAAGGTTGAAAAAATAGTATTAGATAATAAAAAATATTCTAGAATCTCAAACAACACATTTATTTCTGGAAATGCAAGAAGACTGGAAGATGCCTCAGGTAGATACTCAGAATTTTTAAAAAGCACTTTGAAAAAAACATCTTCTAAAAAAAAGCTAAAAATTGTTTTAGATTGCGCGAATGGAGCCACATATAATATAGCTCCAAATTTATTTTGGGAGCTAGGTCATAATATATTCGCTATAAATAATAATCCAGATGGCTTAAACATTAATAAAAATTGTGGTGCAGTTGATGTGAAATCACTCTCACAAAGTGTTATAAAAGAAAGGGCTGATATTGGATTTGCATTTGATGGTGATGGAGATAGGTTAATAGTTGTAGATGAAGAAGGTAAAGAAGTTGATGGTGATAAAATTATAGGATTGTTGTGTAAAAGTTATGTAAAACCTCAGAAAAAATCCAACCAACATGATGTTATTATAACGGTCATGTCTAATATGGGATTAGAAAATTATCTCACAAATAAATTAAAATTAAAAATTAAGCGAACATCTGTTGGAGATATAAACGTTATAAATCAAATGAAAAAATCCAAATCTATGATAGGTGGGGAACAATCAGGACATATAATATTGTCAGAACATTCTAATACTGGTGATGGAATTTTGGCAGCTC
>CACMGM010000028.1 GCA_902613275.1 uncultured Alphaproteobacteria bacterium
ACAAGGAATAGAGGTAAACGAAGACAATTTATATATTGCTGATAATATTTGTTTGATCTTACCTATTCATAAACTCCTTGATGAAATTAGTGAAACCACAAGAGGAAAAAAAGAACTAGGAACAACTAAGAAAGGCATTGGTCCAGCATACGAGGATAAAGTAGGTAGAAGAGCAATAAGAATTTGTGATTTAAAAGATCCAATATTTTTAAAACAAAAAATTGATAACCTTTATGAATTCCATAAAGATAAAATTTCAAAACATATTCATAAAATTACACATAATTATTATGATGAACTTTTGTCCATGTCTAATTATCTTAACTCTTTTAGTGTTCCATTATGGAAAATAATAAATGAATTAGGTCAACAAAATAAAAACATTGTTTTTGAAGGGGCGCAAGGTTCAATGCTGGACATTGATTTTGGTACATATCCTTATGTTACATCATCAAATACAATATCAGGTCAGATATTTTCTGGCACAGGTTTTAGTTATAGAAACGACCACAAAATTTTAGGAATCACAAAGGCGTATACTACTAGAGTTGGATCAGGACCATTTCCAACAGAGTTAATGGATGAGATTGGAGAACATCTTGGTGAAAAAGGTCAAGAATTTGGGACAGTCACAAAAAGAAAAAGAAGGTGTGGTTGGTTTGATAGTGTACTTTTGAAACAATCAATTAAACTTAATGGCATTACAGATATTGTACTTACTAAACTTGACGTCTTAGATGAATTAAAAGAAATTAATGTATGTAATGGATACTTAATTGATAACAAAAACTATGATTATTTACCTAGTGAAGAATTTTTATTTGATAAAATCAAACCTATTTATAAAAAAGTTGCTGGCTGGGAAAAATCAACAGCAGGAATTAACAAATTTGATGATCTTCCTGAAAATGCTAAAAAATATATTAAAATACTCGAAGATCTTATGGAAACTAACATTTCAATTGTTTCAACAGGGCCAGACAGAAAGGAGACAATTGATATAAAAGGAACTTTATCTAATATTTGAAATTTCTTTTTGAAGTTTTTCTAATGCTTTTTCTTCAATTTGTCTTACTCTTTCTCTGCTTATTTTATATTTTTTACTCAAATCTTCTAACTTTAATGGATTTTCACTTAGTTTTCGAAGTTTAATAATTGCTTTTTCTCTTTCGTTCAAAACTTCAAAAGCTTTTGAAAATAAACTTCTTCGATAATCAAGCTCATCTTTATTTTCAATTATTCTGTCCTGAGTTTCTTGTTTATCTTCTATTAAATCCTGCCATTCAGTATCATGTTCTTCACCAAGTTTAACATTCAAAGATTGATCTGATGTAAAAAGTCTGTTTTCCATATCGATTACTTCACCTTCTTTTACATCTAGTCTAGTTGCAATCTCTCTGACATTTTCTGGTGACAAATTACCTGAATCAATTGAGGTAAGTTGATTTTTAATTTTACGTAAATTAAAAAAAAGTTTTTTCTGAGCTGCGGTAGTTCCAATTTTTACTAAAGACCAACTATGTAAAACATATTCTTGTATTTGAGCTCTTATCCACCACATTGCATATGTTGCTAATCTAAAACCTTTTTCTGGATCAAATCTTTTAACTGCTTGCATGATTCCAACATTACCCTCTGAAATTAAGTCAGTAACAGGTAAGCCATATCCTCTATACCCCATTGCTATTTTGGCAACTAATCGAAGGTGACTTGTAACTAGTTTATGAGCAGCATCTGAATCTCCATGTTCCTTATAACGTTTAGCTAACATGTACTCCTCTTCAGCAGTGAGCATTGGAAATTTTTTGATTTCCTGCAAGTATACTGCTAAATTTCCTTCACTTGATAGTATTGGTAAATTCATAATACGCCTATATCACAAATAAAATATAATTTAATATTTAAGCAATAATTCAATTAAATTCTTAAAATCTTCAGGAATTTCAATATCAAAATCCATCCTTTTTTTTGATGTAGGATGATCAAAACCAAGATGATAAGCATGCAATGCTTGTCTTTCAAAATTTTTTAAAATCATGAATTTATTAAATGTATTTTTATCTTTTCCAAATTGATTAATTTTACTTTTTCCATAAATCTTATCACCAATTATAGGAGAATTTTTAGAAGTTAAATGAAGTCTAATTTGATGTGTTCTTCCAGTATGTAAATGGCAGTCAACTAAACTAGCAATACCAAAAGTTTTTTCTAATTTAATATCGGTTTTAGAATATTTTCCAAAACCCTTATTATTTAAACTCATTTTTTTTCTATTTTTTCTATTTCTCTCTATAAACCCTTCAATTGATTGATTATCAGGAGTTCCCCAAACTATTGCTTTATATCTACGAGATATCGTATGTTTTTTGAATTGTTCGGCTAAATTAATATGAACATTATTATTTTTTGCAACAACAAGAATTCCACTCGTATCCTTATCTAAACGATGGACTATTCCTGGTCTAGCATTATCATCTAAATTACTTAGTTGATTATTAGTGTAATGCATAAGAGCATTCACAAGAGTGCCGCTTTCATTTCCAGGAGCTGGATGCATTACTAAATTTGGAGGTTTATTTATAACAATTAAATCTTCATCTTCAAAAATAATGTTTAAGTCTATATTTTCAGGTGAATGTTTTGTTTTTTGTTTCAAGATAATATTTATAAAGTAATTTTCATTTTCTTTAGTTATATAAGACGGATCTTTTATTTCCTTTTCATCAAGACTTACATTACCATTTAATATTAAAGTTTTTATTTGTGTTCTTGAATACCCTTCCAATTTTGAAACGAGCACTTTAT
>CACMGM010000029.1 GCA_902613275.1 uncultured Alphaproteobacteria bacterium
ACAGAGTCAATTTTTAAAAGTAATAAATATACATGGATTATAGACCCTGTTTGTGGAACAACTAACTTTACACACTCAATTCCTTTTTATAGTTCCGCAGTATCATTAAAAAAAAATGAAGAAACTATATTTTCAATTGTCAAAGATCTGAACAATGAAGATTTGTATTATTCTATTTATGGTAAATCTTATTTAAATAAAAAAAGAATTTTTGTATCTGAAACTAAAAAACTAAAAGAAAGTATAGTTTTTGTTAATTGTAATCAGTCTGATATTATTAATATTAATAAAAATTTTATTAAGTTGATTAATGCTTTAAAACCACCTGTAACTAGGAGATTGCATATCATGGAAAGTGCAAATCTTGAATTATCATATGTCGCCTGTGGTAAAATTGACGCTTATATAAACTTTCAGGATAATATTTGGGATATTGTAGCAGGTCAATTATTAATTAAAAATGCAGGTGGTAAAGTTAGGTTTATAAATAAAAAAAATTCTATTAATAATATTGGAATATTAGGGTCAAATAAAAATTTATTTTCAAAAATTAATAATATAATTAATGATATTATATGATTTGTTCAAGAACGCCTTTTAGAATTAGTATTGGTGGCGGAGGAACGGATCACCCTTTTTACTTTAAGTTGAAAGGATCAAAATTTATTTCTGCAACTATTAACCAGTATATTTATGTTTTCATTACAAAAAGGCTTCTAGATAAAAAAATTCTTACACAAACAAGTAAGATACAATTTACAACAGATTTAGAAAAAATATCTCATATCTATATAAGAGAAGTGTTAAGGTATTTTAAAATCAAAGAGTCAATTCAAATAGGTACATTTTCAACTTTACCTTCTGCTTCAGGAATCGGACTAGGTACTTCTAGCTCTTTACTTGTAGGTTTAGTTAATTGTTTATCTGTTTATAAAAAATTAAAATTTTCAAAAATGGAAATAGCAAAGATCGCACATCATATAGAAAGAAATATTATAAAACAGGAAGGAGGGTATCAGGATCAGTATATATCTTCGATTGGTGGTGTGCAAAAATTCATGATATCAAAAAAAGGAATAATTAATCAAATACCAAATCTGCTAAAAAAAAGTAATCATAAATTTCTAGAAAAAAATGGACTTTTAGTTTATTCAAACATTCATAGAGAATCCGATAATATTATTAAAAGTCAAAAAAGCAAAAATAATTTACAAAATAATATTCTTTTATTAGATAAAATTAAAAAGATTGGTAATGAAATAGAATTAGCAATATCTGAAAATAATCTAAATAAAGTTGCTAATCTTTTTAATGAACATTGGATTATAAAGAAAAAACTCTCAAGTAGCATATCATCAAGATATTTAGATGAGCAACTAAATACATTTAAAACTAAAGGTGCTATTGGAGGTAAAATTATTGGCGCTGGTGGAGGAGGTTTTTTCTATCTTTTAACAAATAAGAAAAGATTTTTAAAGAATACATTAACTGAAATGGGGCACTATTGTTTAGATTTAAAATTTGATCACTATGGAACAAAAATAATCAAATTATAAACTATTTTGTAATTACAAAAATTTCTGTCTCAGCAAACCATAAAGGAGGCTTAGTATCAATAATAAAATTTTGTATATCTTTGTCTTTTAAATTTTTTACATCGATACTTTCAACTTTTTTAAATCCTGTTTCTCTTGCAATCTTATCAATTGTTTCTAGATCGTAAATAAATCTATGACCAAAATTTCTCATTGTAAGGTTGATTTGCATTGCAGCAGTTTTGGGATATTGATCTATCCATTTGTCTTGTCTAGTAAATAGTAATTCTTTAATATCATTATTATCTCCATATGAAATTTTAGCTATTTTTTCAAGAGAAGGCGTTGCAATAACATTTGAGCCATTAGTTTTTAAAATTCTATAACTTTCTTTTAAAAAAAATTTAAATTCATTTAAATGTATATGCTCAACAACGTGGGAAGAGAAAATAACATCTATAGTATCATTATCAAATGGTAATTTATTTATGATATCTATTGGATATTTGCTAAAAATTTCAGTGTTAAAAAAATTATTTATTTTTGAAGATGACCCTAGTTGAATTTTTGAAACACTATTGGGTATATTTTTAATTATTTTTTTTTTTAAAAAAAGATGACCAAAAAATAATTTAAAAAAAATTTTTTTTAATTTAAAATTTATGAATGCTTTGCATGTTTTAATAACAAATTCAAATTCATTTTTTACTTTTATCATTCTATTATTTATATAATGTAATATAGATTTATTAATAACTATATTATTAGATATGAACAAGTTTTATTGTTATGATATTGAAGGTGTAAAAAAAATTGGAATTAATAATTGGATTAACTTTAATGATATTAATTTACAAACCAAAGAATGGCACATTATTTCACGAAAAATTTTAAAAAAATATTTAGAAATCTTTTGCGATAACAAAAATAAAGAAATATATTTGGTAGCTGTTTCAAATATATTTATTGTCTCTTATCTTAGCTCTTATATATATAATAATTAT
>CACMGM010000030.1 GCA_902613275.1 uncultured Alphaproteobacteria bacterium
AAAAAAACACAATCGGCATTAAAATAATAATTAATAATCCAAAAAGATTAAGAATATAGAGAAGTGGATATTTAGGAAAGATAAATTCTCCAATAATATAAGAAGCTATTAAAAGATAAACTGAAATATACAGTGGATTTCCTTTTACATCTGGCCCCATTTAAAGCTCCTCTATTGCCTTACCTAGACTTTCATAATCACTAAATACATTCAAAGCACCATTGTCAAATAATTCATTTGTATCTCTATTAGAATGCCAATGTTTTCCTGCAGTAAGTCCAAATACCCTTACTCCTGCAGCATTAGCTGCTTTAACACCTACTCCACTATCTTCAATAATGATTGTTTCTTCTATATTAAGTGAATTATCATTTACAACCTTCAAGTATATATCGGGATCAGGTTTTGGTCTTTTAACCATATCGAATGAGTAAACCTGATCACTTAAAAAAAATTCATCTAAATCAACAAGCTTTAATCCATCCAGAATTCTATCCTTGTTACTATTAGATCCAATGAAATGATTTCTTTCTGATTTACTAATAAAATCTTTTGCTCCATTGACTAGTTTTAAATCCTTTGAATAAACTTCTGAAACAATATCAAATATTTCGTTTGTAAATTTTTCTTTATTTCCAATCTTATATTTAGCAGATAATAAATCTATTACTTCGACTGTTTTTTTTCCAGCATATTTATAAAATTGCTCCTCTTTAATTGATTGATCAAATTTACTAAAATATTTGGAAAATGCCTTAGAGGCTAAGACTTCACTATCAACTATTACGCCATCAAAATCAAAAATTATATTTTTAATCATTTTTTTATATTTCTGTCTTTTTATATTCTGATTTCTCTAACCAGTCAGGATTAATCTCAACACCCCAGCCAGGAGTATCTTCAATTTTAAGCATTCCATTAGATATTTTAAAAGGATCACCTAAAAATAAATTCTGTTGCCATGGATAATAATCTTTACCTTCAATTGAAAATTCTAGGTAGGGACCTGAATTATTTATTGCTTTTAAAAAATGCATTGTACAAATTGTTACTAAAGATAAATTAGCTGTATGTGGAGTACATATAAAACCACCCTTTTCAATAATTTTCGCAACCTTCAAAGCTTTTGTTAATCCTCCCATATACATAACATCTGGCTGAAAAATATTTACAATTTTTCTGTTAACCATATCTCTCCAAATTCTAAGATCACAATCTTGTTCTCCCCCAGTAACATCTATTTTCAAAGTATCAGTAACTTTTTTGGTTTCTTCTGGTTTCCAATAAGGACAAGGTTCTTCAAAATGAGTGACATCATTATCTTCTAAAAGTTTACCAATTTCTATTGCTTGATGAGAACTATAACAACTATTTGCATCGACCATTTTAATTACACTTTCATCTAAAGATGAATTTACTGTTTTTACTATACTGGGTGTTCTTCCTTCCCATTCGTCAACTCCTCTTCCGCATTCAGAACCAACTCTAAATTTAAATGCATTAACACCTTTTTCATCAAAGAGTTTTTTAAATCTATTTGCTTCATCTTCTGGTGTAATATCTCTTTTCATTGATGAACCATAAATTCTTAAATTACCTGGAGATCCTCCTATCAATGAAACGACAGGTTTACTTTCAATTTTACCTTTCAAATCCCACAACGCTGTATCTAAACCAGCAATTGCACGTAAAAGATATGATCCTGGAAATTTATGCTCTCTTTCAAAAATAAAATCTTCTAAATCATCAAAATCAAAATACTCTTTTCCTAAAACCCAGGGTGCTACTTGTTTATGAAAAATTTGAGCTGTGATATCTGCATGATAAGTTGACATTTGACCATAACCAATTGAACCATCCTCAACTGTTATTTTTACAAAACTTACATATGGTTTTGTGAACGTTTCAAGTTTAACTATTTTCATAAATTATATCTTATTTAAATCCTCGATAATAAATTTACTTCCAAGATTAGCAAGCATCATTACAGGGGCATTTATATTGCCAGAAGTAATATTTGGAAAAACAGATGCATCTGCAATCCAAAGATTCTCCATTCCATGAACTTTTAATCTTTCAGAAACAACTCCTTTTTTAGGGTCTTCATCCATTTTACAAGTACCACATGGATGATAGATAGAAACTGCATTAGATTTAAAGTGATCAATCAA